>JBBVGE010000375.1:0-2553 GCA_040144665.1 Clostridium perfringens
TGATACAGTTCATGAAATGTGTAAAGATGAAGCTAGACACGGTAGAGCATTTAAGGGATTATTAGATAGATACTTCGCTTAATATTCACAAATATAGCTTACGTAAAATACCTAGAGAATTTGATTCTCTAGGTATTTTTTATAATATTCCATTATTATATTTTAAATGTAATTATTAAAGGAATAAGTTTGATAATTACATTAGGTATTTAGTTGTAAAAATATATTATGGAGTCTTTACATAATAG
Organism: Clostridium perfringens; assembly: GCA_040144665.1. GTDB lineage: Bacteria > Bacillota > Clostridia > Clostridiales > Clostridiaceae > Clostridium > Clostridium perfringens_A. The sequence goes on from JBBVGE010000375.1 coordinate 249, forward strand.
ATGTATATATGAGTATCTAAATGAAAGTTGTTATCACCATTATAAAATACACTTATACAATATAATAGGTGAAATTATAGTTTTTGTAGAGGTGAATTTTAGATGATAACAATAAGTTTATGTATGATAGTAAAAGATGAAGAGAAAACATTAGGGAGATGCCTAGGATGTGTCAGTGATATTGTAGATGAAATTGTAATTGTAGATACAGGTTCTGCAGATAATACAAAGGAGATAGCAAAATCATTTGGCTCTAAAATATATGACTTTAAGTGGGAAGATAGTTTTGAAAAGGCAAGAAATTATGCATTTAGTAAGGCAAGTAAAGAATATATAATGTGGCTTGATGCTGATGATTTTATTGATGAAGAAAATATAAATATGTTAAGTGATTTGAAAGAAAAGCTAGATAATAGTGTTGATTCCGTAATGATGAATTACTCACTAGTTAGAGATTCAGAAGGAAAAACAACTTATTCTCTTAAAAGAAATAGATTAGTTAAAAGAGAAAAAAATTACAGGTGGGTTGGAAGAGTCCATGAGTTTTTGAATGTTTATGGAAACATAATTCAAAGTGATATAACAATAAATCATGATAAACAAAAAGCTCATACTAATAGAAATCTTTTAATATTTAAGGAAATGGAACAAAATGGAGAGGAATTTACAACAAGAGATCTTTTCTACTATGCAAATGAGCTTTATGATAATGGATTATATGATGATGCAATAATAAAATATAAAGAAGTTTTAGCTAAAGAGGATTTATGGTCAGAGGATTTTAAAAGAGGGACTATAAATTTAGTTAGACTTCTTAGTTTGTCAGGAGGAAGTAATGATGAAAAGATAGAATTAATTTTTAATTCTTTCAAGAAATACTCTCCAAATAGTGAGATGCTTTGCTTACTTGCAGAGTGTTTTAAAGGTAAAGGTATGCATGAAGAAGGAGCAATTTATCTAAAGGCTGCAATGAATCTAGATGAAGATAAAAACAATATGGGATTTAATAACAATATATATTCAACATGGTATCCTGCACTAGAACTTTGTGTATATTATTCAATCATTGGAAATATAGAAAAATCTTATTATTATAACGAATTATCAGATTTATATTTAGCGCCAAAAGATAAGGTTGAATATAATAGAAAATATTTAACTCGAGAGATGGAAAGAAGAAATTTAAAACCTAAGAAGTTAAAGAAAACTTTAAATTTTGATATATAAAAATGTCAAAAAATCACCATTTATGTTAGCAAAGTAAAAAAATAAGAATATAATGTAATGACTATTAAAAGGCGGTGATTTTTTGAGTAATAAAAATATCAAGACTAAAGATGATACTTTTGTTTCTTCTAAGCATCCAAATAAGAATTTTTCAAGAGAAAAAGTTCTTGTAGTTTCAAAGGATGATAAGTGCATATGTGATTGCAATAATTCTCTTATAAAATTTGATTTATTAGAATGTTTGTGTGGATGTAAGGTTGAGGAAGCTGAACTTAATATTTATGTAAAAAAAGTTAATCCATGTAAGAGTAGCGGAGTATGTATAGATATTCTATATAATTTAGATGATTATGATGTTTGTGATGTTAATTATAAAAATGCTCCTAAAGCTAAAGGATTTAGAAAAAATATATTTATTGATGATAGGTGTGAATGTAGATATATAAGTATTAATGTAACTGAACTTGTTAAGTTATGGATTAAAGGCGAAATTGAAAATAATGGTATTACAATAGTAGTATCCTCTAAGGATGAAGGGGAAGTTATATTCTCATCTTCAAGAGGTAATAATGGACCAACACTAAGTATAAGTTGTAAAGATGAGTGTTCATCTTGCATACCAGGACCAAGAGGGCCAAGAGGACCACAAGGACCACAAGGACCAATGGGGTGCAAAGGTGAAGTAGGGCCAACAGGGCCACAAGGACCAAGAGGAGAAGAAGGACCATGTGGTCCGGAAGGAGAAATGGGACCAGTAGGACCTATGGGTAATAGAGGGTTACAAGGACCAACAGGGGAAGCAGGACCAAGAGGACCAATAGGACCACAAGGAGAAATGGGACCATGTGGACCAGCAGGACCAATGGGACCACAAGGACCAATAGGACCAACAGGACCAAGAGGATCACAAGGACCAAAAGGAGAACAAGGGGATCCGGGAGAAGAAGGACCACAAGGAGAAATGGGACCATGTGGACCAATGGGACCAGAAGGACCATGTGGACCAGAAGGTATTCAAGGGCCAACAGGACCACAAGGGGAAATAGGACCAGAAGGACCATGTGGACCAGAAGGGCCA
>JBBVGE010000376.1:0-272 GCA_040144665.1 Clostridium perfringens
GGAAGAAATGAGCAAGGTATGGCTCATGTTTCAACAGCTTTCGCAAAACAAAACAATCGTAGAAAAATAATAGCTTGTTCAAGTTCAGTTGGCCCTGGAGCTGCTAATATGGTTACTGCAGCAGCTACAGCAACAGTGAATAATATACCATTATTACTATTACCAGGAGATTCATTTGCTACAAGACAACCAGATCCTGTACTTCAACAGATAGAACAGTCCTATAATTTAGGAATAACAACAAATGACGCATTTAAGCCAGTTTGTAAGTA
>JBBVGE010000377.1:0-5539 GCA_040144665.1 Clostridium perfringens
ACCTACATTTCCTGATCCATTATTTATTCCTGGTGTTGTTGGATTGCTTGGTTTGTTTGGCCTATTTTGACCATTATTATTGGGTTTATTTGGTTTTACTGAATTATCTGGTTTATTGGGTTTATTATAATCACCTGGCTTATCTTCTTCCTTCTTTACGAGTTCTTTTATAGATTTATCTAATAATTCTAATGCATCGTCTACTTCTTTTTGAGTTACTTCATTATTTTCATTTTCTAATACTCTTTTTGCATTATCTAAAGCTTTCTCAAAATTTTTGACACCATCTTCTCTATATTCATTCTTATTTATCTTATTAGCTTCTTCTACCTTTTCTTGTAATTTAGTTTTATTAACCTTTTCTGGTACTATAGTATCCTTTAAAACTACTATTTTACATGTTGCTTTTAAGTTTCCATCTACTGTTGTTGCTGTTATTATTGCTTCTCCTGAGTTTATTACTGTTACCACTCCATTAGATACCATAGCAACATTCTCATTACTTGATGACCATGCTACATTTTTATTTGTTGCATTTTCTGGCAATACTTTTGCCTCTAAACTAATTGTTTCCTTAATCTTTAATGAAACATCTGTTTTATTCAAAGTTACTGAACTAACATTTATAACCTTCTCATTAACTTTTATATTACAAGACGCCATATATGCACTATCTTCTGATATTGCAGTAATTATAGCTTCTCCACTACTAACCCCAGCAATAATTCCATCTTTAACAGTAACAACTTTTTCATTGCTTGAACTCCATATTACATTTTTATTTGTTGCATTCTCTGGCAATACTTTTGCTTCAAGTTTCATAGATTCACCTATTTCTAAAGTCTCATTTTCTTTATTTAAAGTAATTGATTCTACAGAAATTGTTGCTTCTTTAATAGTTAGTTTTACATCTACAGTTAAATCTGTTCCTAGAATACTTGCCTTTAAACTATAGACTCCTGGAGTGTTATTAATATTATCATTAATATCATTTAATTGAACTAATACATCTTTTTTACTTCCATCTGCTAAATTTAATTTAGTATTCATAAACTTTGGTATTATATCGTCAACATTTAATTCTAAATTAATCTTGTCAATAGATTCTATTATAGTACTTGGTGAATAAGGTAAATATCTAAAATAATCGAACTTAGCAATATATTCTGGTCCGGTTCCATTAGTTGCATATAATCCTACTTTATGCTCTCCAAGATTCACTTCAACTGTTGCAACATCATCTCTTGATATTTTATTCCATGTGGTTCCATCTTCACTATAATATGAAGTATAATTATTACCTTCTTTTTCAAGTGCTAAATATACATCTTCTCCATTAACTGGATCATCTATTTCTATATGTTTTGCACTTCCATTTACTTCATAAGTAAAGCTTAATATATTTTTACCCACATTTTTTCTAGCAATTCTTATATAATTATCACTATTAACATACGAAATCAATCCTGCTGATTGGTAACCTGCTGTTGGATTACCTGAAAGTTTTGTTGTTATTACATAATCTTCTGAATATCTATTTTGCATAAATATATTATCATTGTCATTTCTATCTGTATTATCATTATATCCATTAGTTCCATAAATGGTTAAATATCCCTTATTATTGGATAAACTCCATTTATCCGAAACTTCTCTCTCTATTTCCCAAATATTTTCTAAATCTGATTTATTAAATTCATCATTAGGAATACTTTCTAATACCGTAACCTTTAAGACAGCCTTTTCTTCAACTCCAACTATTGTTCCTGACACTATAACTTCACCTTTAGTTTTAAAGTCATCCTTACTTACTTCATCCCAGATAACCCCTACTTCTACTTTAGCACCATTTTCATAGTTTAAGGTTACCTTCTTTGGAAACTCTGGCACTACTCCAACTAAAGTTGTAGTTGCTTCTTCTTTTATTTTAAACTCTCCAGTCGGAATTGATTCTGCATCCCTTTTAACTTCATCAAAAGCAAGGGCTGTATTTCTAATAACAACATTTGAAACTGATCCAGTAAAATCATTACTACCAATTACTATAGAATCGTTATTAATAAATTCTTTTCTCTTGCTTTCATCATACTTTGAACTATCAAGTAATCCATTTAAATATAATTTAATCATTCCATTTTTTTCTCTTACTGCCGTTATATTATTCCATGAATTATTATTTACTACTCCTTTAGACGTTACTTTAACACCTTTTGAAGTAAACTCAAGCTTTCCATCTCCATTTATTCTTAGCGAATATTCATCTCCTTGAGAAATTAAAGTAGTATTTTTATCAGTTGTTTTTAAAATCATAGATATTCCAAAATCTGATATACCAGCAAATGAGTTATTGCTATTTACTTCATATCCCTTTTTATCTAAGACTAGAGATTTAATATTTTGTGATGGTCCAATACCTTCAATAACATCTTCACTATTTTTCAAATCTTCTTTTCCTTTAATTTCAATTATTTTATTATCCTCAAAGAACTTAAACTCTTGTTTAATACTTGTAGTATTACCAGCTAAATCTGATACCTCTTTTATATCCATAGTATATACCTCATTCTTATTTAAAGCTTTTTCAAGCTCTAATAAAACGGTTCTATGGTCTTTCATAACCTTTGCATCAACTATATTATTACCTTCTATAGAATAGTTTATCTTATTTCCTAAAACTCTTTCATTAAATTCTACTGTAATTTTATTATTTTCTATAGCTTTTATATTCTCTATATTAGCTGAAGTTCTATCACCACTGCCAAATTGCCATACTTTAATTTCATTTGGCTCTAAAGTAACAGTTATTTCATCTCCATAATTATAAGCTTTATTATCTTCTAGGACCCCATATGGATAGATAGTAGTTTTCTTTAAATTTGAGGCACTTTCTCCAACTCCAATTATTCTATCTAAAGTAAATTTAAATGTTTTTGTTTCACTTGAAGGATTCCTAAGAGATATTATTCCATCTCCTCCATCCCAAGCTGAATATCCATATACATTTCCATTTTTAGGTGTTTCACCAATTAACTTTGCATTTCTTAAAACATTAAAGTTTTCTTCTCCCCATTTTAATACTTCTGAATTTATCATCCATTTATCATCATCCATTAAATTATAACTATAATATAGCTCCCAAAATGCGGTTCCTCTTGTCATCATCATATATAAATATTTTTCAAACTGCTCTGTATTCATTTTGACAGTTTTGCCACCATGCACGTTAGTATTCCCATATATAGGATCATGATTATATATATTAGCTAGAGGGAACTGGAATTGTCTCGTATTTACAAAGTCAAAATATCTATCATCTCTATAAGTAAGCATAGCATCCATCATAGAACCCTCAACTTCTGGTCCACTAAATCCTACATCATTACTATTTTGTAGCCATACTGTATTTACCCATTGCAAGAACCATGGACTTGGATTTGCATAGCAAGTCATATTTATAAATAAATCTTTTCCTTGTTCTTTTCTTGACTCTCTCATCTTGCCAAATATCGGAATCCACCTTTCCCAATGTTCCGTAGTAAAATACATACCATTAGGTCCACCAGTAACATGTCCATGGTTTTTATCTGGACATGGGCTTAAATTAAATCCATCAAGCTTCCAATAATTAATGTCAAACTTATTCATATAATCAATAAATAAATTTTGTAGATTTTCTAAATACTTAGGATGTCCTGTGCAAATATCATGTGATGCAGGATTAAATCCTCCAGTTCCAGCTGCCTCCATTTGTTGTCCAAACTTTGAATTATAGTTATATCCTCCTCTAGGTCCAAGCCATAATCCAAAATTTGATGAAAATTTTTCTGTTAATTCTGTTGAATCATATAATTCATTTGGAAATTTACTATTGAAACTCCAAAACTCTCCGTCATAATTATTCCAACCATCATCAACAACATAAGAATCTACCGGTTCAACACCAAATTTAGATAGTCCCTTTTCTATTTCATAGAAAGATCCTTCTATATTTTCCGCTGTTATATTCATCATGTGATCATACCATGAATTATACTGCTTTCTAAAATCAGTTCTTGTTGAAATTGTATCTATATAACTGAAAAAATCTGATTGTATAACTGATTGATCTAAGCTTCTAGCTGCTCCAACTACAGTTTGCCATGTTACAAACTTACCGTCTTTAGTCTTCTCTAAATCGCCAAAAGATTTTCCTGAAAAATATTTTATTTGAGCCAATTCCTTACTATTTTCAGTAACTATTCTATTATCTGTTACAGGAAACTCAGAACCCACAAACAAACCGTTTACATAAATAGGTTGTCCTAATGCAATGTGATAACTTGATATAAATGCTGGATCCATATTAGGTCTTGACCACCTTTGTTCTACATCTCCACCTAATATAAGATTTTCTAAATTTATATTATCTATAGTGGCATTTTTATTATCAACTTTAACCTCAAGATATTTTCTCATGAAGTGGTCTCCATCTTCCATAACTACATTCATGTCTATATCCCATTTATCTCCATGATAATCAAAAGGTTCAAAATCAAACTTTATCTTTTTCCCATTTTTATTCGAAGCTTCTTCAACAAATACATTTTCTAAAGTTAAATCTGATGTATTAATTGTAGTTTTTTCTTCTGACCTTCCTACTTCTATTACACCTAATTCAGAGCAAGCTGCAAAATTCTGTCCATTAACTGCACTCTTTGCTATTAATTTTATATATCTTCCTTTAATAGAATTATCAAACTTTACTTCTATCTTTTCATTTCCATTATATTTAAATTCCCCTTTGCTTATAGCCTCTCCAAAGTTTTCAAAATCATTACTTACATAAAACTCATAATCTTTTATATTCCCATTACTTCCAGATGGTCTTGGAAGATATGAAAACCCTTCAAGATCTTTTTCTTCACCTAAATCAATAGTTATATAATGCGGGTATGCGTCTACTCCTCCATTGTATTTAGTATGCCATATAGTTGATGGATCACCATCTATAGCATTAGCTGCTGCTCCATTTTCTGATTTAGTCTCCTCACTACTTGTTTCTACTACCTTCCAATTATTAGCTTTCTCCGATAATATATTAATTACAAATTCTTCTGATCCTTCTCCTGGTTTAAATATTTTATTTGCTCTTTTATTGTTTATTTCTGTAGTTAAGACCTTATTATCTTTTATTGAAAATTCTCTTTCTATATTACTATTCCCAATTTTAACTTTAGTTAGGTCTTGTTCTACTATTACCTTGCTTCCCCCTGTATCTGTAGCATTTGATGTAATTGTAGCAAAACTTGAAGTAAATACACTAAAGGCTATTAATGAAACTAACCTTCTGTTAAATTTAGATTTCAAAAAAACTCCCTCCCCTAAAAAATTAATATAAGAGCCCTATAACTACTCTTATTTATGAATTACATTATAGGGCTCAAGATTTTATTTAATTTTTACTTTTCTTTTTTTACCATAGATAAATAATCCTACTCCTAATGCAAGTAATATTGAAGCAACCGCCATCATACCAGTATTCTCAAATCCTGTAGCTGGT
>JBBVGE010000378.1:0-274 GCA_040144665.1 Clostridium perfringens
GTCCTCCCTTCATAGTTTAATGTGAATTTTTAAGTATCCCCTTACTCTCATGAGCAAGGGAACACTTTATATCCTAGTTAAAATCATCTTCTATGTCTAAATCACTTGTGAAGTCTAATAAGTCTATGTTTTCATAGTCTATTTCTTCATCAATTTCTTCTGCTGGGATGTATGCTTCCCCTTTTTCCTCTTTAGCTTCTTCTGTTGTTGAATCTTCAGTACCTTCCATGTTAACTTCTAATACTTCGATTTCATCATCATCTTCAGCTAATTC
>JBBVGE010000379.1:0-51449 GCA_040144665.1 Clostridium perfringens
TGTGCGTCTGCCAGTTCCGCCACTTCGGCATGCGTTTTTCTCTCTGTCATTTCCTGACGACAATAGTTATTATATAGTATACTCATAATACTGTCAACATATATTTTAAACTTTTTTGTATTAATATGATTTTTATTTTTCGAATTAATACAAATCGGCTATTTAACTTGCTTTCAGAAGATATTTATTCCTTATTAATTTACACTTCTTATTATAATACATTCAAAAATATTTATATAAAAATAATAAAAAGCCTCCAGTTTAATTATCTAAAAGCTTTTTATTATATAGATTTATATATTAAATTTATATGATGTCGTGTATTTTAGAATGATTTTTTGCTGTTCTTACTCTTAAAGTCTTGATGTTTTTTAACATCTTGCATTCTTTCTTCACTATCCTTTAAGAACTTAGAAATTTTATCTTCGAAATTTCCGCCAGCTTTTTTCTTTTCACTTGCCCAATCAAATTCAGCTGGTCTAACTGATTTTTTTGGTTTAGTTTCAGCCTGTTTTATTGATAAGCTTATTTTTCCGTTATCATCAATTGATATAACTTTTACCTTCACTTTATCTTGTTCTTTTAAATGTTGTCTTATGTCCTTTACAAAAGAATCTGCTACTTCTGATATATGAACTAGACCTGTTTTTCCGCCTTCTAATTCTACGAAAGCTCCGAAATTAGTGATATTTACCACTGTACCCTCTAATATGTTTCCTGCCTCTAAGGTCATGTTTAAAAGACTCCTCCTTAATTTAAATAAAATATATATGTTATTATTAATAATAACCTACTTTCCAGACTCTGAGTCACCTTTTGTATCATTTACGACTTGTTCTCCTGGCTTAACCATTTTAAGTCTTTCTCTAGCTAAGGTCTCAATGTACTCATCAGAATTAGCACTTTTAACTTCCTCTTCAAGCTGCTTGTTTTTTTCCTTCAGCTTTTCTAATTCTGTATGCTTCTGAGCTATAGTATCTTGTATTCTTTTTATAGCTCTTTCTTGTCTAACAAAACTAAGTAAAAAAACAAGGCATAGTACTAAGATTATCAAATTCTTCCCTTTTATCTTCTTTATCATCCATAGTACCTCATTTTTTAAATTCTATAAATATATTTTAAACACTCTGAACTCTTAATTCAAGTTATTTTTAATTATATTTAGCTTTTATTTAAAATTAGTTTTTATTATTAATCTTTGACCAAATGATTCTTAGGGGATAACTTGCATTTTTATAGCTTCTTCTAGCCACTGTTCTAGTTCCATGAAAAACTATATTCTCTAGTTTATATACTGCTTTACTAAACAGTTTTAGATATATAAATAAAGATACTCCCATACATAAATAAACATATGGTCCTAGAAAAGCATAGTTTGTGTAAAGCAAAAATGTAAATATAGCTAATGCTGATAAAATCCAAAATAGAACATCTTGTATCACAACTATTATTTTATGTCCTTTTTTCCCTCTTAATATCCTATATATGTCGAAAAAAATTCCTAAAATAAATCCAGCAGCTAATGCATAAAATACAATATTAAATTGAACTTCTAACTCTAATGGCATATCTTTACCTACTTATAAGCTTTTTAAAGTTTATTTTTTTTCGTTTTTTCTTTACTTTACCACTATAAATCATGCTTATAATATATCCCTCAATTATTACATCCCCATTTTTAACATCCAGTTTATTCATCTTAAGTCCTTGACCATTAATTTTAAGCTTTCCAAGGATAGTATTAAGTACTATCTTTTCATCATCAAAACTCATCACTTCGTCAACGCCTGTTAATGAGAGCTTCTTTCTATTCTCTAGCTCCATATTGCTTTTACAGGATTGTATGTTATCAGATTTCCTTTCCATATATAATCTCCTTTAGACATTACTCCTATTAAGAAATATATGTAATTATTAATTTCTATATTCTTAAATTGATGTCTTTAAAGATTATTATGAAATTATTCTATCTCTGCACCCTCTAATATCTTATACATATCCTTTGCATCTTCTTTTTTCACATGCTCAACTATATTTAAAACTTCAGCACGTAATGATCTATTTGCAAATGTAATCTCTATTATGTCGCCTTCCTTTACTTGAGTTCCTGACTTTGCTACTTTACCATTTATAGAAACTCTTTCACTTTCGCATGCTTCTTTAGCAATAGTTCTTCTCTTTATAAGTCTTGAAACTTTTAAATACTTGTCTAATCTCATACAAAGCCACCTTCTTTTTTTAAATTTATATCCATCACTCTTTAGTGATGGATATATTACATCTGATATTTAAATTAAAATTCAATTTTATAAAAGAACCCGAGTCTCCTCGGGTTCAAAAAATTACTTATTAACTTTTTCTTTAAATTCTTTACCAGCTTTGAATACTGGAACAGTTGATGCTGGAATCTTTATAGTTTCTTTAGTTCTTGGGTTTCTTCCTTCTCTAGCTGCTCTTTCTCTAGTTTCGAAAGTTCCGAATCCAACTAATTGAACTCTTTCACCATTTTCTAAAGCTTCTTCAACACTTTCTATAAATGCTTTTAAAGCTACTTCTGCATCTTTTTTAGTTAACTTTGACTTTTCAGCCATACTAGTAATTAATTCTGCTTTATTCACAATTACATCCTCCTTAAATAACTAGTTACATATTTATAGTACTAACTAATTCTTTATGTACTACACTTACATTATCTTATTATATTATTACTTTCTACTCTCGTCTATACTGAATATATAAATATTTATATATTTATGTAAAAAAAAGCAAATCTAATACAATAATTTGGAAGTATAGAATTTATTACTTAATTATATTCTCTAAAAACCTTGAAAATCCTTCTAAATCTAATTATTTTCTCGTTTTTTAGCCTCATTCCAAAGTTTATCCATTTCTTCAAGAGACATATCTCTTAAATTTTTTCTAGCGACAATTGCTTGTTCTTCTATATAACTAAATCGTCTTATAAATTTATCAGTTGTTTTGTTTAACGCTTCTTCTTCATCAACATTTAGAAATCTTGCTACATTTACACATGCAAACAATAAATCCCCAACTTCTTCTGTTATCTTTCCCTTATCTTCTGTATTATATACATCTAAAACTTCATTTAATTCTTCTATTACTTTTTTTGATGCATCCTCTACATTATCCCAATCAAATCCAACTTTTCTAGCTTTATTTTGAATCTTATGTGCTCTGATTAAAGCTGGAAGAGCATTTGCAACACCTCTTAGTTCATCCGTTACTGTTTCAAATCCTTTTTCTTCTTTCTTTATTTCATCCCAGTTTTGAACAACTTCTTCTGAATCAAAAGCGTTCTTATCCTTAAATATATGTGGATGTCTATCTACCATCTTAGTATAAATTCCTTCTACTATATCACTAAAATCAAAATATCCATCTTCTTTTCCTATTGATGAATGGAATATTACATGTAATAATACATCTCCAAGCTCCTCTATTAATGCATTATCATCATCTTTTTCTATTGCATCTTTAACTTCATAACTTTCTTCAACTATACCATTTTTTATACTCTCATGAGTTTGCTCTCTGTCCCAAGGACATCCTTCATCTCCTCTTAATATATCTATTAAGTTTATTAGATCATTTATATCCTTTTTATTGTTTAAATCCTTAGGAATATATACAGATGTTAAATAATCTATATCTTCTTGCATGTCTAGTTCATATAAAGGAATCTCTCTTATGCTCTCTAAACCTTCAATTCCTGCTGCTCTTACATAAATTATTTTAGTATCATCATCATAGCACTCTAATAACTTAAGTTTAACCTCTGATGCAATAAATGGATTATATACTTGTGTTATTATAGTTCCTATTCTTTTATCCATTATTTGATTGTTTATATCAAAGGCGTCTATAACTTTAAGCCCTTCAATAGGATCTATTTTAAGTCTATCCATCATCGCATCAATAAAGCTAACAGCTGGCAGGATATCATATTCTATCTTTTCTTTATTACAAAGTTCCATAAGGTTAGATACTGACTTTTCCGCAACTAATGGATGTCCCGGAACTGCATATACAACGTTTCCTGTCTCTTTATAAACTTTAATTAAATCTTCAGCTATATTTTTATAAACTTCATCAAAACTTTCTCCACTATTATAAAAATGATCATATGTTTTAAATTTTATATTTCTTTCTCTTATAAAATCAGCTGTTGGGTGAATTTCTGTTCTAAAATAAATATTGTTACTCTCTTCTAATACTCTTAGTGCACCTACTGTAAGAGCATCACTAGCTCCAGGTCCTAAACCAATAATTTTAATCATTAGGTATTTCTCCTTTTATCTGTTTATTTTTTAGAAAATCTGCTCTTTACTTCTTCAACATCAAATACTCTCATACAAATGATTGAAGCCATATATATTATAATACCTAAAAATACTGATAATAAGCAAGATACCCCATTACTCATTGTATAATTTAAAATCACTTTATAGCTAAATAAAACTGCTAATGTCATTATTACTGATGCAATTATAGGCTTTATTATATTATTATTAACTCTAATCCTTGTTTTTAAATTCATTTTCAATAATATTATATTTAAAATTGTCGTTATTACATAAGCTGCAATACTTGCTATTACAGCTCCATATATATTAAATTTAGGCATTGGAACTAACACAAGTGTCAATATAAGCTTTATAGCACACCCTATAAAGAGATTTACAACCGGAAGTATATACTTTCCTACCCCTTGTAATATAGACGTTGTAGTCTGAGTTAAAATTACAAAGGGCACTGTAATAGATAAATATCTAAGTATTTCAAATCCCTCATATCTGCCTGGGAATATAAGCTTCATTATCGGCTCTGCCATAAAAAACATACCAAACATACACGGTATTGATATTACTGTAGAAATCCTAATTGCTAAATTAACCTTATTTTCAACGTCTCTAGTTCTTCTTAAAATAAACTGCTCTGCTATTATTGGAATTAATGAAATAGAAAGTGCCATAGAAAGAGTCATTGGTATATTTACTATAACTGAGGCCTTTCCTGTAAGCTGTGCATAAAGTATAGTAGACTCCTGTGTCGTAAAACCTGACTCTAATAGCTTTTGTGGAATGAATATAGAATCAATAAGATTCATTATTGTTCCAACAGTAGCTCCTAATGATATAGGAATAGCAATTTTAAGTATTTTACTCATAATAACAGGATCACTTTTTACTTTTTTAATTCCATAACTTCTCTTTATAAGTAAATACTTAATGTAAAGATATCCTCCACCTAATATTCCACCAGCTGCTGCCCCAAACGCCGCTCCACCAGCTGCAAATTCTATTCCCTTAGGAAGAAATAAAACTGCTAGTCCAACTCCAAAAACTACTCTTCCTATCTGCTCTAATACCTGTGATGTTGCAGATGGAGTCATATTTTGAAGCCCTTGAAAGAATCCTCTAAATATTGTCATAATAGAAATTATAAGTGGTGCAAATGATATACCTATTAATGAATAATATGCTTTCATGTCCCATTTTAGAAAATTAATTATAGGTCTTGCAAAGAAGAATAAAAAGAATGTTGTTCCAGCACCTAATATAAGCATCATGTAGGTAGATCCTTTTACAACCTTAAAGCTTCCTTCTATATCACCCATAGCATTATTTTCTGAAACTATTTTAGAGATAGCAACTGGTATTCCTGATGCTATGGCCACAAAAAACATATATAAAGGAAATGACATTTGATAAAGACCAATTCCTTCATCACCTATAAGCATTATAAGAGGCCATCTAAAAAATACACCAAGGAATTTTGCTAGTATTCCAGCAACACCCAATATTATACTACCCTTTATTAGGGATTGTTTCTTCATAAAATACCTCCAAACTTTTCTTTTACTAATAATTATTATTGTAAGTTTAGAGGTATTATTACTTTTATTTTATGTTTTACTTAATAAAAAATATTTTTTTATTGTTCCATTTGCTTTCCTAAGAAAGCTGCAGCTGTTTCAGCTAATTTAAGTTCTAATTCACCCATCTTCTCTCCTGATTGTTTTGATAGGATAATAACAGCTCCAATTGCATCACCTTCTGCAATTATAGGTGCTACTACTTGTGATGTCATTCCTTCTACTTCTTCATCACTATGTAATGGAATTAACTTTTGATTTCCTTCTCCAAGCAATACTGGCTTTCTACCTTCCATAACAGCTTCAAGTTCGTTGCTTATTTTTCTATCTATGTAATCTTTCTTAGGCACACCACTTGCTGATATAAATGCATCTTTATCGCTTATTAAAATTATATGTCCAATAGCTTGTTGTAAACTTTCAGCATATTCCTTTGAGAAATCTGTAAGTTCTCCAATTGGAGAGTACTTCTTAAGGATTACTCCACCTTCTCTATCTGTGAATATTTCAAGTGGATCTCCTTCTCTAATTCTTAAAGTTCTTCTTATTTCTTTTGGTATAACAACTCTACCTAAATCATCAATACGTCTTACAATTCCTGTAGCTTTCATTTATAATTAACCTCCTTAATAAAATACTGTTAAAATTAGTAGCACTATTATTATTTGACTAGATAGAAATTTTATACACATATAACCAATCTTTAAAAGAAAAAGAACACCTAATAATTAGGTGTTCTTTAAATTTATGTTATTGAAGTCTATCTTCGTATAACTTAACTCCAATTTCATCTTTCCATTTTTTAATAGTTTCAGTATAAGCCTTATCTTGCTCTGAACTTAATAACTCATCTTTTATACTGCCCTTTACATAATCAAATGGCAGTATACCCGGCTTCTTCATAATATTTTCTACTTTTATTAAGTGATATCCATATTGAGTTTTTACAGGTTGTGATATCTCACCCGCTTTAAGCTTCTTAGCAGTACTCATAAACTCAGGTAAGTATTTATCTGAATTATAAGGAACATAACCTAATGAACCGCCAGTGGCTTTAGTACTATCAGTATTATACTTTGCAGCCATCTTTTCAAATGTTGTTGATTTATCTAAAATTTCTTTTCTTACTTTTTCTGCTGTCTTTTCATCTGGAAGAACTATATTATATATCGTAGCTCCAGCTTCTTGTTTAAATGAATCTTTGTTTTCATCATAATATTTCTTAACATCAGCATCACTAACTTTTAAATCTTTATATATATGATTATTAACAGCATCTTTTACTATTATATTTTCCTTTAGCATTGCTTTAACCGCATCTTCATCTTTAAGACCACTTTGCTCATATGCTTTCTTGAATTCTTCTTCAGTTTTATAAGCACTTTTCATTTTTTCGAATTGTTCATTAACTTCCTTATCTAACTTTTCTTTTTCAGGAACCCATTTATTCTTTTCAGCTTCTTGTACTATTACTTTTGTATCTACTAGACTCTCTAACATTTGTTTCTCTTGAGCTAATAATTGAGCCTTCACTTGTTCATTATTTCTATAATCTTTTCCATATTGTTGTTCGTATTGATTATAATAATATGTCATTGCATCTGTTAAGTCTTGTCTTGTTACCTTTTGATCTCCAACTTTAGCTAATGTTTCTTTTTGTATTGCTTCTGGAGTCTTTTGTATCATCTTACATCCTACAAATGACATACTAGCCATAGCAACTAATCCTAAAGCTACTAATTTTTTAATCTTACCCACGTTTTTTCCCTCACTTTACTAATTTTATTTTATAACGATTTGATTGCTAAAAATTCACATATTTTAAGTATAACAATATTATAACCTCAATTCAATTATTTAACTTTTAAGTATTTATTACTTTTATAATATTGTTTAACATATCCTTAAAGAATGGTAAAGTTTCTTCTTTTTTTACACTATTTTGCTTAAATTCAAATTCTGGGTTATTTCCAAATTTAAGTATAACATTATTTTTGTATTTTTCTAATAAAACTTTAAATACCTTTTCGTATTCTTTATCACCTTCTGCAAACTTGAAGAATATACCCTTTGGAGTTTCTTTTATTTCTTCTATATTAAGCTCTCTAGCCTTACTCTTTATATAAGCTATATCCATTAAATTATAAACTGAATCAGGAATATCTGAATATCTATCTTCAAGTTCATCCTTAATTTCCATGTATTCATCATAGCTTTCAATTGCAGCAATCTTCTTATATACTTCAATCTTTTGATTCTCATCCTTTATGAAGCTTTCTGGTATATATGCGTCTACCTTAATATCAACAGTTGTTTCAACAGGTTCCTTTGTAATTTCACCTTTAACAAGCTTTATTGTGTCTTCTAGCATTCTACAATATAAATCATAACCTATAGTAGCCATATGACCATGCTGAGCTGATCCCATCATATTTCCAGCTCCTCTTATCTCTAAATCCCTCATAGCTATCTTAAAACCTGATCCAAGTTCTGTGAAATCTTTTAACGCTTTAAGTCTCTTTTCAGCAACTTCTGTTAGTACCTTATCTTTAGTATATAAAAGATATGCATAAGCTATTTTATTAGATCTTCCAACTCTTCCTCTTAGCTGATAAAGTTGTGAAAGTCCCATTTTATCTGCATCATAAACTATTATTGTATTTACATTTGGAATATCAATACCCGTTTCAATAATAGTAGTACATACTAAAACATCATACTCCTTATCCGAAAAAGCCATCATTTCTGTTTCAAGCTGTCTTTCTGTCATTCTTCCATGAGCGAATGTTATCCTACTTTCAGGAACTAATTCCTTAATATAGTTTGCCATACTTTCAATGCTTTCTACTCTATTATAAACAAAGAAAACTTGACCGCCTCTATTCATTTCTCTAAGTATTGCATCTCTTATAAGCTGATCATTTTGCTCTATAACATATGTTTGCACAGGATACCTCTCTTCAGGCGGAGTCTCTATTACCGAAATATCACGAGCTCCTGTTAGAGACATATGAAGAGTTCTTGGAATTGGTGTTGCACTAAGCGTTAATACATCAACATTCTTTTTAATCTCTTTTATTTTTTCTTTCTGCTTAACACCAAACCTTTGCTCCTCATCAATGATAAGAAGTCCTAAGTCCTTAAATTGTATATCTTTAGCTACAAGCTTATGAGTTCCTATAAGAATATCAACATTTCCTTCTTTAGTAGCTTGTATAGTAGCTTTCTGTTGCTTAGCAGTTCTAAACCTACTTATCATATCTATTTTTATAGGGAAATCTGAAAATCTCTTAACCATATTCTTATAATGTTGTTCTGCAAGTATTGTTGTTGGTACTAAAAATGCCACTTGTTTTCCATCCATAACAGCCTTAAATGCTGCCCTTACAGCTACTTCTGTTTTACCGTATCCAACATCACCACAAAGAAGTCTATCCATAGATTTTTGTGATTCCATATCCTTCTTAATCTCTTCAAGAGATGTAAGTTGATCTGGAGTTTCATCATAAGGGAATTCATCCTCAAACTGTCTTTGCCATTCTGTATCTTTACTAAATTTATAACCTTTTAATGTAGCTCTTGTTGCATAAAGTTTCACTAAATCTTTTGCTATTTCATTTATAGAACTTCTAACTTTATTCTTTGCCTTTTGCCACTCAGTTCCTCCTAATTTATTAACCTTAGGAGTCTTTCCCTCACTACCTATATACTTCTGTATTAAATCAAGCTGTTCAACTGGTACATAAAGTTTATCACCTTTTTGATATACTATATCTAAATAATCTCTAGTATTTCCTGATACCTCTATTTGCTTTATACCTTTATATACTCCAACTCCATGGTTTACATGAACAACATAGTCGCCTATTTTAAGCTCTGCAAAGGAGTTTATCTTTGATACTCCTTTTCTTTGCTTTCTCTTCTTTGGTAATTTTCTTTTAGCTTCACCAAAAATTTCTTTATCTGATATTATACAAACTTTTTCATTTGGATATTCAAATCCTTTTAAAAGATTACCAAAGGTTATAACAACTTCTCCATCTTGTATACTATCTACAGTATCTCTATAAACACTTTCTATATCCCTATCTCTTAAAGTATCGACTAATCTTTCACCTCTCGTCCTTGTACCTGAAAGTATTAGTGTCTTAAATCCTTTATTCTTCTTATCTTTAATATCATCAATTAATAAATCTAGTTGTCCTTGATAATTATGAAGTGTTAGTTGAGATATGTTAGTAGTAGAGTGCGGTCTAAATATATCCCTACTCTTTGGAAATGTATCTAAAGTTATTAAATTACATTTATCAAATTCATCTATTACTTTATCATAATCAATTAATAATTCTGAATGTTTTGGAAGTATGTTCCCCTTTTGAAGAAATATTGAAAAGTTCTCCCTAAATTCAGTATAAGTTCCTTCTAGTTTCCCAAGCACTCTTGTTGTGTCATCTATTATAAAATTGTATCCTTTAAAATAATCAAATAAACTCTCTAACTTTTCATAGAAGAATGGTAGATATGAATCAATAGTTTCAAAACTATAGGTTTGAAGCAAGCTTTCCATATTTCTACTTATAGTTTCAGAAATCTTTTCTCTAACCTCTTTGTCTTTATTGCTTTCTAAAGCTTTACTTAGCTCATTTTCTAAACTTTCTTTAGCATAACTTATAACATCATCATCTATTATTATTTCCTTAGCCGGAAAAATCTTTACTGATTTTACCTTTTCTATACTTCTTTGAGATTCCACATTAAACGTTCTTATCGAATCAATTTCATCCCCAAACAATTCCACTCTATATGGATATGCTGAATCTGGTGGATATACGTCGAGTATGCCTCCTCTTAATGCAAATTCTCCCTTGCCTTCTACCATATCTACTCTTTCATATCCACCTTCAATTAGTAGTTTACTAATATTAAGGAAATTAACCTCATCATTTACATTTAGCTCTATTTTATGCTTTTCATAATATTCTCTCGGAGTATAATTTGCTGCAAATGCTTCAACTGATGTTACTATTATTTTTTTATTTTTATTTAAAATTTCTTTTATAACCTTAAGCCTAGCCCACCTTAAATCTCCTGATATTGCATCTATATTATAGAAAACAACTTCTCTTACTGGAAAATAATAAACTTCTGTAGAGTAGAAACTTAAATCTTCATATAAATTTTTCGCCTCAATATCACTATGAGTAACTACAACTAATGGTTTATCATACTTTTCAAATAGAGCATCTATTAAATATGTTCTACCTGATTCAGATAAGCCATATATTGCAGAAGGAAATTTCTTATTATCTATATTATTACTTATCTCATTAAATTCCCTACTCTCAATTAAGGGCGTCATTAACCCTTGTAACCTCATGTTATACATCCTCCTTAAATACTTTTCTTTGCCTTAAATCCATTATATTTATTCATCGCAGAACTTGTATCTTCTTTTAAAATTGTATCTGTTGCAAGTTTTGCAACTTCTAAACTCTCCTCTAAAATTTCATTTTCTTCTTTTGAGAACTTACCTAATACATGATTAACTAAATCTCCCTTAGGTTGTCCTACTCCTATTTTAATTCTTGAGAATTCATCACTTCCAAGATGTGCTATTATACTCTTAATCCCGTTATGCCCACCAGCACTTCCCTTTTCTCTTATTCTAATTCTCCCAACATCTAGGCTTATATCATCATATATTACTAATATATCTTCATTTGTAAGTTTATAAAAATCTATAACTTCCCTTACACACTCTCCACTTAAGTTCATATATGTAGTTGGTTTCATAAGAATAACCTTTTCGCTTCCTATAAATCCTTCTCCATATTCACCTTTAAATTTTTTCCTATTTATATCTATATTATACTTTTTAGCTATATAATCTATAGCTTCAAATCCTATATTATGTCTAGTATTATCATACTTAGTTTCAGGATTTCCAAGTCCAACTATTAAAAACATATAATCTCCTCTTTCTAGTTTACTTTTACATATATACTATAATCTTTTCACTATAAGCATACATCTATTCAAATACTACTTAATATTATACTAAATTTTTGCAATAATAAAGAGGCTTTAAAAAAAAGCCTCTTTACTATCTATATAGTCATATATAATTTTTGTATCTTACCATCTCTTAAAATTTTAAGTTCTATCTTATTATCTTTTTTAGAATTTTTAAGAACAATTATTAAATCCTCATAAGATAATATGGGCTTTTTATTAGCTGTCAATATTATATCTGTAGGTTTAAGTCCAGCCTGTGCAGCCTTTCCTTTTTCACTTAAACTTTCAATATAAAAGCCCTTTTTATACTCATCACTTAATTCAACTTCTGATCCTCTCATACCTAAAACATCTGAATCTTTTATTATTTCACTTGTAACAGCTTTTAATGCTTCACTACCAGTTGAAAAGAATAAATGATCTTTACTATATTTATTAGTTAAATATTTACTATTTATACCAATAAGTTCTCCATCTGAATTGCAAAGAACACCACCATAATTTTCATCATTCATAATAGCACTTGTTTGAATTGCTGTATAATCGCTATTACCAACTTTAACACTATGAATAGTTGATGTTATTATACCTTGTGTAATAAGCCCTACATAACTATCACTAGTTGAATTTCCTATAGCATAAACTATATTTCCTGCCTTTATCGATTTATCATTGGCTATCTTTATTGGATCTAAGTCATTTGCTGATATTTTAATTAATGCTATATCAACATCTTTGTTATATCCTAGAAGTATTGCTTTCATTGGTTTAAATCCTTTTGAAGGTAACTCTACAAATATACTTTTAAAATCCTTTATATTACTATATGAAGTTGCTATAAGTCCATTTTTAGTAATAATTACACCTGTTGAATTAGTACTTGGTAGCTTATTTGATTCTAAATTTTCTACACTCGTTCCAATACTAACTAAAGATGGTGCTACTTCTCCTATAGCTTTTTTTATGTTTTGCTCTGTTATAATCTCAGTTTTTATATTATTTATATCATTATTTTCATCTAATTGTTGCACATTTAACTTACTTAAAACATACTTTATTGATACTACTCCTGTTATGACCGCTATTAATAACACCGCTAATATTATTAAAATATTTTTCCGAGTAATAAATTTTTTCTTACTCTTTATATTTATTGTACCGCTTTTATCTTTACTATCATTCATAGACATCACCAAAACCTATTTTTTAGTTAAAGTAAATGTAAATATAACACCAGTATCTTTATAATTTTCAACCCAAATATCTTCACCATGTTCTGTAAGTATTAATCTTACTATTGGTAATCCAAGTCCTGTACTTACTTTATTTGTTCTAGAAACATCAGCTTTATAGAATCTATCCCAAATTTTAACTAACTGTTCTTTTGTTAGGGTTTCACCATCATTATAAATACTTACAAATACTTTATCACCTTTTGATTTAGTATTAATTCTTATCTTACCATTTTCATGGCTATATTTTACGGCATTATCTATTAAATTTGTAATAACTTGAGTTATCTTATCATTATCTCCGATAACATATTGATGTTCTTTTTCTAAAACAATATCAACATTTAATCTTTTATCATTTATCTTACCTTCAAATTTTATAATGGTATGCTTTATTAAGTTACTTATATCTAATTCTTGCTTATTAAGCTTCATTTTACCAGCTTCTAAGCTTGATATATCTAATAAATCATTTATAAGCCTTGATAATCTATCCGTTTCTTCATAAACGATATTTAAATAATATCCTTCCTTATCTCTAGGAATAACACCATCTAATATACCAGATATAAAACCTTTTATTGATGTTATAGGTGATCTAAGTTCATGAGATACATTTGATATAAATGCTCTTCTATTCTCATCAACCTGTTGAAGTGACTCCGCCATTATATTAAATGATTCTGCAAGTTCACCTATTTCATTATCTGCTTTTACATCTAATCTTTCTTCTACTCCACCTTTAGCTAATCGTCTAGCGGCTGTAGTCACTTTATCTATTGGCTCTATTAATGATTTTTTACTATATAAGTAAAGCACTATACCACCCATAATAATAGCAATTATTGCTGTAATCCAAATCACTTCATTAACTCTTATTATAGGGTTAAGCATACTATCTATAGGTATTACCATAACTATAACTCCACTAAAATAGTCCTTATTAAATATTGGTTTTAAGTAAACATAATCATTTTTTGTTGAAGTTTTTATACTACCATATTCTATAGCCTTACCTTGTTTTAAAACTTCCATATCCTCCTTAGGAATTCCTAAATTAGAAAATTTATAATTCTCATGTTCGCTACTAGATACAGCATATGTATATCCTAAATTATCAGTAATTAATATTTCTGCATCAACGCTTTTACCAACAAAGTCCATTACATTCTTTAGTGTAGTTAAATTAGAACTCTTATCTAAAGTTAAATATGATATAGCTGCACTTTCAATAATCGTACTCTCTTTATTAAGTTGCTCTTTTTTTTGATCAAAGTAATACTGTTTAAACCATATTGATAATACTCCTGCAACTACTACAAGTGTAGTGGCTAAAATCAAAGTAAAGGTTATTATAAGCTTATAAGCTAAGCTATTTTTTTTCATCTATTTCACCTCGAATTTGTAGCCAACCCCCCAAACAGTTTCTATTTGCCATGTATCTCCTGTGTGAAGCTTTTCTCTTAATCTCTTAACGTGAACGTCAACAGTTCTTGAATCTCCTGGATAATCATATCCCCAAACTTCGCATAATAACTGTTCTCTTGTGAATACTCTATTTTTATTACATGCTAAGTAATATAATAGTTCAAATTCCTTAGGTGGCATTTTGACTTCATTATTTCTATATATAACTCTATATGAATTAGCATCAATTGTTAAATCATTATATTGGATTACTTCTTTATTTGTATTATCTGCTGTATATCTTCTCATTACAGCCTTAACTCTTGCTAGTAATTCCTTTGGTTCAAATGGTTTAACTATGTAATCGTCTGCTCCAAGTTCTAAAGCTAAAACTTTATCAAATGTATCTCCTTTAGCTGTAAGCATTATTACAGGAGTTGTTCCTTCCTTTCTTACCCATTTTAATACATCTATTCCATCTATGTTTGGTATCATAACATCTAATAATACTATGTCAGGTTTATAATCTAAAAATAACTCTTCTGCTTCTTTTCCATTATGTGCAACTCTTGTATCGTATCCTGCACTCTTAACATACATATTTATAACTTCGCAAATATTTTCATCATCATCAACTATTAATACTTTTCCTAAAACGCCTTCCATCTCGGCACCTCCATGCTTAATATTATTAACTGCCCATTTTATCAGTTAACTAACAATTATAAATTTATCATTTTTTGTTACTTTTTAATATAGTTTTGTCTAAAAGTTACAAATTATTAACTATAAATCATTATTTTGATAAAATTTAAAACCTCTAGTTAATTTTCTAGAGGTTTTAAATTTAATAGTTTATTTATATCTTATGTATTAAAAATTTTATGATTCAAATAATTTACTTATTGGTTCATCATCATATATTCTTTTGATTGCTTCTGCGAATAATGGTGCTACTGATATTGATTTGAACTTTTCTTTATCTACACCCTCTGGTAATTTGATTGTGTTTAGCATAACTAGTTCTTCTATTGCCGAATTATTTATTCTTTCAAATGCTGGACCTGATAATACTCCATGAGTACAACAAGCATATACATTTTTAGCTCCTAAATCTTTTAATGCATTTGCTGCATTTGCAATTGTTCCAGCTGTATCTATCATATCATCTATTAAGATACATTTCTTTCCTTCAACATCTCCAATAATATTCATTATTTCAGATACATTTGCTTTAGGTCTTCTTTTATCTATGATTGCTATTGGTGCGTGTAATTTATCTGCAAACTTTCTAGCTCTTGTAACACTTCCAAGATCTGGTGATACAACTACTACATCGTCTTGGTCTGCTAATCCTTTGTCTATAAAGTATCTTGAAAGTATTGGTGAACCAACTAAGTGATCAACTGGTATGTTGAAATATCCTTGAATTTGAGCAGCATGTAAATCCATTGTTAGAACCCTATCTGCTCCAGCTGTAGTTAAAAGATCTGCTACTAACTTTGCAGTTATTGGATCTCTTGACTTAGCCTTTCTATCTTGTCTTGCATATCCATAGTAAGGAATAACTGCTGTTATTCTTCCTGCTGATGCTCTCTTAAATGCATCTATCATTATTAATAATTCCATTAAGTTATTATTAACAGGTGAACAAGTTGATTGTACTATAAATACGTCAGCCCCTCTTACAGTTTCTCCAATATTTACTGATATTTCTCCATCACTAAAAGTCCCTACATCACCAGCACCTACTTTTAGTCCTAATATTTTAGCAATCTCTTGTGCTAATTCTGGGTGTGAGTTCCCTGTGAATATTTTTATATTCTTTACATGACTTAACATAATTAATGAAGACCTCCTCAAACTTTAGCTCTTTAATTGTATATAAATTTTAATTATCTACTTCTTTAATCCTTTTTTTTCTACCCATCCTTTGATGTTCTTTTGCTTAGCTCTAGCTATTGCAAGATCTCCTTCTAAAACATCATTAGTTATTGTAGAACCAGCAGCAATATAAGTATTATCATAAACTGTTACTGGCGAAACTAAATTCGTATTACATCCAATAAAGCTATGATCTCCTATTATTGTCTTATTCTTTACTTTACCATCATAGTTAACTACAACTGTTCCACATCCAAAGTTACAGCCTTCTCCAACTTCTGCATCTCCAATATAAGTTAAATGTGATACCTTAGTACCATTTCCTATAGTTGATTTCTTAATTTCTACGAAATCACCAATTCTTGCTTTTGAGCCTATTTTGCTTTCAGGTCTTATATATGCAAATGGTCCAACTGTTGTGTTATTTCCAATTTCACTATCTAATATTACTGATGATTCAACAGTAACACCGTCATTTATTTTACTATCTTTAATTCTACAGTTTTGCATAATTAAGCAATCTGATCCAATTATAGTTTTTCCCTCTATTATTGTTCCCGGATAAACAATTGTATCTTTTCCAATTTTAACATCTATTCCTATATAAGTTGCTTTTGGATCTATTAATGTAACTCCATTATCAAGATGCTCTTCATTTATTCTATTTCTTAATATTTCTTCTGCTTCAGCTAATTGTGCTCTTGAGTTTACTCCTATAGTATCTTCATAGTCTGTAACAACAGCTCCAATTTTCTTTCCTTCAGCTTTAAGAATACCAATTACATCTGTAAGATAGTATTCTCCTTGATTATTATTATTTGAAAGTTTTTCTAATGAATTAACTAATTCTTCTATATCAAAGCAGTACATAGCTGCATTCATTTCATTAACTAATAACTCATCTTCATTACAATCTTTATGTTCAACTATCTTTAAAACATAGCCATCTTCATCTCTTATTATTCTTCCGTATCCTGTTGGATCTTCTACCATTGCACTTAATAATGTAGCTGCATTCTTATTTTCTTCATGCTCTTTTATTAAGTTTTCTATAGTGGCTTTTTTTGTTAATGGTGCGTCACCTGCAAACACTACTACAGTTCCTTTTTTACCTTTTAAGAAATCTGCTGCACACTTAACTGCGTGTCCAGTTCCTAGTTGTTCTTCTTGCATGGAATATGAAACCATTCTATCTTTAGTACCTTCTTTTACTAACTCAGCACCTTTTCCTATTATTACATTTACATCTTCTATTTCTGCTTTTCTCATGTTATCTATAACATGATTAACCATTTCCTTACCGCAAACTTTGTGTAATACCTTTGGAATATCAGATTTTATTCTCTTTCCTTGACCAGCTGCAAGTATTAATGCACATTTATACACTTTACCACCTCTATTATGATACTTTTTTAATAAATAGTATATATTATTTACGTTTTGTATCTTTAAATTGAATTATTTCTATTTTATTATATTTCAATCAATCTTCTATTTCAACCTCTGTAAACTTTTAAATAAATTATTTCCTTACAATATACAATTTATAATTTCCAATATTCGTATTACTAAGTACTTTAAAACAAAAAAATAAAAGGGAATTCCCCTTTTATTTTAAGCCTTAATATTATTCTACATTTGCGTCTTCTGTTAACGCCTTATCATATGCTTCAAGAATAGCTGTTTGTATTGTTTCCCTTGCGTCTGTGTTTATAGGATGTGCGATATCCTTAAACTCTCCATCAGGAGTCTTTCTACTTGGCATAGCGATAAATAATCCATTTTGTCCCTCAATAACCTTAATATCGTGAACCACAAATTGGTCATCAAAAGTAACGGATACTATTGCTTTCATTTTTCCATCCGTAGCTATCTTTCTAATTCTAACGTCTGTAATTTGCATTTGACTACACCTCCAGTTGCCTTGATGGTATTATAATTCTCCATAAGTTGGCAATTTCCTTTTTTATTTGGAAATATTTTTAAAAAAATAATTTATTTTTTACTCTTTGGTGTAATTCATATAATCTATTCAAATATTTGTGATGGACGAACATCCACTATGGATGATTCACTAACTGAATGAAGTTCTACTATAGATACATATTCATCAATAAGCTTTCTCTTCGCTTCTTTACTATCTACTAAAACTCCAATACCAACAAGTTCACTATCAAATTCCTTTAAAAGATCCTTTATTCCAAGTGCAGTTCCGCCACCTTTCATAAAGTCATCAATAAATACGCATTTTGAATTACTCTTCATTGACTTCTTTGAAAGAGACATTTGTTGAAGTCTTCCACTTGTTCCTGATACATAATTTATTGTCATAGTGGTTCCTTCTGTAAATTGATTATCTCTTCTTGCAATTACAAGTTGAACTCCTAAGTTTCTAGCAACTTCATACGCTAAAGGTATACCCTTAGTTTCAACTGTTATTACATAATCTATCTCCATCTGCTCAAACCACGATGAAAGTATTGTTCCTGCTCTACTTATTATTTCTGGATTATACATTAAATCTGTCATGTAAATTATATTTCCCGGTATAACCCTTCCATCATCTTTTAAAAGATTGCATAATTCTAGTGCAAATTCTTTTCCTTTTTCAAGGCTCATCTCAGGAACGTATCTTATACCTCCAGCTGCACCTGATATTGTCTCTACTCTCCCCATTTTTAGTTTTTCTAATATTTCTCTAACTATAACTATATCTTCACTTATTGTTGATTTTGCTGCATTTAATAATTCTGAAAATTTATTTAATCCAATAATTTTATTTGGATTTTCCATTAGTATTTTTGTTATTACAACAACTCTACTATTTCTACTCAACTTTTCCATTAAAATCACCTACATTTTCCATAATCGTACGAAATTGCACGAATTATTTTTACTTTTTACCATCTTAATATTCATATTTTATTCTATATTTTATCCTAGTGCAATATTTTTTAGCCATTTATAGATTAATTATTTTTAAATTCTTTTTAAATATGGGTTTATCTTCTAAAAAATATTTAATTATTAATTGTTTTGTTGTGTTCAATTAATTAAAAATGTATATAATTATAAATGAACTAATAAAAAGGGGTTGATTTCATGTCATTTGATTTTTTAAAAGATACTAATAAAAAAGTTCACTTTATAGGAATTGGTGGTATAAGCATGAGCGGTCTTGCAGCTGTGCTTTTAAATAATGGATTTAAAGTTTCAGGTTCTGATTCTAAAGAATCAAACATCACTAATAGCTTAAAAGCAAAAGGTGCAGAAATTCATATAGGTCACAGAAAAGAAAATATTAAAGATGTTGATTTAGTTGTGTATACCGCTGCTATTCCTCAAGATAATCCTGAGATAGTAGAAGCTAAGGATAAAAATATTCATCTTATGGATAGAGCTGAATTCTTAGGTCATATTATGAAAGGCCATAAGTATAACGTAGCAGTTGCTGGTACTCATGGTAAAACAACAACTACAAGTATGATCACAAATATAGCTCTTAAAGCTGAGCTAGATCCAACAATACTTGTTGGTGGAGAAGTTGATGTAATTGGTGGTAACTATAGAATAGGAAGCAGCGAATATTTTGTAACTGAAGCTTGTGAATATAAAGAATCATTCTTAAAGTTCTTCCCATACATAGGAATAATCCTAAATATAGATGCAGATCATCTTGACTATTATAGAGATTTAAATCATATTACTGAGACTTTTAAGAAATTCTCAAAATTAATTCCTAATGATGGATATTTGATTGGCTATAATGAAGATGAAAATGTAGCTAAGATATTAAAAGAAGCTGATTGCAATGTATTAAGTTATGGTTTCTCTAATGCTAATGTAACAGCCAAAAATATTTCATACAACAATATGGGATGTGCTTCATTTACAGTTTGTAAGGATGGAGAAGAATTATTTAATCTTAATTTAAACATGCCTGGCAAGCATAATGTATTAAATGCATTATCTAGCGTTTGTGTTGGTTTGATATTTAGACTTTCATATGAAGATATAGCAGAAGGATTAGCTGAATGTAGAGGAGCTCATAAGAGATTTGAATACAAAGGTGAAGCTAATGGTGTAACTGTAATAGATGATTATGCTCATCACCCAGTTGAAATAAAAGCTACTCTAAATACAGCTAAAAAAATACCTCACGGAAAGACATTCTGTGTTTTCCAACCACATACTTATACTAGAACAAAAACATTATTTGATGAATTCACGACAGCATTTAATGATACAGATGAACTAGTATTAATGGACATCTATGCTGCAAGAGAGAAAGATACTGGTCTTGTTTCTTCTGATGAATTAGGAGAGGCTATAAGAGCTACTGGAGTTAAATGTACTAATGTCCACTCTCATGATGAAGCTGTAGAATATGTAAAAGAGCATATAAATTCTGGCGACATGTTATTAACAGTAGGTGCCGGAGATGTTGTTATAGTTGGAGAAAAGTTCTTAGAAAAATAATTAAAAAAGTGGCTATTTAGCCACTTTTTTTCATCTTATAATGAATAAAA
The DNA here is from genome assembly GCA_040144665.1 of Clostridium perfringens. Lineage (GTDB taxonomy): Bacteria > Bacillota > Clostridia > Clostridiales > Clostridiaceae > Clostridium > Clostridium perfringens_A. Next base: position 20,967 of record JBBVGE010000379.1, read on the forward strand.
CTTATAACAAAATCTTTAAGGTATGCAGGAATTTCTCTTATAATAGCAATTATTTCGTATTTCCCATAATAACTACAATCTTTGCCTTCAAAAGTTGCTTTTAATTTTATATTTTTACATATCATTTTTATTCTAGCTAAATGGTAGCTATCAGAAACGATAACCACACTTTTGAAATTATTTATATCCATTATACTTTTTGAAAACCTTAAATTCTCATAGGTGTTCATAGCTCTTTCTTCTACATATATGCATTTACTAGGTATCCCCAATTCTACAAGTCTCTTTTTCATACCTAAGCCTTCTGTTATTTTTCCTTTTCCTTTTCCAGTTACAATAATGTGATGTGCAATATCCTTTTTGTATAACTCAATTGTTTTTTCAATTCTTTGGTTCATAAAAAAACTATTTAAATTGCATCCTAACACTACTATTACATCGCTTTTTTTCCCTTTGCTCCTGTAAGGAGTAATGATAATATCTAAAACTATTAATATTATTATTGTAATAAATGTTATAAATATTATTTTTATCCACCTTCCTGTAGAAATAGTATATACTAATATATTCATTTAGATACTATTTGGGTTATATTCGTCATTTTTTTATTTATTTCGCTAAAATTTAATTTTTGTATTTAAATTTACTTAATTTTATTCTATAATTTAATATGATAAAATGAACAGCTATGCTTTCTGCTATAAATAAAAAGTAGAAATTAAAACAAAATATTAATAGGGGTGATTAGAATGGATTTATCAAACACTGTAAAGACTACTTCAGATTATATACTTTCAAAAAGTAAATATAAACCTGAAATTGGTCTTATCCTTGGATCTGGTTTAGGATCTTTAGCTGATTTAATTGAAGAACCTGAATTTTATCCATATGAAGAATTACCAAATTTCCCTGTATCCACTGTAGAAGGTCATGCTGGCCGTCTAGTTATAGGAAAACTTGAAGGAAAAGTTGTTGTTGCAATGCAAGGAAGATTCCATTATTACGAAGGATATTCAATGCAAGAGGTAACATTTCCAGTTAGAGTAATGCACCTTTTAGGAATCCAAAAGTTAATCGTTACCAATGCAGCTGGAGCAGTTAATACTGACTTTAAGCCTGGTGACTTAATGATCATTAGTGATCAAATTAACTTATCCGGTGCAAATCCTTTAATTGGAAGAAATTTAGACGACTTTGGCCCAAGATTCCCTGATATGTCTACAGCTTATAAGCCACATCTTAGAGACCTTGCAAAAAATACTGCAAAAGATTTAAGAATAGACATAAAAGAAGGAGTTTATACTATGTTTAGTGGGCCTACTTATGAAACTCCGGCCGAAATTAGAATGGTAAGATTTATGGGCAGTGATGCTGTAGGAATGTCTACTGCACCAGAAGTAATTGTAGCCAATCATTCTGGCATTGAAGTTTTAGGGATCTCATGCCTAACAAATATGGCAGCTGGAATTTTAGAACAACCACTTAACCACGAAGAAGTTATAGAAACTTCAACTAAGGCTAGAGATAGCTTTATGACTTTAACTAGAGAAATAATCAAAAGATTATAGAAAAGCTAGAGTACAAATGACTAAATTTTACAAACAAAGGAGAAATAACATTGAGTAGATTTATAGGATTATTAGGAGTCGCTGCAATTATTGGAATAGCTGTACTATTCTCAGATAACAGAAAGAAAATTAACTGGCGTTTAGTTGGGATTGGTATCGGATTACAAGTAGTATTCGCACTATTAATACTAAAAGTACCAGCTGGTAGAGCATTCTTTGATTTTTGTAGTAAAGCAATAACTAAATTACTTGACTTTACACTTGAAGGTTCAAAGTTCTTATTCGGTAACTTAATGAACCAAGATACTTTTGGATCAATATTTGCACTTCAAGTACTTCCAACAATTATCTTCTTCTCAGCATTAATGGGAATACTTTACTACTTAGGTATCATGCAATTTATAGTTAAAATAATAGCTAAGGGACTTTGTAAGTTACTTGGAACATCAGGTGCTGAAACATTAAGTGCCGTTGGTAATATATTCTTAGGTCAAACAGAAGCGCCACTTCTTGTTAAACCATTTATAAAAGACATGACTAAGTCAGAACTTATGGCTATCATGGTTGGTGGTATGGCAACAGTTGCTGGTGGTGTTATGGCTGGATACGTAGCTATGGGAGTTAACGCTGGTGACTTACTTGCTGCAAGTATAATGGCTGCTCCAGCTGGTCTTATATTAGCTAAAATATTAGTACCAGAAACTGAAGAACCAAAGACAAAAAATACTACAGATATTGAAATAGAACAAACTGCATCAAACGTTGTTGAGGCTGCTGCTAACGGAGCAAGCGAAGGATTAGGGCTTGCATTAAATGTTGCTGCTATGCTTTTAGCATTCGTTGCACTTATCGCTTTACTTAACTACATATTAGCTAGCCTTGGTGGACTTGTAGGTTTCCCAGACCTTAGTTTCCAATGGATTTTAGGTAAGATTTTCTCACCTTTAACATTTGCAATGGGTATACCAGTTAGCGATTTAGGAACTGCTGGTAGCTTACTTGGTCAAAAGGTTATGATTAATGAATTTGTTGCTTACTCAGAATTATCTAAGTATATTGCAGCTGGAACATTACAACCTAAGACAATACTTATATTAACTTATGCTTTATGTGGATTTGCTAACATTAGCTCAGTTGCCATCCAAATTGGTGGTATCGGTGCTTTAGCTCCAGAAAAGAAAGGTTTAATTGCAAAGTTAGGATTTAAAGCATTATTAGGTGGTGCACTTGCAACTTGTTTAACAGGAACAATTGCTGGTATCCTATTCTCAATATAATATATGACTTTAAAGAGTGCTTGAAATATTTCAAGCACTCTTTTTTATTCTATATTTAATTTACTTTCTAGATTTTTAAGCTCTTCATTATTATATAAGACCTTAACCTTAATATCTTTTAAATCTTTTATTTCATTATTAAATTCAAATCTAAATTTGTACTTTCTAGAGTCTCCATAAATACTTGAAGACATAGAATTATATTTTTCACCTTTATTATCTTCTAATATAATTTTTAATCCTTCATACTCTTTACTTAAATTTCCTTTTACATATATAGATAATGGAGTTACTATTATTGATTCTAGATTTATTCCGTTTTCAGTCTTATTCACTTTATACTCTTTAGTATCTGCTCTTAATTTTTCATTAGATATAGGAATCTTAAACTTCCAATTCGCTTCTTTTCCATCTATATCTTTATTTATATCTATTTCTATATTAAAATCTTTAGCATTTTTACCTATGAATTCTTTTGATATATTATTATCTAGAAGTTTTTTTGATATATTAGTGCTTAACATATCGTCTAACCAGCCTTCATCTACATCATAACTAAGCACTCCAATTTGATTTCCTTCTTCATCGAAATTCCAGAACTCACCTGATGAAGCACTTACTTTTTTATTATTTATTTTTATTGTGGTCTCACCCAAATTATTTGTTTGAAGATTAAATCCTTTAGTATCTATTAAATGCTGCTTATCTTCATTAGTTTCAATCTTATAAGAAATATTAATCTTATATCCATCAAATACAACGCTTGTTATAGTTACTTTCATTCCTTCACTACTTTGCGCTTCATTAAGTCCTGTAGCATATTTATTATAATTATCATTAAATCCTAGAAATGAATAAACTATATCTTTAAAATCTCTTCCAGTTGCATAACTTGTAAAGGTTACTCCAAAGCCTGAAAACACTATGAATCCTATAACTGCAGCAGCAACTGTTCTTTTCCATCTATTATTTTTCTTCTTATCACCTAATAATTCTTCTATCTTTTTATCTAAATCTTCTGGTATATCTTTAATTTCATTATTTATTCTATTTTTTAATTTTTTATCAAAGTTATCCATAATAAAATCTACTCCCTTTCGCCCAAAGTTTCTTTTAATTTCTTTTTAGCCCTAAGAAGCCTAGTCCTAACTGTCCCCTCTTTTACACTTAATATATCTGCAATATCCTTCTGCTTAAAATCTTCAAAATAATAAAGCACAACCACTTCTCTAAGATCGATCTCTAACATATTTACTGCATTTGTTATATCTAAATTTTCATATTTATCATCATGACTTAACTCATTAAAACCTTCTGATATATCAACTAAGTTTTCCCTTTTATTATTTCTCAAAATAATATTACATTCATTTATAAGTATTCTAATAAGCCAGGTTTTAAAGTAATCATTATTTCTTAGGTTATTTATACTTTCAAAAGCTTTCATTATGGTATTTTGAATTGCATCTTCAATATCACATTCTCTCTTAAGCATTCCTCTTGCAACCTTATAAAGTGATAGTTTATTTTCACGTATAAGTTCACTAAAAGCATCTTTTTCCCCACTTTTAGCCTTTCTAACTAACCTCTCTTTTTTTAATATAGCTAATTGCACCATTTCACCTCCAAGTAAACCCCTATGTAGTTACGTAACTATTTATTAGATAACTTTATGTATTAAAATGTTCTCATAAATAAACAAATTTTTAAATAAAAAAGCTAAAAGATAATTATTAATCATCTTTTAGCTTTTTATCGCTTATCTTTTATTATCATCTGAACCTGTTATTACACTACTTAAAAATACTGTTAAGCATACAACGCTTGTTATTGATATTATTACTGTCACTACTTTTGCTGCTATGCTTAATGGAACTATATCTCCATATCCAACTGTTGTAAAAGTAACTATAGTATAATAGAATAAATCAAAATTTGATGGATTATTTGAAAATGATCCAGGAACTCCACTATTTATTAAATTAACTGCTAAAAATAAATTTAAAACAATCATAATTAAAAGTAGAATTGAAGCTACAACTACACTATTTCTTTGCTTTCCAGTTCTTCTTGCTTTCTTTTTGCTATGTACATCTTTAGGGTTTCTTATAATTTTTATTAATACATTCATATTTAAATAATAAGATATTATAAGCCCTAATATCCCTATAGTATAAGAATGCTCAAAATCATCCGGAAACATCACTAATGTAAAGAAATATGTACTTATAATAAAATACGCTATTAAAAGTTTTGTTTTTAAATTTCGATTATCTATTTTAGTAAAAAAAAGTTGTATATTGGTTAATACAAGTAATAAATATCCTATGGCTAAATGGACTGCTAAAACAATCACTATTATAAGTACTGGAATTAAAAATGTTCTTTTGCTTATTTCATTATCTATACTTCTAAGCGCTACACCTAATGCACCTACTATCGTCATTATTTCAGCAAATATAAAGAATGACCCTTGAAGCCATCTTGTAATCTTAGATTTCTCTTTAAATAAATCTAAATATGTAGAGTTTATTTCTATAAACAAGTTCTTTAATATATTGATTGCTCTAACATTATTTTCTTTGCTACTAAAAAGTGCACAAATAGCAATTATAGTAGTAAAAATTACTATTATTCTTCCCATAACTCACCCTAAATTTAATAGAGGAACTATTATAAAAATAATTCCTCCTACCTTATTATTTTATAACGGTTAATTCTTTAGTTACTTTATTTAATCTTTCGCATCCATCTTCAGTAACTAAAACTAGATCTTCTATTCTAACTCCAATATCGCCACTTAAGTATATTCCTGGTTCTATTGAGAATATCATTCCTGGTTTAACTTCATTATGATTTACTCCACTTACATCACCGAAGTCATGACAGTCTATTCCTATGCAGTGTCCTGTTCTATGAGTAAAGTATTCTCCATAACCTTGTTCTGTAATATAACTTCTTGCTGCATTATCTATATCTGAGAATTTTACTCCTGGCTTTATCATAGCAATAGCCCTTTCATTGGCTTCTCTTACTATGTTATATACCTTTTTATGTTCTTCTGATGGCTCTTCTTTAAAGAATACAGTTCTTGTCATATCTGAGCAGTAATCATTATAAACTCCACCCATATCTATTACTATGCTATGACCTTTTTTAAGTACTGAGTCATCAGTTCCATGATGTGGATCTGCTCCATTTGGAGAAACTGCAATGATAGGTGCGAATGAGAATTTATGAACTCCGTTTTTAGCATATAATTCTTTTAATAATTCTACACATTCTAGTTCTGTCATTCCTTCTTTTAAGTTATTCCATAAATCTTTCATAGTTTCATCATTTCTCTTTGATGATTCTTTCATTATTGCTATTTCTTCTTCATCTTTTATCATTCTTAAATTATCTATTATTGGTGATGCATTCTTATACCCTTTAGCTGCATTTAAATCCATTAATGATAATAAGAAATGTGATGCCCAAGTTTTATCTATTCCAAGTTCTTTATCTTTATCAACATATCTTGATAGTATTTCTATTGGATTTTCAGTATCTACATACCATACTAAATCTACCCCTAAATCTTGTTCAACAGGGAATAACTTATTTATAACTAACTTGTGATCACCATTTGATTTAATAAGTAAAGCTATCATTCTATTTCCTGGATGGAACCATTTTCCTGTTAAATAGAAAAGTGATGATGGTGATGATACTATCATCTGTGATAAATTATTCTTTTCCATTTCATTTATGATCTTTTTTATTCTATTTTCTTTCATACTTCTTCCCTCCGTTTATTAATTTCTTTTGTTACTTATTATAATATACTATTATGAATAAATTACAAATCATAGCAACTTAAGCATTATTTAATACCTATGAATTAATGTAAGTGTTATAATATTATTAACAAAATACTTAGGAGGATATACACATGAAAATAGCAGTAATCTCAGATATACACGGAAATCTTTATGCACTAATGAGAGCTTTAGAAGATATAGAAGATCAAAAAGCAGATACAATAATTTGCTTAGGTGATTTAGTAGGATACGGACCTCACCCAAATGAAGTTGTTGCAATGATAAAAAGAAGAAATATTATTTGTCTAAAAGGAAATTATGATGCTTCAGTTGTAGATGAAAATTATACTTTTATAAGAGAAAATAGTATAAACTCTTTCTCATTACCTTGGGCAGTAGGAGAACTTAGGGCAGCAAATAGATTTTATTTAAATTCACTTCCTAATTCTATTACATTAGAATTTGAAGGAAAGAAAATTTTATTTGTTCACGGAAGTCCAAATAAAATAAATGAATATATGCTAGAAGATGGAGATAACACTTCTGAGATTATGAAAAACTTAAAAGAAGATGTATTAGTATGTGCTCACACGCATATACCATCAATAAAGCAATTTGGGGACAAGCTTTTTGTAAACGACGGTAGTATAGGCAAACCTAAAATAGGTCGTCCAAATCCGACTTACTGTATATTAGATATTGAAAAAAATAGACCTATAAAAGCTGAAATAAGAGAAATTAGCTACGAGGTTAAAAGAATAATAAAAGATATGACAATGCTTAAATTTCCAGAAACTTTAATAAGATCTTTTGAAACTGGAGTAGAATAACTATAACTAACAATTATAATGAAGGCTTATATAATAGAATGTTAATCTATGACATTAACTTTATACAAGCCCCCATTGTTAATTGTAAATTACTAAATTCTTAACCTTCTACTGTCTTAACACTCCAACCTTTCTCAAATTTCTAAGTACGCTTCTGTCTCCATTATGGCACTCTCTAAAGCTTTGAGTTCCATCTGTTCCTGGTTTTACTCCAAAATGATTTCCATCTTCAAATCCCATAATGCCTGTTACATCATAAACAGTTCCCTCTATAGCTACATAGGCTGCTGCACCATTTTGCCCGTTATATTTTGCTAAATCCATCATAGTAAATTCTCTAGACTCCCTATCAGGACCACTAGGTTCTTGATTAAATTCTCTATACCCCATGTATCCTCTAAAGCTATTTTCTTCTACCTTAATATCTAGTTTTTTCTCTTCTTCTAATATAATATCTAAGTCTTCAATTACGTTTTTGATATCTTCTAAAATTTCCTCCCTATCTTCTTCTCCTCTGTAAAAAAGTTTGTTCTTTAATTCATTAAGCTCGCTATTTTTCTTCATTATAAGCTTCTCAAGTCGCATAAAAACTCTCCTAATAATATTAATATATAAGTAATATATGCTAAGTAAGTTGCATTTGTTAGAAAAGTATTGTAAAATCAATTTAATATAATATTAATTTTAAAATAACTATGACGAGAAGAGTAAACTTAGGACGTAATCTTAGCGAGTAAGGGATGGTGAGAGCCTTATATGAAGCCTATTTTGAAGAACATCTCTGAGTTTCTAACCGAAAGCATTTATTGTTAGTAGACTTAGACGGAATTTTCTAGACCGTTAACTTCTAGAAGGGCATAATTAAATGTGCCTAAATTTTGAGTTGGCTATAAATTTTATAGCAATTTGGGTGGTACCGCGATAGTATCCTTTCGTCCCATAATTTTGGGGATGGAAGGTTTTTTTATTTTATAAAAAAGATTTTTAAAATTACAGGAGGTAATATAATGGATAAAAATACTTTAGTAAAGTCAATTTACAGAAATACTTCAGATTATCTAGACAAAGAAGTATCAATAACTGGTTGGATAAGAACTTTAAGAGCTTCAAATGCTTTTGGTTTCATAGAAGTTAATGATGGTTCTTTCTTTAAGAATATCCAAATTGTTTTTGATAACAAATTAGATAATTTTAAAGAAATATCAAAACTTCCAATATGCTCATCATTAAAGGTAGTTGGTACTTTAGTTGAAACTCCAAATGCAAAACAACCATTTGAAATTCAAGCTAAAGAAATCGTAATTGAAGGGATGTCAGATTCAGATTATCCTCTTCAAAAGAAAAGACATACTTTTGAGTACTTAAGAACAATCGCTCACTTAAGACCTAGAAGTAATGCTTTCTCAGCAGTATTTAGAGTAAGATCAGTTGCTGCTTTCGCTATCCATAAGTTCTTCCAAGATAAGGGGTTTGTTTATACTCATACTCCAATCCTTACTGGAAGTGACTGTGAAGGTGCAGGAGAAATGTTTAGAGTTACAACTCTTGATTTAAATGATGTTGCTAAAACTGAAGAAGGCGCAATTGATTACACTCAAGACTTCTTTGGAAAAGAGACTAACCTTACAGTTTCAGGACAATTAAATGGTGAATCATATGCATTAGCATTTAGAAATATCTATACATTTGGACCAACATTTAGAGCAGAAAACTCAAATACAGCAAGACATGCAGCAGAATTCTGGATGGTTGAACCTGAAATATCATTTGCTGATTTAGAAGATAACATGAAGCTTGCAGAAGAAATGCTTACTTACGTAATTAAATATGTAATGAATGAATGTCCAGAAGAAATAGAATTCTTCAATAAGTTCATCGATAAGGGATTAGTTGAAAGATTAAATCACGTTGCAAACTCAGACTTTGCTAGAGTTACTTATACAGAGGCAGTTGAAATCTTAAAGAATTGTGGTAAGAAATTTGACTACCCAGTTGAATGGGGAATCGATCTTCAAACAGAACATGAAAGATTCTTAACAGAAGAACATTTCAAAAAACCACTATTTGTAACTGATTATCCAAAAGATATAAAAGCATTCTACATGAGAATGAATGATGATAATAAGACAGTTGCTGCTATGGACCTTTTAGTTCCTGGAATAGGAGAAATAATTGGTGGTAGCCAAAGAGAAGAAAGACTTGATTTATTAAAACAAAGAATGGCAGAACTTAACTTAAGCGAAGAAGATTACTGGTGGTACTTAGAGCTTAGAAAGTACGGAGAAACTAAGCACTCAGGATACGGACTTGGATTTGAAAGATTAATAATGTACATCACTGGTATGTCAAATATCAGAGACGTAATCCCATTCCCAAGAACAACTGGCCAATCAGACTTCTAATATATTTAATAGAAAAAGAATGAGTCACTAAGACTCATTCTTTTTTACTTTATCTTTTTTACTTTATTTAAAACCCATTTCTTAAAAACAAATTATCCTTCTACTATTTATACCTATTGTCTTTCTATTACTTCTCTACCCAATGCTACTGCTGAAACTTCTGTATTATTATATGATGTTAATTTAAATGATAATTTAAATGGTTCAAACTTACATCTATACTTTTCTAATTGACTTTGTCCACAAGAATTAGTTCCAACACCATTTTGTTTGTAATCAATATTTAATATTAAATAATCTCTCTTTTTAAGATCTATTGTATGCTTAGCATATTCTAAATCCGTATCTTCATAATAAGACACACTAAAATCAAACTTATTTTCAGTAGATGCAATTAATCCTAATCCTTTACCATTAACTAAGCTTGTCCACTTACAGTCTGAACGATTTCCATTTTCTTGTGGCTTAACGTAGTTTGTAAACATCCCATCTACTGTCTTATTGAATACTCCAAAAAGGTTACACTCTTTAGTATCTGCATAAGATTCTCCTGGACCTCTTCCCTTCCAAGTTACATTACTACACTCTTTATTAACTTTAAGTTTAACCCCTATTCTTGGTAACATATCTGGAGCATTTTCAATCATTCCTGAAGGAACTCCTTCTACATTTACTACTATATCTCCAGTTGGATATACTACATATTCATAACTTGATTCACAGTACCATGAGCTATTAGTTGTTCCATTTACAACTTTTACAGTAACAGTTAATTTATTTTCTTTTACATCATAATATACTTCTTTTACAACTTCGTGCATTAAATGCATAAAGTATTTTTTCTTATAATCTTCAACTACATACATATCATTATCAATTGGAGCCCTCCAGAAGTTTAACTTTGGACCTTCTTCTACTACCTTATATCCATCTTTAATTACATGTACTATATTACCTCTAACTAAATCAAACTCTACTTCAAAGTCCTCTCCTTCAGCTATTAATCTATAGTTATCTTTTTTAACTTCTAAATCTCCTTGTGGTTTTACCTTAACCATCTCTGTGTCTATTGGCAACTTAAATTGTGCTGTGGCAAGTTTAATACCAGCTTTTGACCACTTAGTATCTTCTTTTAATACATAAGAGAAGTTTACATAATAATCAGCACCTTTAACCTTCTTAAAATCTAGAGAATAATTAAGTGCTATTTCCTTAGTATCTCTTGCTTTAATTGAAGGAAGTTCTATCTTTTTGCTTTCTAGTATCTTATCATCTTCAACTATTGTATATACTAAATCTAAAATATTTAAATCATTAAAATCGTATCTATTTATAAGCTTAAATATTCCCTTATTTAAATCTACAGCTTCAGTGTGTACTGGCTCAATTACTTTCTTATATTCAAGCAATCCTGGAGATGGAGTTCTATCTGGCATTATAAGTCCATCTATACAGAAATTGATATTACTTGGATCATCACCAAAATCTCCACCATATCTATAATAAACTTGTCCACCTTCACTAATAGTTTCTATACCATGATCAAACCATTCCCAAACAAATCCACCTTGTAACTTATCATGTGCATAGAATAAATCTTGGTACTCTTTAAGATTTCCAGGTCCATTACCCATAGCATGGCAGTACTCACAAAGTATATGAGGTTTTTTGCTCTCTTTGATAACTTTATCCATAAGTAACTTTTCCTTATGCTCAAGCCAAGTATACATAGTGCTATATACATCTGTTATTTCAGCATCAAAATCACCTTCATAGTGTACTAATCTAGTTGGATCAATCTCTTTTGTCTTTTCAGTCATAGCTTTAAAGTTATATCCAAATGCTGATTCATTTCCTAAAGACCACATTATTATTGATGGATGATTCTTTAACATCTCAACCATTCTTTCCATTCTCTTAACATAAGCTAATTCCCATGCAGGATCATCAGTTATCCACTTATAATTTCCTGTTAATTCAAATCCATGACATTCTAAATCTGTTTCTGCAATTAAGTACATTCCATACTCATCGCATAATTCATATAAGTAATATTGATTTGGATAGTGAGCTGTTCTTATGGCATTTATATTATTTTCTTTCATTAGAATAATATCTTTTTCGATTTCTTCTCTTGTAACAACTCTTCCAGTTTTAGGGTTATAATCATGTCTATTTACACCTTTAAACTTTATAGCTACTCCATTTACAGTGAAAACTTCACCTTTAACTTCTATTTTTCTAAATCCAATTCTTTGAGGTATAACTTCTATTACTTCTCCATCTTTCATAACAGTTATGAATAATGTATATAAATTTGGAGTCTCAGCAGTCCACTTTAATGGAGATATCACTTCTTTATTAAATGTTATTTTTTCATTGTTAACTTTAACTGATTCCTCAAATACTCTATTATTATTTTTATCTACTAACTCAAAAGAAATAGTATCGCAGTCTAATGATTTAAGCTTTAAATCTACCTTTAAATCTGAGTTATTATAATTTTCGTCTAAATCAGTAACTACATATATATCTTCAATACCAGTCTTTGGTTCTCCTATTAATTCAACATCTCTGAATATTCCACTTAACCACCACATATCTTGATCTTCTAAATATGTTCCATCTGACCATTGATAAACTCTAACTGTACATTGATTTTCTCCAAGTCTTATATGATCTGTTACATCAAATTCCGTTAAAAGCCTAGCTCCCTTGCTATAGCCGACTTCTACTCCATTTATCCAAATATTAAATGCTGAATCTACACCATTAAATCGTAATATTACCCTTTTATCCTTCCAACTCTCATCAATGTAAAAGCTTCTCTTATATATTCCTGTTGGATTTTCTGTTGGCACATATGGTGGATTTATAGGAAAGTTATACCATAAATCTGAATAGTGCATCTTTCCATATCCTTGTAGCTGCCAATTTCCTGGAACAATTATATCATCCCAATTTTCTGTATTAAAATCTTCATTACTAAAACCAAATGGTGAATATTCTGGTGCATCTAAGAATAAGAACTTCCAAGTACCATTTAAATTTTTAAATTTATGACTATATCTATTTTCATTCATTTCTGCCTTTTCTCTTGAATCAAAACTTCTAAAATAACTTCTTGCCTCTAATCTATTAATCCCATCAACATTAATGTTTTCCCAAAGTTTCATAATAATCCTCCCATTTCATCTAATTAATAATTATTTTGTATACTAAAATTATCTATCTTTATCATTACTTTTAGTTGCTGCTAATTCTTCTGCAACTAAATTAGATTTTCTACCTCTTCTATACATAGTATTTGAAGCATTAGTCCTCTTCTCATATCTATTCCAACAGAATAATGCAATTCCCATGAATAATACTATTCCTAAAATATTATAGCCAAGTACAAACATTGGATTTGCAACTCCCTCAGCTAATGGAACTCCTTTTAGGTAATCTATAATTACTGATGGTTCTGGAATTGTTGATATTACAAATGATAGTGTAAATAATGCTAATAACATTACTCCTACCCCTATACCTATATTTCTACTTCCAAGTTTGAAATCTCTTTTTATATTATCCTTTTTAATTCTGAAAACTATATATGCAATTAATAGGAATAATACTGGTATTAGTGATGTTGCAGCAGTCATATTTATTAAAGTTTCTAAGAATGTATCCATTGATCCTATTCCAAGGGCAGGTATTATTAAAAGAACAGTTACTATAATAGCTTGTGTATATAATGCATTAACTGGAGTTCCTTGCTTATCTGTCTTTGCAATCCATTTTCCTAAAATCCCTTCCGGAATCTCTGAGAAAAGTATCTTAGCTGGTGCAGCTGTCCATATAACAAGTGATCCTAAACTACTTAATAGCATTATTAATCCAACTATATTAGTAATAAAATTACCTATTCCATAATATTTACCTAAGATAATAAATGAATCAAATAATCCATTTGAGAAATTTCCACTTAAAGTTGATTCAGGGACTATTAATCCAACAGCAACACAACCTAAGCTATAAATTAATCCTATTGCAGCTGTAGATAATAACATAGTTCTTACGAAAGATTTTGTTCCACCCTTAACATCTTTAACATAAACTCCAATACTTTCAGCTCCACCAACAGCTTGAAGTATCCATGCAAGTGTCATAAAATATGCCCAATTAAACTTTGGTGCTACTGTAGTTCCTGTAAATTCTTGAGCTGGACTTTCTCCTAACACAAAAGTTACTCCAAATGCTAAAACTATAAATCCAATACCAATTACTATTCTAGCTACTCCAGATATATTAGTTATTTTAGATATCCAATCTACACCTTTTGTAGATACATACGTTGAAACCCAAAACAGTACTATTGATACAATTGATATAATAACTGTCATATTACTTCCTTGAAATATATTTCTTCCTAGGAAAGTATATGAAGCATATATTAAAGTTTGTGGTAATAATGATGTGAAGAAAAATAAATTAACAAAGAAATATGCCCAAGATCCTAAGAATGCCCATTTTTCTCCTAACGCTGTTTTAATCCAGCTATAAACTCCTGACTCTGAATCTTGATTCGCCGATGAGAACTCCCCAATCATAAGTGCGAATGGGAAAAAGTAAAATATTGTTGCAAATACATAGGATGGTATTGATGCAAGTCCTATGTTTATACTATTGTTAATTATACTGTTGAATGAGAATACAGCAGTAAATGTCATAAGCATTAATGCCTTAGAACTCATTCTTCTTCTTGAATCGTCCATGTTAATTCCTCCTTATTTATAACTCATTAATTATTTCATAACTTAAATCAATATTATCAAACACCTTAGTAAACCTTTACAGATAGTGCAAAAAAATAATAAACTTCTAAACATATTGCATTTCATCTATTTGTAAGTATATTTATAAGATGGTAAAATCATATTGAATTGAATGTTTTTTCTAATTACATTTTATATTTTATTAAACATCTTTTCGATTACATTTTGTTGTATTAATTTTCACTTTTGTTGCATCTTTTTAAGGAGGTTTTCATCATGGGAGATTTTGTTGGACTATTTAAAACTAACAATAGACCTAGTAAAGAACTATTTATTTATGAATGTGGTTATGAAGATTGTAAACCCACAAAGCCCTTTGAATATATACCTATAGACTACTATTTAATTCACTATATTGTTGAAGGTGAAGGTACGGCAACCATAAATGGAATAGAATATCACTTAAAAAAAGGAGATGGATTTTTAATTCCATCTCAAGTTAAGAATAAATATTTTCCTTGTGAAGATAATCCATGGAAATACAAATGGATAGGATTTAATGGTACCGAATGTAAGAGATTGCTCAAATTATGTGGTTTCTCAAATGATAACTATATTTTTAGTTACACTAAAGATACATCTATTGATTTTTACTTTGATAAAATATTTGAATCTTGTAATACTGGTGATTTATTTCTTTCCATAGGCTATCTTTACTTATTTCTAGGAACTCTTATAAGTGAACATGATAATAATACAAGTAATTATAATGTTAGTAATTCAGATACATATGTTACTGAAGCATTAGATTTTATTCATAAAAATTATGATAAAGAAATATCTGTTGCAGATATAGCATCTGAAGTGAATATTGATAGAAGTCACTTATTTAAACTTTTTAAACTAAATATGACTATGAGCCCACAACAATACCTTATAAATTATAGATTAAATAAAGCTTGCGAGCTTTTAAAGAAGAGTAATTCTTCTATAAATGAAATAGCATACTTAACTGGCTTTAGTAGTCCATCATATTTTTCACGTATCTTTACAAAATATAATGGATTACCGCCTATTAGTTATAGAAATAAATTTATGAAAAAATAAATAAAACGCACTAGATTTTTGTACAAGCTATATTAAGCTATATACAAAAATCTAGTGCTTATTTTTATCCACAATATTAAATTCTATTGATTGATTATCCACATGTTTGTGTATAATTTATATGGATATCTTATAAAAGTCTTATAACATTTTCAACTGTTTTCTCTAAGTTCTTACTTCCATCTTTTAATGCTTCATCTAAGCTTATAACACCTGGCGTAATAGAAAATATAGCATTAATTCCTATATCATAAAGATTTTCAGAACCCTCTAATACTCTTCCTCCGAAGGCAATTGTCTTTGCACCTTTTTTCTTTGCAACTACAGAAACTCCCATAGGTGTCTTACCATAGATAGTTTGAGCATCTATACTCCCCTCACCTGTAAGTAAAAAGTCTGCACCTTCTAGTTTTTCCTCTAATTTAGTATGCTCTATTACAATATCAATTCCTCTTTTAAGTCTGCCATCTAAAAATGCTAAAAGTGCAGCTCCAAGACCTCCAGCGGCTCCAGCTCCTTCTACATCCTTTATATCCTTGCCTAAATATTCTTTAATTTTTTCTGCATAATGTTCTAGATTTTTATCAAGTTCTAATACCATATCTTCTGTTGCTCCCTTTTGCGGACCAAACACATGAGATGCTCCAACCTTTCCGCAAAGTGGATTAGTTACATCACAAGCAACTTCTATATCTATATCCTTTAATCTTTTATCTAATCCTGATATATCGATTTTAGAAAGCTTACCTAATTCTCCGCCACCAAAATAAATCTCATTACCATCTTTATCAAGTAACCTTCCTCCTAGTGCTTGGATCATACCAGCTCCACCATCGTTAGTAGCACTTCCTCCAATTCCGATGACAATTCTCTCCGCACCTAAATCTAATGCTTTTTTTATTATCTGTCCTGTACCGTATGTTGTTGAAATCATAGGATTTCTTTTATCTCTATCTACAAGCCCAATTCCACTTGCTTCTGCCATTTCAATTACTGCAGTCTTTGAGTCTCCAAGTATTCCAAACTTGGCTTCTACATCATTTCCTAAAGGACCTTTTACCATGACTTTTAAAATTGAGCCATTTGTTGCCCAAACAAGAGCTTCAACTGTTCCTTCTCCTCCATCTGCCATAGGTACCTTAATACATTCTGCATCTTTTATTACTTTTTTTATTCCTCTTTCCATTGCATCACATGCTTCTTTTGAAGTCATGCTTTCTTTAAAAGAATCTGGTGCTAATACAAATTTCATGGTAACTGTTCTCCTCTCTTTAATTCTATCTTAAAGTATAAATCCAAAAATTATTGTTGATACAATTGTCATTGATAGACCAACTAATGATTCATATGGTATAAGTTTTAATCTTTCTTTCATATCCATTGATACACTTCCTCCAGTTGCATGGAAGAAGCTTCCGTGTGGCAAATGATCTAACACAGTCGCTCCAACATGAATCATTGCTGCTGTTGCAATTGGTGTTACACCAAGTCCAACAATTGTAGGTCCAAATACTGATGTTGCAACTGCTGTACCTGATGTTGTTGAAGCTGTTGCAGCTGACATTAATATACCTGATATAGGCGCTAATGCAAAACTTGGTAACCCTAATGAATTAACTCCTTGAATTATTACATCTTTAAGCCCTGAATTTGCTATTATTCCAGCCAATGTACCAGTTCCTATTAAAAGAACTGCAACCCCTGTCATCTTTGCAAGTCCAAATGTAGCATATCTATTTAAATATCTTATTTTGCCCATTGCTAATATTCCACATATTCCTCCAACCGGAAGTGCTATTAATGGATCAATAGCTATTCCTGCTATTGGTCTTAACATTAAAAGTACTATTGCAACTATAGGTCCTAATATAGATGCAAAGAAACTTGGCATATCTTCTATTTCTTTTAATTTATCGTCTTCGTTTACGAAGCTTCCTTTTTGTTTTAACCTTTTTGAAATAATACATGTTATTATAATTCCGAAAATAGCTGGTATAATACCTGCAATCATTACTGAAGTTAATGGAACTCCAAGATTATCTGCTGCTGCAATAGTGTTTGGATTTGGAGACATTATGTTTCCTGCCTTTCCTCCACCAACCATTGCTATTAATATAGCCGTCTTACTTAATTTTGATTTTTGAGCTATAGCAAGTGCTATAGGTGAAACAGTTATTACTGCTACATCAACAAATACACCAACCATAGTAAGTACTGTTGTCGCAATTGTTAATGCAATAAGTGCTCTAGACTCTCCTATTTTCTCTACAATAGTTTCTGCAATCTTAGCTGCTGCTCCTGATTCTATTAATACACCAGCAAGGACACCAGCTGTTAATATTCTAAGTATTGCAGGAATCATTCCTTTAGCACCATCCATCATTAATGATACTGTTCCTGTAAGTCCTGCACCTCCAACTAATCCTCCAACTATTGCTCCAATAATTAATCCATAAGCTGGATGCACTTTCTTTATAATTAATACTATCGCCACAATTAATGCAACTACTGCCCCTAATGCTGTAACTGTAATATCCATTACTATCTCTCCTTTCATCTTATGTTATTTATTTATTGTAAAGGTTTTAGTAATCAATTTCATCATTAGGCAAAACAAATTTTATTAAATATTTTTGTTCAATTGCACAATTAATTTTTAAGCTTATAGCTTATATAGCTTGATAAATATTGAAATAAATCAATATAATTTTCAAAATTTAAAGATGTTGCCTCTTCAATTTTCTTTAATCTATAACTTAATGTATTTCTATGTATATGAAGTTTATCTGCCACTTTATTTTTTTCTCCATTCATATCAAAATAAGCAATAAACGTTTCAATCAATTCTTCTCCTTCATCTTTAATCTTGCTCATTATCTCTTCATTTTCATCTTGAAAGAAAAAATCATCCATATAATAAAAAAGCTTTATTTTGCTATAGAAATTTATTCTATCTTTTTCATATAACTTTTGACCAATATTTAATGCTTCAATTCCTTCTATTAATGAATTTTGTAATATTTTATGAGGACTTCCAACCCCAATTGATATGTTGTATTTACTTAAATTCTTATCTATTCTATTTACCTTCTCATTAAACCTACTATCAGCAACAGCAATTATGGCAAATCTATTATTTGATATATTTATAAAATGCTCATTACTACCTATTATTTTATCTAATTTTACTTTTATAGAATTTTCATTTTCTCTTTCATAGTCTAGAATTATAACAGCTCTACTTTTAGTTAAATCTATGCCTAGTGATTTTCCTCTTTGTATGAAATCATTATCATATTCCTTATTAGAGTATAGTAATTCATAAATATATTCTTCTTCTAGCTTTTTCTTTATAAGATACTCGTTCAATGTATATTCTTGATTTATTAAAAGCTCTGCTGTAACAGAAACAAGTTTTGAAAACTGTCTAACCTCTTCTGGATTTCCAGTTATCCCTATAACTCCAATTGCTTTACCTCTAAAAAATATAGGAGTGTTAACACCAGGTTTAACGCCTCCTACTTCTTTATCTATTTCAGTAATACATTTTTTCTCTAATGTCTCAATTGCACCTTTATGAATATTACCAATTCTATTTTTATCTCCACTTCCAATAATAACGCCTTTTTCATTCATTATATTAACGTTATATGGAATAACTTCCATCATCTTTTTTGAAATATTTTGAGCCAACTCTCTGCTAAGCATATAGACTCCTCCTAATAATCATAAGTTTATTAAATTAGCATATTTTATAGTATTATTTTCTTTAATACATTCTATCATATACATATATATTCTTATATAAAAAAAGTGGCCAAAAAAGCCACTTTTTTATTAAACAATTAGTTCACTTATAAATTTTCTCTTCTTTTTGCTAACTCATATATTGAATTAACTGGAACTCCAGTACCACCTTTTAATTTATAAGGCTTTGCTGAATCAGTCCATGCAGTTCCTGCAATATCTAAATGTAAGAATGATACTCCATCATCTACAAATTCTTCTATAAATAATCCAGCAGTTATTGTTCCTGCATTTCTTCCACCTATATTTTTAATATCAGCTATATCAGATTTTATTAATTCTCTATATTCAGAGAAAGTTGGTAACTTCCATACCTTTTCTCCTGTATATTTTGATACATCCTCTAATTCTTTATATAACTCCTCATCATTAGTTATAGCAGCTGTTGTTGTCTCACCAAGTGCAACAAGTGCTGCACCTGTAAGTGTAGCCATTTCAATAACTTCATTTACCTTTTCTTTTCTTATTATATAAGTTACTGCATCTGCTAAAGTTAATCTACCTTCAGCATCTGTATTTAATATCTCTATTGTCTTACCTGACATACTTCCTATAATATCTCCTGGCTTATAAGCATTTCCTGATATCATATTTTCACAAGCTGCAACTACAGCTATTACATTCATTCTTAAATTTCTTTTTGCAATAGTTGCCATAGTACCTATAACAGCTGCTGCACCACCCATATCTGATTTCATTGTATCCATACTTGCAGTTGGCTTAATTGAGTATCCACCTGAATCATAAGTTAATCCCTTACCAACAAGTCCTAATACATCATCTTTATGGTGCTTATCTCCAAAGTATCTCATAACTATAAGTTTTGGTTCTTTACTTGATCCCTTTGCAACTGATATAAAAGCTTCCATACCAAGTTCTTCTATCTTCTCTCTTCCAAGTATATCAACTTCAAATCCGAACTTATTACCTAGAATTTTAGCTTCATCAGCTAAAACTTCTGGATACATTTCATTTGCAGGTTCATTAACTAAGTCTCTAGCTATAGTTACTCCTTCTGCTATATCTTTTCCTTCAATTATATATTCTTCAACTTCATCTATCATTGAATCATTTAAGTTAGCACAAGAAAGTGAAACAAATACATCTTTTTGATCTTCTTTCTTATCACTCTTATATTTATTGAATTCATAATCTGAAAGTATTAATGATATTGTCATAGCTTTAGCTATTTCTTTTACATCTAAATTATCAGTATCTATCATCCTTACAACAATATCATCATTTTTTAGTTCTTTCATCTTTTTATAAGCTTTTGATAAATTAACTTTTATCTTTTCTAAATTTATATCTTCTTCTTTTCCAAGACCTAATAAAACTATGTCCTCTATATTGCCTTCTACTTCTTGAGTGAAAGTATAAACTTCACCTTCTTTTCCGATAAACTTACCACTCTTTTCTAAATGCTTTATCATCTTATTTATTTCAGGAGTTTTTAATTCTAAATTATCCTCAAATAAAGAAATGATTACACCTTGAACTTCTGTCCATTTTTTTGCCTTTGCACTTACGTCCATATAATTCTCTCCCTTCATATATAAATAAATTAGTTCATGTATTCATGTACTAAAACTATTTCGCCTTTATCTAGGCTCTCTTTAACATTTATGATTCTTTGATTACTTGAACCTCTAAATCTTATGCCATCATCCATCTTCGTTTCATCAAATCTACCATCTATAAGAACATCTATGTTGTTTATAAATTCTCTCCATCCAATTCTATCATCTAAATGTTCTAAGATATATTCAAAGGTATAGCCTGTAAATGACCAAACATTTAATCCATTTTCTCTGAATTTCCTTGCCATATAAGCAAATTCTTCAGCTCTTTCCATTGGATCTCCACCACTAAATGTAACGCCTTTAATAATAGGATTATCTAGTACATCCTCTATAAGCTCATCCATATCTCTTTCTTCTCCACCTGAGAAATCATGAGTATCAGGATTAAAGCATCCCTTACAATTATGATTGCACCCTTGTGAGAAAAATACTCTTCTCATACCTGGTCCATTTACTAAGCTTTCATAAGCTATTCCAGCAAGTCTAATTTTTCTGCTCATAAGCCCACTCCTTTAATTAATTTACATTATATCATCATGATAACTATTATCATATATTTATAAATAATTTTTATTACTTAATTAATTTTCTTAATATATTTATCATATAGTTTCAATATATATTATAATCCAAAATTTAAGTTTATTATAATTAAAGTTTCCTATACTAAGATATCTTTTACCTATATGTAAATTTATATTATTCCTGCTCTTACTAACTAATTATTATTCTTTCTTACTTTTAATTTTAATATTTAATATATCTATATTATAAAATTTAAAGGAGTATAGATTATCTCTATACTCCTTTAAAATACATATTAATTATTGTTCTTTACATAATTTAATCTTCCACCAGCTCTAATAATTTCTACTTCCTTATCTGTTAAATCTAAAATTGTATTGAATTCACTTTTATTAGTTATATTTTTAAATTTAACTATTCTTTGATTTAAAGCATCTTGTATATTATCACATATTATTTCATCCATTAGTTCTATGTTATTATAGCTATTCTCATCCTCAAATTCTAATGGAATAATACCATTATTTATAAGATTTGCTTTATGGATTCTAGCAAAAGATTTTGCTAGAACTGCTTTTATACCAAGATATAGAGGTGCAAGGGCTGCGTGTTCTCTACTTGATCCTTGTCCATAATTTGCACCAGCAACTATTATACCTCCACCGTTTTCTTTTGCTCTCTTAGGGAATTCTACATCTACTGTATTAAAACAGAACTCTGAAAGATATGGTATATTAGATCTAAATGGTAAAAGCTTTGAATTAGAAGGCATTATATGATCAGTTGTAATATTATCTTGAACCTTTATAAGAACTTTTCCCTTTATATCTTTACCTAAAGTCTTGTTAATAGGAAATGGTTTAATATTTGGTCCCCTGCATACCGTAACATCTGAATTTTTCTCCGCTGGTTTTAATATCATAGAATCATCAATTAAAAAATTTTTTGGCATATTAATACTTAAATCAACATCCATTTCTCTTGGATCTGTAAGTACTCCATTTATTGCAGAAACAGCTGCAGTCTCTGGACTTACTAGATATACTTTAGCAGATATAGTTCCGCTTCTTCCATAGAAATTTCTATTAAATGTTCTAAGGGACACACCATCTGTACCAGGCGCTTGACCCATACCAATACATGGTCCACAAGAATTTTCAAGTATTCTAGCTCCAGAACTTATAATATCAGCAAGAGCACCATTTCTCGCTAACATCTCCATTACTTGTCTTGAGCCTGGTGCAATAACTAAACTAACATCCGGATGTGCCTTTTTACCTTTTAATATCTTACTAACTTTCATCAAGTCTTCATAGGATGAATTTGTACAGCTACCTATAGCTACTTGATCTACTTTAATTTTAGAAATCTCTGAAACTTCCATAACATTATCAGGAGAATGTGGCTTTGCTGCCATAGGCTTAAGATTGCTTAAATCTATTGTAATCTCTTCATCATATTTAGCATCCTCATCTGCCTTTAATTCAATATAATCTAACTCTCTATCTTGAGCCTTAAAAAATTCTAATGTTCTTTCGTCACTAGGAAATATTGATGTAGTTGCTCCAAGTTCAGCTCCCATATTTGTTATTGTGGCTCTCTCTGGAACTGAAAGAGTCTTTACACCTTCTCCCCCATACTCAAAAACTTTATTAACTCCACCCTTAACTGAAAATCTTCTTAAAACTTCTAATATTATATCTTTTGCAGATACCATTTTATTAAGCTTACCAACAAGATTTATCTTACATACTTTCGGAGTATTAATATTATATTCTCCACCAGCCATAGCAAGTGAAACATCAAGACCTCCCGCTCCCATAGCAAGCATTCCTACTCCACCAGCAGTTGGAGTGTGACTATCAGATCCTATTAAAGTTTCACCTGGCTTTGAAAATCTCTCTAAAAATACTTGATGACATATACCATTTCCAGGCTTTGAAAAATATACTCCATGCTTTGATGCAACAGTTTGAATAAATTTATGATCATCTGCATTTTCAAATCCTTGTTGTAACATATTGTGATCAACAAAAGCTACAGACCTTTTGGTTTTAACTCTATCTATACCCATAGCCTCAAGTTGGAGATACGCCATTGTCCCCGTTGAATCCTGAGTTAAAGTTTGGTCTATTTTTATACCAATAGGTTTATTTACTTCAATTGTTCCACTCATTAAATGATTTTTTAAAATTTTACTTACTAAATTATCTCCCATTTATTTATGCCCCCTAATTTACTTTTGCTTTTAAGAATTCTTTATACTCTTTATAAAGCCTAACTAATTCTTTATCAAAAAGACTTCTTTTAAGCCTTACTGATGTGGCACGTACAAGATTTAATATGCCATCAGCCTCGTCTTGAGTAAGACTTATGCCATACTCTTTAAATTTATTTATTATGGCTGCCTTTCCTGAATGTTTCCCTATTATTATTTGTCTTTCAAGACCTACAACATCTGGATCAAAAGCTTCATAATTCATAGGATTTTTTATAGCACCATCTGCATGTATTCCTGATTCATGAGCAAACATATTATCCCCAACTATTGCCTTCCATGCAGGAAGTACTCTTCCCGATGCTCTTGATACATACTCTGAAACCTCTCTAAATTTCTTTGTATCTATATCCACATCATAATTAAACAAATATTTAAGTGTCATTATTACTTCTTCAAGTGCTGCATTACCTGCTCTCTCCCCAAGACCATTTACAGTTACTCCAACATAGCTTGCCCCAGCCTTAATACCAGCCACTGCATTTGCTGTAGCCATTCCAAAATCATTATGTGTATGCATTTCTATATCAAAATTAGTTTTTTCTTCTAAATATTTTATATCTGTATATATTTTAAATGGATCCATTATCCCCACTGTGTCACAATACCTAAATCTATCTGCACCTGAGTTTTTTGCAGCTTCAATAAATTGAACTAAAAACTCTTTATCAGCCCTTGATGCATCTTCCCCATTTACTGATACATAAAGACCATTCTTCTTTGCATATTCAACAGCTCTACACATACTTTCTATTACCCATTCTCTTGATGTCTTAAGCTTATGCTTTATATGAATATCCGATACAGATATAGAAATTGCAACTGCATCAACTCCACAATCAATTGATTGATCGATGTCTGAAATAACAGCTCTATTCCATGCCATTATGCTACTCTTTAAATTTCTTTTTACTATTTTTTTAATAGCTTCTTTTTCATCACCACCCATTGTAGGGATGCCAACTTCTAATTGATCAATTCCTAAATCACTCAAAAGTTCTGCAATGGCTACTTTTTCAGCATTTGCAAATACAACTCCTGCCGTTTGTTCTCCATCTCTTAAAGTCGTATCTACAATATATATCTGTTTTCCATTATCTAATTTTTTAATAGTCATTTTAAAGCCCCCTTTTATATAAAATCCCCAATTTGTTTAATTTTACCATATAACTGCTTCACCAACAAGTATTTTTGCAAGTATAATATACATCCCTTTCATTTTATGCTTAACTTTTATATTTTGTTATTAGTAATCGACCTTTTTTGCAAGTTGTTTTATTTTTATTTCATTATTTTAATTATTAATTTTATTAAATACCTTATGGATATAACTAATTTACATAATTTATTTGTAAGTAAAAAAAGCCCACTATAATAGTAAACCTATTATAGTGGGCTTTAATATTTTAACATTCTTGATAATGGTTTGTTTTTGTTCCTGTATGAGTTACCCTATCTTGTCTTTCATGATACTTTCCTGGTCCAAATCTTTCATCTAGACTTAAGTATCCAGTAACTCTTGAAACTCCTTGTATATCTTCACTTCCACAATTAGTACATTTCTTTTCATGATTTTGTAGATAAGTTCCACAATCTTTACAGTATCTTATATGGAAGTTAATTCCTAAGTAGCTGATATTTGTTTTCTTATATGCAAAGTTTAAGATATCCATTATAGCTTCTCCTGATGGACAATCATCAACTTCTAAGTAACTTATATGTCCACCATTACATAATTTATGGTATGGTGCTTCAATTTCTATTTTATTCTTTATTGATATAGCACATCCAACTGGAACATGATAGCTATTAGTGTAGTACTCCTTATCAGTTACTCCTTTTATAATTCCAAATACTTTTTGATCTTGTTTTATAAACTTTCCTGATAATCCTTCTGCTGGTGTTGCGTATGCACTCCAGTTAAGCTTTGTTTCTTCTGTTAATCTATCGCAATAAGATCTTAAATGTTCAATTATTCTTAATCCAAGTGTTCTAGCTTCATCATCTTCACCATGATGTTTTCCAATTAATGCAGTTAAAGTTTCTGCAAGGCCTATAAATCCAATTCCCCAAGTTCCTTGCTTTAATATTGGTTCTATTGAATCATCTGGTGATAGTCCTTCTGCACCTTTCATTAAGTGCTGTCCTGCTACAAATGGTAAATCTTTAACTCTTAGGTTCTTTAACACACCATATCTATGCATTAATGATTCCTTTGCAAGATTTAATCTAGCATCAAATATTTCAAAGAATTTATCTATATTACCTTGTGCTTGAATTCCTATTCTAGGTAGATTTATAGTAGTTGGTGCTATATTACCTCTACCTTTCACTCCTGGTTCTCCGTTTACATTACTCATAAGGTAAGTTCTACATCCCATTGTTGCTGGAGTAATTCCCATATCATAGTACTTTTTATTAAAATCTGCATCTATATTCATAAATGTAGGATTCATTCTCTTAGCAGCTACTCTACAAGCTAATTCATATAAATAGAAGTATGGATCTTCTGTCTCTCTATTTACGCCTTCTTTAACTCTAAAAATTATGTTAGGGAAGATTGGTTGTTCACCCTTTCCAAGTCCCTTTTCATATTCTAATAAGAATATTTCACAAACTAATGCAGCATCTTCTGATTCAGGAATTCCAAGATTTATTGAACTAAATGGAACCTGTGAACCTGCTCTTGAATGCATTGTATTTAAGTTATATACAACTCCTTGCATTGCTTGATGTATTCTTTTTCTTAATCTTTTTTCTGCTAATTCTTCTATTTTTTCTGCTGGTACCTCAAGCTCTTTTAATTCACTTATTATTTCTTCTCTAGTTGGTTCTACAAATACAGCCATATCATTATCAAAGTCTGGATGTGATTGACCTCCAAACATATCATTTTGAGTTGATTGTAATAATATACATGATAACTCCGCTGCTGTCTCTATTCTTCTTGGGGCGTTTATTGTCCCATACCCTGTATTAAATCCATTCTCTAGTATCTCTCTAGTTGGTATATGAAGACAGTTAGTTGTTAGGTTATAACTATCTAAATCATGATAATAAAGATCTCCTATTTCATGACATTTTGATAAATGCTTTGGCATTGAAGCTAAGTTATGCCACTTATTTGATTCTGAGGCTATTCTTAATAATTTTGAACTGAAGTTATTACCTACATTAGCATTATCTCTATCAGTTTCAACTCCAATTTTACTTATAGCTCTCATAAGATCTGATTTTATTTCTCTAACCTTAGTTCTTTCTTTTCTATAATTTTGGTATGCTAAAACTACATCATTAAGTTCCGAATCTTTTAATGCCTTTTCTACAAGGTTTTGAACTTGCTCTACTGTAATTCTATTATCTCCAGTCATCTCTATATATTTAATAACTTTTTGAACGATATCTAAAGTTTTGCTTGTCTTTAAATTTACGCCTATTTCTGCCGCCGCACTCTTTATAGCGTTACCAATTTTCTCGGCATTGAATTCTACTTCTCTACCGTCCCTTTTTACAACATATAGCATTTAAACTACCCCCATTACACAATATATAGTACCGTTTTTCGTACCGTACTATTATACTTCAAAAGATATTCTAGTGCAATTACATTTTATTTTTAAATTTTCAGGTATATTTATCTTTATGTCTATTTATCTCTCTTTTTTGGTTTTTCTTGTACTTTTGCTATTAAAATAATTTTTTTATTAGGCATGATTTCTCCTAGAACATTAATATATATTAAGTAGAAAACATTTAAAGCTAGGAGGAATTTATGAGAAAAAAAATATTATTATCTATACTTTCAATTTTTATTATTTCATCATTAGTATCCTGCAAATCATCAGAATTTATGCAATTAGATTCTGAAACTTCAGAATCTAGCGCTAAAGAAACAGAACAGGTATATAAGTATCCATTTACAGGACTTGAAACTAAGGAAAAGCCTGAAGATAAAACACCATATATGGTTGTCGTTGAAAACTCGAAAGCTGCAAGACCTCAAAGTGGTTTATCTTTTGCTGATATAGTATATGAAACTTCTGCTGAAGGGGGCATCCCAAGGTTTATAGCAATATACCATAGTAATACAGCTGATAAAATTGGTCCTGTTAGAAGTATTAGACCTTACTTTTTAACAATATCTAAAGAATATGCCCTTCCTATAGCTCATTGTGGTGGATCCAAAGAAGCTCTTGATGAGGTAAAAAAAGATACTTCTATAATGAGTCTTAATGAAATGACTAATGGAAAATACTATCATAGAGATAAAAATAGAAAAGCACCTCATAACCTATATACCTCTAGTGAAAATATAATACAAGCAACTAAAGATAAGAAGTACAACTTAAAAGCAGAGTCATCATTAAAGTTTGATAAAGAATTCTTCAATAAAGATGATTTAAAAGAAGCTTTAAACATAACTATTAAGCCAAACAATGTATATGAAACTTCATATGAATTTAAAGGTGGGGTTTATACTAAATTAATGGATGGTGAAATTGCAAAAGATGCTTTAACAAATTCTCCATTAACATTTACTAATATAGTTGTTCAAAAAACTGACATAACTCTTCAAACTGATAACTC
Organism: Clostridium perfringens; assembly: GCA_040144665.1. GTDB lineage: Bacteria > Bacillota > Clostridia > Clostridiales > Clostridiaceae > Clostridium > Clostridium perfringens_A. The sequence continues at coordinate 49,494 of JBBVGE010000379.1, forward strand.
TCATTTAGATATTGATCTAGTTAATAGCGGAGAAGGATATGTATTTTCTAACGGGAAAGTGATAGATATAACATGGTCTAAGGATTCAGAATATGGTGATACTAAGCTTTATGACCTAGAGGGAAAAGAAATATCTCTATCCGAAGGTAACACTATATGGAATATAGTAGACTCTCAGTCTAAAATCACATATTAGAACAAAGAAAAAAGAAATTATTTACAATAATTTCTTTTTTTATTGCTAAACACTATCAGTAATGATATAGTTTATATTATCATAACTGATAAAGATTTTATAATTATAATCTAAAATTGGGAGGAATAATCAATGCAAAAAATTGCTGTTTTAACTGATAGTGGATCAGATTTAACATTAGAACAATTAAAAGAGAATAACATAGAATTTGCACCATTTAAAATTATATATTCATATGGTGAATTTGAAGATAAAATAGATTTAAGTCCTCAAGAAGTTTACGATTCTTTAGAAAAGGAAGTTCCAAAAACATCACTACCTAGCACAGCCAGAATTGAAAATATTCTAAATAAATTAGAATCTGAAGGCTATACCCATATAATTGTGGTATCAATTTCAAGTGGACTTTCTGGAACAGGAAATGCAATAAGACTCGCTCTTGAAGATCACCCTAAATTAATTTCTTATGTATATGATACTAAGATACTTAGTATGGCAGAAGGTGCTTTAGTATTAAATACTGCAGAGATGATTAAGGAAGGTAGAAGTTTTGAAGAAATAGTCGAAGCACTTCCAAAACTTAGAAATAAAACTTATGGATACTTTACTATAAACACATTAGAATATTTAAGAAAGGGTGGAAGAATAGGTAAGGTTGCAGGTACAATAGGTGAAATATTAAACTTAAAACCTATTATTTCAGTTGATGAAGAAGGTGTTTATTACACTTATGCAAAGGTACGTGGTAGAAAACAATCAATTAATAGAATATTAAAGATAGCAAAAGAGCATCTTGAAAAGTCAAAATGTAAAGTTTGGGTTCTAAACGGTGGAAGTTCTGCTGAAGAATTTGATTCATTATATAAATTAATTTCAGAGCTTGATAATATAGAATCAATAGCTCCTGCAACAATTGGTCCAGCTCTTGGTGTACACACTGGCCCTGGTTTATTAGGAGTTGTTGTTCAAGAGGTGTAATAACTAATGAATAATTTAAATTTTTCTAATTCAAAGGATATAAAAGCTGAGGAAAAGCGTCTTTATGAAGAGTATAAAAAGAAAGTCTCTGAACTTAAAAAAGTAAAAAAAGAAGGAGATGCCGTAGGCCAAGTTTTTACTAAGGGACTATTACCGATTTATGTCCTTCATATACTCAACATAGGACCAACTACAGGTAATTATATATCTCATGATATAGGAGAGCGTACAAAGGGCAAATGGGTGCCTAGTACTGGAGGTATATATCCTTTACTAAAAAGCTTAGAAAAAGATGGTTTAGTTGTTGGTACTTGGGATGATCCCAAGAAAAAATTTAGAAAAATCTACTCTCTTACTTCAGAAGGTAAAAAAGAGTATTTAAGGAAGAAGTATTTACTTAAACCTAAAATTGAAGAAGCTTTAGAAGTATTTAAAATTATATATAACGATATATATTAAAGGTGCTAACATAAGTTAGCACCTAATTTTTGTATATATATTACTTATTTTGATAACACTAACTAATAAAATAATAAGGAGGTTAGTGTTATGCGTGGACAAATAATTGATATAAATGGATTAGAGGCATTCGTTGAACTTGATGGTGGAAGCCTCGTCTCTGTACCTACTCATCAATTAGCTGGTGCTTCTATAGGTGATCGTATTTATTTAACTAGTTCTACTTCACCAAATAATCATAATTTATCTGAATGTAATATAAATCCATTTATGAATGACTTCTTTCAATAAAAATAGCAAGCTTAAATTTAAGCTTGCTATTT
>JBBVGE010000380.1:0-241 GCA_040144665.1 Clostridium perfringens
GTATTACCATTTGAATCCATAAACTCTTCGTTTAAATAATCTATTCCAGTATCTAAAATTCCAACAATAACCCCTCTACCTGTTAGATTAAAGTATGATTGTATTTGAACATATTCAACATTTGCTGCCTCTAAAGGGCTTATTTCCTGAAGTACATATCCTTCTGGATTCTTTATATAAGTAATGCTATCTATTTCTACATCTCTTCCATTTTCTTTTTTATATTTAATCATAGATATAT
>JBBVGE010000381.1:0-213 GCA_040144665.1 Clostridium perfringens
CTTGTAGGTTGGCTTATAACTGCATTGTTTATTTTTTCTTCTGGTACATTAGTATGACTATGTCCTGCAACTATGGCAGATACCTCTGGGTTCATTTCAGCTATGGCTCTAGCGCTATCTCCATTACCATATTCACTTTCTAATCCCACGTGTGAAACTACTGCATAAACATCAGCGCCACCCTCAGGTCTATTTTCTATCTCATCTATTACA
>JBBVGE010000382.1:0-213 GCA_040144665.1 Clostridium perfringens
CCATCTCCAGTCATGGCAACTATATTACCATTTTGCTTAAAGGCCTTAACTATTCTAAGTTTATGATTAGGAGTAACTCTAGCAAATATTCTCAGCTTATTAACTCTCTTTTTAAGTTCTTTATCATCTAATTTGTCTAATTCTTCTCCAGTTATTACTTGATCTTGAGATTTTGCAATATTTAAATCCTTTCCTATGGCAAAGGCAGTGTTT
>JBBVGE010000383.1:0-355 GCA_040144665.1 Clostridium perfringens
TCTATATTCTGTGATAAACTTGGTATGCAAATAGCTTCTAAAAAGGTTACTGCAATAGATGATGGAACTATAGCTAATGCATGGGGTTCATTAAATATAGATGATGAGGGAGAACCAACTAGAAGAAAAGTTTTAATAGAGAATGGAATACTTAAATCATATATGATTGATAAGTTTAATGGAAGAAGAATGGGTATGCCTTCTACAGGAAGTGGAAGAAGAGAATCTTATAAATATGCTCCTACTTCAAGAATGACAAATACCTTTATAGCAAATGGTGAAGATGATAATGAGGAAATTATAAAATCTATAGAAAATGGATTATATGCTAAGCAAATGGGTGGAGGATCAGTAA
>JBBVGE010000384.1:0-229 GCA_040144665.1 Clostridium perfringens
ATAACTGGGTATCCAGCTATTATACCACTTTCTGCAGCTTCTCTGATTCCGTTATCTACTGCTGGAATGTATTCTCTTGGAATAGCTCCTCCAACGATAGCATTTTCGAATTCATATTCGCCTTCAGTTGGTATCATTTCTATCTTACAGTGACCGTATTGTCCTCTACCACCAGATTGTCTAGCAAATTTAGCTTCTGCTTCAACAGCCTTTTTGATAGTTTCTTTGT
>JBBVGE010000385.1:0-388 GCA_040144665.1 Clostridium perfringens
TTCTCTTTGATATTTCTTTTTGAGTTAATCCTAATTTTTTTCTAGCATCAACTATTGATTGCATTAATTCATATTCTCTATCGAATTCTTTAATATAATCCCTTATTTCTCGATCTTCTTTCATTACCTCATCTTTTTCAGATATGCAATCGACTTTTTTAAATCCCATTTGTATCCACCTCCTCTAAACACAAATAATAAAAAAGCAATTTATTTTTTTAAACATATATTATTTATGGTCACTACATTTACATATTACTTTTTACAGGTAACTTTGTATAAGGTACTACCTTATACAAAGCTTTTTCCTAATTCTCTACCAAGTTCTCTAGCTCTATCAATTGCCTTTTCAAGCTCAAATTGTTCAGCTTTACCTTTTTGTTTTTTA
>JBBVGE010000386.1:0-409 GCA_040144665.1 Clostridium perfringens
CTCTTTGTAAAGAATCCAACTATTACACACGCTAATATCGGAACGTTAAAGTATCCATTACACTCTTGTAAGAAGTTATATAATCCAGATGGAGCATATAGGATAAATGGAGCAACTATAACTGATATAACTGATACCACTATAATAAATTTTTGTCCTACTTTTACAAGTTGTTTATCTGAAGCCTCTGGATTTATGATAGGTTTGTATAGATCTAAAGTAAATAGTGTTGATGAACTGTTCATAGCACCATTTAATGAACTCATGGCAGCTCCAAATAAAATTGCTGCAAATATTCCTAATAAAGGTTTTGGTAATACATCAAGCAATAATGTTGGATATGCCATATCCGCATTTGGTAATGCATCTCCATATTTAGCAAAAGCTATGATTCCAGGGAATACAAGTA
>JBBVGE010000387.1:0-248 GCA_040144665.1 Clostridium perfringens
CCTTTAGGCATTTTAGGTTTCTTACCTTTTTTGCCTTTTCCTCCATCTGTACTTGGTGCAAATTTAGAAGGATTAAACATTCCCATACCTTTATCCATTCCAACCCCTTTAGGCATTGATGGCATCTTAAATTTGCTTTTCAAATCACTCATCAAGTTTCCTAGGACACTTCCTCCTCCACTTCCAAATGATTTAGCAAAATTATGTCCTTTAGAAAAACCAGTATTAAATGATTGTCCTACATTTTT
>JBBVGE010000388.1:0-239 GCA_040144665.1 Clostridium perfringens
GCTATAAATCCATAAGTAGCATAGAAATTATTAATATCATATTCAAATCCAGCTCCATCTTTTGCAACCTTAACTAAATCTTCCATGGTTTTTGGAACTTCTTTAACTTTATCCTTATTATAGAAAAGAGCTGATGTTTCTTGTGCTATTGGAACTGCATATCTTTTTCCACCTATTGTTACAGCATCTAAAACTTGATGTGATGCATAATCAGAATCATTTATAATTCCTTCTGGAAC
>JBBVGE010000389.1:0-285 GCA_040144665.1 Clostridium perfringens
TAATTGAAGAGCGTTACCTGGCTTGATATCAGCCTCTGGTCCTGATACTACTGTATCTCCTACTTTTAAACCTACAGGAGCAAGTATGTATCTCTTCTCTCCATCAGCATAAACAACAAGTGCTATGTAAGCTGATCTGTTTGGATCGTACTCTACTGTAGCAACTTTTGCTGGGATTCCATCCTTATTTCTTTTGAAATCTATTATTCTATATTTTCTCTTAGCTCCACCACCATGGTGTCTAACAGTTATTTTACCTTGTGCGTTTCTACCACCAGTTTTCTT
>JBBVGE010000390.1:0-214 GCA_040144665.1 Clostridium perfringens
GGATCTCTAAATTCAATTCCTTTTATATTATATGGTTTTTCAAACTCTTTTATCATTGGAGTATCCATACCTATAATACCTATCTTTATACCATCTCTTTCTATAATGGTATATCCATCCATAAATCTTGTTCCATCATCATTATAGATATTACCAGCTAAGACCTTTCCTTCAAATTGACTTGTTACATGTTTAAGCACATCTAATCCAAAAT
>JBBVGE010000391.1:0-259 GCA_040144665.1 Clostridium perfringens
GTTCTAATATGTTTATATCTGCAAAATCCCAAGTTAAAGGTCCTTGTTCTCTTCCTAATATATCATTTGGATCCTCTATAGCAACACCCTTACAGTCTAATCCGTAAAATATTCCTGATATAGGCTCTAATGCCTCACTTTTAGTTATTACTCTAACTTCAATCCAAGTTCCTTCCATTTATGTATCAATCCTTTCTTATGCTACTTTGACTAATAATTTATTTTACACTTTAGTGTAGTATCTGTCTAGCTTATAAGC
>JBBVGE010000392.1:0-256 GCA_040144665.1 Clostridium perfringens
AGTAAGATGCCCAGACTGCAGAAGAGCTAGAAAGCAACAAAGAAACAACAGATAGTTTCTTGAAATAAAAGGAGCATAGATTATATCTATGCTCCTTTATATATTTACCAAAAAAGTGTTAAATTTTATTAAAATACTTGATTTATTAAAACGTTTTTGGTACTATGAAATGGTAGAAATACAAAAAAATGATTAAAGATAGTTAAGTTATAATTTTCTCCTTTTAGAGAATTTATAAGTTTTAATGAAGTCTTTA
>JBBVGE010000393.1:0-413 GCA_040144665.1 Clostridium perfringens
TCTCTCCTCTCAGCTACACTCTTAACATTCATTAAGTGTTTAGGACCAACGTTTTCTGAAACTGAGTTTCCACCCCATGATCCACAACCTAATGTTAATGATGGTGCTAGCTTGAAGTTATATATATCTCCGATAGCTCCTTGAGTTGATGGCATGTTTATTATTGTTCTACCAGTTTTCATAGTTGCACCGAATTTTTGAACTCTATCTTGTGATTTCATTGTATCAGTGTATAAAACTGAAGTATGTCCGAATCCACCAAGTTCAACTAATCTTTCAGCTTTAACTAAAGCTTCTTCGAAGTTAGCTACTCTGTACATTCCTAATACTGGTGATAATTTTTCATGTGAGAATGGTTCTTCTAATTCAACTGACTCAACTTCACCAATTAAAACTTTAGTATCCTTTGGAAC
>JBBVGE010000394.1:0-248 GCA_040144665.1 Clostridium perfringens
CTATGAAACATTATTAGAAGACGGAAAGAAAGCTAAAGATGCTTGTGATTGTAACTGTGTTACTAAATCTTTAGAAAACATAGTAGAAACAAACATATTATTATCAGGTTTAGGATTTGAGAGTGGTGGATTAGCTGCAGCTCACGCTATACATGATGGTTTAACAATATTAGAAGGAACACATGGATATTTCCATGGAGAAAAGGTTGCTTTTGGAACAATAGCTCAATTAGTTCTTGAAAATGCAC
>JBBVGE010000395.1:0-228 GCA_040144665.1 Clostridium perfringens
GGCCTGTAGTCATTCTCATAAACTTCTCATCCTTCCTATTTTTCATCTAATAACCAAACATGAGCTGGATCATCAATTCTATCTGTCCAAGGGTTTCCATCTAAATGTCTTATCATCCAACAATAATACATTCTATATCCTGGGGCAGTAGCTTGTGGATGTGTATATCCACCTTCTATTATTGCATATCCACCATCTTTAACTTTGTAAGCTTCATCGCCTATAAAG
>JBBVGE010000396.1:0-220 GCA_040144665.1 Clostridium perfringens
CAACCTCAGGATTTTCTTCTAAGAAAGTAGAAATTCCTTCTCCTGAAATTGAATCAACAGCACTTCTAACTTCACTATTTCCTAATTTAGTTTTAGTTTGACCTTCAAATTGAGGCTCAGATATTTTAACAGAAACAACAGCAGTTAAACCTTCTCTTATGTCATCTCCTGATAAATTCTTATCTGATTCCTTTAAGTGACCAAATCTTCTACCATAATC
>JBBVGE010000397.1:0-55124 GCA_040144665.1 Clostridium perfringens
TTATTAAGTAGAAAATATTTTGTTAATTTTTTTATATTTTGAATTTTACTGAAATTAATTGATTCAATACCTCTTCCGAATTTAATATCATATCTACTTTTTACTTCTACAAAGCATAAGATATCATTTTTTAAACAGATTATATCTATCTCTCCAAACCTATTAGAATAATTTCTCTCTATGATTGTGTAATTTTTATTATACAAATAACCTGAAGCAATATCTTCTCCATAATATCCTATATCTTTATTATATTTTTTCATCTAAAACACCCCTCTGATATAATTATTGACAATTAAAATTAATTATTATCAATATAGATTGGTTGATTAAAAAATTTTTTATGTGTTAATACTCATTTATGAGGTGAGGCAAATGGCCATAAACATAAAGAGTGCAACTAATATTGGAATAAATAGCTTTATAATAAATGTGGAAGTGGATATATCAAAAGGACTTCCAGCATTTAATATAGTAGGACTTGCAGATACATCAGTTAGAGAAGCAAGAGAAAGAGTTAGAACTGCTATTGTTAACTCAGGATTTGAGTTTCCTTTAGGAAGAATAGTAATAAATTTAGCACCAGCAGATATTAAAAAAATTGGAACATTATTAGATTTACCTATTGCAATAGGAATACTTATAGAATCAAACCAAATTCAGAAGAAGAATTTAGATGAGTATTTAATTATAGGTGAATTATCATTAAATGGAGAACTTAAAAGAACGAGAGGAATAATTCCTATTATACTTAAGGGGATTGAGGATAATATTAAGAATTTTATTATACCAAGAGAAAATATAGATGAAGCAACTGAGGTATCTAAAGGAAATATATATCCGATGATTTCTTTGAAGGAATCTATAGATTATATATCTTATGAGGATATGTTGCCTTTAGATTTTGAAGAATATAAAGGCGATAATGTTGTCGAAATAAAAAATGATTTTAATTCTATAATTGGACAATATTCATCAAAGAGAGCACTTGAAATTGCAGCAGCTGGTAGACATAATATTTTGTTATATGGAAATCCAGGATCAGGTAAGACTATGCTTGCAAAGGCTTTTAATTCAATACTTCCACCCCTTACTGAAGAAGAAAAAATTGAAATTGCAAAAATATATTCAATATGTGGAATGATTAATACATATAAAAGCATAAGAATACCATTTAGAGAACCGCATCATACAATTTCAAAAGTGGCATTAGTTGGTGGAGGACGAGACATTAAGCCTGGAGAAATTACTTTAGCACATAATGGAGTACTTTATTTAGATGAAATTCTAGAATTTAAAAAAGAAGTATTAGAAGTGTTGAGGCTTCCTTTAGAAGAAGGAGTAATTAGAGTGGATAGATTAAATGAGAGAGTTGAAATGCCTAGTAAGTTTCAACTTATAGCGTCGTTCAATCCTTGCCCCTGTGGGAAAAAGTCAATAATCCCAGGAGAATATGATAAATGTGAATGTAGTGAAAATGAAATACGAAGATATCAAAAAAGATTATCAAAACCTTTAAAAGATAGAATTGATATATTTAATTATGTTCCTTCATTAAAATTTGAGGAATTAAAAAATAAAAATTTAGAAGATGAAACTGAAAATATTAAGGAAAGAGTTTTAAAAGCTAGAGATATACAGAAAGATAGGTTAAAAGGGACTTCCTATAAGTTTAATTCAGATATAAAAGGTAAAGATATATTTAACTTATGTAAAATATCAAGAGAGGGAAAAGAGATTTTAGAAAATTATTTTAAAATTAACAATCCATCTTTAAGAGGGTATGGGAAAGTTATAAAGGTTGCTCAAACTATAGCGGATTTGGAGCTTCAGGAAGTAATAAAAAAAGAGCATATTATAGAAGCAATCAATTATAGAAAAGATGCAAGTGGAGAAATTATATAATAAGAGGTGGACAAATGGAAAAATATATATTATGGTTAATGATGTTGGAATGTACAAATATGCAAAAAATAAAATTAATTAGCATTTTTTCTAATGAGAAAGAAATATTTGATAATTTTGAAGAAATAATAAAATCATATTTAAAAAGTTATGAAAACTTTGTAAATTACAACAAGGAAAAAGAATTAGAAAAAGTTACTCTTATTCAGAAGAAATTAATAAGTGAAAATATAAGCTTTATAACTATAAATAATTCTAAGTATCCAGAAGAGTTAAAGAATATACAAGAACCTCCTTATGTATTATTTTATGTAGGTAATATAGATTTATTAAATAAGAGAAAGGTTGGGATTGTAGGATCTAGAAAGAACAGTATTTATGGAGAAAGAGCTACTAGAATTATAACAAAAGAATTAGTTAAAAATGATATATGTATTGTAAGTGGCGGTGCTTTAGGAATTGATGCTATAGCTCATGATGAATGTCTAAAAAATTATGGTGATACAATTGCTATATTAGGATGTGGATTAGATATTTGTTACCCATATAAAAACAAAACTTTGTTTAATAGAATTAGAGAAACGGGTCTTATTATTTCAGAGTTTTTACCGGGAACTAAGCCTTATGCATATAATTTCCCAAGGAGGAACAGAATAATTAGTGGATTATCAGAAGCTATAATAGTTACAGAAGCAACAAAGAAAAGTGGATCATTAATAACTGTTACATGCGCATTAGAGCAAGGAAAAGAGGTATTAGTTGTACCGCAATCAATTTTTTCAAGTGGTGGATATGGAGCAAATCTTTTAATAAGAGATGGAGCATATATCTATACGTCAATCGAGGATGTTTATTTTCTTTTACATATAGATAAGAGTAATGTAAAAGAAGAGAAAAGAAACGTAATTTATGGAGACATTTTAAAAATGCTAGAGAGTGAACCAATGCATATTGATGATATATTTACAAAGTCACAGGTTGACAGAAATACTTTATATGGTTTATTATTTGAACTGCAAATTAAAAATGAAATATTAAGTCTACCTGGCAATTATTATGTCAGAGTAACATAAGTTTAAGGGGGTGAATAACTCCAGTATTATTAGTGGAGTTAGTTATGGGCCAAAAATTAGTAATAGTAGAATCACCAGCAAAGGCAAAAACAATAGGAAAATATTTAGGAAAAAATTATATTGTTGAAGCGTCAATGGGACATGTAAGAGATTTACCTAAAAGTAAGTTAGGTGTTGATATAGATAATGATTTTGAACCAAAGTATATAACAATAAGAGGTAAAGGAGATCTTCTTAAGACATTAAGAAAAGCTGCAAAGAAAGCAGATAAAGTTTATCTTGCAACCGACCCCGATCGTGAAGGAGAAGCAATATCATGGCATTTAGCAAATCTTTTAAATATAGAGGAGGGGGAAGAATGTAGAATAGTATTTAATGAAATAACAAAGACAGCAGTTAAAAATTCAATAAAAAATGCTAGACAGATAAATCAAAACTTAGTTGATGCACAACAGGCTAGAAGAATATTAGATAGATTAGTTGGTTATGAAATAAGTCCAATTCTTTGGAAAAATGTAAAATGGGGATTAAGTGCAGGGAGAGTTCAATCAGCGGCACTTAAGCTTATATGTGACAGGGAAGAAGAGATAAAAAAATTCATTCCAGAAGAATATTGGACTGTTGATTGTGAATTAAAAAAAGGAAGAAAAAAATTTCCGATAAAACTATCAACTTATAAAAATAAAAAGATAGAATTAAAAACAGAAGATGAAACTAACAAAGTTATTGAGTCAATAGATAAAGATAATTTTGTTATTAAATCAATAAAAAAAGGAAGTAAGCTTAAAAATCCTATGGCTCCCTTTACAACTAGCACACTTCAACAAGAAGCAAGTAAGAAACTTAATTTTATGACAAAGAAAACAATGTCAGTAGCTCAAGGGTTATATGAAGGTGTAGAAGTTAAGGGTCATGGAACTGTAGGTCTTATTACTTACATGAGAACAGATTCCGTAAGAATATCACAAGAAGCGCAAGAAAGTGCAAAAAGTTTTATATTAAATAACTACGGAGAAAGTTATCTTCCAAAAGAGACTAGAATATACAAAGGAAAGAAAAATATTCAAGATGCTCATGAAGCTATAAGACCGACTAATATAGATATAACACCAGAAGTTGCAAAAGCAAACTTGACAAATGAACAGTATAAACTATATACACTTATATGGAAAAGATTTGTGGCGTCTCAAATGGCATCATGTATTTTAAATACTAATTCAATTGATATATTAAATGGAGATTATAAATTTAAAGCCAGCGGATCTACAATTCAATTTGATGGATTTATGAAGATATATGAATATGCAATTAGCGAAGAGGATGATAATTCATTACCAGAACTTGAGGAAGGAGAAATATTAAAGTCAGCTTCACTTGAAGGTAAGCAACACTTTACTCAACCACCTGCAAGATATACAGAAGCATCATTTGTTAAACTTTTAGAAGAAAAAGGAATAGGGAGACCTAGTACTTATGTTCCTACAATTTCTACATTATTAAGTAGAGATTATGTAAATAGAGAAAAGAAAAATTTAATACCAACAGAACTTGGATTTATAGTAAATAATATAATTTGTGAATATTTTAAACAAATAGCAGATGTAGATTTTACAGCAAGCATGGAAAGGAACTTAGATCATATTGAAGATGGTGAAATAAAATGGAAATCTGTTGTAGGAGAATTCTTTGAACCACTAAAACATTCATTAGAAAAAGCAGAAAAGGAAATGGCTAAAGTTGTTATAGAAGATGAAGTAAGTGATGTTCCTTGTGATAAATGTGGTAAAATGATGGTTATAAAAAAGGGGAGATACGGAAAATTCCTAGCATGTCCAGGTTATCCGGAATGTAAAAATGCTAAACCTATAGTTGAAGAGATAAAAGCTCCTTGTCCAAAGTGTGGAAGAAAAGTATTAGCAAAGAGAAGTAAAAAAGGAAAGAGATTTTATGGATGTTCAGGATATCCAGAATGTGATTTTGTAAGTTGGAATGAACCTGTTGAAAAGAAATGCCCAGAATGTAACTCTTATATGGTTAAAAAATATTCAAAAAAATCAGGAGATTATATTCAATGCTCAAATAGCGAATGTAAGTATAAAGAAGAAATTAAGAGCGATAAGCAAGAAAATAAAGAATAAAGTAGGTTATAAGGATATAATGATGCATTAAACAATCCTTTTGTCGAAAAAAATAATAATATTGTTGAAATAGAGTATTCAGTATGATAAACTGTATTAGTATTACGGATTTGTTAAAAAATTAAAAGGATTTTGAATAGTCTAACAAATGGCAATATGAATCTGAAATTCATTAGATATTAAGGAGGATTTTTAATGTCATCATTACTTAATAAAGCGAGAAAATTAAATAAAATACTACAAAAATCAGGTACTGAGCCAGTAGCATTTGAAGATATTTGTGAACTTTTAAGCGATGTATTAGCTTGCAACGTTTACATAGTAAGTAGAAGAGGAAAAGTTATAGGACATAGCTTTTCAGAAAAATTCGAATGTGAAATAATGAAAGAAAAAGCAGTTTATGAAAAGAGATTCCCAAATGAGTATAATGAAAAATTATTAAGAGTAACAGAAACACTATCTAATTTGCCTAATAAAGGTATATGTGTATTTGATGGAGTTGGAAAGTGTGATATGTCAGACAAGCTTTCAACAATCGTTCCTATAATAGGAAATAGAGAAAGGCTTGGAACTCTTCTTTTAGCTAGATTTGGAGAATCATTTACAGATGATGATTTAGTTCTTTGTGAATATAGTGCAACAATTGTTGGTATGGAAATGTTAAGAGCTAAGCAAGAAGAATTGGCTGAAGAGACAAGGAAAAAGGCAGTTGTTCAATTAGCTATAGGAACTCTTTCATATTCAGAGTTAGAAGCTGTAGAACATATTTTTAATGAACTTGGAGGTACCGAAGGTTTGCTTGTAGCATCAAAGATTGCAGATAAAGTTGGAATAACAAGAAGTGTAATCGTAAATGCTTTAAGAAAATTTGAAAGTGCTGGAGTAATTGAATCAAGATCATTGGGAATGAAGGGAACACATATTAGAATACTAAACGATAAATTATTAGATGAATTAAAAAAAATAAAATAAGCAATAATGACGAGTGACTAAAGTTTAGTCACTCGTATATTTTTATATAAAAATATATTATGTGAAAAATATAAAAAAAGATAAATTTATGTTGATAGAAAAAAAAGCTTATGTTATACTATCTTAGGTAACAAAATACACACATTATCGAGATTACAAGATAGGTGCCTTTGATTATAAGGTTTCTTGTAATTACAACGATAGTGGAGGAAAAACCAGGAGGTAACAAAATGTCAGTTATATCAATGAAACAATTATTAGAAGCTGGTGTACATTTCGGACACCAAACTAGAAGATGGAACCCTAAGATGGCTCCTTACATCTTCACAGAAAGAAACGGAATCTATATAATAGATTTACAAAAAACAGTTAAGAAGGCTGAAGAAGCTTACAACTTCTTAAGAGAAGTTTCAGAAGAAGGAAAAGAAATACTTTTCGTTGGAACTAAGAAGCAAGCTCAAGAAGCTATCAAAGAAGAAGCAATAAGATCAAACATGCACTTCGTTAACAATAGATGGTTAGGTGGAATGTTAACAAACTTCAAAACTATCAGAACAAGAATTAAGAGATTAGAAGATTTAGAAAGAATGCAAGAAGATGGAACATTCGACGTTCTTCCTAAGAAAGAAGTTATCAAATTAAAAGGCGAAATGGAAAAGCTAGAAAAGAATCTTGGCGGAATCAAGAACTTAGATTCAAGAAATATTGGAGCTATGTTCGTAGTTGATCCAAGAAAAGAAAAGAACGCTATTTCAGAAGCTAAGATATTAGGAATTCCAGTAGTAGCTATCGTAGATACTAACTGTGATCCAGAAGAAGTTGACTACGTAATCCCAGGTAATGACGATGCTATAAGAGCGGTTAAATTAATAGCTGCTAAAATGGCTGATGCTATTATCGAAGGAAGACAAGGTGAACAAATAGCTGAATAATATCAGAAGTATAAAAGGTAGGTGGAGAGCTTCTTCATTTACCTTTTACCCTAAATGGTAAGGGTTACTTTTTTTAAAATAAGGAGGAATTGAATATGATTACTGCAAAATCAGTTAAAGAATTAAGAGATAAGACTGGCGCAGGTATGATGGACTGCAAAAAGGCTTTAACAGAAACTAACGGAGACGTAGAAAAGGCTGTTGAAGTGTTAAGAGAAAAAGGATTAGCTGCTGCTGCTAAAAAAGCTGGAAGAGTTGCTGCTGAAGGAATAGTTAAGACTTTCGTATCAGAAGATAACAAGAAAGCTTCAATAGTAGAAGTAAACTGTGAAACAGATTTCGTTGCTGCTAATGAAGAATTCGTAGGTTTTGCTGAAAATGTAGCAGAATTAGTTGCTAACACTTCAGTTAAAACTGTAGAAGAATTATTAAATGAAAAATTAGGAGATGCTACTGTACAAGAAACTCTTACAGCTTTAGTTGCTAAGCTTGGAGAAAACATGACAGTTAGAAGATTCGAAAGATTATCATTAGAAAATGGTGCTATCGAAAGCTACATCCACGGTGGTGGAAGAATTGGAGTTTTAGTTGAGGTTTCAACTGAAGGTGATGCTAACGTAGCTAAAGAAGTAGCTAAGGAAGTTTGTATGCAAGTTGCTGCTGCAAATCCATTATTCTTAAATAGAGATTCAGTAGATCAAGAAGCTTTAGAAAAAGAAAAAGAAATCTACAGAGTTCAAGCTTTAAATGAAGGAAAGCCAGAAAAGATAGTTGAAAAAATGGTTATGGGAAGAATCCAAAAGTACTTCAAAGAAGTTTGTTTAGTTGACCAAGTATGGGTTAAAGATGGAGATAAGACAATAACTAAGTTATTAGAAGAAAAGTCAAAAGAAGCAGGTGCTCCAATGACTATAACAAAGTTTGTTAGATTTGAAAGAGGCGAAGGTATCGAAAAGAAAGAAGAAAACTTTGCTGAAGAAGTTGCAAGACAAATGGGAAAATAGTAACCTATAAAAGAGAACACCTTGTGTTCTCTTTTTTTAAAAATTAATATGAATATTTCGGAGGGATTATAATGGCAGATTGTAAATATAATAGAGTAATACTAAAATTATCTGGTGAAGCTCTTGCTGGAACTAATGGATTTGGATTAGATTTCACTGTTGCAACAAGAATAGCTTTAGAAATAAAGCAATTAGTTGATGCAGGCGTTGAAGTTGGATGTGTAGTAGGTGGCGGAAACATCTGGAGAGGTAGAAGCGGCGAAGGAATGGATAGAACTACTGCAGATTACATGGGTATGATGGCTACATGTATTAATGCATTAGCACTTCAAGATTCACTAGAACAAGTAGGAGTAGACACTAGAGTTTTAACTGCTATTGAAATGAAGGAAGTTGCAGAACCATTTATAAGAAGAAGAGCTATGAGACATTTAGAAAAGGGAAGAGTTGTTATTTTTGCAGCTGGAACTGGTAATCCATACTTCTCAACTGATACAACAGCGGCACTTAGAGCGGCAGAAATAGAAGCTGATGTAATTCTTCTAGCTAAAAAAGTTGATGGTGTTTATGATAAAGACCCTCATAAGTATTCAGATGCAACAAAATATGATAAACTATCATATATAGAAGTTTTAGAACAGGGATTACAAGTAATGGATTCTACTGCAACTTCTTTATGTATGGATAATAATATTCCTATATTAGTATTTGGTTTAGATGAACCAGGCAATATTCAAAAAGCTATTTGTGGCCAAGAAATAGGTACATTAGTCTCAAAGTAAAAGGAGGATATTTATGAGTAAAAACATTCTTAAAAATGCTGAAGAAAAAATGACAAAAACAATAAGTGTTTTAGAAGTAGACTTATCAACTATGAAAGCTGGTAGAGCTAATCCTACAATGCTTGATAGAGTTCAAGTTGAATATTATGGAAGCATGTGTCCAATAACACAAGTAGCCAATGTATCAGCTCCAGAACCAAGAGTTCTTCAAATAACTCCTTGGGAACAAACTCTATTAAAAGATATAGAAAAAGCAATACTTACTTCAGATTTAGGATTAAATCCTTCAAATGATGGATCAGTTATTAGATTAGTAATACCAGAGTTAACAGAAGAAACTAGAAAAAATTTAGTTAAAAATGTTAAAAAGGCTGGAGAAGACTCAAAAGTTGCTTTAAGATCAATTAGAAGAGATTCTAATGATAAGATAAAAGCCTTAAAGAAAGATGGAGAACTTAGCGAAGATGAAGTTAAGAAAGCTGAAGATAACATCCAAAAGGTTACAGATAAATTTGTCAAAGAAGTAGATAAATTAATAGAAGCAAAAGAAAAAGAGATAATGTCAATCTAGTTAAACAAAAAAACCTGCTCTTTAGCAGGTTTTTTATATAAAGAAAAGTGGGGAGGAAAACTCATGCTTAAGTTTTTTAAAGGGGAACATATTACAGAAAATGAAGAAATGAGCCTTGATATGGATAATATCCCGAAACATATTGCAATAATAATGGATGGAAATGGGAGATGGGCTAAGAAAAGAAAGCTTCCAAGAACCATGGGACATAAGGCTGGAGTTGAAACAATCCGTAGAGTATTAAAAGAAGCAGATAAACTTGGTGTTAAGTATATGACGCTTTATGCTTTTTCAACAGAAAATTGGAAAAGGCCAAAAGATGAAGTAAATGCTTTAATGAAGTTATTAATACAATATCTAAGACAAGAAATTAATGAGCTACATAAAAATGGCGTTAAAATAAATGTATTAGGCGATGTGTCTAAGTTACCTAAAGAGTGTCAGGAAGAGATAGAAAAGTCTGTTATTAAGACGCAAAATAATAAAGGAATAACAATGAATATAGCTTTAAATTATGGTGGTAGAGATGAAATATTAAGAGCTGTAAAATTAATTTCAGAAGATGTATCAAAGGGAGTAATAAAATCTTCAGAAATTGATGATAATATTTTTGAAAGTTATTTATATACAAAAGGTGTGCCAGATCCAGATATAATCATTAGACCTTCAGGGGAACAAAGGTTAAGCAATTTTTTACTTTGGCAATGTGCTTATTCTGAATTTTGGTATTCAGATATTTGTTGGCCAGATTTTAAGGAATCAGATCTTCATAGAGCAATTTATGATTTTCAAAAGAGAGATAGAAGGTTTGGCGGCGTAAAATAAAAATAGATAAGGTGGTTTTTAAGTGAAATCAAATAATAGATATCTTGGTGCTTTAATTATTGCTCCTTTTATTATATTTGTATTTTTAGGTGGTGTTTGGTTAGAAGGACTTACAGTGGTATTATCAGCTTTAGGTCTACACGAGTTTTATAATGCATTAAAACAAAAAGAATTTAATCCTATTTCTATTGTAGGATATTTACTTTTAATTGCTTACTATGTTTTAAATAATAACTTAGGATTATTAACATATTTAGTTGTATTTGCGACTTTTATACTTTTAATAATTCCTGTTATAAATTTAAAATATACATTTATAGATGTTGCTATAACATTACTTGGATTTTTATATGTAGGAGTATTATTTAGTTTTTTACATTTAGTAAATATTAAATTTGGTGGACAATATTTAGTTTGGCTTATATTTATAGGCTCTTGGATGACGGATACTTCAGCTTATTATGCGGGAAGGTTTTTTGGAAAACATAAATTGTGCCCTAAAGTTAGTCCTAAGAAAACTATTGAAGGTTCAATTGGCGGTATGCTTGGAGCTACAATATTCTGTGGAATATTTGGAATAGTAGTATCTAGGTATGTATATATAATGCCGTTATATCATTACTTTATAATAGGAGCATTATGTGGAGTATTTAGCCAATTTGGAGATTTAGTAGCCTCTTCTGTAAAAAGATATGTTGGAATAAAAGATTATAGTAATTTAATACCGGGACACGGTGGAATATTAGATCGATTTGATAGTATACTTTTCTCAGGTCTTGTAGTATTTTATTATTTAACTTTTATAGTTGGGATATAGTAAAAGAGTTCTAAAAGAAAAACTTTTAGAACTCTTTTACTTTACAATTTAAATTTATCGTATAACCTTTATATTATATCTAAATATAATATTTAATTAAGTTATGAGTCTTAGAAAAATTCTAAGGCTTTTTTTATTGCATATAAATATAAAATAAAGGAGGATAAAGAAGTGAAGTTAAAAGAAGATCATAAAAAACTCATAGAAGCACTTGTATTAATGTTAATTGTATTTATATCTGTGGCTTTAATTAGAAGTTATTTTAAACCATTTCTTTGGATTGTAATAATATTTATATTAAGTAGTCCATTATATAATATTCTAATTAAGTTTAAGATAGGAAAAAAGATATCAGCAACAGTAAGTTTGCTCTTTTTAAATATTTCTGTAGTATTAATAATTTATTATTTAGGAAGGAATATATTCGATTTAGTCAATAATATATATAACAGCAATATGAATATGATTAATGAACTTTTAAATGAATTTAATACAGTATTAGAGAGTATACTTGGAAATGTAGATATAAGTAGTGAAGCGATGAGTTTGCTTCATCCTAGAGTATTAACAGAAGGAGCATTAACTACAGGCGAGGGAATAATGAGTTATTTTATAGGAAATGTATGTGCATTTTTTATACTAATAGATAAAGAAAAAATTATATATTATATGAATAGACTTATTCCTCAAAGCGCTCTTAAGAGAATTAATAATGGGGGAAAGAACATAAAAAGTATTATATCAATACAAGTAATACTTATTTTAATATCTACACTTATAATAATCATAGGTTTCATGATACTTAGAATAAAAAATTCCTTTATTTTAGGAGTAATTTGTGGTATTTTAGATTTACTTCCATATGTAGGGACAATAATTGTATTTATACCAATTATAATATACAATATTATAGTAAAAGATTATCTTATAGCTTTTGGACTTATATGTCTTTATATATTAGTGCAGATTGTAAGGGAAATATTAGAAGCAAAATTAATGAGCAATAAATTTAATGTTCATCCTCTAATAGTATTTCTTTCTATATATATTGGGATAAAGGTTTTTGGTATGATAGGAATTTTTATAGGACCTTTATATAGTATGATGGTTAGAGATATTTTTTGTGAGGACTAGATAGATACGGAGGAAAAGAGAATGAAAAATATTTCAATATTAGGTGCTACAGGTTCCATAGGTACACAAACTTTAGATGTAATTAGAAAATCTAAAGAGATAAATTTAATAGGGGTAACTGCTAATACTTCTGTAGAGAAGGTTAAAGATATAATAGATGAATTTTATCCTAAATATGTTGGTATGATGGATGAAGTGTCAAAAGAAGAAATAGATATATATGTAGAAGAAAAAGGATTAGACATACAAGTATTATTGGGGATAGAAGGTCTTAAAAAAATAGCTTCACTTGATGAAATTGACACAGTAGTGACATCAGTTGTTGGTATGATTGGACTTGAGCCTACAATTGAAGCTATTAGAAAGAAAAAAGATATTGCTCTTGCAAACAAAGAGACATTAGTTGTTGCTGGAGAGCTTGTAATGAATGAAGCTAAAAAATATGGAGTAAAAATACTTCCAGTAGATTCAGAACATAGTGCAATATTCCAAAGTTTAAGAGGAAATGATTTGAAAACATTAAAAAAGATAATTTTAACTGCTTCAGGTGGTCCTTTCAGAGGGAAGAAAAAAGAAGATTTAGTTAATACATCATTAGATGAAGCTTTAAATCATCCAAATTGGAGTATGGGAAGAAAAATAACTATAGATTCATCAACCTTAATGAATAAAGGGCTTGAGGTTATTGAAGCACACTGGTTGTTTGATTGCAATTATGATGATATACAAGTACTAGTTCATCCACAAAGTATAGTACATTCGATGGTTGAGTATTCAGATAATAGTATAATAGCACAACTTGGATCAGCTGATATGAGACTTCCTATTCAGTATGCACTTAATTATCCAGATAGAAAAGAAGCTATTGCAAATGGAATAGATTTTTATGAAATATCAAATCTTACATTTGAGAAGCCAGATATGGATACATTTAAATGTTTAAAACTTGCTTTTGAAGCAGGAAAGAAAGGGAAACTTATGCCAACTATTTTAAATGGTGCAAATGAAGAGGTTGTTGAATTATTTTTAAATGGTAAGATTTCTTATCTTCAAATTGGAGATATAATAGAAGATTGTATGGAATATTTTAAAGAGGAAGGGAAGGGAGAAGTTACATTAGATAATGTAATTTCATTAGACAGAAAAGTTAAGGAATATGTGAGAGAAAATTATAATTAGGAGGAAACTTAATGTATATTTTATATGCTATAATAGCATTTGGACTACTTATAATAGTTCATGAATTTGGTCATTTCATACTTGCAAAGATAAATGGGGTAAAGGTAGAAGAGTTTTCAATAGGTATGGGTCCTAAAATATTTTCTATAGATGGAAAAGAAACTAAATATTCATTAGGTTTATTACCTATAGGTGGATATGTAAAAATGCTTGGTGAAGAGGAAGATGTTCAAGATGAAAGAAGTTTTTCATCAAAATCTCCTTTAAGAAGGATTACAATTATTTTAGCAGGTGCTATAATGAACTTAATTCTTGCAATAGTAATATTTACAGCATTTTTATATCACTCTGGATATACATTACCAAAGGTTGGTTCGGTAATTGATAATAGTCCAGCTTATAAGGCAGGAATAAAGCCTGGAGATGAATTTAAAAGAATTGATGGGCAAAAGATATTTGCACCAGATGATATTACAATTGGTATAAATCTTGCAAAAGGTAATCCAGTTAATTTAGAAGTTGATAGAAATGGTGAAAAACTTAATTTCACTGTTAAACCAGAATATAATGAAAAAGAAAAAAGAGATATGATAGGATTTGGTTTTGAAACAGTTAAAAATCCATCAATATTAGATAGTTTTAAAGAAAGTTTCAATCAAACAGCTTCACTAGTGAATCAAACATTTAAGGGCCTTAAAATGATATTTACTGGAAAGGCAAACTTAAAGACAGATGTAGGTGGTCCTGTAACTATAATAAAATTATCAGCAGCAACTGCAAAAGCTGGTATATGGAATCTATTATATTTTACAGCGTTTATAAGTGTAAACCTTGCTGTATTTAATTTATTACCATTTCCTGCATTAGATGGAGGGTGGACAGTATTACTTTTAATTGAACTTATTACAAGAAGAAAGGTACCAGATAAGATAGTAGGTGCATTAAATTTTGCAGGTTTTGCGCTACTTATGGGACTTATGCTTTTAGTTACAATTAAGGATATACTGTTCCCAATAAACTTTTAGGAGAGGACAATAATGGATAGAAAAATTACAAGAATTGTTAAGGTTGGAGGAATAGAAATTGGTGGTGAAGCACCTGTTGTTATCCAGTCTATGACAAATACAGATACAAGAAATGTAGAAAAAACTTTAGAACAAATAGATAAATTAGTAAAGGCAGGATGTCAGATTATAAGATGTGCTGTTCCTGATATGGAAGCTTGCGATGCACTAAAGGAAATTACAGAGAGATCACCAGTTCCGATAGTTGCAGATATTCATTTTGATTATAGATTAGCACTTAAAGCTATTGATAATGGAGTGGCTAAACTTAGAATAAACCCTGGAAATATAGGAAACTATGAAAGAGTAAAAGCTGTAGTTGAAAAGGCTAAAGAAAAAAATATTCCTATAAGAATTGGAGTGAACTCAGGGTCTTTAGAGAAGGACATTCTAGAAAGAGATGGAAAGCCAACCGCTAAAGGACTAGTTGAAAGTGCATTAAGACATGTTAAAATATTAGAAGATTTAAATTTCTATGATATAGTTATTTCAATAAAATCTTCTAATGTACCTATGATGATAGAAAGTTATAGATTAATGAGTGAAAAATGTAACTATCCTTTACACTTAGGAGTGACAGAATCAGGTACAGTATTTAAAGGGACAATAAAATCAAGTATAGGTATTGGAACTTTGTTAGCAGAGGGAATTGGAAATACTATTAGGGTATCACTAACATCAGATCCAATTGAAGAAATAAAAGTTGCCAAAGAAATACTTAAAGCTCTAGATTATACAAAGGAAGGTATAGAGTTTGTATCATGCCCTACTTGTGGAAGGACAGAGATAAATTTAATAAAAATAGCAGAAGAAGTAGAAGAAAGACTTAAAGATACTAATAAAAATATTAAGGTTGCTGTAATGGGATGTGTAGTTAATGGGCCAGGAGAAGCAAGAGAAGCCGACATTGGAATTGCTGGAGGAAAAGGTGTTGGCATAATATTTAAAAAAGGCCAAATAGTAAAGAAGGTAAAAGAAGAGGAATTAGTTGATGAACTTATAAAGGAGATAGAATCTTTATAAGATTTATGTATAGAATGTCCCCCAAAATTAATTTTATTTTGGGGGTTAATATTTTTAAAATGGAGGTAATCCTTTGAGCGAAGAGTTCATTAAAAGAATTAATAAAGAAATAAAAAAAAATGAAGAATTAGAAGATAAAGAAATAAAATTAAATAGATTTCAATTTTATAGAAAAAGCAACATATTAAAAGTAGTAATAAAATGTAAAGATAATTTAATTCAAAGTGAAGAAGATTGGATAAAAAAATTAATAGCTACAAATTTAGGATTAAATATAAAAGTAGAACTATTAGTTTATAAGGATGTAGAAGATGCTAGTATAGATGAGATATTAACAAAGTACTGGTCTGATGTTGTTCTAGATATAGTTAGAAAAAATCCACTATCAAAAAATGTTTTATATTCTAAACATAAAGATATTAAGGAAAATAACATAACAATTAGATATGGAAGTGAGGCTATTGTAAATCACTTAAAAAAGAAGGATATAGAGAGAAAAGTAGCTGCTCAAATACATGACATATTTGGAAGAAGAATAAGGATTGAATTAAAGTATGATAATTCATTAGAAGATACAAACTATGAAGAGAATAAAGCAAAGGAAAATAAAAAAATAGTTGACGATGTACTTCAAGGTAGAATAGTTCAAGGAACTCATTCTGGTGATGGTGCTGATAAGAAAGAGAAAAAAGAAAGAAAAGAAGCACCAAAGAAACAACAAAATGAAGGATATCAAAAATATAAAAGAGAACCTAAAGGTGAGAATACTATTTTAGGTAGAAATATAAGTCAAGAAGCTATGAGTATATGCGATATTGATGAAACATCAGGATACGTTGCTATAATTGGAGAAGTATTTAAGACTGAAATAATCGAAACTAGAACAGGAAAAAGCATACTTACATTCTTTATAACTGATTATACAAGTTCAATTACAGTAAAATGTTTCTTAAAAGAAAAAGATAAAGAAGAAGTTTTAGAAAATGTTAAGAAGGGATTGTATTGTAAAGTAAGAGGAGAAGCTATATATGATACTTATGCTAGAGAAGTAGTAATAATGGGTAGAGATATAGTTAAAATGAAGAAGATAGAGAGAATGGATGGAGCTCAGGAAAAGAGAGTTGAACTTCATTTACATACTAATATGAGTACTATGGATGGTATGGTCTCTGCAAGCAAATTAATTGAAAAAGCTGCTAAATGGGGGCATAAGGCTATAGCTATAACAGATCACGGGGTAGTTCAGTCCTTTCCAGATGCTCAGAGTGCTTCAAAAAAATTTGGGATAAAAGTACTGTATGGAGTTGAAGGGTATTTAGTTGATGATGGAATACCAGTTGCTCTTCATGAGAGGGGAGAGTCATTAAGTGATTCATATGTTGTTTTTGATTTAGAGACAACAGGGTTCTCAGCTAAGAATGATAAAATAATAGAAATTGGTGCAGTAAAAATACAAAATGAGAAAATAGTTGATAGATTCAGTGAGTTTGTAAATCCAGAAAGGAATATACCATATAAAATTACTGATCTTACTGGAATATCAGATGATATGGTAAGGGATAGTGAAACTGTAGAGAATATACTACCTAGATTTTTAGAGTTTTGTAAGGGAAGTGTATTAGTTGCACATAATGCAGGATTTGATACAGGATTTATTAAAAGCAATTGTAGAAGGCTTGGATTAGATTTTGATTTTACAATTGTTGATACTGTTCCTTTAGCAAGATTTTTATATCCAGAGCTTAAAAAAGTAAAACTAAATATAGTTGCAAAACATTTAGGTATATCACTTGAAAATCATCATAGAGCTGTAGACGATGCAAAGGCAACTGCTGATATTTTACTTGTATGTTTTAATAAATTAAGAGAAGAAAAAGAGATAGATACATTAAACAAATTAAATGAGGAGTTTTTATCAAATATAGATATTAAAAGGCAACCGTCCTTTCATATAATAATTCTAGCAAAAACACAAGAGGGACTTAAGAATTTATATAAGTTAGTATCAGAAGCTCATCTTGAAAATTTCTTCAAAAGTGCAAGAACTAAAAAGAGTAGACTTCAAGAAATGAGAGATGGACTTATAATAGGTTCTGCTTGTGAAGCTGGTGAAGTATATAGAGCAATATTAGATGGTAGAAGCGATGAAGAGGTCATGAAAGTCTGTGAATTCTATGATTATCTAGAAATTCAACCTATAGCCAATAATAATTTCCTAATAGAAAAGGGAAATGTTAAAGATGAAGATGAATTAAGGGAAATAAATAGAAAAATATATAATATAGGTAAAAAACTTAATAAACCTGTAGTTGCAACTGGGGATGTACATTTCTTAGAACCTGAAGATGAATCATTTAGAAGGATAATAATGGCTGGTAAAGGATTTAAAGATGCTGATAATCAGCCACCGTTGTATCTTAAGACTACAGATGAAATGCTAAAAGAATTTTCATATTTAGGAGAAGATGTAGCAAAAGAAGTTGTTATAGTAAACCCTAATAATATAGCAAATGAAATTGAATCTATAAAACCTATTCCTGATGAGACATTTCCACCTAAGATTGAAGGTGCAGAAGAAGAGATTAGAAACATGGTTATGACAAAGGTTCATTCAATTTATGGAGAAAACTTACCAGAGGTCATTCAAAAGAGACTAGATAAAGAATTAAACTCTATCATAAACAATGGATATGCGGTTCTTTATCTTATTGCACAAAAGCTTGTTGCAAAATCTCTTGAAGATGGATATCTTGTTGGTTCTAGAGGATCAGTTGGATCATCTTTTGTAGCTACAATGTCAGATATAACAGAGGTTAACGGACTTCCACCTCATTATGTGTGCCCAAATTGTAAAAAGTCAGAGTTCTTTTTAGATGGATCTATAAGTTCAGGAGCGGATTTACCACCAAAAGATTGTCCAGGATGTGGTGCTCATTATATAAGAGATGGTCATGATATTCCTTTTGAAACTTTCTTAGGATTTGAAGGGGATAAAGAACCAGATATTGACCTTAATTTCTCAGGAGAATACCAGGGTGTTGTCCATAAATATTGTGAAGTGCTTTTCGGTAAAGGTTATGTATTTAAAGCAGGTACAATAGGTACAGTTGCAGAAAAAACTGCATATGGATATGTTAGAAAATATCTAGATGAAAGAGGGATAAGAGCTTCAAGTGCAGAAATTGAAAGATTAACAATTGGATGCACAGGAATAAAAAGAACATCAGGTCAACACCCAGGAGGGATAATGGTTGTTCCAAGTGATAATGAGATATATAACTTTACACCAATACAGCATCCAGCTGATGACAATGATACTGATATAATTACGACTCATTTTGATTACCACTCAATAAGTGGTAGACTTTTAAAACTTGATATACTGGGTCATGATGATCCTACTGTTCTTAGAATGCTTCAGGACTTAACAGGGCTTGATCCGAAAACAATACCTCTTAATGACGAAAAAGTGCTTAGTTTATTTACTAAACCTGATGCACTTGGAGTTACAAAAGAGGAGTTAGAATGTGAGGTTGGAAGCTATGGTTTACCTGAGTTTGGCACTAAGTTTGTTCGACAAATGCTTGTTGATACACAACCAAAGAGTTTTGCTGATTTAGTAAGAATATCAGGTTTATCACATGGTACTGATGTATGGCTTAATAATGCTCAGTACTTTATAAAGGAAGGTTATACCACATTAAAAGATTGTATAGCAACAAGAGATGATATTATGGTTTATTTAATGTATCAAGGTGTACCACCGAAGAGTTCTTTTACTATAATGGAGAAGGTAAGAAAGGGTAAAGGACTTACAGAAGAAGATGAAAAATTAATGAGAGAAAATAAAGTCCCTGATTGGTATATTGAATCTTGTAAAAGAATAAAATACATGTTTCCTAAAGGCCACGCTGTTGCATATGTGATGATGGCAGTAAGAATTGCATACTATAAGGTGTATTATCCAGAAGCATACTATGCAACATATTTTACAGTAAGAGCAGATGATTTTGATGCTGATCTTATATGTAAAGGAGAGGGTGCGATTTATGAAAAACTTCATGAACTTTATGACCTTGGTAATGCAGTAAGTACAAAAGAAAAAGGAACTATAACTTCCCTTGAAATGGCATTTGAAATGTACAAGAGAGGTTTTAAATTCTTAAAAGTAGACCTTTATAAGTCTGAAGCTACTAAGTTCATTATTGAAGAAGATGGTCTTAGACCTCCTATAAATGCGCTTCAAGGAGTTGGAGATAATGCAGCTAAAGCAATTGTCGAAGCTAGAAAAGATGGAGAATTTATATCAAAAGAAGATTTAAGGCTTAGATCTAAAATTACAAAAACAGCGGTTGAAACATTAAATAATCATGGATGTTTAGAAGGAATGTCTGAGACAAATCAATTATCATTATTCTAAATATTATAGACATATATGTAATTTATTCAAATATACTTGAAAAAAAAGATGTTGTATGTTAGAATTTAAATTGATGATTATTACTAATAGCTAGATTAAAGGAGTGGGGAAATTATTTACCCGCTCTTTCTGTTTAAAGCGCAACTTCTTAGTTGCGTTTTTACTTAAAAATAGATTTTCAGTTATTTGGGAATAATAAATTTATAAAAATTGAATATTGAAAAGGAGGGTAACATATGAAAAAAGATGCCTTAATAGAAAAATTAGAAGAGTTAGTTATGCCAATAACTGATGAATTAGGTTATGAATTATATCATGTAGAGTTTGTAAAAGAAGACGGAGAAAATTATTTAAGAATATATATAGACAATGAAGAAGGCATTACACTTACCGATTGCGAAAAGGTTTCAAGAAGAGTTAGTGAAATGCTAGATGAAGAAGATCCAATTTCTACATCATACTTCCTAGAACTTTCTTCACCAGGTATAAACAGAGGTTTATTTAAAGAGGAACATTTTAAGAAGGCTGTAGGAAGCGAAGTTTTTATAAGATTTACTGGTTCATTAAATGGACGTAAGAATATAAAAGGTACATTAAAATCTTATGAAGGTGACTTTATAGAAGTCCAAGGTGAAGAATTAGTTAAAGTACCAATGGATAAAATAAAAAAAGCTAACTTAGAAGGGGAATTATAAAAGGAGGATAAAGACATGAACGAAGAGTTTATAGGTGCTCTTAAAGAGATAGTTAAAGAAAAAGGAATAAGTGAAGATTTAATATTTACAACAATTGAAGATGCAATGGTTGCAGCTTATAAGAAGAATTATGCAAACCAATACACTTCAGCTCAAAATGTTAAAGTTACAATTAACAGAGAAAGTGGAGAAATTGGAGTGTACGCGCAAAAAGTTGTTGTAGACGAAGTATATGATGAAGTAACAGAAATAAGCTTAGAAGAAGCTAAGGAAATAAATCCTAAGTATGAAGTAGATGATGTTGTTGATATGGAAGTTACACCTAGAAACTTTGGAAGAGTGGCAGCACAACTTGCAAAACAAGTAGTTACACAAAGAATTAAAGAAGCTGAAAGAAATATAGTATATAATGAATATAAGGAAAAAGAGTTTGACATAATAACTGGTACAATTCTTAGAAAAGATAAAGGGCTAGTTTTTGTTAATCTTGGAAAACTTGAAGGAATTATAGGACCTAATGAACAAATGAAGGGTGAAGAATATAACTTCAATGAAAAATTAAAGTTATATATAGTTGAAGTTAAAAATGCTTCAAAGGGAGCACAAATTCATGTTTCAAGAACTCATCCAGGATTAGTTAAGAGATTATTTGAACTTGAAGTTCCAGAAATATATGAAGGAATAGTTGAAATAAAGAGTATTTCAAGAGAAGCTGGCTCAAGAAGTAAAATAGCAGTTTACTCAAATGATGAATCTGTAGATGCTATGGGTGCTTGTGTAGGTCCTAAGGGTGTAAGAGTTCAGAGCATAGTAAATGAACTTAAAAATGAAAAGATAGACATAATAAAATGGAGCAAGGATCCAGCAGAATTTATAGCAAATTCTTTAAGTCCTGCAAAAGTTTTAAGTGTTACAGTTAATGAAGAAGAAAAGTCAGCTAAAGTTGTTGTTGATGATAGTCAACTTTCACTTGCAATTGGTAAGGAAGGTCAAAATGTTAGATTAGCAGCAAAACTTACTAACTGGAAGATCGATATTAAAAGTAAATCACAAGCATTACAAGAAGAGGAAGAAGTTATAGCTGAAGAAGTAATAGAAAACGTAGATTCAGAAGAAATATCAGAATAAGAGAGGTGTTTTTCATGAAAACTAAAAAGATACCTTTAAGAATGTGTACTGGATGTATGGAGATGAAACCTAAGAATGAACTTATTAGAGTTGTTAAATCAAAAGAAGGAGAAGTATCTGTCGATTTAACAGGAAAGAAGTCAGGAAGAGGTGCATATGTTTGTAAGTCAAAGGATTGCTTGGCAAAGTCTTTTAAGACAAGAAGATTAAGTAGAAATCTTGATGTGCAAATAAGTGAAGAAATATATGACAGACTAAGGGAAGAGATGGATGATGAGTAAATTTTTCAATTTTCTAGGCTTAGCTAAAAGATCAGGTAACCTAGTTGAGGGTTATAGTAAATGTAATGAATTAAGGAATAAAAAGAGAATGTATCTATTTGTTATCTCAAAAGATGCGTCAGAATCAACAAAAAATAAATTTAAAAAACATTGCAATGAAAAACAAATACCATGTATTGAAGATTTCTCTAAAGAGGATTTAGGCATTGGCATAGGAAAAGATGAAATAAAGATTCTAGCTGTGCAAGATAAGAATATGGCTAAAAAGTTAATAGCTCTTTATGAGGAGGAAAATATATGTAAAAATTAATCGGGGGTGACTGTATGTCAAAAATTAGAGTACATGAATTAGCAAAAGAATTAAGTATAAGTTCAAAGGAACTAATCGATTTATTAATGGATGAGTTCAACATAGAAGTCAAAAATCATATGAGCGTAATAGAAGACGAAGATGCAGAACTTATAAAGGAACTTCTAGGTAACGTAGCACCTGCAGAGAATGTAGTAGAAGAATACGAAAAAATAGCAGATGAAGAAGTTAACAAAGGACCTAAAAAAAGAAAAAAACTTAGAAAAGGTGATGACTCTGAAGAAAACTCAGAAGATGCTGAAGCAAAAATAATTGAAATTGGTGAGACAATAACAGTTAAGGAATTAGCAGAAAAGTTAAACAAACCAACAGCAGATGTTATAAAAACGCTTATATTCACAGGGGTTATGGCAGGTATAAACCAAGAGATAGATTTTGAAACTGCTGAAAAAGTTTGTGAAAAATATGAAGTTTTAATAGAGAAGAAAGAAGAATCAGCTGAACTTGATGCAGTTGAAATTGAAGAAGATAGTGAAGAAAACCTTCAAAAGAGACCACCAATCATAACAGTAATGGGTCACGTAGACCATGGTAAGACATCTTTATTAGATGCTATAAGAAAAGCTAAGGTTACTGCAACTGAAGCAGGAGGAATAACTCAACATATAGGTGCTTATACTGTTAATGTAAATGGAGAGGAAATTACTTTCTTAGATACTCCAGGACACGAAGCTTTCACAGCTATGAGAGCTAGAGGAGCTCAAATAACAGATGTGGTTATATTAGTTGTTGCAGCGGATGATGGTATAATGCCACAAACAAAAGAAGCTATAAACCACTGTAAAGCAGCTGGAGTGCCTATGGTTGTTGCAATTAACAAAATTGATAGACCAAATGCAAATATTGATAGAGTTAAGCAAGAATTAACAGAGCATGGTCTAGTAGCTGAAGACTGGGGTGGAGATACAGTATGTGTTCCAGTTTCAGCAAAGCAAGGTGAGGGAATAGATACATTACTTGAAATGGTTCTTTTAACTGCAGAAATGTTAGAATTAAAAGCTAATCCTAATAGAAAAGCAAAAGGTACAGTAATAGAAGCTAAGCTTGATAAAGGTAGAGGTTCAGTTGCAAGTTTACTTGTTCAAAATGGTACATTACATGTTGGTGATTCAATATTAGTTGGATCAACATACGGAAGAATAAGAGCTATGTTTGACGATACAGGTAAAAAAATAAAATCAGCAGGTCCATCAATACCAGTAGAAATATTAGGACTTTCAGAAGTGCCAGCTGCAGGAGATAGATTTAATCAAGTTAAAGATGAAAAAACTGCAAGAAATATGGCTGAAATCAGAAAAGAAAAAGACAAAAATGATAGCTTAAATGCTAGACATAGAGTTTCACTTGAAGATTTATATAGTCAAATAAAAGAAGGTACTGTAAAAGAACTTGATATAGTTGTAAAAGCAGATGTTCAAGGATCAGTTGAAGCTATAAGACAATCACTTGAAAAATTATCAACAGATGATGTTAAGGTAAGAGTAATACATGGTGGTGTTGGAGCTATAACAGAAACAGATATATCATTAGCAACTGCATCAAATGCTATAGTAATAGGATTTAATGTAAGACCTGATTCAAATTCAGTTGCAGCAGCTGAAAGAGAAGGAGTAGATGTTAAGACTTACAGAATAATTTATGATGCAATAGAAGATGTTAAATCAGCTATGATAGGAATGCTTGAACCAGAATACAAAGAAGTTGTTTTAGGTAAAGCAGAAGTTAGAGAAACTTACAAGATATCAAGCGTAGGAACAATAGCTGGATGTTATGTATTAGATGGAAAAATTACAAGAAATTCAGACATAAGAATAATTAGAGATGGTATCGTAGTATTTGAATCAACTTTAGCTTCATTAAAGAGATTTAAAGATGATGCTAAGGAAGTTAGAAGCGGATATGAATGTGGTTTAAGCGTTGAGAAATTTAACGATCTTAAAGAAGGAGATATCGTAGAAGCATATACTATGGAAGCCATTGTAAGAAAAGAACTTTAATTTTAAAGAGGTGATATATATGGCTAATTACAGAGGTGGAAGAATAAACGAAGAAGTTAAAAAAGTAGTAAGCACCTTAATACAAAATGAAATAAAAGATCCAAGATTAACTGCTATGATTTCTGTAACAGGAGTTGAAGTTACTAGAGATCTAGGTTATGCTAAAATATTTGTAAGTATATTTGCAAATAGTGAAGAAGAAAAAGAAAATAACTTAAAGGCGTTAAAGAGTGCAAGTAGCTTTATTAGAAGAGAAGTAGGACGTAAGGTTAAATTAAGAGTTACTCCTCAAATAATTTTTGAATTAGATGAATCAATTGATTATGGAATGAAGATTGATGTACTAATAAGAAAAACTAAGGAGCAATAAAATGGCACTTAAAGATATAAAAAAAATTATCATTGAGGCTAATAAAATTGGAATTACTTTTCATACTTCACCAGATGGAGATGCAATAGGAAGTGCATTAGGACTCCTTAATGGATTAAGAGAACTTGGAAAAGATGTATATATAATTTCAAAAGATAAAATTTCTGAAAATCTTGCATTTCTTCCATATTCAGAAGAAGTAAATGGAGAAACAGTAGAACCTAAAGATGGTACTGATTTAGTTATAGTATTAGACTGTGGTAATGTTGAAAGAATTTCAGCAAATCTTTCAGGATTTTCTGGGATGATAATAAACATAGACCATCATGTGTCAAATGATAAATATGGGTTTATAAATTATGTTGATACCACAGCAGCAGCTACTGCTGAAATAGTATTTTTATTATTAAAAGAGATGGGTTATGAATTCTCTGTTAAGGAAGAAATATTAGAGAGAATTGGAAGATGTCTCTATACTTCATTAGTTACAGATACTGGATCATTTAGACATTCTAATGTTACGAAAAGAACACATGAGATTGCTGGTATGTTAATTGGAGTTGGGGTTAATAATTCTATGATATACAATAATTTATTTGATAACAGAAGTATAAATAAATTAAATCTTATGGGATATGCTTTTCAAAATGCTAAACTTTATTTTGATGGTAAAGTTATAGTTACAGTGTTAGATAATGATTCACTTAAAAAATTTGATGCTGAAAAGGAAGATACATCTGATATTATTGGAAATCTTTTAAGTATTAAAACAGTTGAAGTCGCAGTTCTTTTAAAGGAAGTTGAAGAAGGTGTTAAAGCAAGTCTTAGATCAAAATATGATTTTGATGTTAGAAGTATTGCTGAAACATTTGGTGGTGGTGGGCATCCAAAAGCCTCAGGTCTTATGCAAAAGGGAGTCATACTTCAAATTGCAAAAGATAATATTTTAAAAGCTATTGAAAGAGAGATAGATCTATGCAAGGAGTAATAAATATTTTTAAAAATTCTGGAATGACATCTTTTGATGTAGTTAGAAAGATTAAAAAAATTGCTCATGAAAGAAAAGTAGGTCATACTGGGACATTAGATCCGGAAGCATTTGGAGTGCTTCCGGTATGTCTGGGTAAAGCTACTAAAATAATAGATTATATTATGACAGCTCCTAAAACTTATAAAGTAACATTTTCTTTAGGTTTTAAGACTACAACATATGATTTAGAGGGAGAAGTCCTTGATAGAAGGGATATTTCTCATCTTAATGAAGATGAAGTTTTAGAGGCTGTTAATTCTTTCAAAGGTACATATAGTCAGATTCCACCAATGTATTCAGCACTTAAAAAAGATGGAGTTAGGCTTTATGATCTAGCAAGACAAGGCATTGAGATTGAAAGAGAAGGCAGGGATATAACTATTTTTGAAATAAAAGATATTAGTATCAATCTTCCTGAAATTACAATGACAGTTACTTGTTCAAAGGGAACGTATATAAGAAGTTTATGTTATGATATTGGAGAAAAACTTAATGTATATGGAACTATGGTTAAGCTAAGAAGGACAGCTACTTCAATTTTTAAAGAAGAAGATAGTGTAAATATAGATTTATTAACAGAAAATAATATTGAAGAATATTTAATACCTATTGAGGATGCCCTGCAGGATTATCCTAAAACAATAATTAATAATAAATTTAGGAATCTTCTTATAAATGGTGCAAAAGTTTATGATAGAAGATTATTAAAGGATAATATTGAAGATAATACATTGTATAGGGTTTATGATGAAGATAATATTTTCATTGGTCTTGGCATTAAAGATAAGAATGGATTTAAGTTAGAAAAGTTATTAATGTAGCTTAGGAGAAAACTAAAACGATATGAAGGTAGTGGATGGAAAAATAACTAACAAAAATGATGAGTACTATGTTGCACTTGGAAGTTTTGATGGTTTACATAACGGACATTTATCATTAATTCATAAGTGTATAGAACTTGCAAAAGAAACTAATTCTAAAAGTATGGTATTTACATTTAGTAATCATCCAAGAACAATTATAAATCCAAGTATAAAAATGAAGTATCTGATGGATAATATAGAAAAAGTAGATATTTTAAAAAAAGAGGGGATAGACAAGGTTGTTCTTAAAAAATTTAATAAAGAATTTATGGAGCTATCACCAGAAGGTTTTATAAAAAAACTTTGCAATGATTATAATATTAAAGGCATAGTTGTTGGATTTAACTATAGATTTGGATATAAAAATTTAGGAGATACCGATCTTTTAAGAGAACTATCAACGAAGTATAGTTATAGACTAGAAGTAATAGCACCTTTATTATATGATGAGGGTGTTATAAGTAGTACTAGAATTAGAAATGCTTTGAAAGATGGAAAAATTAGTGAAGCAAATAAAATGTTAACTAGACCTTATAGTTTAAGCGGAATAGTTGAACATGGCAGACAGATTGGAAGGACTATTGGATTTCCAACTGCAAATTTAAAGTTTGGGGAAGAAAAAATTATCCCAAATAAAGGTGTATACTACACAAACGTTAGATGGAAAAATAATATTTATAAAGGGATAACTTCTGTTGGGAGTAATCCAACTGTAAATGGGAAAAGGTTAACTGTTGAAACATTTATATTAGATTTTCATAATAATATTTATGATGATGAGATAGTAGTATACTTTATAGAAAAGATTAGAGATGAAAAAAGATTTGATTCTATTGATTGTTTAAAAGAACAATTGAAAAAAGATGCAGAAGATGCAAAATCAAAAGAATTAGCTGTTATTATATAAATATTATTTACAATATTACATTGTTTTGTTATAATAATAGCGGAAACCTAGTCCTATGTTATAAGGTGCCATCTTATTACATGGAACTAAGGGGATATTTTACGGAGGTGTAATTATGGAAAAGGCAAGAAAGCAAGAAATAATTAAAGAATTTGGAAGAAGTGAACACGATACAGGATCAGCAGAAGTTCAAATCGCATTATTAAGCGAGAGAATTAATGAATTAACTGGACACTTAAAAGTTCACAAGAAAGACCACCACTCAAGAAGAGGTCTATTAATGATGGTTGGACAAAGAAGAGGTCTTTTAAATTACTTAGCAAAGCAAGATATCGAAAGATACAGAGCTATAATTAAAAAATTAGGTTTAAGAAGATAGCTTAGAGCGGTTAAAACCGCTCTATTATTTTAAAGTCATTAGAAAAATTTGTAAATGGAAACGAAAGGAGGTCCCTTTATGAGGAACACACTTAGTACAGTAGTAGCTGGAAGAGAAATGAAAGTTGAATTTGGTGATTTTGGTATGTTATCAAATGCAGCTATATTAATGAGCTATGGAGATACTGTAATATTAACTAATGTAAATAAATCAGAAGAACCAAGAGATGGGATTGACTTCTTTCCTCTAAGCGTAGAATATGAAGAAAGATTATACGCAGTTGGTAAGATACCTGGAGGATTTATAAAGAGAGAAGGAAGACCGTCTGAAAAAGCAATTC
Organism: Clostridium perfringens; assembly: GCA_040144665.1. GTDB lineage: Bacteria > Bacillota > Clostridia > Clostridiales > Clostridiaceae > Clostridium > Clostridium perfringens_A. The sequence goes on from JBBVGE010000397.1 coordinate 28,200, forward strand.
TTCATGGAAGAGCAGTTGACAGAACGATAAGACCGTTATTCCCTAAAGGATATAGAAATGATGTTCAAGTTGTTTGTACAGTTGTTTCAGTTGAAAAAGATAATTTACCAGAAATATTAGCAATAAATGCAGCTTCAATGGGATTATGCTTATCAAGTATACCATATACTATTCCAGTTGCGGGAGTTCAAGTAGGATTAATAGATGATGAATTTGTTTTAAATCCAACTTCAGAGCAAAGAGAACAAAGCGTATTAGACCTTACAGTTTGTGCTACAAAAGAAAAGGTTATGATGATTGAAGCTGGTGGTAATGAAATACCAGAAGATACTATGATAGCTGCTATTGAATTTGGATTTGATTCATGTAAGCAAATAATATCATTCCAAGAAGAAGCCATGGCTAAGTTTGGTAAGGCTAAAGAAGAAGCAGTTTTATTTAAAGTAGATGAAGAAGTAGAAAAGGATGTTAAAGCCTTTGCTAGTGATATGGTAAAAGAAGCAATGTATATAATGGATAAAGATGAAAGAAACATTGCTATGGATGAAGTAAATAAAAAAGTATTTGCTGAATTCGAAGAAAAGCATGAAGGTAAAGAAGGAGACATCAAAGAAATTCTTTATACAATGCAAAAAGCAGTTGTAAGACAAATGCTTTTAAAAGATAAGAGAAGACCAGATGGAAGAGCTTTTGATCAAATAAGACAACTTGGATGTGAAGTTGGAATATTACCAAGAACTCATGGTACAGGATTATTTACAAGAGGATTAACTCAAGTAATGACAGTTGCTACTTTAGGTTCAGTTGGAGACATTCAAATTTTAGATGGAATAGATGAAGCGGAATCAAAGAGATATATGCATCATTATAATTTCCCAGCTTATAGCGTTGGAGAAGTTAGACCACTTAGAGGACCAGGAAGAAGAGAAATTGGTCATGGAGCACTTGCAGAAAGAGCACTTGAGCCATTAATACCTTCAGAGGAAGAATTCCCATATACTATTAGATTAGTATCAGAAGTATTAAGTTCAAACGGATCAACTTCACAAGCTTCAGTTTGTGGATCAACATTAGCATTATTAGATGCTGGAGTTCCAATAAAGAGACCAGCTGCAGGCATTGCAATGGGACTTATAACTTCAGAAGATTTAACTGAAGAAGAAGTATTAACAGATATTCAAGGGATAGAAGATTTCTTTGGAGATATGGACTTTAAAGTTGCAGGTACTGAAAAAGGTATTACTTCAATACAAGTTGATACAAAACTTAAAGGATTAAGTTTCAATGTTGTTAATACTGCAATAAAAAATGCAAGAAAAGCTAGAATGGTAATTTTAGATAAGATAAATGAGTGTATAGCAGAACCGAGACAAGATGTTTCAAAATATGCACCAAAGACATCAATTATAAAGATTGATCCAGAAAAGATAAGAGATGTTATCGGAGCAGGTGGAAAGGTTATTAATAAAATAATCGAAGACACAGGAGTTAAGATAGACATAAAAGAAGATGGAACTGTATTTGTATCTTCTGTGGATCATGATGGTGTAAATGAAGCTTTAAAAATAATCGAAGGATTAACAAAAGAAGTTAAAGCTGGAGAAGTTTATCTAGGAAAAGTAACTAAAATTGCTACATTTGGAGCATTTGTAGAAATTCTTCCTAATAAAGAAGGGTTAGTTCATATTTCAAAACTTGATAAGAATAGAGTTAATAAAGTTGAAGATGTAGTTTCAGTTGGAGATGAAATTCTTGTTAAAGTAACAGAAATTGATAACCAAGGTAGAATAAATCTTTCAAGAAAAGATGCACTACAAGATAATGAAGAAGAAAAAGAAGATAAGTAATACTAAAAGGGCAATGTTATTGCCTTTTTTTTACTAAGAGGAGGCTTTTATGCATAAAATTTTTACACTAGAAAATGGGCTTAGAATTGTAACAGAAAAATTAGATGGGGTTAATTCGGTTAGTGTAGGAGTAATGATTCAAAATGGCTCAAGGAATGAGAGTGAAAAGCTAAATGGTATATCTCATTTCATTGAGCATATGTTTTTTAAAGGTACTTACAAAAGAACAGCAAAGGAAATAGCAGAAGAAATCGAAAATGTTGGCGGCCAAATAAATGCATTTACTAGCAAAGAAACTACTTGTTATTATATAAAAACCCTTAGTACACATTTAGATATTTCATTAGATGTACTATCAGATATGTTATTAAATTCAAAGTTTGATGAAAATGATATTGAAAAGGAAAAGGGAGTAGTAATTGAAGAGATAAATATGAGTGAAGATAGTCCAGAAGATGTTCTAGATAATATTCATTCAAAAGCTTCATTTGAAGATAATTCTCTTGCATATCCAATATTAGGTACTATCGATAAAATTAAAAATTTAAAAAGAAAAGATATAATTAATTTTATAAATGAGAAATATACTCCGTATAATTCAGTTATATCTATCTGTGGTAAATTTGATGAAAAAGAAATTATTAATTTAGTAGAGAGATTTTTCGGGAAATGGAAGAGTAAAGAAATATATAGACCTATTTATGAAGGAACTGATATTAAGAAAAATTCAGTTTTTCTAAAAAAAGAGATTGAACAATTACATATTAATTTAGGACTTCAAGGATTACCATTTGGTGATGATAGAGGGTATGCTTTAGTTCTTCTTAATAATATTTTAGGTGGAGGAGCCTCATCTATTTTATTTCAAAAGGTTCGTGAAGAGTTAGGTCTTTGTTATGTAATTTATTCTTACATACAGCCATTTCAAAATGCTGGCTTAATAAACATATATGTTGGATTAAGTAAAGAATATGCAGATAAAGCCTTAGAGGTTATAAAAAGAGAACTTAAGAAATTTGCAGAAGATGGAATAACTGAAGAGCAACTTAGAATAAATAAAGAAAAAATAAAAGCTAATTATATATTAGGATTAGAAAGTACTAGCTCAAAAATGTTTGCCAATGCAAAATCTTTATTGCTAAGAAATAAGATTAGAACAGAAGAAGAGGTTATTGAAAAAATAGATAATATAAGTAAAGATGATATCGATTATGTTCTAAAAAATTGTTTTGGAAAAGGTGTTGTAAATACTTCTTATGTTGGAAGCGAGATTAATAAAGATTACTTAGATTCTTATATATATAAATCAGAAGAAGCCTATGATAATTCTAGAAAAGCAACTAAAAGTAAGTTATAATATTAGGGTAATATATCGCTTCCCTAACTCATATATTTATTTATGAATGTTAGGGAGGGATTATTATATGTATGTGCAAGGTGATAAAAATATAAAATATCTTAGTGAACTTGAAAGATATGAGCTTATAAATATTAATGATGGAGAAAAATATGATTATCTTCAAAATAATGACTTAGTAATTGATGATGAAGGAAATATAAAGTATCTTCTTATAGATGCATCTTCTTCTAAATTTAGTATTTTTGGCGGGGCTAGAGAGATATTAGAAATTGACTGGAGCGCAGTACAGAAAGTTGGGGCTAAAACAATAATACTAGATGCCGATGAAAATAGCATAAAGAGGGCAAAGGTATGAATCTAAGGGGGAAAAATTATGAAAATTGTAGTACAAAAGTTTGGTGGCACATCTGTATCTACAAAGGAAAGAAGACAGAAAGTAGTTGAAAAAGTTAAAAATGTAATTGATGAAGGATATTCTCCTGTAGTAGTAGTTTCTGCTATGGGAAGAAGCGGAGATCCTTATGCAACTGATACACTTTTATCATTAGTTGGAGATAAGTTTAAAAATACAAATAAGTTAGCATCAGATCTTTTAATGTGTTGTGGTGAACTTATAAGTTCAGTAGTTATGAGTAATGAGTTATTTGATGCTGGAATTGATGCTATTCCATTAACTGGAGGACAGGCTGGAATTAAGACTGATAATGTATTTACAAATGCACAACATTTAGATGTTGATCCAAAGCAAATACTAGATTTTGTATCAAAAGGAAGAGTGCCAGTTGTTACTGGTTTTCAGGGAATGAGTGAAGATGGATTTTTCACAACCCTTGGAAGAGGAGGTAGCGATACTAGTGCAGCTATACTAGGAGTTGCATTAGAAGCTGAACAAATAGAAATTTATACTGATGTAGATGGTATAATGACAGCTGATCCGAGAATAGTAAAAGATGCATCATTAATAAATGTAATAAGTTATAATGAAGTATTCCAACTTGCAGAGCAAGGTGCTAAAGTTATTCATCCAAGAGCTGTTGATATAGCTATGAAGAGCAATGTACCATTATTTATTAAGAATACAATGAGTGATGCTAAAGGAACATTAATTAATAATAATGGAGATCTTAATAATAGTAAGATAATTACGGGTATTACTCATCAAAATAATAGAATACAAGTGAAAATTAAAGCAAAAGAAAATCTAGATAATCCTAAGTATAAGGATTTATTAAGTTTACTTGCAGCCAATAAAATAAGTTTAGATTTAATAAATATATTCCCAGAACAACAAATATTTACAATTGGAGAAGATAAGAAGAAAGAGTTTGAAAATATATTAAATACTATAAACATAAAATATTCGTTAACAGAGAATTGCAGTCAATTAGCAATAGTTGGATCAAGAATGACAGGTATACCAGGGGTCATTGCTAAGATAGTTCAATCATTAAATGAAAATAATATTGAGGTTTTGCAAACAGCAGATTCTCACATGACTATATGGTGCTTAATACATTCAGATAATGTGGCAGAAGCGATAAATGCGCTACATAAATCATTTGAATTATCATAGTAACAAAATTAAATATTTATATAAGTATAAAAAGTTTCCTCTTGTACAAAATAAAAGTGTATAGGAGGAATGTTTATGAATATGAATTTTTTAAAAAATGAAAATGATAATAATGAAAAAGAAAAATTAGATAAAAATAGTGAAGCGATTAAGGAGTTTGGAAATACAGGAATAGTAAATCCAAATGAAAAAATTAGGGTATTACCAATTATTGGACAGATAGAAGGACATATAGTTTCTCCAGCTCAAAATAAGGCAACTAAGTATGAACACGTAATACCACAGCTTATTGAAATGGAGCAAAATGAAAATGTTAAAGGTGTATTAATTGTATTGAATACTGTTGGAGGAGATGTTGAAGCAGGACTTGGAATTGCAGAAATGATAAATTCTTTATCAAAGCCAACTGTTTCTATAGTCATAGGAGGAGGTCACTCTATTGGTGTACCACTTGCAACATCATCAAGATATTCATTTATAACTCCATCTGCAACAATGATAGTTCATCCTATTAGAATGAATGGATTTATAATTGGAGTATCTCAAACTTTTGAGTATCTAAAAAAGATGCAAGAAAGAATCAATGAATTTATAGTTAGGACTTCTGATATAAAGAAGGAAGAACTAGAAGAGCTTTTAAGACAGCAGGGTGATTTGTTAAATGATGTAGGAACTATTTTAATTGGCAATCAAGCAGTTGATTGTGGATTAATAAATGAAGTGGGTGGATTAAAAGAAGCTATTTCAAAGTTAAATGCATTGATAGATGAAAATGAGTAAGTTATTAAGGATCAGCTGTAAATATTTATAGCTGATTTTATTATGTTTATAAAGGAATTTTATTATATATGTAGAAAGTAATAAAGTGGGGTGATTATTTTTGAGCAGAACTAAGAAAACAAGTAAGAATAAGAAAAATAATACTAATAAAAATACAGATATACTTGGAATAATATATATTGCAGTAGGAATACTTTTATCAGTTGCAATATATACAGATTTTGTAGGAATATTATCATCAATATCTCAAAGGTTATCTCATTTTTTAGTTGGAATTGGGTCATATATAGTACCAATTTATTTATTATATTTAGGATATGAATACATAAGATCTAAAGGTAATATTAAACTTAATAAAAATTTTTATGGAGTAACTATATATTCTGCTATATTAATATTGATATTTTCAACTATATACCTTCAGACCTTAGATAATGTTACTTCTTTTGGACAAGGTATAGAAGGAATTTTAGATATGAAATCAATATTAAATGGAGGAGTTTTAGGATATTTAATATCATACCCATTATTTAAATTTGTAGGAACTATAGGATCGTATATCATTTATGTAGCACTTATTGTAATAGCAACTATACTTACATTTGATATTACATTATATGATCTTGGAGTAACTGTAAAAAATAAGAGTAATGAAATAAAAAAATCTAGAAAAAGAAGAGAGCCACAGGTTAAAGATAGAGATAGTGACATAGATGATACATTTATTAAGGTAATTAAGAAAGATGAAAGTAAAAATAGAGATAAAAAAGAATTTTTAAATGGTGTGAATAATAAAATCAAAATCTTAGATTTTATGAAAAATTCATCTCTTGGCGATGATGAAGATCCAATATATGAAGATACTTCGTATAAAAATAATGAAGAAATAGTTGAAGAAATAGCACCTAAGGAGCATCAAGAAAAAATTGATACTTTCTTAAAAGATTCAAATAAAATAGATAATACTTATAAAAAAGAAAAGCTAGATAGTTCAGTGAAAGCTGTAGTACATGATGAAATTGAAACTAGTATACAAGAAGGAAAAGAAGAGGGGGTAAAGGCTGAATATATTTATCCAGATACATCATTACTTAATATAAATAGTAGTACTAAATTAAATAGTAATGATAAACAAGAGCTTATTGAAAGCGCAAACAAACTATCTGAAACATTAGGAAGTTTTGGCGTTGATGCTAAAGTTACTCAAGTGACCAAAGGACCTTCTGTTACTAGATTTGAACTTCAACCAAGTCCTGGAGTTAAAGTAAGTAAAATTGTAAATCTATCTGATGATATAGCTTTAGGTCTTGCTGCATCTGGAGTTAGAATAGAAGCTCCTATACCAGGTAAAGCAGCTGTTGGGATAGAAGTTCCAAATAGAGAGCAAACTCCAGTATTTTTAAGAGAAGTATTAGAATCAGATGAATTCTTAAATACTAATAAAAAGTTAGCATTTTCACTTGGAAAAGATATAGGAGGTCAATGTGTTGTTGGTGATTTAAGTAAAATGCCACATACGTTAATTGCAGGTGCTACAGGCTCAGGAAAGAGTGTATGTATAAATACATTAATAATAAGTTTACTTTATAAGTACTCTCCAGATGAAGTTAAACTTTTAATGGTTGATCCAAAGGTTGTTGAATTAAGTGTATACAATGGGATACCACATTTATTAATACCAGTTGTTACAGATCCTAAAAAGGCAGCAGGTGCATTAAATTGGGCTGTAAATGAAATGACAAGGAGATATAAATTATTTGCAGATTCAGGAGCAAGAAATATTGATTCTTATAATGCTCTTTATAATAAAGGGATAATTGAAGAGAAGCTTCCTTATATAGTTATCATTGTAGATGAACTTGCTGATCTTATGATGGTTTGTCCAAATGATGTTGAAGATTACATAGGAAGATTAGCGCAAATGGCAAGAGCTGCAGGTATGCATTTAGTAATTGCAACTCAAAGACCATCAGTAGATGTAATAACTGGAGTAATTAAGGCTAATATACCTTCTAGAATATCCTTTGCTGTTTCGTCTCAAATAGATTCAAGAACAATATTAGATAGTGGTGGAGCAGAAAAACTTTTAGGCCGAGGGGATATGCTTTATTATCCTGTTGGGGAAAGTAAGCCGATTAGAGTACAAGGTTGTTTTATATCAGAAGAGGAAGTTGAAAAAGTAGTTGAGTTTATAAAATGTGGAGAAAATGAGACTATATATAAAGAAGAAATTATAGAGCATATAAATAATGAGGCAGAAGCATCAAATTCTAATATACAAGGAGAAGATGTAGATGACCTTTTGGAGGAAGCTATAAACATAGTAGTTGATTATGGACAAGCATCAACATCATTCTTACAAAGAAGACTTAGAATTGGGTTTAATAGAGCATCAAGAATAATGGATGATTTAGAAGTTAGGGGGATAATATCTCCTAAAGATGGAAGCAGACCAAGACAAGTGTTGGTATCGAAGGAAGATTTGACAGCAGTAGATTGTAGCGATGAATAACATTTGATAAGGACAAGGAAATTTTATCTTGTAATAGGATAAAAACAGTTATAAAATAGTTAAGTATGAAAATATTTTTTTAAAACATAGGAGGAAAAAAGTTTTGGCAAAATATAAAGTAGGAATGGTTAGCTTAGGTTGCGATAAAAATAGAGTAGATTCCGAGATTATGCTTGGAGTTATGAATAAAGAATATGAAATAACAAATAATCCAAAAGAAGCAGATATAATTATAGTTAATACCTGTGGTTTTATTGAAAAGGCAAAACAAGAATCAATTGATACTATTTTAGAGATGGCAAATTATAAAACTAAGCATAATTGCAAATTATTAATTGCAACTGGATGCTTAACCCAAAGATATGGAAAAGAGCTTCAAGAATTAATGCCTGAAATAGACATAATGCTTGGTGTAAATGATTATAATAAAATAGATAAATTAATTAGGGACTTTATAGCAAAAGAAAATATGGAAGATAAATTTACAGAAGTAAACTATTCAGATGATAATATAAATGAAGGTGAAAGAGTACTTACAACAGATAAAAGTACTGCATATTTAAGAATTGCTGAAGGATGTAATAATTTCTGTACTTACTGTATAATACCTAAAATAAGAGGTAAATTTAGAAGTAGAGAAATGGAAAGTATTTTAAAAGAAGCTGAAGGCTTAGCTAAAAAGGGCGTTAAAGAGATAATATTAATAGCTCAAGACACTACTCTTTATGGAAGTGATTTATATGGAAGGAAAAGTCTTCATATACTTTTAAATAAACTATCAAAAATTGATGGAATCAAATGGATTAGAGTATTATATTGTTATCCAGAAGAAATATATGATGATCTTATAAAAGAAATGGCTGCAAATGATAAAGTATTAAAATACTTAGATTTACCAATACAACACATAAGCAATAACATATTAAAACTTATGGGAAGAAAAACAACAAAGGAAGATATAATAAATAAGATTGATAAATTAAGAAAAGAAATACCTAAAATAGCACTTAGAACTTCACTAATAGTAGGATTTCCAAATGAAACAGAGGAAGATTTTAATGAACTTAAAGAATTTTTAAAGAAATATAAGCTTGAAAAGGTTGGAGTATTTAAGTATTCAAGAGAAGAAGGAACACCTGCAGCTATTATGAGTGGACAAATAGATGAAGGAGTGAAAGCATTAAGAGAAAAGGAACTTATGTTAGTACAAAGTGAAATTTCAAAAGAAATAAATAGTTTGAAAATAGGTAATATGTATGATATTCTTGTTGAAGGATATAATGGTGAATATTACTATGGAAGAAATTATGAAATGGCACCTGAAATAGATGGAAATGTATTCTTTACAAAACATTGTCCTGTAGATAAGGGAGAAATTGTAGAAGTTAAGATAGAGAAGAATACAGAGTATGATTTAATAGGAGTTGGTATGTGTGAATCTTGCAAATAAATTAACATTACTAAGAATGCTCTTAGTACCAATTTTTTTAATATTTATTGCTGTTAAAGGAATACCGTATGGTACTTTTATTGCAACATTCATATTCGTTATAGCTTCGGCTACAGATAAACTTGATGGATACATTGCAAGAAGTAGAAATCAGATAACTAATTTCGGAAAATTCATGGATCCTCTAGCAGATAAATTATTAGTTACAGCTGCGTTAATTTCACTTGTAGAATATGGAGTTGTTCCAAGTTGGGCAGCTATAATAATTATTGCAAGAGAATTTGCGGTTTCAGGACTTAGAACATTAGCAGCAGCCGAAGGAAAAGTTATTGCAGCTAGTTGGTGGGGAAAGATTAAAACAGTTATACAGATAGTAGCTATAATATTATTGTTAATAGAAGTAAATATAACACAAAGTACAGATTTATATAATGCAGTTGTAAATAGTGATTTTTTAACAAGCTTCTTTGAGTATATTCCAAGTTTAGCGTTAAATATATCAGTTATTATAACTATAATATCAGGGTATGATTATTTTAGAAAAAATAAAGGCGTAATAACAATAAATAAATAGAATGATTAAAAAATACAAAATATGTAAATAATAATAAAAGTTCCTACTAAAAGTTGGGACTTTTATCTGTATTTATAGTTGACTATATATAAGTAGTTCTATATAATTATATATAGAACGTAAGTTCGATGAGAGGATGGTGTATTAATGAATAATATAGATTCAAATAAATTAAAAGCAATTGAAGCTGCAATGGGACAAATAGAAAAACAATTTGGTAAGGGTTCAGTTATGAAATTAGGAGAAGAATCAGTTCTTAATGTTGATTCAATTCCAACAGGATGTTTAGATTTAGATATAGGTCTCGGAATTGGTGGAGTACCAAAGGGAAGAATTGTAGAAATATATGGACCAGAAAGTTCAGGTAAAACTACAGTTGCACTTCATATTGTTGCGGAAGCACAAAAATTAGGAGGAGCAGTTGGATTTATAGATGCAGAACATGCATTAGATCCTTCATATGCTAGAAAAATTGGAGTAGATACAGAAAACTTAATAGTTTCTCAACCAGATACTGGAGAACAAGGACTTGAAATAGCAGAAGCTTTAGTTCGTTCAGGAGCTATTGATGTTATAGTTGTTGACTCAGTTGCAGCACTTGTTCCAAGAGCTGAAATTGAAGGTGAGATGGGAGATTCACACGTTGGTCTTCAAGCTAGATTAATGTCTCAAGCACTAAGAAAACTTGCAGGAACAATAAATAAAACAAATTGTGTTGCTATATTCATAAATCAACTTAGAGAAAAGGTTGGTGTAATGTTTGGTAATCCAGAAACAACTCCTGGTGGAAGAGCATTAAAGTTCTATGCATCAGTTAGAATGGATGTTAGAAGAATAGATTCAATTAAGCAAGGGGAGAATATAGTAGGTAACAGAACGAGAGTTAAGATAATAAAAAATAAGGTTGCACCTCCATTTAGACAAGCGGAATTCGATATAATGTATAACGAAGGTATTTCAAGAGAAGGAAATATTATTGATGTTGGAGTTAAGGAAGAAATAGTTCAAAAGAGCGGAGCATGGTTCTCATACGGAGATGTAAGATTAGGTCAAGGAAGAGAAAATGCAAAAGCATACTTAAAAGAAAATCCAGAAGTAGCCTTAGATATAGAAAATCAAATTAGATCAAAGCATAATCTTCCCCTTAATAAATCAATGGAAAAAGAAGCTGCTAGTGATAAAGAAAGTAAGTAATAATTTAAAGTAAAACTAAGTTTTTTGGTAAGGCAATCTAGAAAATAGTTGTCTTGCCATTTTTTATTAAATAATATAAAAAAATAATAGTTAAAGGTTTACTTAAGAGCAAACTCTTAATAAGAAATTAAGAGTAAAAAAGAGAATAAATAAGAATAATAGAGAAAAAGAGATGATTAATACTTTATATTAGTCAACTTGACATAATTTTATTTTTACTATACAATAATAACAAATACTGGTTTATCATATTCCAAAGATAACAGTGAGAAAACAGTATGACACCACTACGCTTTCACTTAAAAATAAGCGAGGGGGTGTTAATATGCCACAAATTGTAACAATGATTATAATTGATATAATTGTGCTGTTAATATTAGGAATAGTACTTTACAAAACAATACAAAGTACATCAAAAAACAAAATAGAATCTCTTGAGAGAGAAGCAGAAAAACTTGTAGAAGATGCAAAAAAAGATGCAGAAGCTATGAAGAAAGAAGCTATACTTGAAGCAAAGGAAGAGGTTCATAGATTAAGAAATGATTTAGAAAAAGATTCTCGTGAGAGAAGAAATGAAATCCAAAGGCTTGAAAGAAGAGTTTTACAAAGAGAAGAATCTCTTGATAAAAAGAGCGATTTTCTTGAAAAGAAGGAAGAAACCATTAATGGTAGAATGAATGACATTAAACAGTTAGAAAAAGAAGCTAACGATCTTCACGAAAAGAGAAGGGCTGAACTTGAAAGAGTTGCTAACTTATCTAGTGAAGAAGCTCGTCAATTAATTTTAGATGAAGTTAAGAAAGAGGTTTCACATGAGTCTGCTATAATGATTAAAGAAATTGAAAGCAAGGCTAAGGAAGAAGCTGATAAAAAAGCGAGAGAAATCGTTACTACTGCAATACAAAGATGTGCTGCAGATCATGTTTCAGAAACAACTGTTCATGTTGTTGCGTTACCTAATGATGAGATGAAGGGTAGAATAATAGGTAGAGAAGGAAGAAACATTAGAACCCTAGAAACGTTAACAGGAGTAGATTTAATTATAGATGATACTCCAGAGGCAGTAATTTTATCAAGTTTTGATCCAATTAGGAGAGAAGTTGCTAGAATGGCACTAGAAAAGTTAATAGTAGATGGTAGAATACATCCAGCAAGAATCGAAGAGATGGTAGAAAGAGCTCAAAAAGATGTTGAAAATGACATCAAGGAAGAAGGAGAACAAGCGACATTAGAGACAGCTGTTCATGGTCTTCATCCAGAGCTTACAAGATTGCTTGGTAGATTAAAGTATAGAACTAGTTATGGTCAAAATGTATTAAAGCATTCCATAGAAGTTTCATACTTAGCTGGTTTGATGGCTTCAGAATTAGGTTTAGATGTTACTCTAGCTAGAAGAGCCGGTTTATTACATGATATAGGAAAAGCTGTAGATCAAGAACAAGAAGGGCCACATGCAATTATTGGGGCAGATCTTGCTAAGAAGTATGGTGAATCTAAATTAGTAGTAAATGCTATAGGAGCCCATCATGGGGATGTTGAAATGCAATCTTTAGAAGCAATATTGGTTCAGGCAGCAGATGCGATATCAGCAGCAAGACCAGGAGCAAGAAGAGAAACATTGGAGGCATATATAAAGAGATTAGAGAAGTTAGAAGAGATTTCTAACTCATATGAAGGTGTAGAAAAGTCATATGCCATTCAAGCTGGTAGAGAGATTAGAATTATGGTTAAACCAGATCAAATTGATGATGCTGGATCAGTTGAACTTGCTAGAAATCTTGCAAAGAGTATAGAAGAACAATTAGAATATCCAGGTCAAATAAAAATCAATGTTATTAGAGAAACTAGAGCAATTGATTTTGCTAAATAAATCGTCAATATTAAAAATACATTTTGCTTTGTCAAAATGTATTTTTTTATAAAATTTCAAAAAAATAAAGGGATTTAGAAATAAGAGTAGAATATATATATTATGCCACAAGATGGTAGAATATTTTTATTAATGTAAACGATTAGTAATAAAATGTAGGAGGAGAAATAAAAGTGGAAGTATTAAAAGTTTCAACAAAATCAAACCCAAATTCAGTAGCAGGAGCATTAGCTGCAATAATAAAAGAAAAAAATATAGTAGAAATTCAAGCCGTGGGAGCAGGTGCTATAAATCAAGCTATTAAAGCTATTGCTATAGCAAGAGGATTTGTAGCTCCAAGTGGTAAAGATATAATATGTGTACCGGCATTTACAGATATAGTTATTGATGGAGAAGAAAGAACAGCTATTAAGCTTATAGTACAGCCAAGATAATTATATGTATTATTTTAAAAGATACATAATTAAATTGGAAGTAAAGGTAATTTATTTGTAAATTAACTTATTCAGTAGTTGAAATTTTCACAAAAACCATTTATAATAAAGTGGTTAATAAAATATTAACCTATTAAATTAAGTAAAGAGGTGTATTTACATGGTATCTAAAGAGGTTTTAGTTAAGAACGCTACTGGTTTACACGCTAGACCAGCAACTTTACTAGTTAAAAAAGCTTCTTCATTCAAATCAGATGTAAGCTTAGAGTTCAACGGTAAAAAAGCAAACGTTAAGAGCTTAATTGGAGTTCTTTCATTAGCTGTTACTGCTAACTCAGTAGTAAACGTTATTGCTTCAGGAGATGACGAAGCTTTAGCTGTAGAAGAAATTTCAAAGTTAATCGAAAACTTAGAAGATTAATAAAGATTAAAGGTTCCTAATAATTTAGGAACCTTTTTCTTTTTTAATAAGAACTTATGTATACAAAATCAATTACATATACTTCTTATTTTAATGATATAAGTTTACATCTAAATAATAATGTTATTAAATTAATTCCAGATATAGCGATGATTATATAGATAATTCTAGATACTATTGGTACTCCAAAGCTTAATAAAGTAACTAAATTAAAGTTTAATAAACCAATTAAGCCCCAATTAAGTGCACCTATTATAACTAGTAAAAAAGACAGTTTGTCTAATATGTTTATTTTACACATAATAAAATCTCCTTTCATTACTATCTAAAATATATATATGAATATATAATATTAATAATGACTTTAATGAAAGTTTTTTTTATTAAAAGATGAAAATAATAAATAATTATGTTATAATACGAATTATATTATGTAATGTTAAAAATATATTCGTGTGGAGGTACTAGAATGAGAAATTTATATAGCACACCATTAAATTCAAGATATGCATCAAAAGAAATGAGTTTTATTTTTTCTGATGATATGAAATTCACAACTTGGAGAAAGTTATGGCTAGCACTTGCAGAAAGTGAAAGAGAATTAGGATTAAATATAACTGAAGAACAAATACGAGAATTAAAAGAACATGTAAATGATATAAACTATGAAGATGCACTAAAAAGAGAAAAAGAGGTAAGACATGACGTTATGAGCCATGTCTATGCATATGGATTACAATGTCCAAGTGCTAAAGGAATAATACATCTTGGAGCAACTAGTTGTTATGTAGGAGATAATACAGACGTAATAATAATAAGAGATGCATTATTATTAATAAAGAAAAAAATAGTTACTGTATTACATAGATTAAGCAAGTTTGCATTAGAGTATAAGGATATGCCAACACTAGGATTTACACATTTTCAACCAGCTCAACTTACAACAGTAGGTAAGAGAGCTACTCTATGGATGCAAGACTTGGTAATGGATATAGAGAATATCGACTTCCTTTTAAGCACTTTAAAATTAAGAGGTGTTAAAGGAACAACCGGAACACAAGCAAGTTTTATGACTCTTTTTGAAAATGATGAAGAAAAGGTAAAAATATTAGATAAAAAAGTTGCAGAAAAAATGGGCTTTGAAAAAAGTTATGGAGTTACAGGTCAAACTTACCCAAGAAAGTTAGATTCAATAGTTTTAAATACATTATCAGAAGTTGCACAAAGTTGTTATAAATTTAGTAATGATTTAAGATTACTTCAAAGTATGAAGGAAGTAGAAGAACCTTTTGAAAAAAATCAAATAGGATCATCAGCAATGGCCTATAAAAGAAATCCTATGAGAAGTGAAAGAATGGGAGCTTTAGCAAGATACGTTATCGTAGATGCATTAAATCCAGCTATAACAGCTTCTACACAATGGTTTGAAAGAACGTTAGATGATTCGGCTAATAAAAGACTTTCAATTGCAGAAGGATTCTTAGCTTTAGATGGAGTATTAAACTTATATATAAATATAGCTGAAAATATGGTTGTATATGATAAAGTAATAGCATCTCATGTAGATAACGAATTACCGTTTATGGCAACAGAAAATATAATGATGGAATCAGTAAAAAGAGGCGGAGATAGACAAGAACTACATGAAAAAATAAGAACTCATTCAATGGCTGCAGCTCAAAGGGTTAAAGGTGAAGGTCTTGATAATGATTTAATAAAGAGGATAATAAATGATGGTACTTTTAATCTTTCAGAAGAGGAGATTAGAGAAATTATTGATCCTAATAAGTTTGTTGGTAGAGCTCCTAGTCAAGTAGTAGAATTTATTAATGAATATGTAAATCCAATTATAGAAAATAATAAGGATGCAATAGAAGTTAAGAGTGAAATTAACGTATAAATTATTAAACTAGAAGTTATGCCTTATAACTTCTAGTTTTTTACTTTATATAATTAAAAAAAGTATGCTATAATAACTTTGTTTTACAAGAGGTGAAGGGAGAAAAAGATGATCAATAAAAATAAAATAATATCAACTGCTTTAATATATTTAGTAATGGTAGTTTCAGCAATAACAGAAGGTCTTATAAATATATTTACAGTACCAATAAAAAGAGATTTTTTAATAACTGATACAAAGCTATCGCTAATGTTTATGTTTGGGACAATAGCATACTTAATATGTAATTATGTTGGTGGAGCTTTGTGTGAAAAGATAGGTCAGAAAAAACTGTTCTTATTAGGGTTATTAGGAGCTGGGCTAACTAACCTAATACAAGCATGGTCACCTAATTTTACAATATTTATTATTGCATTTGCAGCAATTCAAGCTTTCTTAGGTTTAATGTCTATTGCAGCAAATACTATAATACCAGTAATATGGATTACGGGACAAGCAATAGCTATGAATTTAACTCATTTTGCTTATGGAGTAGGTCTTTCTGCATCACAAAAACTTTCCGGTGTATTAATGACAGATGGATTTGGATGGAGAAAGATTTATATAGGTTCAGCTATAATTACATTTATAGTATTAATAGCATTTTTATTTATAAAGCTTCCCGTAGTAGAAAAGGAAACAAAAGAGGATAAAATATCTTTATTCGTAATTTTGAAAGATAAGTTAGTTTGGTTTTTCTTTATAGGATTAGGTTTTTATATAATAGCTGAACAAGGAACAGGAAGATGGTTGCCAACGTACATAAAATCAACTTATGAAAACATCACAGAATCAAAAATAGCATCTTATGTATCAATATTTTTCTTATTATTGACTATTGGTAGATTAGTTGGTGGATTTATAGTTGAAAAAATTGGTGCGATGAGATCAGTAAAAATATTTTCAGTGGTTGGTGGATGCTTATTTATAATTGGACTTTTAAGTGGAGAAATTGGATTATATATAATATCAGTTGCAGGATTTTTCTTCTCAATAATGTTTCCAACAGTTGTTGTTATTGTAAGTAATACATTTAAGAAGAGTACTGCATACATTACAGGAATTATAATAGCATTTGCAAGTATTGTAAATACTGTTATGAATTTATTAGTAGGAGTTGTATCTGATAGCGTAGGAATAAAATATGCTGTATTTATAATGCCTATATCTATATTAATTACATTTATCTTTTTATGTTTAGCAAGTAAAACTATTAAATTAAGATAATTACTTTAGCTGGATGCACATAATATTGCATTCAGCTAATTTAAAATAAAGTATGTTAAAAATTACTTGAATTAAATTTATATAATATTATTTAAGGAGTACGAGTGATATGAAAGATAGAAGATGTGAACTATACAATATAATAGATAATATAACTATTACAAATAAAGAAATTCAAAAGAAGGCAAGAGAAAGAGTAGATTCTTTAGCAAAGCCCTTAGGTAGTCTTGGAAAACTTGAGGAAATTGCTATTAAGGTAACAGGAATAACTAATAAAATGAAGAACACTTTTGAAAAGAAATGTGTAATCATTTTCTGTTCTGATAATGGAGTATTTGAGGAAGGTATAGCAAGTACACCTCAATATGTTACACTTGCACAAACTATTAACTTTACAAAAGGATTATCTGGGGTAGGAGTAATTGCAAAGCAAAATGGAAGTGATCTTATGGTGGTCGATATAGGTATAAATAGTAATTTAAAGGTTCCAGGAGTAATACATAAGAAAATAAGAAAAGGGACTCATAATATTGCAAAAGGATCTGCTATGAATGAAGATGAATGTATAACTGCCATATTAACAGGAATAGAATCAGTTAAGAAAGCTGTAGAAGAAGGATATGAAGTTTTAGGTGTTGGAGAGATGGGAATAGCAAATACAACTACTAGTAGTGCGGTTTTAATATCTTTACAAGAGTGCAGTATAGAGGAAGCAGTTGGAAGAGGTTCAGGATTAACCAATAGTTCATTTGATAAAAAGAAAGCTATAATAAAGCAAGCATTAAAGATAAATAACCCAGATAAAAATGATCCTATAGACGTGCTAAAGAAAGTTGGAGGATTTGATATTGCAGCTATGGCAGGTGCATTCTTAGGAGCAGCTTATTATAAAATTCCTATAGTTATAGATGGATTTATATCAGCTGTAGCGGCACTTGTAGCATCAAGATTAAATGATAATGTAAGAGATTATTTATTCTCATCTCATTTATCTCAAGAAATTGGATATAGTTTAGCTATTAATGAATTAGAGCTTCAACCCATGATTAATTTAGATATGAGACTTGGAGAAGGTAGTGGATGTCCTATAGCATTTACTATAATAGATACAGCAAATGCTATATTAAGAGATATGTCAACCTTTGAAGAATCAGGAATAAATTGTGAATACTTAGATGAAATACGAGATGAAGAATGTTATAAAGTATAGAAATAATATGAATATAAATAATCTATAGAGAACTTAGTACAATAAAACCACCTTTTCTATAATTATAATTTTTATTAGTAGATAATGATTTGGTTATGCTCCATAAACCATTATATAATTTTACAAGCTTAATGTAATTTTTAAGTTTTTCTATATCATAATTTGTTATTGTTCCTAAATATGATTTTAAAAAATATAGTTGCTTAGAATTATTTATAAATAGAGAGTATGTAGCCAAATCAAAAAATATATCATTTAATGATGAGAACTCAAAATCTATTAATAGAGGACTATTATTTGAAACTATAATATTAGATGGATTTAAATCATTATGGCATAGAGATAATTTCTTAATTGGGAATTTATTTTCTATGTAATTTAATAGCTTTAAGTAATAGTCATAAGTTTTAGGAAGCAGTATATTAGTATTTTTGCAATATGATATCTTATTATTAATATAAGAAAAAGGATACATGCAATTTAATTCATTTGGAGGAGTAAGTGAGTGAAAATCCTTTAATTTAATGGAGAGTTTATCTATAAATTCATCAGAATTACAAAGGTCTTCACAGGGAGTATATCCATCAATCCAATTACATAATAAAATAAATAAGTTTTCATGTTTAAAAATATATGAATTTCTATTTATAACCTTTAATATACTATGCTCTTTTAATAGATTTTTTTTATCTAAAGAAATCTTCATTAGATATAACTTATTATTTATAGATATATTATAAGCATCATTGGAAAGGCTTTGAAGTTCATCAATTAATTTTATATTATGAATATTAGTATTAAATTCTTTAGATATAAATAAAAAAATGTCTTTTAACAAATAATCACCTAAATTCTTAAAATATATTATGTATTATAGCATAAAGGATAAAAAGGAGAAAATACATGAAAATAGCAGTAATAGGAGGAACCAGAAGTGGTAAGTCCTTTATTGGAGAAGAGATTTGTAAAAAAATAAATATTTCAGACAATATAAAATATATAGCTACTATGGAACCGCATTGTGATGAAGATTTAAAAAGAATAGAAGGTCATCTAGAAAGAAGAAAAGATAATACTTTTATAACAGTAGAAGCATTTAGGGATTTAGATAGGATAATTAATAAAGTAAATAAATTAGATACTATTCTGTTAGATAGTGTTACCACTTTACTTAATAATGAAATGTTTACTAAAGATGGAATTAAAAAATATACATATAAGAAAATAGCTAAAAATATTATTGATTTAAGTAATGAATGCAAAAATATAGTAGTTGTAACTGATTATATTTTTAGTGATTCTATATTATATGATGAGTTTACTAATCAATATAGAAAAGAATTAGCGTATTTAAATAGATTATTAGCTGAAGATTTTGATATTATAATTGAATGTAATTATAATAATTTTGAATTTCATAAAGGTGAATTGGAGGGGAGGAAATTAATAAATGAGATATATTAGAAGTTTTTTTATGGCATTATCTATGTTTTCAGTAATACCTGCACCTAGATTTAAATGGGAGAAAGAAAACACAAAAAATATTTTAAAGTTTTATCCTTTAGTTGGAGTTATAATAGGATTACTATGGATATTACTTTACAGTATATTAAATAGGTTTAATATAAATAATGTGTTAATTAGTGCAGTATTATTAATTTATCCTATAATGGTTACTGGTATGCTACATCTGGATGGATTTATGGATATATGTGATGCAATACTTTCAAGAAGAGACAGAGAAACAAAATTGAAAATTCTTAAAGATTCATGTACTGGAGCATTTTCGGTAATTTGTTTTGTAATGCTAATGATTATTGAATTTGCATCCATTTATTCAATAATAGAAGATAAAAAAAATATATTATTTCTTTTGTTTATACCTGTAATAAGTAGAAGTTTTATGGCACTTATGATATTAACAAAGGTGGAAATAAAGGAAAGCACTTTAGTAAAGATATTTAAAGATGGTACTAACATATGGGATAGAGCGCTACAGATAGTTATATTAATTATAACTTTTATAATTATTTATATTACATTAGGCGCAATATATAATTGTATCATGCTTATAATGTGTTTAATTATGCTTTACAAAACAAATGTTAATATAAAAGAGCTTGGAGGAATAAATGGAGATGTGGCAGGCTATGGACTTATAGTTGGAGAGTGCGTTGGGATTTTAATGTTAGCATTATTTTAAGGAGAGAAGATATGATATTAGTTTTTGGTGGTGCCTATAATGGCAAATTATGTTATGTAAAAGAAAAATATAATTTAGATAATGAAGATATATTTTATTGCAATTCAGATAATATAGATCTAGAAAAAAAAGTTATATGTGGATTTCATATGTTTGTTAGAAATATGATTTTAGAAAATAAGAGTCCTTTAGAATATATAAAAAATAATATAGATAGATTAGAAGATAAAATAATTATAACTGATGATATTGGGTTAGGAATAATACCAATTGAAAAAATAGATAGAATCTGGAGAGATGAACATGGGAAGTGTATTCAGTATATATCTTCTAAGAGTAAAAAGGTTATAAGAATTTTTTTGGGTATAGAAAAGGTTTTAAAAGATGAATAAAGTTAATTTATATTTAATAAGGCATGGAAAAACAGAAGGTAATGAGAAGAGGCTATATTGCGGATATACTGATATACCACTATCAAACACTGGTAGGAGTGAATTAGAATCTTTAAAAGGAATATACAAAACTTGTGATAGTTATTATACGACTGGATTAAAAAGAACGAATGAAACATTAAATATATTATTTGAGTGTAATAATTATTCAGTTGAAGAAGGATTTAAAGAATATAATTTTGGAGATTTTGAGATGAAGGGATATGATGAATTAAAAAATAAAGAAGAATATATAAACTGGATAGAGGATGTTAATGGAGAGTATGTTATTCCAAATGGAGAATGCAAAAACTATTATAGAGAAAGAATAAAAAATACATTTTATAATTTTATAAATAAACTATTTAAGGAAAATCAAAAAGATGTTGCTTTAATTTGTCATGGAGGAACTATAGGAACAATATTAGAGCAATTTTATGATAGTGATAAAAATTTATTTGATTGGCAACCTAGTTGTGGAAGAGGTTATTTATTGGAAATAGAATTGGAAGGTAATAATATTAAGATAATTAATATGGAAAAAATATAAATATGATATTATACATGATATAATATCATAAATAAGAAAATATAAATCTAAAAATAACAAGGAGGACATATGAGAAAATTTAAAGGAAAAAAATTGATTGCTCTGCTTACTTCAATATTTTTAATTGTAGGTATATTTGTAGGTTGC
This sequence comes from Clostridium perfringens, assembly GCA_040144665.1. Taxonomy (GTDB): domain Bacteria; phylum Bacillota; class Clostridia; order Clostridiales; family Clostridiaceae; genus Clostridium; species Clostridium perfringens_A. Next base: position 49,922 of record JBBVGE010000397.1, read on the forward strand.
AAAGGGGCCGAAAAAACTATGGAAGACAGAGAAGGAAATCAATTTAATATACCAAAGAAGATGGATAGAATAATTTCTACAGCCCCATCAAATACTGAAGTTTTAGTATCTTTAGGACTTGGAGACAAAATAATTGCTACAGATACATATTCAAAAGATGTTTCAGGAACTAAAGATGATATAACTAGAATAGATTTTATGAATCCAGATGCAGAGACTATAATATCACTTAAACCAGATATAATTATAGCATCGGGACATAATAAAACAGATGGAAAGGATCCATTTGAAGCAATTAAAGCAGCAGGAATACCAGTTGTATATATTCCAAGTAGTAATAGTATTCAAGGAATATATGATGATATAGAATTTTTAGCTAAATTAACTGGTACAGAGAATAAAGGGAAACAGCTAGTTTCAGATATGAAAAAAGAAGTAGATAGCATTAAAAAAATTGGTGATAAAATAAAAGATAAAAAGTCAGTTTATTTCGAAATAGGACCTGAACCATCACTATATAGTTTTGGTAATGGAACATTTTTAAATGAAATGATAGATATAATTGGAGCAAAAAATGTATTTGACAGAGAAAAGGGATGGATTTCACCAAGTGCTGAATCAGTTATTGAAAAAAATCCTGATGTTATTCTAACAAATGTAAATTACATAAAAGACCCTGTTAAAAAAATTGAAGATAGAAAAGGATGGAATACTATTAATGCTGTTAAAAATGGAGATGTATATCAGGTAGATACAAATTCATCATCAAGACCATCACAGTATATTATAAAAGCTTTAAAACAAATGGCAAAGGATATATATCCAAATGAATATAAAAATCAGTAAAAAAAGGAATTTAGCTTTTTTAACTATACCTATAGTTTTTTTTATCATATGTATTGGAACTTCTATTGGAAGTTCCAATATTAACTTATTTGATATTTTTTCGATAATAGGTAATAAATTAGTGAATATTCCGTTAAGAGAAAATGTGACAGGGCAAGAGATAGCAATTATATGGGAGCTTAGACTTCCAAGAGTTTTATTAGCATTTATGGTGGGGGGGACATTAGCTGTCAGTGGGGCAGTTGTGCAATCAGTACTTAAGAACCCATTAGCGTCACCATACACATTAGGAGTTTCATCAGGATCTGGACTTGGTGCAGCACTTGTAATAATTTTTGGAATAAGTATACCTTTAGTTCAAGAGTTTACTTTACCAATAGTTGGCTTTCTATTTGGATTATTTACAGTTATAATAGTAATAGCTTTTGCAAAGAAAGTAGATAGATTTTTATCAAATAATACTATAATACTTGCTGGAATGGTATTTTCATTATTCTTAAATGCAATACTTACAACAATAGGATCAATGCATGGAGATAGTTTAAAAGCTATTTCACTTTGGCAGATGGGATCTTTTTCTATGAAAGGATGGAGCTATGTAAAAGTATTTATACCATTTTTAGTTATAGGAATTACAGGAGTTATTTTATATACTAAAGAAATGGATATACTTACATTTGGAGAGGATAATGCAAAAGCTGTAGGAGTAGATACAAATAAAGTTAAGACAAGACTTTTTTTATTTATAGCAATATTAACAGGTAGTGCTGTGTCTTTAAGTGGAATAATAGGATTTGTAGATTTAATAGCACCTCATATAGTAAGAAAAATATTTGGAGCTAAGCACAAGCTAGTAATACCAATGTCTTTTGCATTTGGGGGAATACTGATGGTTGTTACAGATTTAATATCTAGGACAATAATTTCACCATCAGAACTTCCAGTAGGTGCAATAACTGCATTAATAGGATCACCTTTCTTTGCTTATATATACTTTAAAAAGAAGTAGGTGAAAAAATGATAGAATTAAAAAATGTATATACAGGATATGATAAAATAGATATTATTAAAAACGTTAATCTTGAAGTTAATAAAAATGAATTATTTTGTATAATAGGCCCAAATGGTTGTGGGAAAAGTACGCTTTTAAAAGCAATAGCTAATATAAATAATTATATAGGTAGTATTAAAATTTTAGACAAAGAGATAAAGAATATAAATAGAAAAGACTTGGCTAGAGAAATAGCATTAATGTCTCAAATAACAGAAGTATATTTTTCATATACAGTATATGAAACTATTTCATTAGGAAGATATGCTCATATAAAAGGAGCTTTTACTACTTTAGGAAAAGATGATAAAATTATTATTGATAATGTAATCGATGATTTATCGCTTAAAGATATAAAAAATAAATATATAAATGAACTTTCAGGAGGACAGCTTCAAAGAGTATTTTTAGCTAGAGCAATAGTTCAAAATCCTAAAGTGATATTATTAGATGAACCTACTAATCATCTAGATTTTAAGCATCAAATAGAACTTTTAGAGAGTTTAAAAAAATGGTGTAGAAATGGTGATAGAACTGTTATAGGAGTATTACATGATCTTAATCTTGTTCAAATGTATGCAGATAGAGTAGCACTTATAAATAATGGAGAAATAGTGAAGATAGGTAGTAGTGAAGAAATACTGAAATCAAAAGAAGTAGAGGATGTATATGAAATAAATATAAGAGAGTTTATGATTCAAGTATTAAAAAAATGGAGTTAAGGAGAAATTTATAATGAAAAAATTTGTTTTATCATATAGTTGTGGTAAAGATAGTACTTTAGCATTATATAGATTAATAAAAAAAGGATTGAAGCCTGTTGGATTGATAGTAACAATAAATAAAGATGAAAATGAATCATGGTTTCATAGAATACCAGAGGAAATATTAAATGAAGTTTCAATATCATTAGATATTCCTTTAATAAAAGTAGTTTGCCTAGGAGAGCAGTATGAGGATTCATTTGAAGAAGCTCTAAAGAAAGGAAAAGAACTAGGAGCAGAAATATGTGCATTTGGAGATATAGATATAGAAGCTCATAGAGGCTGGTGTACAGATAGATGCAAGAATGTTTCAATAGATGCAGAATTTCCTCTATGGCAAGAAGATAGAGAAGAGCTAACACATGAATTTATAGAATCTGGATTTAAAGCATTAATTAAATGCTGTAATGATACTCAATTAAATGATACGTATTTAGGAAAAATTTTAACTAAAGAAGTCGTATCAGATATAAAAGAAGCGGGAGCAGATCCGTGTGGAGAAAATGGAGAATACCATACTTTTGTTTGTGGAGGGCCTATATTTAAAAAAGATATAGAGTTTAAGTTAGGTAAAAAACTTAAAATTAATAATTATAATCATATAATAATTGAGAAATAATGTTTATGGGGTGACAGGTTATGAAAAAAAATATAATGATTTTAGGTACTGCATCCTCAGTTGGTAAAAGTACTATTGTAACAGCATTATGCAGGTTTTTAAAGAAGAGAGGATATGATATAGCACCATTTAAAGCACTTAATGTTACTTCTAAAACAGGATTAATAGGAAATGGAGAAGAAATTGGACGTGCTCAAATAGTACAAGCAGAAGCCTGTGAAATAAAATCAGAATATACAATGAATCCTATTTTAATTAAATCCATAGCTAATAAGAAAACAAAGATAATAGTTAATGGTAAATCCTATTGTCATAAAGAAAACTGTTCATATGAACAATTAAATAAAGACTTAAAGGAATTTATAAAAGAAGATTTTGAAAAATTAGCTGATAAACATAATAATATAATTGTAGAAGGAGAAGGAAGCTGTATAGAATTAGGATCTAAAAGTGAGGATTTAGCTAACTTTTATACTGCAAAACTTACAAATTCAGATGTTATATTAGTTGCAAATAATGAAAATGGGGGAGTATTTGCTTCGATTTATGGAACTATTATGCTGCTTAGTGAAGAGAATAGAAAATTAATAAAAGGGATTATAATAAATAAATTCAAGGGCAATAAGGATGAAGTGGAAAATGGTATAAAAGAATTAGAAGAGAAATTAAAAATTCCAGTATTAGGTGTGATACCTTATGAAAAATTAAATATAGAAGACGAGGTAATTGTTACTGAAAGGCTTAGAAATAATAAAAGAAGTGGTCTTAATATAGGAATAATAAAGTTATCACATATATCTAATCTTACAGATTTCTATCCATTGGAGCTTGAGAAAAATATCAATATAAGATATGTAAAAACGCCAAAGGAATTAGAGGGTGCAAATTTAATAATTTTACCAGGTAGTAAAAGTATAATGTATGATTTAAATGAGATCAAAGCAAATGGATTATATGATAAAATTATAGAGCTACAGAAAGAAGGAGCTACAGTCATGGGGATTTGTGCTGGGTTCCAAATGCTTGGTAGAAATATAATAAATAATTTAGATTCAAATAATTATAGAAAATGTATAACTGGATTTGAAATGCTACCACTAGATACTAAAATATCCTTTGAAAGAAGGACTGTTATTTCTAAGGGAATTATATGCTCTATGAACAATGAATTAAAGGATCTTTCTAATATAAGGATATATGGATATGAAATACAAAATGGATATACTGAGATATTAGATAAAGATGGAGAGGTCTTTATGATAGATAAGAATAATAACATAACAGGTCTTTGTAATGAAAATGGAGATGTTTTTGGCACCTATGTACATGGTATATTTGAGATAGAAGAATTTAGAAAGAAATTTATTAATCATCTAAAAGAAAAATATAATGTTGTTATTGAAAATAGCAAAGAAGAAAAAGAAAATTATAAGAAATACAAATTAAAGCAATATGACAAGTTGTGCAAAATACTAGAAGATAATATAGATACAGAAAAAATTCTTAATTTATTTAAAACTGAAGAGGAGGAATCTGAGGAGAAATCTTTAGAATAATAAAATGAATCATATAATAAATGTTCTAGCAATAGCGGGTTGTTTCTATGTCTTTGATTTATTATGGAGACACAGCAAATTATATAAAAAGTTAATTTCAAATAAAATTTTAAATAATAAAGCTACAAAAATTATATTAGGAATAGTTTCAGTAGTCCTAATAGGAGTATGTATAATTGTAGAAAAAATATTTAGTGGATATTTATTTGGTGAAGATAATATTAAGATATTAATCAAAGGAATAAGTTTACTAATATTATATATTACAACATCATTTATTTTTGTGGATAAGTATACAAAAACAAGCAGTACAAGATAATGTATTGCTTGTTTTTTATTTAAGAATATTTTATATAAAATTATAAAT
>JBBVGE010000398.1:0-861 GCA_040144665.1 Clostridium perfringens
CTAAGAATCTTGGTGAATGCCATGGTAATGATTTTGATCTAAGTTTAACTGATAATTCTGTTAAAACTTCTTCCATTTTATCTGAAGTCATTCCAAAATCATTTTCATTCATATCACTCTTTTTGATTATTGGCATATCTTCTGGATGATAATTTTTTCTCCATTCACTATGATCTTCAAATAACATTTTTAAATACTTTTCAAAAGTTTCTTTATTTTCTGACTTTGGTCCTAAAAATAATGCTTTTAAGTTTAAATCTTGTCCATTCATTTATATCTTCTCCTTTGTAGACTCAACTAAAACTATATGACCATTTAAAATGAAACTAATGCAATTCATTTTAAATTACCACACGTCTCATTGAGGACTTTATAATATTTATTTAAATCATATGACACCTAAGATAATGCTAAGACTTAAATGTCATATGATATTTTACTATATTACTAGTATTTTTAATGCTTTTTATAAATTTATTATTTTACTTTTCTCCATTCAGGTTTTCTAAAGTGGAATATAATAAGTGGTATTACTACACTTACTATTGTTCCAATTACTTGGAATGCTATATATCCAGGGCCTTCGCTTGCTGGTAATATTGATGGTGGTATTAAACTTACTAATATAGTAATTGATACACCGACCATTGCAAGTATTGCAACAACCCACATTAATCCATTTCCTTTTGCTCCAAGTCTAAATGGTCTTTTAACATCTGGTCTCTTATATCTTAATACAATTGCTGATATAGCCATTAAGATATATGCTACACAATAAACAATAGTTGTTGTTATTGTAATCATAAAGAATGCACTGTTAACATCTGATGTTACTAAGTAAGTTATTGATATTAATGAAAT
>JBBVGE010000399.1:0-228 GCA_040144665.1 Clostridium perfringens
CAAGATGATTTGATTTTTTGCAGGTTAATCAAAGATATTAATAACTTAAGCAGCAATAAACCAATTATTTTTATTAGAATCATTAGTATTAAAACCAGCTACTTCGGCAGGCGTAGAACCGTTTAATGATCCATGAGGTCTAATAAAATTATAGTGAAATATAAACATGTACACTAAGTTATTAGCTTTTTCAAAAGAGTTAAAGCCTTTTTTAGCTTTATACCATGC
>JBBVGE010000400.1:0-221 GCA_040144665.1 Clostridium perfringens
TTTTCTTTTAGGGCTTCTATTTCACTTTCTTCAAATCCGCCTTCTGGCCCAACCATTATTCCAACATTTTTTATACTATCTTTATTCTCTATAGAGTTAACCATAGCTCTTATTCCGTATCCTGTAGCATTTTCATAAGGAATAACCATAAGGTCTAATTCATCTATCTTTTCTAAAACCCCTTTAAAGTCCATTGGTTCTAATACTTCTGGTATTACTGT
>JBBVGE010000401.1:0-201 GCA_040144665.1 Clostridium perfringens
AAGGCTAGGAATCCAAGTCCTGCAACACTTCCTGTAAATTCTCCACCGTAAGTTACAAGTATTATAGCTCCACCAAGAGATGAAAATGCTCCTGATATCATAACACCTATATATCTCATTTTATAAACATTTATACCTGCAGCATCAGCAGCTTGAGGATGTTCTCCACAAGCTCTAAGTCTTAATCCAAAACTTGTCTTA
>JBBVGE010000402.1:0-1040 GCA_040144665.1 Clostridium perfringens
TCTACTGGAACAAACCCTTGTAATTCATCTTGTAACTTTGGCATAAATATATTCCTCCTCTTATCTCTTAACTTGATTTTCTGTTATTATATCTACAAAATTGATATTTCCTTTAGGTTGTCCTCCATTTTCAGGCTCATAATGGTATGTTGTATCATCATCTTCATCCTTATTTGTCTCACCTGAAAATAAATCCTTATAACTCTCTTTTGATGATGTTATTATTTTATCTGCACCAACATATTCACCATTAACCTCTGCTATATCATCTAACTTTGAGGTTTTCATAAGTAAATCTAAATATTCCTCTTTAGCTCCTGCTTTTCTATAACTATCTTTTAGAAAGTTTTCTTTTCTTATAACAGCTACTTCTTTGTCTTTAGCTTCTAGATCATCTTTATATTTCTTTACTGTCTTCTGTAATTCTTCATTGTCCTTATTATTTTTATTTAAATCCTCTATTGTCTTATTAGCCGTCTTAAGCTTCTCATTAATATCATTAAATGTTTCTTTAGGTGTCATATGCTTAGGCATCTCTGTATTAATGTTCTTAAGCAATCCCTCAACATCTAGTTTGCCCTCAGTAATTTTAGCCTCTTCTAATAACTTCTTTAACCATTCCATTCTATTACCTCCGAATAATTATTTTTTCTAATAGATTTTTATGCCTGCTCTCCAGGTAATGTAGAAATTCCTTTGTTCTTTATGCTCTGCAAAACTTTAAAAAGAGCAAAATAAAAAAGCCTTATTTCTAAGACTTTTCATTACTTAACAACTTCCCAATCTTCCCTAGCCACATTAGAGAATGTAAAATATACATCTTGTGTTTCTCTAATATCTAAGACCTTTCCATCTTCACAATGCATATAAATAGATTCCTTTTCACTATTCCAAATCCAATGCCCTCCCCATTCAGGAAGTTTTACTTTTTCCCCTTCTTTCATAGCTTTTAATGCTAATCCAAACTTCATATTTAGCCCTCCTTAATTTTTTGCATAATAAAAGCACCTACTTTTTATTTAAGTGAGTGCCTTTTATAC
>JBBVGE010000402.1:1787-3110 GCA_040144665.1 Clostridium perfringens
CGCCTATTAACTTCACCTTCAAGAATATGCTTAATTATATTTTTACTTGCAAAATTTTCAGTATGTTTTAGTCTATCTAAATTATAAACAGTTTCAAGTTTATAATTATAAGAAAGCCTATCCCATTCCTCTTTATTATTATACTTTAATTTTTGGAACTTAGTAAAGCTTTGTGGAACTATATCCCCAAGCTCTTTTAAATATCTTTTATGTTGCTTCCTATCACTAGCCCTGTTCCTTATCTTCTTTTCTTCTGCTGTAATATCATCTTTTCCATACTTCTCATACTGCTCGTCCTTCCATTCTGGATAATCAATATCATCAATATAATTATTTCTTCCTGTAATAGGATCTCTTGATATTCTTTCTCCTATTTCATCCTCTTCTCCATCCCATTCTATTTTAGGAATTGTAGTGCTTCTACAGTGTGCATGCATTGGAGGATAATTGACTCCTGTTACAGCATCTTTTACATCAAATACTTTTCCATCTAGTTCCTGACATATAAGTGAAGTTCTTAAATCTAATGTAGCAAGATATTCATATTTCTTTATATTGTTTTTATCATAACTTTTCTTGGTTGCCTGCTCTGCTATAAATGCAGCCTCTGTTCTAACTAATCTCTTACATTCATATAATTGTCCACCTTTTAACTTACCATTTTTATCTTTTTTCCCTAATGCTGCATCTCTTAAATTTTTAGCTATTACATTAGGATGTTCTCCTCTGATTAATCCTGCAGTTATAACACTATCTAACTTATAATTAAAATTACTTGTTATATTCCAAACCTTATCACTATAGTTTTTGCCACTCCATGGATTAGTTAATAGTTCTCTAATTATGTTAGGTGATGGAATATCAAACCTTAAACCTAGATTATTAGTATATAGAGCTTGACTATATAAGTTATAAAAGTAACTATCTTGATATATTGAATTAAATGTACTTGGCATCTCATCAATTAATAATTTCTCTAATTCTGTAGCCTGTATCTTAATATTGGCTTTAAGTGTCTCAAGTCTTTTTATCCTTACTCTTGTTGATAAAGCCTGTAACTCACTTTTATATAAACTAGCCTTACTTTCATCTTTAAAAGTTTCAATGTAATACTTTAAGTCTTTTTGAAACTCTTTTCTTTCATCATCATTCAAATAAAATAACGTATCTTGATAAGATAGCTCATTATCATTTGCATATTTTTCATATAGCTTAAATATTTCATGTTCTATCTTATCAACTGTTTTATCCATAATATCTTTTATCTCTTCTATTCTTTCATTCAAAGATACATCTATTAATTCAAGTCGTTCTCTTTCCCTC
>JBBVGE010000402.1:3260-5875 GCA_040144665.1 Clostridium perfringens
AGGATCTTCCACCCAAGGATGATTCCTAATAATTATCTCTTCTGGAATAAGTCCAACTGAATTTCTAGCTATCTGAGAATTTTCTAAATCATTACTAATCATATTCCTTGTATATGTTTGTGTTATTTTTACTGAATCATCTTTCTTTAAAAATCTAAGTATAGCTCTTATAAGAATACCAAAACCTCTTTTAAATTCGGTCTCAGTAAATCCTGACTTAAGTTCTAATTTTCTATAGAAAAATTTAAGAGCCACACCAGATGCATTACCAAAACTTTCGGTATCCTGTTGTAGCCCTTGTCCACTTTCATATATTTGTTTTTTTAGCTGTTCTAATACTACTTTTCTAGCCTCTACAGGTATTTCTATCTGTAATGTTCTAACATCGCCTCTCGCTCCTCCAGTACCTCCACTATCAACCTTAATAGACTTGAATCTCTTTAAATCTTGTGTAAATTGCTTTAAATTAGCTCCACCATAATTCTCTAGAATATAAATTATTTGTTGTATATCTTCTAAGTCATTAGCAAACCCACTCATAACTTTATCGTATAAATCTATTAAATCCTTATATTTTGATAAATCTGATTTACACTTCCTATTATTATTAAAAGCTATAAATGGTACTGTCTCTAATTTATGTTTTATAGTCTCCTTATTTACAAGTCTAAGTGATGAACCCAAAGTACCATCTAATGTATATTTGATAAATTCACTATCAGTCCAATGCTCAAATATAACTATATCTTTGTTATTTTCATCAGTTGATGAATAATATCTATATACCTCAGATAATTTTCTTTTTAGTGTTTTAGCATATATAGGTATTATTTGCTCTGTGTCAACTATAGCGTACTCAAATTTTTTATTAGAATTGTTAGTATCAGTAGATATCCAATAATGAAGCCACGCTATTCCTGCATTAGATGATTCTATACATAATTCTTGTGATGTACTCTCAAAATCATCCCCTAAGATCTCTTTTATTTTTTCATTTAATTCTTTATTATTATCTAAATCAAATAAAACAGGATAAGTAAACATATATGCAGCTTTTTCATTCACTAATAATTGATGAAAGTTATGACTTATTCTATTATCAGCATTTCTAACAGGATCTGAACCATCTAAAGGCACTACACCTGATTTTTCTATGTCATTTTCATTATCATAATACCTTTTTGCAGTTAATATCTTCTCACGCCTATCTGAATCATCACTTATTATCTTAGTTATTTTATTAGCATCTAACATTCAAGCCTCACCTCCATATAATTTATTATTTCAAAAATGATACTCCTCCTGAATTCATGTCAGTATAAATAGCATATCGTAAAGCATCCAGAACATCATCCCATAGTTTTATAGGTTCTCCTGTTTTAGGATTCCAAGCATACATAAATATTTCTTTTTTAAATAAATTCACATTATCAATAACAATATATAATTTATTTTCTTTAAACTTTTTAGCCACTTGCTCTATTCCACTTATTACAGCTTTATTAGCATATTTAGCAAAAATACCTTCTCTCTTAAACCTTTGAATATGTTCTGTTCTTGCAGTATCACAATAAAAAGGTATATTACCATATTCATTTATTACTTCTTTTGCTTTTTCTACCCACCAATCAATTTCTTGATGCTGAGCCGATATCTCTTTTACCAAATATAAATTATCTTTATCATCTTCACCTAATACAACAATAGTTCCATAATGCTCATAACCCCAGTCAACACCTGCAAAATATCTTTTTATTCTTATTTTCTTTAGTTCATCTAAACTAATATAATGAATATCTTTTCTAAAGTCCTTGTATACAATACCTTCTGCCGATACCCATAATCCTTTTATATCTCTATCGTAAAACATTCCAGTTGGTGTTGATGCTTTTATGTTATCTCTATATCTATCACTTAAGAAAGAATTATCATCTAATTCATAATGATAAGCTTGTATTACTTTGCCATCTGCTTTATCTATAAAATTAACCTTTAACCAATGTTCTGGTTGATCTGGATTAGTATCTATTAATATTCTTGCACCTTCTCCAGAGCATCTAGCTTTTATTTCATTAAATACTTCCTCATTAGCCATAGTACCTTCATTTATGTAAGCTCCAAATGAAGTCATACCTCTTATTCTTCCTAAGTCATTTATTTTACTATGACCAAAGCAGCATACTTGAACTCCAAATAATATAAATCTATTATGCTTATCAAACTTAAATTCAATATCATACTTATTCGTAAGTTCATTTAATACATTTCTTTGTATTGCTCCTAAGTCTGCTCCTGCTAGGATATATTGTGGAAGCGGTATATTTAATTTATTAGCTATTTTTCTAACTCTCCTAAGCTCATATAGAAATAAATCATTATCTAAAATAGTTTTTCCTGTTCTTTTTGCTCCATGATTAATTAACATAAAATAATCATTAGTCATAGTAAACTTCATTACTTCTTGTTGTTTCTTATGATATAAATCATCAAGCATTTTTCATACACTCCTCTAACTTAGCAAAGTATTCATCAATCTTATCCTCTTTGCTCTTTTCATTATTAACTATTTTAGATTCTAGTACTCTAATTTCAGCCTTTTGTTTATCAGTAGCAAT
>JBBVGE010000403.1:0-1591 GCA_040144665.1 Clostridium perfringens
ACCAAAAGCACTCATAGAAATATGGGTGTTTTTACTTTAAATGAAATTAAGCTATATGCTTAAAATAAATTAAATAACCTCTTGGAAGGGATTACTTAAAAGATTACTTAAAAAGGATTGGTGAAATAAAACCAGTCCTTTTTTAATTATTGTTACGGTTAAGGTGTGTAGATAAATTAACCCAAATAATAATTAAAGGAGTGGTTTGAATGTTAAATTCACCTATTACAAGAATGGGAGGAAAATCAAGATTAAGAAAAAAGATAATAGAAAGAATACCAGAGCATACTTGTTACATTGAATTATTCTTTGGCGCAGGATGGGTTTATTTTGGTAAAGAACCTTCAAAGGTTGAAGCAATAAATGATATAGATAAAGAATTAGTAAATCTATTTAAAATGATTAAATATCATGCTCCAGAAATAGAAAGACAATTAGAGTATGAATTTTCAGGTAGAGATGTTTTTGAGGAATATAAGAATTATACATTAGAGCATTTAACTGAAATACATAGAGCTGTTAGATTTTTATATTTAATAACTCAAAGTTTTGCAGCTAAAGGAGAAACTTATGGTTATGGAACTACAACTAAACCAGCACATCAAATATTCTATAAAGATGTTTTAATAAATTTAAAAGAAAGACTTAGAAATACTTACGTTGAAAATTTAAGCTTTGAAAAAATAATAGATAAATATGATAGAGAGTATAGCTTTTTCTTTTGTGATCCTCCTTATTTTGAAACATGTGGATATAAGAATAAATTTGAAGAACAGGACCATTTATTATTAAGGGACAAGCTTAAGCATATTAAAGGGAAGTTCTTATTAACTATAAATGACCATCCAAAAGTAAGAGAATGGTATAAGGATTTTAATATAGAAGAAGTTAAAGTAAGTTATTCAGTATCTAGACAAGAAGAAGGAAGAAAGAAATATGGAGAACTTATAATAACTAACTATTAATAAATAGATAGGGAGTGATAGTAATTGAAAGTAAAGAAAAGAAGAATAGTGATGCTTAGTAAATGGAATGATTGGGATATGGTATGTGCATGTCTACAATGTAATTCACTATGTAAGAACTATAAGGAGTGTGAAGAAATAGAAGTTGCTATCAGACCATATGAAGATATAGAAGAATGCTTAAGGAATAAAAGAAGTTATAAAAGAGTTAATGGAGCATTAAGACAGAAATAGATTTAATTAAATGCGAGGTGGTGATGTGTGGCAAGAGCACCTAATGAAAAAGTAAATAATGCTTATGAATTATTTAAAGAGGGATATAAGCTTATAGATATATCAAAGGAGTTAGATATACCATCTGGAACAGTACGAAGATGGAAGAAAACTTATAATTGGGATAACGAACGTTCGGATAAAAATAGTGAACGTTCACTTAATAAAAATAGTAAAAGATCAACAAAGAAAGAGCCTGTTGCAGAGGAAGTAAAAGAGGTATTAGAAAATACTGAACTTACTGATAAGCAAAGACTTTTTTGTATTTATTATATAAACTGCTTTAATGCAACTAAAGCATATCAGAAGGCTTATGGTTCTAGTTATATAGTTGCTAATGTAGAAGGCTATAG
>JBBVGE010000404.1:0-208 GCA_040144665.1 Clostridium perfringens
CTCTATAACCTTTGCATTTATTCCGAATCCACCAACAGCTATGATTTCAGCATCTATAGCCTTCTTAACTGCTGTTATATCGTCTCTACCTTCAACTACTATAACTTCTTTAATCAAGGTTAAAACTCCCTTTCTTATTATATGTACTATATTTAATTTACCTATATCTCATTTAACTGTCAATAAAATGCTTTAATACAAAATAAAT
>JBBVGE010000405.1:0-203 GCA_040144665.1 Clostridium perfringens
CTGTTAAAGTATTATTTTCTGAAATTCCTGAAGGAATCTTTGGTAAATGGATTGCTAAAACAGATAAAAAAGGAACTCCTGTAAATGCTTTATATGTACAAGCTGTAATAGTAACAGTATTACTATTAGTACCAGCTTTAGGAATAGGTTCAGTTGATAGCTTACTTGAAATGTTAATAAACATGACTGCTTCAACTTCATTA
>JBBVGE010000406.1:0-6480 GCA_040144665.1 Clostridium perfringens
GTGTATAAGAGACAGATATAAAAAAATGTGGTAATATTTAAATAGAGATATTAATAGAAAATATGAATATCTTTGGGAATTTCATAGTAATTTAAATAATAATATAAAATAATAATATAATATGTTATTATATAGATGATAAAATAATTAACACAAAGGAGTACATTATGAGAGCAGTTTACAAAAATCCAAAAGAATTAGCAACATGTTTAAAGGACTTAATAGATCAACACTTAGATGATCTTATTACGTATGAAAAACTAGAAGAAAAAATAGTTAGAATTGTTAAGGCTAATGGAAATAGTGTATATAAGGATGGACATATGCCTGTAAAATTATCTAATATATTAGGTGAAGAGAGAAAAGATATAATAGATAAGATAATGGCAAATAATTAATTTAAAGATTAATACATATTGAAGATGATTTAATAAAAGCATAAGTTTTGAAAAATATTTTAAAATCTTCTTTTTTAATGTATAATAAACAAGCAGGAAAAAATTAAGTGAATGTAGCTAACTTCTTTTAAAGTTAGATAAATTTATTTTAGATCCACTTAAGATTGAGATATATATTTGAAAGAAGGTAGAATTAGGTATGGCAACTATAAAGATATTTAATAAAAAAATTCAATGGGATGGTTTAAATCTAACTTGCGTAATGGAAAGATATTTAGATACTGACAATATAGCATTAGAAGTTTATGATGAATATGGCGAGTTTTATGAAGGCATTACATTAGACTATAAAGAAAAATTACCAAAATCAAATAATGCTATTATAAATAATAGAAATGAATGTGAAGGAATATTAAATGCTTTAACAGGAGCTAATGTTGCTAAAGTTGTTGGTAAGATAGATGTTAATCTTTTAATGAGAGATTTAGTTGTTGTTAATAGCAGAGAATTTAAAGAAATTGATGAAGATTTATTTTTAGATTTTGCTAAAAGTTCATTTATGGACTTAAATTCATTTATAGCAGATATGGATAAAGGTGAAGAAGAAATTGCAGTAGATGAAACTACTGAATAATATCATAAAATAAAAGATGTATTGGATTTTTCCATACATCTTTTATTTTATGAAAAAAGAACTATATTAGAGTAAATCTTTTATATAGTTCTTTTACTTAAAATATATTTAATTATATGTAATTATATTAAAGAAAGTGAATTTTCTAATAAATTAGTTGCTTCAGTATCAGATATTTCTTTACTTAAACATATTTCATTAATTAAAAATTTTTTTGTTTTAGTCAACATTTGTTTTTCACTAGTATTTAAATTATGGTCTTTACTAACTTGAGTAAGATTAGATATTATTTCAATATAATCTTCTAGTGTACCTAATTTAAATTTTATAGTATTATCATGTAATCTTGTCTTACAATTGCTGCTATTTAATTCTTCTAATTCAGTAGAGAATTTACTAATGTTATTAAGAGCTTTATCTAAGACATTAGGGTCACTTATTAATCTTAAATTACAATTCTCTGAACGATTAGCAGGTAGCATGAGTTTTAAATTGTTATTAACTAAATGAATTCTATAGTATTTCTGCATTTCACCTAAGAATTCCTTTTCTTCAACAACATCAATAATACCAACGCCTTGGCTAGGATAAACAATTTTATCTCCTACATTAAACAAACAAAGCACCTCCAAAAATAGTTATGATATTATTATAACACATTTGTTGCATTTTAGCGAAAATAATTATTTTATCATATTAGGACATACATGTCAATTATTTTATTTAATTCCTAAAAATTGATTAAAACTATCTATATGTATAAAATAATTATTGATATAGATATCTTAATAATAGATTTTAGTAAAAAATAATAAGAAAAAATATTATATCAAATATATGGTATAGTTAAATATACAAGTAATTTAAGAAAAGAGGTACATAAAGTGAATAAAATTTATATTAATGTATTAGAAGTAGCAAAAGAACTTGGATTAAAGGCTAAAATAGTCACTTCAGTAAAATCATTTGACAACTATAATAGTTTTTTTAATATATATTCAGATAGTGAGGAACCTTGTAGACGTATTGTCATTTTAACAAAGGATGAATATATAGAAGAGGTTTATGATGAAGATCCAAATAGGGAAATTACTCCTATGGAAGAATTAGGTGGTAACATATGGATTAAAGAATTTCCTTTAACTACTAATCCAAACAGCATAATATTAGAAAATATAGTTGTACCAAGGGGAGCTATTGAAAAATTTAAGCGCGATAATAATATATAAAGAATGTGTAAGTATATAACTTTATATTATTAATTACCTTACGAATATGTAAGGTAATTGAAAGATTATAAAATATGTGAAATAACATTAAAAAGATATAATAATTGTATAATAAAATAATAAAGAGAGGATAAATGATGTTAAAAATAAGAAATTTAATATTATTAGGAATTGTAGTAATAAGTGTAGGGTTAATGTTATTAGAACATGTAAATGATGCTAGAAAGAAAAAAGTATATGAACAAAAGCAATATATAAAATCAATGTATAAAGATAGAAAATAAAATATAATGTAAGCAAATAAAGAGATACTATACATTTAAATATATAGTATCTCTTTAAATTTAAATATCCAAAACTCTTCTTGGAATTTTAAATTCTATAGTTTTTTCTATTTCATCTAACATTCTACTATCCTTTGGATCCACAAAAAGACAAGTATAACCATTTTCACCAGCTCTACCAGTTCTACCTATACGATGTATATAACTTTCTACATTTTCTGGTATATCGTAATTATAAATGTTATCAACACCAGTTATATCAAGTCCACGAGCTGCTACATCAGTTGCAATTAAATATTGGATATCAGCATTTCTAAAAGATTTTATTATTCTTTCACGTTTAGGTTGAGGAATATCACTATGAATCTTTTGGCAGTTATAACCACGTTTATGAAGATCCATTTCTAAATTATCAACTCTTCTTTTAGTTCTACAAAAGATTATTGCCATAAATGGATTATCTTCATCTAATACATTACATAAAGCATCTTGTTTTCTTCTATCTGTTGTTTCAACAACATCTTGTTTTATATTTTTTAGTGTAATCTCTTCTTTTTTTATTGAAACAACAATAGGATCAATCATATATCTATAAGATAATTTTTTTACTTTTGAATCCATTGTTGCTGAGAAGCATAGAGTTTGACGTTTTTTTGGAGTTTCTTTTATTATAGCTTCAACTTCATTTTTAAAACCCATAAATAGCATTTGATCAGCTTCATCGAGTACTAGTGTTTTTAAATTTTTAAGATTAATAGTACCTCTTTTTAGATGATCTAGAAGTCTTCCTGGAGTTGCGATTACTAGTTGTATATTTCCTTTTAATTTTTTAAATTGAGATCCAATATCTTTTCCGCCGTATGCAGATAGGATGTTAATATCCTTTCCTTCTTTAAGCTTTATAGCTTCTTCTGTTATTTGTATTGCAAGTTCTCTTGTAGGAGATACTATAAGTGCTTGAATCCCTTTAGAATCTAGAGAAATATTTTCAAATATAGGAAGTAAGAAAGCTAAAGTTTTTCCAGTACCTGTTTGTGCTTCAGCTATAATATCTCTTCCTTCTTTTATAAATGGGATAGCTTCTTTTTGTATATCTGTTGGAGTTTGTATTCCAGATTTTTTTAATATATTAATTATATCTGAGTTTATTCCTAAGTTTTTAAAATTCATAAATTGTACCTTTCGTTTAAAAATTATTTTAATAAGTTCATTTAATGATATCACAATGAATAGATTAATTCTAATATATTTATTTTTAACCTCTTTGTAATCAATATTATATATAAATTATATATAATTTAACAAAGGCTAAATAGGGGGTTGTATATGGTAAATAGAAAATTTATTAAAATAGGTATAAAGATAATAAAAGTATTTAGTATATTTTTAGTTATTATTTTATTAGGAATAATTTTATCAATTCGTAATGTACAATTAGATGGAAAAAAGAGAATAGTATCTATGGATAATTTACCTAAAAAGGTAGATACAATCATAGTATTAGGTGCTGGAGTTGATAGCTTAGGAAATCCCAGTGATATACTATTTGATAGGTTAGATACAGCTCTTGAAATTTATAATTATGGAGTACAAGGAAAGTTTTTGCTCAGCGGAGATCATGGAGAAAAAGGATATAATGAAGTTGGCTCAATGAAAAATTATATTATAAAAAATGATAGTATAAAGGAAGAAGACATATTTTTAGATAATGCAGGTTTTTCTACTTACGAGACTATGTATAGAGCAAAGGAAATATTTAATGTAAATAAAGCTATAATTGTAACAAATGAATATCATCTTCCAAGGGCTTTATATATAGCAAAAAAAATTGGAATAGAAGCATATGGAATTTCTTCTGACAAGAGAAATTATATAGATATGAAAAGTTATAAAAAAAGAGAATTATTAGCTCAGTTTAAAGATTTTATTTATACAAATATAATTAAACCTGAACCTACTTATTTAGGAGATAGTATACCTATTGATAGCTCAGATGGAAGAGTAACTGATGATAATATAAAAGACATGTAGTTTATTACATGTCTTTTTCTTGTTTTTAAGCTTTAAATGATAGGTTATTCACCTAAAACTTGAGATGCGTTTGTTATAATATTATCTAGATAATCAGAAGAGCCTTCTCCAAAGTATTGAAGTATTTCATCACAAGAAGAAGAGTTCTTTATAAGCATTTCAAGTATTTTAACTTCATTAGTTAGATTATCTATTTTATTGTTTAAGCTTTTATTTGATTCTTTTGGGTTCATAATAACACATCCTTTAACAAAGTTTATTTTTTTTAGCAAGTTCTTTAAGTTCTTCTCTAAATTTGGGGTGAGCTATATTTATTAAGCTATATACTCTCTCCTTAATACTTTTTCCACATAGATTTGCAATTCCATATTCCGTAACAATATAGTCTGCATCATTTCTAGAATAGGAAATTGCAGAGCCAAGATAATGATTTAGAGCAATGGTTGAAATAGTATCATTTTTTGCAGTTGAGTGAAGGGCTATTATTGATTTACCATCACTACAAATGCAAGCACCAACTCCAGTATCTGTTTGTCCACCAGTCCCACTATATTGAGTGAAGCCTAGGCTTTCTGATGAACATTGCCCAGTTAAATCTACTGAAAGGGCAGTATTTATTGAAATCATTTTATTATTTTTTGAAATTACATAGGGATCATTGGTATATGAGCACCTTTTTAGCTCAACGCAAGGATTATCATCTAGGAAATCATAAAGTTTTTGACTTCCTAAGGCGAATGCACCTATTATTTTATGAGGATGAAGTGTTTTGTATTTATTTGTTACCACTCCTGCATTAAATAAATCTACTATACCTTCTGTTATCATTTCGGTATGTACTCCAAGATCCTTCTTATTAAGTAAGGATTTTGCAACTGCATTAGGAATATTACCGATTCCAAGTTGAATTGTTGATCCATCTTCAACTAAAGAAGATATATATTCGCCTATTTTATAATCTTTATCTGATGGTTCTGTAGAAATTAATTCGTTTACTTTATAAGTGTTTTCTATAATATAATCAACCTCGCTTATATGAACACAAGTATCACCATGTACTCTTGGAAGATTTTCATTTATTTCTAATATAACTATATCTGCATTATCAATATTTTCTCTTTCATAAACTAAAGAAAGTGATAGAGAAAAAAATCCATGCTTATCCATTGGT
Source organism: Clostridium perfringens (assembly GCA_040144665.1). GTDB lineage: Bacteria > Bacillota > Clostridia > Clostridiales > Clostridiaceae > Clostridium > Clostridium perfringens_A. The sequence continues at coordinate 5,748 of JBBVGE010000406.1, forward strand.
GTTACTGCACCTACAAATATATTAGGCTTTCTATATTTAAGTCTTCTTGTAGCTGAATATCTTAAATGAGTTGGTATATATGAGCAAAGTCCATTTTTGTTAGAATTTCTTGCGGGTGCACCCATAAAAAGAGATTCATTAAAAAAATGACCTTTCATTTCTTCTAAAGTGTTGTATTTATATTGATTTAAACTTAACATAGTTATAACAGTAACATTCTCAACCTTATCTTTTATTGTGTGTAATTTTCCTAAAAATCCTTTTGGCTCACAAGGACCTAATGAGCAAACTATTTCATCATTTGATTTTACTAGGTTAAGAGCATCTTCTGTTGAAATTAATTTTTCTTTATAAATATTTAAATAATTCATATAATTGCCTCCTTGCAACAAAATAAGTTAAAAATTTAACAAAGTTTTGTAAAAAAAGAGTTATAACTAAATTGCTAAAAGAAATTACATGTAACATATAATCTATTTTAAAAATTTCGTGTATAACTCTAAATCTCTAAACACTTTATTTATTAACTTACTTATATAATATAATGAATATTCAGAAAAATCCACACGAAATGTAAAAGTTTACTATTTGTTAAAAAATAAACTAAATTCTATATAATAATATATAACTTATCTAGTAATAATGTGATTATAATAATAAAGTTTATAAATAAATCAGAAAAAATTTAAAGAATAAAATTAAAATATAATTTTATATTTAGAAAAGTTATATG
>JBBVGE010000407.1:0-96661 GCA_040144665.1 Clostridium perfringens
ATTAAATTTATTTTTAATAATAAATTTATATAATAAAATTTTCACATGTACTATTTAAAATATCACAATATTAATACAAAAAAATATCCTATAATAAAGGGTTAATTAACCTCTTATTATAGGATATCACTCATTATACATTCATTTCTCTATACTTTTTTGGAGTAACCCCTTCTAACTTTTTAAATACTCTTATAAAATAACCACAGTCTTCAAATCCCAAATCCATTGATAAATTTAAAATTGGCATATCAGTAGTTTTTAATATTTTTTTTGCATAATTTATCTTTTTATTATTTATGTATGTCGTATAATTAACTCCAATTTCTTTTTTAAATAGTTTACTAAAATAGCACGGACTTAAATTACATATTGATGCTATCATATCTAAACTAATGTTTTCCTTAAAATTTTGATCAATATAATTTATTGCATTTTCAATAGGCGTATTAACTTCATTTACTTCTTCATTAATTATACATTTATTATCAGTATATTTTTCCACTTCTTTTTCATCTTCGTTAATTTTAAAATTAACAATCATATCTCTAATAGTACTTATTAATTCTTTTGGTCTAACTGGTTTCAAAATATAATCATTAACTCCTAGCACCAAAGCTTTTCTAACCAAATCAAAATCATCATGGGCTGTTACCATAATTATTATTCTATCTGAATTATTGCTTTTAATTATTTCTGCAGCCTTACACCCATCAAATCCTGGCATTTTTACATCCATTATTATTAAATCAGGGTTATATTTCTTATCAAATTCTATAGCTTCTCTTCCATTACATGCTTCAGCTACTATTTCAGCACACTCTAAATCACCAAGTATAACCCTTAGAGCTCTTCTCTCTAAAACCTCATCATCTACAATCATTATCTTAAACATATATACACACTCCTAAGCTACTTTTCTATTTTGCAAAGGTAATTTTAATTAGAGTTCCTTCTCTCACTTTACTTTCTATTTCTATATTATAATCCTCACCATAATAATGAGCCATTCTTTTATTAACATTATTTATCCCTATTTTATCTAAGTCATTATCATATTTGTACTTTAAATCTTCTCTTATCTCATTTAATTTATCTCTTGTTATCCCCGCACCATTATCTTTTATAAATAAAATTAAACTATCATTTGTCTCTTCAGAGAATATTTCTATTTTTCCACCTTCTTCTTTTGTTTCTAATCCATGAACTATAGCATTCTCAACAAAAGTTTGTACACTCATAAAAGGTATTTTTTGTTCTTTAACTTCGTCACTAATATTAATACTATACTCTAATCTATCACCAAATCTTACTTTTTGTAAATTTAAATATGACTCTATATATTCTAATTCTTCTTCTAAGGGAAGTATCTTATCTACTTTTTTCAATGTATATCTTAGCATATTAGATAAATCATATATAACTTCTTGAGTTTTTGGTGCTTCTTCAATTATTGCAAGAGAAGATATACTATTTAATACGTTAAATAAAAAATGAGGATTTATCTGAGATTGAAGTGCTTTTAATCTACAAGCTTCATACTCTTTCTCTAATTCGGCCTTCTCTTTCTTAGCTTCGATGAATTTTATGTTTTTTTCATTTAATTCTTTTTGAGCCATTTTAAGAACCGCTTCCTCAACTATATAATTACTTATATGAAACATCATATTTGCTATAGATTTTATTCTATCGAATTCAACTGTTGGAAGTTTACTATAAGCTTCTAATAATCGGTTCCTTTCTTCTTCATCTAGATCAGAAAATATCTGTTTTTTTCTAGATACTATGTCTTCAAGGTCAATATCTTCTTCACTTGTTAATACTTGGCCAGCCATTACTGATCCTAAATATTGACCATTTACAATTATAGGTGTTGCAAAATCAACTAACCCCTTATGGCATCTATAAATATATGGTTTCTCTAGTCTTGCAGCTTCAAGACCTCCCCTTGAATCACATTTTTCACAAAGCTCTGAATATTTATCATTTTCTCTCATAAGGCTACAAAATTCACTACATCTACTATGTTTAGTTTCTGGTTTCCCTTTATAATCAACTGTTATAATAGAAATTCCAGTTGCTTCAGCAATATCATCCTGTATCTTTTGAAATACATCTATATCTATTACATCATTTAAATATAAAATTCTCTTAGGCATAGCTAGTCTCCTTGTTTTATAGATTTCGATAAAAAATTACTTTAGATTAAATATAAATTTATATCTTTCTTATTTAGTTGTTTAATTTAATTATACTTTGTAACCTCTATAAAATTCAACTAAATTCGACATAAAATAAATATGATCGATATTAAAATTAAAATTATACATCTACTTTTTTATAAAATTAATTAGAATTGTAAAATAAATCTATTAATACATTAAAATAAAAAGCTCAGATGAGAGTATCTCATCTGAGCTTTATAAAAGATAACTATTATTTTCCAGCTAATTTCTTGTAGCCTTCTAATCTTTCCATAGCATCTGTATAAGTCTTTTCAAATAAAGCTTCTGCAGCTTCTGGGAATGCCTTAGCAAGTGAAGCATATCTAACTTCTCCCATTAAGAATTCCTTGAAGTCAGCTGTTGGTTCTTTTGAATCTAGAGTAAATGGATTCTTGCCAGTTCCTTTTAGTTCTGGATTGAATCTGTACATTGCCCAGTATCCACAATCAACTGCTCTCTTAGATTCTAAAGTGCTGTTACCCATACCTAATCTTATTCCGTGGTTAATACATGGAGCATAACCAATGATTAATGATGGACCTGGGTAAGCTTCAGCTTCAGCTATAGCTTTAAGAGTTTGATTCTTATCAGCACCCATTGAAATTTGAGCAACATATACATATCCGTAGCTCATTGCTATCATTCCAAGGTCTTTCTTCTTAGTCTTCTTACCTGATGCAGCAAACTTAGCGATTGCAGCAGTTGGTGTAGCTTTTGATGATTGACCACCAGTATTTGAGTAAACTTCTGTATCAAATACAAATATATTTACATCTTCTCCAGTTGCTAATACGTGGTCTACTCCACCGAATCCGATATCATATGACCATCCGTCTCCACCGAAGATCCATTGTGATGGTTTGATTAAGAAGTCTTTTTCTTCTAAGATTGCTTTTGCAAATTCATTGTCTAAACCTTCTAAAGCAGCTATTACTCTATCTGCTCTATCTCTAGTTCCAGCACCAACTTCTACATTTGCAACCCAATCTTTAAGTGCTTCCTTAGCTTCTCCTTCTTCTAATGAAGTGATAGCTTCGTTAGCTTTATCAACTAATCTTTCTCTTATAGCTTTTGCTCCTAAGAACATACCTAGTCCGAATTCAGCATTGTCTTCGAATAATGAGTTAGCCCAAGCAGGTCCGTATCCTTTGTGATTAGTTGTATATGGAGTTGAAGGAGCTGATCCACCCCAGATTGATGAACATCCAGTAGCGTTAGCTATCATCATTCTATCTCCGAATAATTGTGTTACAAGTTTAGCGTATGCAGTTTCTCCACATCCAGCACAAGCTCCTGAGAACTCGAATAATGGTTGTTCGAATTGGCTACCCTTAACTGTATTCTTGTTCATTGGGTTTTTCTTTGGTGAAACTTCATGAATTACATAATCCCAGTTTTCTATTTCAGCTTCTTGAGTGTGAGCTGGTTTCATAACTAATGCTTTTCCTGGAGCTGGACAAACTTGTGCACAGTTTCCACAACCAGTACAGTCAAGTGGATCTACTGCCATTGTGTAGCTCATTGGAGTTTCAGTCTTTAATGCTCTAGCAGCAACTAACTTTAATTCTTCTGGAGCATTCTTAGCTTCTTCTTCTGTTAATAAGAATGGTCTAATTGTAGCGTGTGGACATACATATGAACATTGGTTACATTGGATACATTTATCCTTATCCCATTCTGGTATGTTTATAGCTATACCTCTCTTTTCAAATGCAGCAGTACCTTGTTGGAAAGTACCATCTTCCATTCCATCAAATGCTGATACAGGAAGTTCGAATCCTTCTTGTCTGTTCATTGGATCAACAATCTTCTTAACAAACTCTGGTCTTGGTCTTCCTTCTTCTTTAACTTCATCTTTAGCAGTCTTCCAGTCAGCTGGTACTGTAATTTCTACTATTGATTCGATTCCCTTATCTATAGCAGCATTATTCATATCAACAACTTTTTGACCTTTCTTACCGTATGAAGTTACAACAGCATCTTTTAAGTATTTAACAGCATCTTCTACAGGAATAATGTTAGCTAACTTGAAGAAAGCTGATTGCATTATCATGTTGATTCTTCCGCCTAATCCTATTTCTTGTGCTATCTTAACAGCATTTAAAGTGTAGAACTTAATGTTATTTTCAGCAATATATCTCTTGTATGAAGCTGGTAAGTGAGTTTCTACTTCTTCTGGGCTCCAGATAGTATTTAATAAGAATGTTCCATTCTTCTTTAATCCTTCTAAAACATTATATTTGTATACATATGATTGGTTGTGACAAGCTACGAAATCAGCCTTGTTTATTAAGTAAGGTGATTTAATTGCTTTCTTACCAAATCTTAAGTGTGATACAGTTATACCACCAGATTTCTTTGAGTCATATGAGAAATATCCTTGAGCATACATATCTGTATGGTCTCCGATAATTTTGATAGCACTCTTGTTAGCACCAACAGTACCATCTGATCCTAGTCCCCAGAACTTACATGCTGTAGTTCCTTCTGGAGTAGCATCTATATCTTCGTGAACTTCTAATGAAGTATTAGTTACATCATCAACTATACCTATAGTAAATCCATTCTTTGGTTCGTCTTTTGCTAAGTTTTCGTATACTGCAGCAATGTGACCTGGATTTGGATCTTTTGAACCTAATCCATATCTACCCCCTATGATAACTGGAGCATTTTCTTCTCCGTAGAATGCACTCATAACATCTAGGTATAATGGTTCTCCATTACATCCTGGTTCTTTAGTCTTATCTAAAACAGCTATTTTCTTAACTGTAGCTGGAATAGCTTTCTTTAATCTTGCAACGTCAAATGGTCTGTAAAGTCTTACTTTAACAACCCCAACTTTTTGTCCGTTTGCATTTAAGTAATCAACTGTTTCTTCACATACATCTGTACATGATCCCATAGCAACGATAATTCTATCTGCATCTTTTGCACCATAGTAATCGAAGCAGTGATATTCTCTTCCAGTTAATTTAGTCATTTCAGCCATATATCCTTCAACAATGTCTGGTACAGCATTGTAGAACTTGTTAACAGCTTCTCTTTCTTGGAAGTAGATATCTGGGTTTTGAGCAGTACCTCTAGTTACAGGATGATTTGGGTTTAATGCTCTATCTCTGAAAGCTTGTAAAGCTTCCATATCTACTAATGGTTTTAAATCTTCATGGTCAATAACTTCAATTTTTTGTATTTCATGTGAAGTTCTGAATCCATCGAAGAAGTTACAGAATGGAACTCTTGATTTAATAGCTGATAAATGTGCTACAGCTGATAAGTCCATTACTTCTTGTACTGATCCTTCAGCAAGCATTGCAAAACCAGTTTGTCTTGCAGCCATAACGTCTTGGTGATCTCCAAAGATATTTAACGCTGAAGTAGCTAATGCTCTAGCTGATACGTGGAATACTCCTGGAAGTAATTCCCCTGAAATTTTATACATGTTAGGAATCATTAATAATAATCCTTGTGATGCAGTGTAAGTAGTTGTTAATGCACCAGCTTGTAATGATCCATGAACTGCTCCAGCAGCTCCTGCTTCTGATTGCATTTCCATAACCTTAACAGGTTGACCGAATATATTTTTCTTTCCTTGTGCTACCCACTCATCAACATGTTCTGCCATTGGTGATGATGGTGTTATAGGATAGATAGCTGCAACTTCTGTAAATGCGTAAGATATGTGAGCAGCAGCAGTATTACCATCCATAGTTTTCATTTTTCTCATCGCGTGACCCCTCTTTCTATTATAAAAATTAAAAATTAAAATTTTTAATGTTTATTATTAGTAAAAGCCAAAACTAGACCTTTACAACTATATATAAAATAAAATTATATATTAGTAAACAACGTAAAATACAATTTTATTTAATATCACAACTATTATAATAATTATTAAAATAGTGTTTATAATAATTAAACTTTCTTAAAACAAATTTATTTGTTATGAAGAAAAAAACCATCCCTTTTATTATATAACACTATTTTAAATTTGCAAGTTTATAAGTATATTTATAAACTATTTTTTCTATTTTACATATTTACATTAAACTTATTACTTTTTCCTTTGAATGCTACTTTTTATCACATTTACAATCTCTTTTACACCATCGTTCATTTTGCTTTCATTCATATTTTTAATAAGTTCTTGTTTACTTTCTTTTAACATTTTTATTCCTTTTAAAATTCCTTCTTTTTGGAGTTCCTCTTCCTCCATTACAAGTGAAAATCCTTCCTTTTTAAATGAATTTGCATTTAAAATCTGATCTCCTCTACTTGCATTTTTTGAAAGTGGAATTAATAAAGTTGGCTTTTTTAGTGCAAGGAATTCAAATATTGAGTTTGCACCTGCTCTTGAAATTATATAATCAGCTGTATGCATTAAATGTGTAAGTTCTTCACTAACATACTCAAATTGCTTATATCCATCTACATTTTGTAGTTTGTTATCTAAGTTACCCTTTCCACATATATGAATAATATTATTATCTTTCAGAATATTATATATATTCTCTCTTATGGCATCATTTATAACCTTTGACCCCAAACTTCCCCCCATAATAAGAATTGTATCTTTATTATCTTTAAATCCACAAATCTCTCTACCTTTAACTTTTGATCCTGTTAAAATTTCTTTTCTAATTGGACTTCCAGTTAATACGCCTTTATTTTTTTTAACAAATTGTAAACTTTCCCTGAAAGTAACGCATAATTTATCGCAGAAAGGTGATGCTAACTTATTTGCAAGACCTGGTGTAATATCTGATTCATGTGCAACTACCGGTATTTTTTTCATTGATGCTGCTATAACAACAGGAACTGTTACAAAACCACCTTTTGAGAATATAACATCTGGTTTTTCCTTTGCTAAAATTTTCCTTGCTTCATGAACTCCCTTTAATACCTTAAAAGGATCCGTAAAATTCTTTATATCAAAATATCTTCTAAGTTTACCTGATGAAATTCCATAGTATGGTATATTATTGTTTGTTATTATTTCTTTTTCTATTCCATCTCTACTTCCTATATATTTTATTTCAAAGCCCTCTTCTATTAATGATGGTACTAATGCTAGATTTGGCGTAACATGTCCAGCTGTTCCCCCTCCGGTCATTATTATTTTATATTTACTCAAAAAATATCCTCTCCTTAATACATGATATTTAATTTTTCATTGTCCATATTTTATAATATATAATTTATTTAAAAGTACAATATATTTTATACCTATAATCTAAAACTTTTTAGTGATAATTGTATACTTTGTTTTCCATTGAATTCATTTATCTCTGGATAATATAATATATCCATTCTAAAATTACAGTAACCTGTATGCTGTAATTTTAAAAATTCATCTTTCCCATATTTTTCTTCAAATAACTCTTTAAAATAATCATATTTATTAAAATTAACTCCATCAATTGTCTTACCATTATTCATTTTAATTTTAAATCGTAAAAAATTCTTTTCTTTTCCCATGAATATAACTCTGTTTACTAAAATATCTTTAACTGCAAGCATTGGACTTCCATTCCCTTTCCCAAAAGGGCGCATTCCATTTAGCTTATCTACTAAATCAAAATCAATATACTCAAGTGGAAGCTTAGCATCTATAATAACTTTTCTTATTACATCTTCATTAGTTAATGTACACTTTTCATTTAATGCTTTTCTTAAAACAGGTATTTTTTCTTCTTCTACTGATAATCCTGCAGCCATTGGATGTCCCCCAAACTTATATATAAATTCCTTACATTTAGATAGCTCTTCGAACATATTATATTCTTCTATAGATCTTCCTGACCCCTTTGGCATCTCGCTACCTTTAGTCATAACAATTGCAGGCAAATTATATTTTTCTCTTATTCTTCCTGCAACTATCCCTGCTATACTTTCATGAATACTATCCTCATAAACAAGAATAACCTTCTCATCATCTCTTAGAGTATTTTCTACCTTTTCTATTACTTTTTCAGTACTTTCCATGGTTAATTCTTGTCTTTTTTCATTAAGATCATTTAACTTAATTGCAAGTTCTTTAGCTTTATCTTCATCTTCTGTAATTAAAAGTTCTAGAGATATATCTGCAATTTCTAATCTTCCAGTAGCATTAATACAAGGACCTATTACAAATCCAAAATGGTATTCTGATATTTCTTTATCATTTAGTTTCTTTATTTTTATTAATTCTTTAAGCCCTTTTTTCTTTGTATTATTTATAAGTTCTAAGCCTTTTTTTACTATTATCCTATTTTCATCTAAAAGATCTACAACATCACAAACTGTTGCAATAGCTGCATATTCTAATAAATCAAAACTTTCTTTAATGTCAATATTTAATTCTTTATATAACCCTTGAACAAATTTAAATGCTACCCCTGCACCACAAAGATTTTTGAAAGGATATGTGCAATCTTCCCTTTTTGGATTAATAACTGCATCACCCTTAGGCATCATTTTTATTTTTTTGCCATCTTCCTCAATAAAAGGGATATCATGATGATCAGTTATAACTACAGAAAGTCCTATCTTCTTAGCATATTCAACTTCATTAAAAGCTGATATACCATTATCACAGGTTAGTAAAACTTCAGCTCCTTCATCTTTCAATATCTTTATTCTTTCAGAATTCATACCATATCCTTCACTCTCTCTATTTGGAATATGATATTCAAAATTAGCATTTAATCTTTTAAGTCCTTTATATAAAATTGCAGTACTACAAACTCCGTCACAGTCATAATCTCCATATATTACTATCTTCTTCCCCTTTTCAATGGCATCTTTTATAATAGCAACACCTTTATCTAAATCTTTTAGTAAAAAGCTATCATACATATCATCTACTGTACCATTTAGAAAAAGAGAAGCAGACTCTTTTCGAGATATTCCTCTATTTGCTAACAATCTTAATATAAGACTATTCTCATTCATATCCTTAGATAAGCTTTGGAATTCTTCTCTCTTATTTCTTACAAGCCACTTCTCTTTCATTTATTTCACCCTTCTAATTACTTTATTAGCATTTCATATAACATTCCACTTCTAATTTCCTCTTCTTTAGGTGAGTTTAATTCCCTAAGTAATGTATATGAAAATTCTAAAGCAGTTGCTGGACCTCTACTTGTTATTATATTGTTGCTTACTACCACTAAATCTTCTTTATAATTAGCCCCTACTATATCATCCTCAAAACCTGGATAAGATGTTACATCTTCTCCACTTATTATTTCTGCTTTAGATAATACAATTGGTGCTGCACATATAGCTGCAACTTTTTTATTATTTTTAATACAATCTTGTATTAACTTTATAACTTTCTTATCATCTCTTAAATTTGTAGCTCCTGGCATTCCACCTGGAAGAACTACCATATCAACTTCTTCTATATCATCTATTAACATATCAGCACAAACCTTTATATTATGGGCTCCTATAACTTCTATATTATTAATTGAAACCATATCACATTGTATGTCTGCTCTTCTTAAAACATCAACGACAGTTAGTGCTTCAATTTCTTCAAATCCATCTGCTAATAAAACTGCTACTTTTTTCATAAAATCTCACTCCTTTTAATTATATTGAACTGACTCTACTTCATCATCTAAAGTAACCATCATTATATCAGTACCTCTTCCTGCTCTATTTTGAAGTTTTATATCTGTAACCTTAACTTCTTGAACATTTTTCTTTGATGATGTTAATGTAAACACTCTATCATGTTCTGAAGTTATTGCTATTTCATCATTATCATTTCTTGATATATACTTTCCATAGATAACTTCATCATTTTCTTTTAAACTTATTCCAGTAACACCTGATGCTACTTTTCCCATGGCATTTAAATTTGCACTTAAGAAACGTATACCCATTCCTTTTTTAGTTACTATAACTATTTCTCCATCACTTACATTATTTATCTCTATTGAAACTACTCTATCATTCTCAAATTTCAACTTATAATATTGAGTTAAAGTAAATTCATTGCTAAATTCACTTAAAATAGTCTTCTTAATTAAGCCACTTTTAGTCATTGAGTATACCGCTAAGTTTTCTGGATATACTTTTAAAGATACTATTTTAATAACTTTTTCATCTTTCATTATCCCATCAACAATATCACTTATTTTAATTTCACAATTTACTGCTGATTCTAACAAGAATGATTTAACCTTAATTACATTACCTTTGTTAGTAAATAATAGCACATCACTTGTATTATCAGTATAAGTTTTTAATCTATCATTTTTACCAACCCTTGAAAATGCTTTTAATGTATTTTTACTTGTTACTCCTATAGCAAATTCCTTATATTCTAATGAGTCTATATATTCACAAGAAATTACTGAATCTCTTGAAGTAATATTAAATAAAGCTGTTCCCATTATATTTCTTGGAGTATCTTCAATTTCTGGCAACTCTAAATTAAATTCTAATCCTAATTTAGTCTTAACTTTTAAGAAATCTTTCTTTTCTTCTTCATTTAATAATATTATATTTATTACTTCTTCATTTTCTTTTAGTTTTATTGCTTGAAGTTTACTATATGATGTTTTAAATTTATCTAAAGAGCTTCTCTTTATAATCCCCTTATTTGTAATAAATTGAATATACTTATTAGGATGTAATGTTGTTTGTGATATAACATTAACGATTCTTTCTTCATCTAGATTTAATGTTTTTATTAATGTATCTATTCTTTCACCTTTGTCTTTCCATTTACCTTCCGGAATGTTTATTCCTTTTAATTGATACATATTCCCCTTATTAGTAAATATTAAAACATTGTCTCTAGTATTAGACTCAAATAAGAATTTTAGTTCATCACCTTCTCTATATTCTATAGCTTTAATATCTTGATTTGATCTAATATAGTTCTTAGTTGGTATTCTTTTTATAAATCCATCATTAGATAATGTAACCATAACATCTTCAATTACAATAAGTTCTTCTACATCAATCTTAGCTTCACTATCATCTTCTATTATATTAGTTCTTCTAGGATTCCTAAACTTTTCAGTTACTTCTTCTAATTCTTTCTTTATTACTTTTAGAAGTTCCTTCTCTTCTGATAAAATTCTCTTAAGCTTTTTTATCTCTTTCTTAAGTTCGTTATATTCTTTTTGGAATACTTTAATTTCAAGCCCTGTTAACCTATAAAGCATAAGTTCTAAAATTGCAGATGCCTGAATTTCTGTGAATCCAAAATTATTCACCAAATTCTCTGATGCATCTTTTTTAGACTTTGAAGATCTGATAGTCTTAATTACTTCATCCATAATATCTATTGCTTTTATAAAACCTTCTACAATATGGAATCTTTTTTCTGCAATTTCAAGTTCTCTTTTAGTTCTTCTTGTAACTATATCTTTTTGGTGATTTACATAGTGATCTATTATAGTTTTAAGTCCCATAGTTTGAGGCTTTCCATCTGCAAGTGCAACCATATTAAAACTTATGTTGCATTGAAGATCTGTCTTTTTAAATAAGTATTTTAATACTTTATCTACATCATTCTCACTTAAAGACTTTTTAAATTCAATAACAGCTCTTACACCATTTCTATCTGATTCATCTCTTATATCTGTTATTCCTTCTAAAACTTTAGCATGTTTCTTATCTGCTGTCATTTCTGAAATAGTTTGAAGAAGCTTCGATTTATTTCTTCTATAAGGGAATTCTGTAATTACAATACCTAATCTTCCATTTTCTAATGTTTCTATAGAAGTCTTAGCTCTACATGTAACCTTACCTTCTCCTGTTTCATAGGCGGATTTTAATGAATTCTTTCCAATAAGTACTCCACCAGTTGGAAGATCCGGTCCTTTTATATGCTCCATTAAACCAGCTGTAGTTATCTCTGGGTTATCAATATAAGCTAAAACTCCATCTGTTACTTCACCTAAATTATGAGGTGGTATATTAGTTGCAAGTCCTACTGCTATACCGAATGTTCCATTTACTAAAAGATTTGGATATCTACTTGGAAGTACTGTAGGTTCCATTTCACTATCTGAATAATTAGGCACCATATCAACAGTATCCTTATCAATATCTCTTATCATCTCCATTGCAATTGGTGCAAGTCTAGCTTCTGTATACCTCATTGCCGCTGCTCCATCCCCATCCATTGAGCCCCAGTTTCCATGTCCATCTATAAGTGGTTCTCTAGTTGAGAAGTTTTGAGCTAGAATAACCATAGCATCATATACTGATGAATCTCCATGTGGATGGAATTTACCAAGTATATCCCCAACTATTCTTGCTGATTTATAATAAGGTCTATCTGGGAAAGCCTTTAAAAGGTATGCCCCGTAAAGTATTCTTCTATGAACTGGTTTAAGTCCATCTCTAACATCTGGAAGTGCTCTATCTTTTGCTACCTCTATTGCATAAGGAAGGTAGTTATCTGGCATTGCTTCCTCAAGTGGAATTCTTATTATATTTCTATCCACTGGTATATTACTAACTTTCTTAGCCATATCATTACTCCATTTCTATCTATTAAAATTCTCCGTATTTATACATATATTTTCTTCTTGGTTCTACTATATCTCCCATAAGAAGTGATACCATCTTTTCAGCTTTTGCAGCATCTTCTATTGTAACTTGAAGAAGAGTTCTACTTTCTGGATTAAGAGTAGTATCCCAAAGTTGATCTGGATTCATTTCTCCAAGACCTTTATATCTTTGAATCAACGCACCCTTTCCGATTTTTTTCTTAACCTCTTCAAGTTGATCATCACTATAGGCATATTCACTTACCTCTTTTCCTTTAACCTTCTTATATACTTTATAAAGTGGAGGTTGTGCAAGATATAAGTGTCCATTTGCTATAAGTGGTCTCATATATCTATAAATATAAGTCATCCATAATGTTCTAATATGATATCCATCAACATCAGCATCACTCATTATTATTATTTTATTATACTTTAAATTATCTTCACTATAGTTATCTAAAGTTCCTGTACCGATTGCTGTATTAAATATTTTAAGTTCTTCTGAAGCTAGTACATTTTCAAGCTTTTGTTTCTCAGTATTCATTATTTTACCCTTTGAAGGCATTATACTTTGGAACCTTCTATCTCTAGCCTGCTTAACTGAACCTCCAGCTGAATCCCCTTCCACAACAATAAATTCATTATATTTTTTGTCTCTTCCAGTGCAAACTGCAACCTTACCAGCAAGAGGTGCAGTTCCTTTACCAATTTTCTTCTTTTCAGCCTCATTTATTTTTTTAATTTTTTCTCTTCTTTGAGCTGCTGAAAGGGCATTATTTATAAGCCTACTTGCTAATTCTTTATTATCTTCTATCCATTCACCAAGCTTAGTATATGCTAATTCATTCATCATAGTATAAGCTTCATTATTACCAAGCTTAGTCTTTGTTTGTCCTTCAAAGACTGGATTTGAAATTTTAATTCTTACGATTGCAGTCATACCTTCTCTTAAATCGTCTCCTTCAAATTCCTTATCCTTTTCTTTTACAAGACCAAGTTTTCTAGCCCACTCTTTAAAAGCTCTTGTCATACCAGTTTTAAATCCTGTTTCATGAGTTCCAGCTTCAGTTGTTGGAATATTATTTACATAACTTGCTATGTTATCAGTCGTTGAGTCTGTAAATTGAATACATACTTCTCCTGACATAGCTATTCCTCCTATTTCTTTATCTCCTTCAAATAAAATAGGATCTTTATGAAGTGGCGTTTTACTTTCATTTAAATATTCTATAAAATCTAAAAGCCCTCTTTCTGAATAATATTCTTTCTTAATTTCTTCATCTTTTCTATTATCAATAAATTCAAGCTTCATCCCCTTATTTTGGAATGCTAATTCTTGAAGTCTTTCATCTATAATATCAAATTTAAAATCAGTACTTGAAAATATATCTTTATCAGGTAAGAATGTTACCTTAGTTCCAGTATCCTTTGCTTTTCCAACTATCTCTAGTGGTGTTACAGGTGTTCCTGGCATATCTTTTTTAAGTTCTTTATCATAAGCATATTCAAATCTTTGTCTATACTTATTTCCATTTTGATGAACTTCAACTTCTACCCATTTTGAAAGAGCGTTTACTACAGCTGCTCCAACACCGTGTAACCCTCCTGATGTCTTATAGTTTTTATTATCAAACTTACCACCAGTATGAAGTTCTGTATATACCATTTCCACTCCACTTTTTTTCTTAATAGGATGAATACCTGTTGGTATACCCCTTCCATCATCAATTATAGTTACGCTCTTATCTTTATTTAAAATAACAGTAGCTTTACTACCATATCCATTTGAAATTTCATCTATTGAATTATCAAGTATTTCCCAAACACAATGGTGTAGTCCCTTGCTCCCAGTAGAACCAATGTACATACCTGGTCTAATCCTCACCGGTTCTAATTTTTCTAAGGATGTTAAATCTGTAACATCATATGATACATTACTTTCTTTTACCATTTTCTCCTCCACCTTAAGTATTTTTATTATAAATATCTATTAATCTATTTATTGTTTCATTTTTATCTTTATTTACTATAATTTCATAAAAATCTTTTATCTTAAAATTATTAGAGTATAAAGGATCATAATACTTTACCATAAGTTCTTCACATACAGTTTTATAATCTCCTTCTTTAAGTAGTTTTTTATACTCTTCTACTCTATTATCACTTAAGTATTTCTTAAATCTATCTAAGCAATTTATAAGTTCTTTAACACTATCATTGCCCTTTATGTACTCTTTTATTAATATTTCACTTCTATTTTCAATTGAATCTTCAATATAAATCTTAATTCCTTCCTCCATTGAATTCCATATAAATTCAGGAATTATTATGTTACCTATTCTTTTGCTTTCTCCTTCAATAAAAACTAAATTACTTTTTCTATTTTTAAGCGCCTCAAAAATTTCAGTCTCAAACATTTTTTGACTATTTGATTTTCCAAGGGATATACTACCTAAAAAAGATCCTCTATGATTTGCAGCACCTTCTAAATCTAGTATATCAAATCCTTTATCATTTAAAGCTTTTAAATATTTAGTCTTCCCAACACCAGTTTTTCCATATAAGACTATATATTTAACTCCTTTATTTACTTTCTCAAAATTATCATTTATATACTTTCTATATCCTTTATATCCACCTCTTAATTTATATACTTTTATTCCTAAAGAATATAAAAGAGAATATACGCTACCACTTCTCATACCGCCTCTTGAACAGAAGAGTACTATTTTTTTATTATAATTATTATTATACATACACTGTATATCATTAAAAATTTGTGGAAGTCTCCTTGATATAAATTCAATTCCTTTAGTCCTAGCAGCTTCTACACTTTCTCTAACATAAAGTGTTCCTACTATATCTCTTTCATCATCCAAAAGTACAGGTATATTAATTGCACCTTTTATTGTAGCTTCTTTATATTCTTTTGGACTTCTAACATCAATTAAAATACATTCTTCATCTACTATATCTTTATAATCTACTATATTAAACATACTAAAGACCCCTATATAATTTATTAACCATTCTATTCTATCACACTTTTACAAAATAAAAAAAGAAAAAAATCGTACATATGTTTGTACGATTTTTTTCTATGTTTTTTTATCTTTTTAGATAATACTATTTAGCTAAAACTTCTAATACTTTATCATAGTTTGGATGATCACTTACATCTTTGCAATACTCTACATATATAACCTTATTATTTTCATCTACAACAAATACTGCTCTAGCTAAGAAACCAACTTCTTCTATATATACTCCGTAATTTTCTCCAAATACTCTGTCTTTATAATCTGAAAGAGTTACTACATTTTCTACATCAGAAGCTCCGCACCATCTTGCTTGTGCAAATGGTAAATCAACTGATACTACATATATAGTAGTATCTTTAAACTTTGTAGCTTCTTCATTAAATCTTTTAACTTCCATATCGCATACTGGTGTATCTAATGATGGAACTGTTAAAAATACTCTCTTTCCCTTTGTATCTTTTAATGTAACTGGTTTTAATTCATTATCTGATAAAACAAAATCTGGTGCTTCTTGACCAACTCTAACTTCTGCTCCTCTAATTGTTACTTTTTCTCCATTTACTGTTATACTCATTTTCTTCACTCCTTAATTAGTATTTTAAAACCTTAACGATAATTATTTTCTACTACTAACTTTTCTCTTTTGATAATTATATTTTATACCTTTTTAGAGTAAATTCAATAGATTATATTTAAATATTTTATTAATATAATATTATAATTCCCAATATAATTATTTTTAGTATTAAAATTAGGGCTTAAAAATCCATGAAATTTTTAAGCCCTAATTACTAATTATAATGATGCTTTAAATATACTTATTACATCCTCTTTATTTAAAGATACATATGCATATTTTAAGTCTCCAAATTTCACTGCTTTTTTAGCCATAATTTCAAACTTCTCATTTCCAATGCCTATATCTCTAAGTCTTTCTGGGATACCAAGTTTCTTAAAATAATTCCTTGTTTTTTCTATAGATAAATTTGCAACTTCTTTTTTATCTAGTGATTTTTCTATATCCCAAACATTAACTCCAAATTCATAGAATTTTTCTAATGTATCCTCATTTAAAACGAATTCCATCCAATTAGGTGTTAATATAGCAAGCCCAACTCCATGAGTTATATCATAAAATGCACTTAATTCATGTTCTATTGGATGAACTGACCAAGCCGTATCTCCCTTTCCACAAGAAAGCAATCCATTTATAGCTAGACTAGATGCCCACATCAAATTAGCTCTTGCCTCATAATTATCAGGCTCATTATAAGCTATCTCTCCATATTTGATACATGTTTTTAATATGCTTTCAGCCATTCTATCTTGTAAGTATGCATCCTTATCTTTGCTAAAATATACTTCAAAAACATGGCTCATTATATCCGCAGTGCCTGCTGCTGTTTGATTTTTAGGTACTGAATAAGTGTATTCAGGATCTAAGATCGAAGCTACTGGTCTTAAATTTTCATTACCAAATCCTAATTTCTCATTTGTATTCATATTTGAAATAACAGCAAATTGATCCATTTCTGATCCTGTAGCTGAAAGAGTTAATACACTAATTATAGGTAGCACCTTTTCTATCATTGAAGGATCTTTTACTATATCCCATGAATCCCCCTCATAAAAACTTGCTCCTGATATGGCTTTTGCACAATCTATAGTACTACCTCCACCTACAGGCAAAATTATATCAATTGAATTTTCACGTACAAGCTTAACCCCTTTTCTAACTGATTCTATTCTTGGATTAGGATCTACTCCTCCAAGCTCTATACAATCAATATTATGTTCTTCCAATATTGATTTTACTTTATCATATAATCCAATCTTTTTAATACTTCCTCCACCATATACTAGCAAAACCTTTTCACCATATCTTTTTAGTACATCTCCAAGACTTTTAATTTTACCTTTTCCAAAATATACTTCCGTCTTAATTGAATAATTAAAATTTTTCATAAACTTCTCTCCTTCTAACCTTTATTAACTTAAGTATACACCCTTAAACAATATATTATCAATTTTCATTAATAATACAAATCACATTAAAATAAAATTTGCAATATTATTAAGTACTTATAATTTTTTTAGTTGTAAATAAAAAAAGGTTTAAGACTAATTAAAGTCTTAAACCTTTATTCTACAAATCACATATTTCAACATTTCTTACGTGCTTAGTGTGACTCCATTCCTTATTATTTTTGTTTATAATACCTTGAATTGTAATTGGAATCCAAGTTAAAGTATATAATCCATATAATAAGAATCTAATAAATAATATCAAACCACTTTTTCCTAAGCATATAAATGTAATTACAAGCATTACTAAATTGTACATACCTGATACTATTGTAAATGCATACATACTATCTATTTTAGTTGCTAATATTGGTAATATAAATACATTCATTGAATATATAAATATTATAGCAAAAAAACCAGTTGAAACTTTTTTCTCAAGTTTTAGTACTAATGGTGTAATTAAAAATTGACATATAATAAATATCTTCCAACCTACATCACTAAATACACTACTTATAACAAAAACATCTGGTGCTCCAAGATTTCCTTGTATTAAAGTAAGTACTGCTGACAAACCAAGTAGCAATGTAACAAATGGTTGCATTACGTATAATGCACAATCAAACATATACCATTTTCTTTGCTTTATTGAAGCCTTTATAAGTTTAAAGAAATATCTTGATGCAACGTCTGTAAATCCTTGCATCCATCTCTTTCTTTGTGACCAAGATTGTTTTAATGTTAATGGCTTTTCATCAAATATTCTTGCATCATGTGCCCAACCAACTTTTTCTCCATTAGCTACAAGTTTACAAGTAAACTCTAAGTCTTCTGTAAGGCATGTTGCACCCCATCCTAATTCTTGTAACATTCCTGTATCAATTGCAAATCCAGTTCCACCTAGTTGGTTTGAGAATCCAACATTATTTCTTGCTAATTGGAACATTCTATTTTGTGACCAAAAAGCTATTGAATAAGCTGTTGCAATCCAAGAATCATTTGGATTCTTACTATCAATATATCCTTGTACAACTTTATATCCTTCTAGCATCTTTGAGTTTATTTCTTTTAAGAAATCTTCATGTACTAGATTATCTGCATCGAATATACAAATAGCATCATATTTTTCATTCATTTTAAAAAGTTTATCAAACATCCACTCAAGAGCGTAACCTTTACCTCTTTTATCTTTGTTAAAACGTTCGAATACATTCACTCCATAATTTCTTGATATTTCCGCAGTCTTATCTGTACAATTATCTGCTATTACGAAAACATCATATAATTCCTTTGGATAATTAAGTTTTTGCATGCTCTCAATAAGCTTACCTATAACTACTTCCTCATTATGAGCCGCTACTATCATTGCAAACTTTTTAGTTGGCGTATAATTTTTCTTTTCTTTTCTTCTAAATAATCCGAAAAAAGCTAGTATTAAATAATACATAGTTATAAAGAACACGAAAAATTGAAACGCTGCTGTTACAACATAAATTAAATTTCCCATTAAATTCACTCCTAATGACAAATGGAAATTCTTCCCCATTCATTTTCTATTTTCTCTAAAAGTACGTCCTTTTAAATATAATTCAACCTAGTTCAAAAATCAAGTATATAAAAATTAAAAATATTTAAGAATTGTTATATCCCTTAATTTTACACATATTACAAAGATAAAAATTTTTAAATAAATAAAAAAAGTAGACTTCTCTCAAGTCTACTTTCTCCATTTATAAACTAAACTATACCTTGAGCCATCATTGCATCTGCAACTTTTAAGAAACCTGCAATATTTGCACCCATTAATATATTTCCTTCTTCTCCATATTCTTTTGCAGCTTCACTTGAATTTTTATATATTGCTACCATTATATCTTTAAGTCTATCTAAAACTTCTTCTTCACTCCATGATAATCTAATACTATTTTGTGACATTTCAAGTGCTGAACAAGCAACTCCGCCAGCATTTGCAGCCTTTGCAGGTCCAAACATAACTTTATTACTTTGTAATACTTCAATAGCATCAAGTGTTGAAGGCATATTTGCACCTTCTGATACAGCTATTACTCCATTTTTAACAAGTATTTCTGCTGATTCTTTATTTATCTCACCTTGTGTTGCACAAGGTAATGCTATATCACATTTAACTTTCCATATATTTCTAAATCCTTCTTCATATTTAGCAGTACTTACAAAATCTAAATATTCTTTAATTCTTCCTCTTTTAATTTCTTTTATTTCTTTAACTACATCTAAATTAATTCCATTTTCATCATATATATATCCATTTGAATCACTAAGTGCTATGACTTTAGCTCCAAGTTCTGTTGCTTTTTCAGCTGCATATATAGCAACATTTCCTGAACCTGATATAACGACAGTTTTTCCATTAAAGCTAGTTCCATTATCCTTAAGCATCTCTTCTGTAAAGAATATTAATCCATATCCAGTAGCTTCTTTTCTTCCAAGGCTACCACCATAAGTTAAGCCTTTTCCTGTTAGCACCCCTTGTTCACTTGTATTTCTTATTTTTTTGTAATATCCATACATATAACCAATTTCTCTAGCACCAACACCTATATCTCCAGCTGGAACGTCTATATCGCTTCCAATATGTCTACAAAGTTCTGCCATAAAACTTTGACAAAATCTCATGACTTCACCATCTGATTTTCCTTTAGGATCAAAGTCTGATCCTCCCTTACCTCCACCTATTGGTAGTCCTGTAAGTGAGTTTTTAAATATTTGTTCAAAACCTAAGAACTTAATAATGCTTTGATTTACTGATGGGTGAAATCTAAGTCCACCTTTGTATGGTCCTATTGCACTATTAAATTGAACTCTAAATCCTCTATTTACTTGAACTTTTCCATTATCATCAACCCAAGGTACCCTAAAGAATATTTGTCTTTCTGGTTCTACTATTCTTTCTAATATGCCATTTTCTATAAATTTAGGATTCTTATCAAATACAGGAACTAGCGAATTCATAACCTCTGTTACTGCATCTAAAAATTCCTTTTCACCACTATTTCTTAATTTTACTTGTTCTAATACACTTTCAACATATTGTTTTCCATTCATAAATTTAACGCCCCTTTTCAATTTAGTAATTTATTTATATAATACAACTTTTTAATATATTTTACTATAATATACATTGTATTTTTAGAATTTTCTCATTTTTTTAAAATTTAAAATAATATTTTGTTAATATGTAAATTTAAGTAAAATGAAAAAGTTTTCTTTATTCATGTTTATTATGTATTCTTTAAGCATATTTTATTAAAACTATTATTAAAACTATAAATTATTTAGGAGATATGAAAATGAAAGTTGGTTATGCCTGTACTCCACTTAGAATTCCAAATAAAACAACAAAGTCATTTATTTTAAAAAACTACTCAGAAGATATATTAATAAATTGTATATCTTCGAATTTAAAGAATCTAATAGATATTTTAAATTATAATATTTCTAATGAAATATACTTATTTAGAATTAGTTCTGATATAATTCCTTTTGCAAGTCATGAAATAAATACTTTTAATTGGGAAAATTATTTTAAGAATGATTTAGATAAAATAAGCACTTTAATAAAGAGAAATTCTCTTAGAATATCCATGCATCCAGGACAATATACTGTTTTAAATAGTAATAATAAAAATACAGTATCTAAATCAATTAGAGATTTAGAATACCACTGTAATTTTTTAGATAGCTTAAACTTAGATTCTACTTGTAAAATTATACTTCATGTTGGTGGAGTATATAACGATAAAAAATTAGCAATAAATAATTTTATTAATAATTATAATTTACTTTCTAAGAATATAAAGAAACGCTTAGTAATTGAAAATGATGAAAAAAATTATAATATAAAGGATTTATTATATATAAGTGAAAAATGCTCTATTCCAATAATATATGATAATTTACATTATACTTGCTACGAAGGTCATGAAGCTGATAATTATTCTGTATTAAATAGTATTAAAAAAACTTGGAATAAAGAAGATGGCACAATCAAAGTTCATTATAGTGAACAAAATAAGATTAAAAAGAAAGGCTCTCATTCTAGTACTATATCTTGCAATGGATTCTTAAATTATATAAATTCTCTAAATGGACTGGATATTGATATAATGACAGAAGTTAAAGATAAAGATTTTTCTGCAATTAAAACTATAAATTTATTAAATGAATTAAGAGGTAATTTATCTGAAAAGTCTAAGACCAAAGAATTAGAATCTTATAAATATTATCTTAAAGAAAAAGGAAAAGATATCTTTGAAAAATCTAAATACATATTAAATACTAAAGGATTAATAGAGTTTTATAAATTTATAGATGGCTTTATTTATTCAGAACCTATCTCTGAATGTATTATAAATACCCTTAAGGAAGTCTATTTAGAACTTGAAGAATATTTATCTAAAAGTGAAATAAATCACTTTCATAAATTATTTAATGATAAAAAATTTCAAAAAGCTAAAGAATATTTATATAAATTAGCCTTAAAAAAGAAGTTATATAATGCGCTCTCTATGTATTATTTTTATAATTAAAAAGGAGAATAGATCTTTATCTATTCTCCTTAAACTAACTAATCAGTTATCTCTTTTATCATTTTATCTAACATCTTATTTTTTCCACCTTTTGAATACAAATATATTGGTATAGTTATAATCATTCCTCCAACTGTTCCACATATAATATCATACATTGTATCACCTAGTCCATTTTGAGCTGTTAAACCAAACAAACTATCTGTTGTAAATTCCCATATTTCCCATACACCTGCACATGCTACAGCAAACATTATCGTAAATAACACCATAGCAAAAGGTTTTATATCTTTATTCTTTTTAGGATTAAATAAATATGTGTATATTGCAAAACCAATAACTCCTATTAATAAACCTGATGCAAGATGAAGCATCTTATCATATCCAGTTATTCCATAAAAATTTAATACATTTGCTAAATACATAGAAAAGAATATAAATATAAGTATAGCTACATAAGTGATTTTAGATTTTCTAAAGAATGTATATCTGCAAAATAATTTTAATGCTACTAGAGTAACCAAAATTAATACTATTCTAGGTAACTTTTCTCCCTGTCTATAAATTATATCCCATACCGTCGTAACTGCTAATAATATTAAAAATAAATATGTTATAACATTATCATAAGTTAATTTTTTCATAAATACCCCCTAAATTAAATATTATGTTTTTTTACACTATAAAAAGGTATAGCAAGGATAAATCCTCCTATAAATCCTCCTATATGTCCTAAATTATCTATACTTGATGAAGTAAAACCTATATATAAATTTAATAAAATCACTGCTATTATATTACCTAAAACACCCTTTTGTAGATGTTCCTTTTCTCTTAGTGCGAACCATAAAAAAGCTCCAAGTATACCAAATATCGCTCCTGATGCTCCAACTGATATCATATCTGGTCCTAAAATATATCCTAATAAGCTCGAAGTTATGCTTGCAAATAAATATATAGATAAATATTTTTTCCATCCATATATTTTCTCTACAGCTGTACCTACAATGAATAATGAATACATGTTAAATGCTATATGCATAATTCCTCCATGTAGAAATGCACATGTTATTAATCTCCAAACTTCACCTTGATTTATTAAGTAATTTACTTTTGCTCCAAATTTAATTAAAACTCTTGTATCTATCTCTACTATATTTTTAGATACTATAGCTGTTATTATAAAAACAATAACATTTATTAAAATAAGTATACTAGTTACAGGACTTTCTCTAAAAATATCTAATATTTTATTATTATTGTTATTTATAGATATTTTTTCTTTATTTATAATTTCTAAACATTCTTTTAAAGGTCTACACCCTTCATCACAGTGAATAACCTCCATTTTATTTATATTATATACCAACTTACTTATATAAGGATTATCCCCTCCTATATACTCTCCTTGTACAAGCACAATACTATTTAATAAAAATTTCTTTCCTAACCCACCTAAATACCTAAAAGCTTCATCATAATCAATATCTTCATTTGAATCCTTTGATATTATTACAGCATATATCCCTTCGTCTAAATCTTTAATAGCAATCCATCTATCTTCTTTATGAAAATTGCTATAATATTGCTGCATATAAAAGCCCTGAGCATTTGAAAGAAACTCATAAATTCTTTGACTAAAGTCTCTCATATTTCCTCCAATATTTTTTAATCTTTAAATCTATTATAAGAGATACATTTAAACTTTTCAAAGAAATTACTATTCTAGTTATAGAATTAATAAGCAATATTAAAAAATCAATCTAATAATCCTAAATTTTACGTAATTTCGGATATTAGATTGATTTAGATTTAATTTATAAAGTTTCTTCTAACATATCTAGAAGTTCATTAAATCTTTTAATAGTAGCTTCTAAAGGTTTTGATGTAGTCATATCAACACCTGCTTTTTTTAATATATTTATAGGATAATCACTTCCACCACTCTTTAAGAATGATATATATTTTTCTACAGCATTTTCTTCTTTATTTAATATAGAATTTGCAAAGGCTGATGCAGCTGCATATCCTGTTGCATATTGATATACATAAAAGTCTGAGTAAAAATGTGGTATTCTTGCCCATTCAATATCAATATCTTCATCTACAATCATATCATCACCGAAATACTTAACATTTAATTCATGCCACTTCTTTGAAAACTCCGAAGCTGTAAGCGGATTTCCACTTTCTATACTTTCATGAGTATATAATTCAAATTCCGCAAACATTAATTGTCTGAATACCGTTGTTCTAATTTGTTCAAGTTCTTGATTTATTAGATATAATTTTCTCTTTTTATCTGTTTCCTTATCAATTAAATAATGTATAAGTAATGCTTCATTAGTTGTTGATGCAACTTCTGCACAGAATAAAGTGTATCCTGCATAGAAGTATGGCTGTGTCTTCCTTGAATAATATGAATGGATTGAGTGACCCATTTCATGAACTAGTGTAGATACATCATTAAGCTCATAATTATAATTTAATAAAACATAAGGCATTGTATCATAAGAGCCCCAAGAATATGCTCCCCCTCTTTTACCTTTATTTTGATATTTATCTATCCAACCAGAGTTTATGCCTTCTTTAAATATGTTAAGATATTCTTCACCTAAAGGGTTAAGTCCTTCTATTGCAATTTTTACACCCTCATTAAACTCTATATGATCTTTTTCTATTTCTATGACAGGAACATATAAATCATACATATGCATCTCTTTAAGTCCTAACATTTTTTTCTTAAGTGAAATATATCTATGAAGAGAATTTAAATTTCTATCTATAGTATTTAAAGCTTCTTTATAAACTTCAACTGGTATATTATTTGGTTTAAGAGAAGCCTCTAAGCAAGATTTATATTTTCTTACTCTCGCATCAAAAGAAAAATTCTTAATTGATGAACTTAAAGTTGTTGCAAAAGTATTTTTTAGCTTATTATATTCTCCAAATAAAGCTTTAAATGCTTCTTCTCTTACAGTTCTATCCTTTGATTTTATAAAAGAAGAATAATTACCTTCTGTCAATTCTACTAATTCTCCATCTTCATTTTTAATTTTAGGGAAAGTCATGTCAGCATTACTAAGCATACCTTGAATTGAAGATGGTGCACCTAAACAATCTGAAACTTGTGCCATTAATTCTTCCATCTCTTGAGTTAATACATGATCTTTTTCTTTTAATATGTCTTTAAATATAAATTCATATTTTTTAAGTTCAGCTACTTCTTCTATAGCTTTATTTATATATTCTTCTCCTAAAGATAATATTTCTGGTACAAAATATGCAGAATAACTTGAAAACTCTGCCATATAACTATCTATTTTACTCATTCTAGCTTGATTCTCATTATTAGCTGTATCTTCATCACTTTTTAAGTGAGCATATACATAAAGCTTCTCAGCTAAACGTGAATTTTTTTCTGTTTCTTTTAAATAATCTAAAACCGTCTTTGGATTATTAAGCTTTCCTTTAAATTCTTTTAATTTTGTTGCCTCTTCTTTAAGCTTTGTAAAATCTTTTTCCCATTCATCATTTGATGAATAAATTTTTCTAATCTCCCATTTATCTTCTTCTTTTATTTCATCTCTATTTTTCAAAATATTCTCAGCCATATACTTTCCTCCTTTTTAATAAACAAACCATTTAGTTTCATTAAATTATATTAATAGGTGAAGCCTTTAGCTTCACCTATTAAGAAATTCCTTTTATTATATGTTTTTATTATATGCTTTTATTAAAAATTCTAAACTTCTTCCTTATATTCTTCTTCTTTTCCTTCTATGTTTTTAAATACATTTTCCATTTCAACTTTTATTAGTGTAATGATTTCATTTAATTTTTCTTGTATTTTACTATACTCATCATCATAATCAAACTTAACGATAAATGTAGGATTATATTCCTCTAAATCTTCCTCTAATTCATATCCTTTTTCTTTAAATCCTTCCTCATTAAATAGGTCATATATTGCTGAATATTCCCATTCTTCAACATCCTTATTTGTATCAAAATACAAGTTAACTACTCCATCTTCCACAAAAAACTTTCTTACAAATAAAGCTCCCTCATCTACACTAAAACTTCCTAATTCCTTTGAAATAAATCCCGTTTCTTTATCTTTCTCCATTAAAACTAAGCTTGAAAAATCCATATTACTCTTCCTTTCTAACTCTTAAAATTCTTCAGTTGTTCTTATTATAAACCATACCTACTATTTTATGAAATATTAAATATAATATTCTTTACTTTATGGTAAAATATGGTAATATTTTATTATAAAGTATTTTAAGGAGTGATATTATGGGCAATAATAGAAGAAGACCTCGAAATAAAAGAATTAGTCGAAGAGAACGTTTCTTAATAAATCAAAAAAAGAGACGTAGATTAGCTATTTTAATTATTACTTTATTAATAGCATTAACCGCATTTACAGCAAAAAAAGTGTTTGCCTATGTTAAATGTCAGGATATATCAACTGCTGTTGAATATCTTATGACATCTAATGTAGATAATGCTCTTCTTAGAGTTCAAACTATGGAACTTAAATTCTCAGATGGGGAAACAGCAGTTGTTGAAGCATCAGGATTATCTAAAGAAAAGCCTCATCAATCTAGAAAAGTTGAATGCCATTTAAAGAAAAAAAATAACTCTTGGAGACTAGAAAATTCTTATATATTAAAATAAAATAATTAATCTTGCAAATCATTTGCATAAAAGTGTATAATAAGGGGTAATTATTTTTAGGAGATGATAATTTGATTAATATAAATAATCTTACATTTTCATATACAAACAAACCTCCTTATCTTATAGAAAATGTTAATTTAAACATACCAAAAGGCGTTTACCTTTCTATAATTGGAGAAAATGGGTGTGCAAAGACTACTCTATTAAAATTAATACTTGGTCTACTAAAGCCTACATCAGGTAGTATAACTGTAGATGCAAAGGGAGTTGCCTATGTACCACAAAAGCTTGAAAGTTTTAACTCTCAATTTCCCATTTCTGTCTATGAAATTCTTAAAACACATGGTAACTCAATAGGAGTTAAAAGTAAAAATGAAATTAAGAAAGCTTTAGAAAAAGTAAATATGATAGATTTTACTAACAAATTAATTGGAAGTTTATCTGGTGGTCAACAACAAAGAATATTTATTGCAAGAGCCCTTATGGGTAACCCAGAGCTTATAATACTAGACGAACCCTCAACTGGTGTTGACTTTAAAAACCAGCTATCAATTTATGGACTACTTCATAAATTAAATAAAGAAAATGGTAAAACTATAATTTCTGTAGAACATAATATTGAGCTTGCATTAAAGTATTCAACTCATATACTACATGTTGTAGCTGGTGTTCCTACACTATATACTAAAGCAGAGTATATAAATTACAGAGCTTCTCTTGATAAAAAAATATTGAATTTATAGATATAGAAAGGTGTAAAACTTTATGTTCGAATTAGACTTTATGCGTAATGCCTTTATCGCAGGAGGGATTATATCAATTTTATGCCCTTTTATTGGACTTTTCTTAGTACTTAGAAGATATTCAATGATCGGTGACACCCTATCTCACTCTTCTTTTGCTGGAGTTGCAATAGGGCTAGTTATAGGAGTTAATCCTATGATAACTGCTTTTTTATTTACTACACTTTGTGCACTTATAATTGAGTTTTTAAGAGGTTATTATAAGCGCTATGCAGAGCTTGTAATGTCAATTGTACTTACTTTAAGTTTAGGTATTGCAATTGTATTAATAAGTAGTGGAAAAGCTTCTGCAAATGTTAACTCATTTTTATTTGGTAGTATACTTACAGTAACAAAACAAGATATAACTTTAATACTTATAACAGGGATTGTCTGTCTACTAATTCTATTATTTATTTATAATAAACTTGTATATGTTACATTTGATGAAGAGGGAGCAAAAACAACTGGAATAAAAGTAAAATTAATAAATTATATTTTTACAATTTTAATTGGTGCAACTATTTCAATGTCTATCCGTATAATGGGTATACTTGTTATATCATCCATAATAGTAGTTCCTGTTGCAACAGCCATTCAATTAAATAAAAACTTTAACAAAACTCTTATTTTTTCAATAGTTTTTGGTTTTGTAGATATAATGTTTGGTCTAGCATTATCTTACTATGTTAATAGTGCACCAGGTGGAACAATAGCAATTGTTTCTGTATTTACATTAATTATTACTATAATATTTAAAAACTTCTTTTCTAAATGAAAAACATCTCAAATTTATTTTTGAGATGTTTTTTTACACGTTTCACATATACCTTTTATTTCTATATTATGCTCAGTTAGAGTGAATCCAGTTTGTCTTTTAATAAGTTCTTCTATTTGTCCTATAGGACATGGCATTTCAACTTCCTTATGACATACATCGCACTCTAATAAATGTTTATGACTGTCTTTATGAAGCTTATATGATGACACACCATCTTCAAGCAAATATTTATCTATTATATTATGCTCACAGAAGGAATCTAAAGTTCTATATACAGTACTTAAATTTATATTTATACTTTCATCTCTACAAATATCAAATATTTCTTCTGCAGTCATACCATCTTTTTTATTTATGAGTATCATTAGAATTTTCATTCTGGCTTTTGTTATTTTCATATTTTTATCTTTTAATATCTTTTGAATATCCATTACATACTCCCACTTCTATACTCTAAAAGAATCTTTATATAATAATTTTAACACTTATCATTATAATTTTAAATCCCTTTAAAAGAAAATCATCTTTAATGCCATAATAATTAATATAATTCCCCCAAAGAAATTAGCATACCTTTCTACAAAATCTATCCTCTTAATATAATCGCATACTACAAATCCTATATAGCATATCATAAATGTTATAAGTCCAACCATTACTGAGTTTAAGAATAAGATAATTAACGGTATACTATTCATCACTGTAAATCCAATAACCAATGCATCAATACTAACTGATATTCCTAGGAATATACTCATCCCTTTTTTAAGTAATACTGACTCCTCTTTTTCCTTAAGAGCATCCACTATCATTATAATTCCAATAACTCCAACTATTATTCCTCCAAGTGCTTCTGGAACAGTAATAAAGTTATTAAATACCTTACCTATAAAGCCTCCTAAAAAGATAAAAATAAATTGAAAAAAACCAAAAGAAAATATATATGTATATTTGGTTCTTCTTTTTATATTAGGTAAAACTCCTATACTAAGCGTAACTCCTAAAGCATCCATAGCTAATGCTATACCTATTAATACTACTGTTATTATGCTCATAACTTTAAACCTTTCACTCAAAAATTACTTTACTATTATTAGTAGTAGTAATTTCTATAATTTATTCTATTTTTTATTAATATAAAATTTTTTTTTACAAAAAGTCTTTATTTTATTGTTTTTTTAATGTATAGTATTAAACAGAGTAGATTAATTTTTAAATAGTATATCACATATGCTAAATATATGTTGTTCTAAAGGAGAGTATTTATGTCAAATTGTATTATCGCACAATCAGGAGGACCAACTTCAGTAATTAATTCAAGCGTCGTTGGTTTAATTAAAGCAAACGAGGAATTAAAGTTATATGATAAGGTCTATGGTGGCTTAAATGGAATAGAAGGTATCTTAAATAAAAAGATAATTGAGTTATCCGCTAAATCTGAGGAAGAATTAAATACATTCACATACACTCCTTCATCTGGATTAGGCTCTTGTAGATATAAATTAAAACCACTTGAAGAGTCAACTGATGAATATAATAAATTATTAAATATTTTATCAGAACTAGACATTGAAGCATTTTTCTATGTAGGTGGAAATGATTCAATGGATACAACAGCAAAATTATCAAAATATGCAAAAGAAAATGGTTTAAATATAAAATTTATAGGTATTCCAAAAACTATAGATAATGATTTAATGTATACTGATCATACACCAGGCTTTGGAAGTGCAGCTAAGTTTATTTCAACAGTTGTACTTGAGACTTATCTAGATTCATCTGTTTATAGTAATAATGGAATTTTTATAATTGAAACAATGGGTAGAGATACAGGTTGGCTTGCAGCTTCTGCATGCTGTGCTAAAATAAATGGAAAGCAAGTAGCAGACTTTATATACTTACCTGAAAAAGCTTTCGATAAAGAGAAGTTCTTGATGGATGTTAGATCAAAATTTGAAGAACAAAATCAAGTTTACATAGTTGCCTCTGAAGGATTAAGAAATGAAGATGGCAAATTCATAACTGAATTTGACTGTGTTTCACAGGATACATTTGGACATGCCCAATTAGGTGGTGTTAGCGAATATTTAAGAAAACTTATACTAACAGCTGGAATAACAACTAGAGTTAAGGCTTTAGAACTTGGTGTACTTCAAAGATGTGCTATGCACTGTGCATCAAAATTAGATATCGAAGAAGCTTATCTTGCAGGATATGAAGCTTTAAAATATGCTAAAGAAAATAAAAACGGATCTATGGTTGCCATAAGAAGAGATCAAAATTCTCCTTATAAAACATCATTCTTTGAAGTTGATGCTTCAAAGGTTGCAAATAATGTAAAATACTTCCCAACAGAATGGATTAATGAAGAAGGAAATAATTTAACTGAAGAAGCTTATAATTATTTCTCACCACTTTTTGAAGGAACTCCTTCTTTATGCTTTGAAAATAATCTTCCAAAGTATAAAGTTTTCAATAAATAATATGACCAAAAAGCTAAGAAAGCACAGCTACACAGGCTGTGCTTTTATTCATATACATAAATAAGTGGTCTTAATAAATAATTACATATAAATGTCCATCCTACTATAGATATTATTTTAATATTATACTTACAGGGCAATATTATTATAATCGCAATTACTAAAATCAACAATGATGTTCCTAATAATTTTGATATTTTATTTACCTTTAATTCCTTTGTACAATATGGACATTTTATATTATCCACTCCTTTTTGTTTAAACAAATAATTAAGTGATATCTCTCTATTACAATAAATACACTTTTTCATATTTGCTCCATCATCCTAATAATTACTTAGCTTTTCTATACTTCTTTGATATATACTCAATCTCATTTAATAATTCATTAATCTCTTCTACAGTATTGTAAGGTGATAAGCTTACTCTTACCATTCCATACATTTTTTTACTTGAATCTTTTAAATATCTCTCTGCCTCTATCTCATCTATTCCCATAAGTCTTCTACAATAAGGATGTGCACAGAACCAGCCATGTCTTACAGATATTCCTCTCTCCATTGATAAAATGCTTGCAACATCTTTGTGGTACATTCCATCAATATTAAAAACTCCAATACCTAATCTATCATCAATATCTTCTGTATCTCCATAGGTTATTACATTAGATATCTTTTTTATTTCATTATTTAAAATATTAAAAAGCCCTCTCTCTCTAGCTATTAAATCATCAAATCCTATTTTATCAAGCTCTTTTAATGATTTTATCATAGATAACACTCCAAAAAAGTTTGGAGTTCCTGCTTCATTTCTTTCTGGAGTATCTAGAAATTTAACTTCCCAGTCTTTAACTAATTCTACTGTTCCTCCACCTTGTTTATCAGGATACTTTGAATTAAAATCATCTTTCCTTCCAATTATTGCTCCACTACCAAATGGTGCATATAACTTATGGGCTGAAAACACAAGAAAATCTATACTTTCACTAGTATCATTTCCACTCATATCAATTTTAATATGAGGAACTAATTGAGCTCCATCTACAACTA
Source organism: Clostridium perfringens (assembly GCA_040144665.1). GTDB lineage: Bacteria > Bacillota > Clostridia > Clostridiales > Clostridiaceae > Clostridium > Clostridium perfringens_A. The sequence goes on from JBBVGE010000407.1 coordinate 32,149, forward strand.
TTTTCCCTCCATGTTTATGAACTAATTTACTTATTTTATGGATATCATTAATATACCCTGTAACATTAGATGCACCTGTTACACTTAGAAATTTCACTCTGCCACTATATTCATTTAATTTTTTATTAAGAGAATCATAATCTAATCTACCCATCTCATCGACTTCAACGTAATCAACTGTCCCATTAACTCTCCAAGGTAAATCATTTGAATGATGCTCCATTCTTGTTGTTAATACTATATCATTTTTACAAACCAATGTTTCTGCTATTTTATTTATTCCATCTGTTGTATTATTAACAAATATAGTTGTATACTCTTCTTTACTTGTAACATTAAAAAAGTCTAATAAATACTCTCTAGCACTATTGTATAAATCTGTTGTAAAAGCAGCCTTTTGACCAGTTCCTCTCCCAATGGATGCATAATACTTACTCAATAGTTCGATGTACTCTATTACACTTTTTAATGGAGGTGTTGTTGCAGCATTATCAAAATTAATTTGACAAACTTCTCTACCATTACCTAATTTAATTTTACTTTCTATACCAAGAAGTTCATCTCTTAGTGTATTCTTCCTTATATCCATTTTGTTATCCCTCCACTATATATAATATATTCGTATTATTTACTATTGTTCTATTTATTCTCCTATACATATTATGGTTCTATACATCTGCTATTATGAATATTTATTAAAGTAACAAGACTGTTTAGATTTCATATATTTAATATATAGTATTCTTTGGAGGTATAAAATGAAACCAGATAAAAAATATATGTCTATAACTGATGAGGAAAATGAATTTGAAGCTTTTGAGGTGTCTTCACCTTATAATAATTTCAATTCTGGATGGGCACCTATAATTAGTACAGATAATTTAGATACAGAAGATTCACATGGGTATAGATCTGATAAAATTCCATATTCATTGGGGAGTCAAATAGATCTAAGAGATCAAGCTATTAACGATGCTTTAGGAGTTTCATCCGAACTTTATTCATATAATAATACTTCTAAAACGCCAATAGATGTTACTACTGATATTCCAACCCCAACTGATATATTAAGAGAGTTTGATATGGACTTAGATGAAAATGAACTTCTAGGATCCTATACAAGATACGGGAAAAAGTGTAATCCAGAACAAATTTTCCAAAGAATAAGAGTAAATAATCCTTTAATTTTAAGAACTTTAGAATCTTATAGGATTCCTTTTCCAATTGCTAAAACATTAATTAAACGTATCATAGCTTTAACTAATAATTACTGTAATAGGGAGTAGGTGAAATTTAATGTTTATGTTAAGAGAGAGCCTTCCTGATTTAAAAGGAAAGGTAAGATTTATACATGCAGTTCCAGGTGCTCCTTCTATAGATATATATGCTGAAGGAACTTTACTTGCTTCTAATTGTAAGTTTGGAGAGCTAACTGATTACGTAGAACTTTCTCCAAGTAACTATTCTATAGAAGCTTATCCGACTGGAACATATGATACTCCACTATTTACTAGACCTATTGATGTTATTCCTGGAAATTCAAATACAATAAGCATAATTATTAATAATAATATAGCATCTCTATTCTCTTTAAAAGATGCTGGTGCAAAAGCTGGTGAGGATATTTGCTTTTTAAGATTTATTCATCTTTCTCCAAATTCTCCATTAATTACTCTTTCTCTAAAAAATGGGGATAATTTATTTAATGATGTAGAATACTTAGAAACAACAGGTTACTATCCGCTTTCTCCTGGAATATATGATTTTAAACTTTCTTTTTCAGGTGTAAGTGCAATAAGTAAAACTCTTTCTAGTATTTCTTTAACACCTGGAGAATTTCAAACTATTTATGTAATAGGATTATTAAATGGAGAACCACAACTTGGATTTATATTAGCAAGAGATGGTAGACAAGATTAGCATACATTACTAAAGCCAAGTAATTAAAAATTACTTGGCTTTTAACTATTTAAGCATCATCTTTATTTTTTTGAATAATATTGGCTTTATAACTTCAATTTCATCAGGTTCATTTAAAATTATTGAGCTATAGCACACACTGCCCACTAATTCTATTATCATAAAAAGAGTTATCTTCCCCTCTTCTTCTGATAATCCTCTATTAATTAATTCATTTAAAAATATATCTATAATTTCTTCAACTTGCTTATTTTCACCCATAATATTATTATTTTTATGTATTACATGCGAAAAATTTTTATTTATTACCTTTAGCAGAAGCTTATTTTCCTTAAAATAATCTATTATATATTCTGTAAAGTACAGAACCATATGTTCAAATTCTTCAAATTGCTTACTTTTAGTAGCTTCAAAAGCTTCTTTTATAAGTATTGAACTTTTAAGTAATATAAGATTATTAACAACATCATATTTATCCTTAAAATACAAATAAAATGTTCCTTTTGCAACGCCTGCTCTCTTTACTATTTCATCAATAGAAGTATTATTTATCCCCTTTTCCTTAAAAAGCTCATAAGCAGAGTTGTATAAATTAAATTCTTTCTTTTTTTTCTTTAAAGACATATTCCCCTTTATTGCATCATTATTATCGTTCATTTTACCCTCCAACTTAAAATGCATATGTTTTATATTTTAATCTTATCACCTATTTATAAATAATAAAACCTTTTCTAGATCATTAAATTGATATAACCTCCTATAAATAGTATAATTAATTAATAAATATAATAAGTATTAAAATTTATAAGTGAGGATATATTATGATTGTTTTAAGTTGTAGAAATATAAAAAAAAGTTATGGTATACAAGAGGTACTAAAAGATGTAACAATATCTATTAATGAAGGTGATAAGGTTGGCATAATTGGCCCTAATGGGGAAGGAAAATCAACTCTATTTAAAATATTAGCAAAAAATTTAACTCCAGACTCTGGAGATATTTTTGTAGATAAAAATAAAACAATAGGATATCTTTCACAGCATCTTAACCTAAATTCAAAAAATACAATTTATGATGAAGTAAGTAGTGTTTTTAAAAATTTAATAGATTTAGAAGATAAAATTAAGACATTAGAATTAAAAATGAATGAACCATATGATGAAAGTAATGCATCATATCACGAAAAATTAATTAAAGACTATACTACTGCACAAGAACTCTATTCACATAGAGGGGGTTATACATATAAAGGTGATATAGCAAAAGTATTAAAGGGTCTTGGATTTCTAGAAGAAGACTTTAATAATTTAATTGAGAATTTAAGTGGTGGACAAAAAACTCGTGTTGCACTATGTAAGCTTTTACTTCAATCTCCAGATATATTACTTCTAGATGAGCCTACCAATCATCTTGATCTAGAAGCAATTGAATGGCTTGAAGAATTTTTAAGTACATATAAAGGAACACTTTTAGTAATATCCCATGATAGATTCTTCTTAGATGCTGTTACAAATAAAACATTCCAAGTTATAAATGGTCATGTAAATTGTTATAACGCTCCATATACTAAATATTTAGAACTTAGAAAAAAAGATTATGAAACACAGCTTAAAGCTTATAATCTTCAGCAAGCTGAAATTAAAAGACAAGAAGAAATAATACAAAAATTTAGATCATTTAATAGAGAAAAAAGTATAAGAAAGGCTGAAAGTAGAGAGAAAGCTTTAGAAAAGCTTGATAGATTAGATGCTCCAGATAAAGAAAAAGGTGCTTCAAAAATTGCTTTTGAAACTACTGTTAAAAGTGGTCATGATGTTCTCCATATTGAGAATCTTTCAAAATCTTTTGACGATACTAAGTTATTTAGTAATGTATCATTTGATTTAAAAAGAGGGGAAAAAGTAGCTTTAATAGGTGAAAATGGTAGAGGTAAAACGACTTTACTTAATATTATAATGGGTAAAATAAAAAGTGATTCTGGTAAAGCAATTTTAGGTGCTAATGTTAACATTGGATACTATGATCAAGAGCAATCCGACTTAGATTATAATAAAACTATTTTAGATGAAGTTTGGGATGCTTTCCCTGATTTAACAACAACTAAAATTCGTACTGCCCTTGGCTCATTCTTATTTACTGGCGATGATGTCTTCAAAAAAATAGAAACATTAAGTGGTGGAGAAAAGTGTAGAATAAATATTTTAAAACTTATGCTATCACAATCTAACTTTCTTCTTTTAGATGAGCCTACAAACCATTTAGACATACCATCTAGAGAAGCTCTAGAAGATGCTATATTAAATTATGATGGTAGTATGCTTATAGTATCTCATGATAGATACTTCTTGAATAAAGTAATAAATAAAATAGTTGAATTAAAAGAAAATGAGATGACTGAATATCTTGGTAATTATAATTACTATATAGAAAAGAAGGAAAATCCAACTCGTTTTGAGGCTTATGAAGAAATAACTAATGGTAAAACAAAAACTCAAGTAAAAGACGAAAAGAAGAAGGTTAAACTTGCCCAAAAAGAAATAAGAGTTAAAAGAACTAGACTTAGAGAAGTTGAAAATGAAATATCACAGTCTGAAGAATTACTTGAAAAATTAAATAATGATTTATGTTTAGAAGAAATTTATTCAGATCCTAAAGAAGCTGAACGAGTAAATCATGAAATTTCAGAAACAGAATTAAAAATTGACTCTTTATATGAAGAATGGGAAAACTTAAGCGAAGAATTAAATAACTAATAATAAAGAGGATGGTATTATATATATCATCCTCTTTATTATATAAAATAATAGTCCTAATTTATATAAGTTTTCTTCTTTTTATTTATTATATATATAGTTTCTTTCTTTGAATAATTTGAAATATTTATCTCATTCCATCTTATATATGATGGCTTTTCGTATAATTTTTTATCTATAATTTCTATGACCCTATAATTTCCATCTTCTATGTTTGAAAATTCAACCACTCCATTTTTATCACTATATTTACTTACTATAAGGTAAGGTGATACTCCATTTATTCTATATAAATTTATCTTTACGCCCTCTAACTTTTCTCCATTTATATTATCCATTAATGCGTGTACAATTATACTGCCTTTAACATTTTTACTTTCATCACATTTATGCGATTCAATTTTATTATCATGTTTTTTATAAGCTTCCTTTCTCAAATAAAAACCCCCTAAATTAATCTATAATATACACACTATGATTAATGTTAGAAGGTTGTGAATAATAAAATAATAATATTACTTGCTCTTTTTATTTTCTTTTTTCCCTATACCATTTAATACTAGGTTTAATATTACTCCAACTATTGCAGCAAAGCTTAATCCTGATATTGTAACAGTTTGTGTTATTTTTAACCCTATAATAAATCCAAAGTTTTCATTTAACATAGGATTTATATATGGTGCTATTAACCCTACAAATAATATTGCTCCCATAATTATTAAATTTTTTACATTGAATTTAACATCTTCATTCTTTATTGTTTTACTACCTACTATAGCTATCATACTAAATAACATTAGACTTATTCCACCCATTACTGGTTCTGGTATAGTCCTTATTGCAACTCCAAATTTTGATATAAGACTAAGTGCTATAGCAAATACTGCAGCTAATCTTAATAATGATGGATCATAATTTTTAGTTACTGCAAGAACTCCTGTATTTTCTCCATATGTTGTATTTGCAGGCCCACCTAAGAATGAAGCTGTTAATGTAGCTAGTCCATCTCCAAGAAAAGTTCTATTTAATCCTGGGTCTTCTATAAAATTCTTACCAACTACTATTCCATTTGTTGTTATATCACCTATATGTTCCATAAAAACTGCAAGTACAACTGGTGCTATTATCATTATCGCACCTATATTAAACTTTGGTAACGTAAAGTTTGGTATTGATACTAAGGTAGCTTGACTTATTGCAGCTGTATCTACAACCCCTGTAAAAAGTGCAACTGTATATCCTGCTGCAACACCTATTAGAATTGCTATTTGCTTAATGAAACCCCTTCCGAAGAATCTTATCATTAAAGTTGTTCCAAGTGTTATAGCTGCAAGAACTAAATTTTTACTTGCCATATTTAAAGCTGTTGGAATTAAATTTAATCCTATTACCATAATCATTGGTCCTACAACTTGTGCTGGAAGTACTCTTTTTATCTTATTTACACCTACCTTCTTTATTACGAAAGATGTTAAAACATATAATAATCCTGCAACAAACATTCCTCCCTGTGCATATCTTAAATCACCATAATCTGCTTTAACTACATTTATTACTGCTATAAATGCAAAGGATGAACCTAAGAATACTGGAACTTTTCCTTTAGTACATGCATGGAAAATTAAAGTTCCAACTCCTGCTGTAAATAATGCCACTGAAGGATCTAAACCTGTAAGAATTGGTACTAATATTGTTGATCCAAACATTGCTATTAAATGTTGAAGAGCAAGAACACATCTTATAGCCTTCTCTTTAATAGTTCTTTCTGCTCTTAATTCGCATGTTTCAAATAATTGCATAAACTTATCACTCCTTGTTTTATGTAAGGAGAAATCTATTAAACTTCTCCCTTTTTCAGCCTCTCTGGACTGGATTTAAAAGGTAAAAAAAAACTTCTTACTTATTTGTAAGAAGTTATAATTACTCAAAAATAACTACATATAATATATCCACCTATATGTAATCAAACTATTTCCTTCTTACTAGCCTCTCTGGACTAATTTAAAGATTATTTTATTATCTGAATTATAGCACATATATATGACTTATTTCAACATTTTTTATTTATGAATATATTTATATTTTTTACTTAAAATATATCTATTGATATATTATTAAAAAGGAAGTGTAATAATGATAAAAAAAATTATAACTTTTTTAGTATTAATTTTTTCGATAACATTAATGATTTTTGTCCCGATAAGTGCATCAGAAAATTCTAATAGAAAAATAATATACTTAACCTTTGATGATGGTCCATCTAAAAAAGTATTACCTGAAATCTTAGATACCTTAAAAAAAGAAAAAGTTAAAGCAACTTTCTTCATTATTGGAAATGAAATTAAAGGTAGAGAAGAAATTCTAAAAAGAGTTCATGAAGAGGGACATTCTATAGGCCTTCATAGTGTTACACATAAAAAATGTAACCTTTATTCTTCAGATGATTGTTTTTTAAATGAGATGCTTAAAGATCAAGAAATTATAAATAAAACAATTGGAATATCTCCTACAATTTTAAGATTTCCTTTTGGTTCAAATAATAGCACTTACAAACTTACTCATTCAATGATTGATTTACTTCATAAAAACAACCTTAAAATTTATGATTGGAATGTAGATAGTGGAGATGGTGCTAATCATAATTCTAGTCCTTCTACATATATAAAGAACTCAAAGAGTAATAAAGATATGATAATACTTTTAATGCATTGTGGTACCATAAATGAAAATTCTGCAAAAGCACTACCAGAGATCATCTCTTATTACAAATCTAAAGGATATACTTTTAAAAAAATTGATGAATCAACACCAGAATATTTCAAATACTTAAAATAAAACGAGCACTTAATGCTCGTTTTATTTTAAGTATTAATAAACTCTTTATAAAATAATTTTTTAATATTTTCAAATTGATCTGGTTTGCTAAAATAATACCCCTGAATCTTATCACAACAAATACTTTTTAAATAGATAACTTGTTCTATATTCTCTACACCTTCAGCTATAACTTCTATTCCAAGCTGATGAGAAAGGTGTATAATACTTTCTACAATACATCTACTCTTTACATTATCAATCAAATCTATAACAAAACTTCTATCTATCTTTAAAATATCTATAGGTAACTTTGTTAAATAGTTTAACGATGAGTACCCTGTCCCAAAATCATCTAATGCTATACTTCCACCAAGTTTTCTAATCTGATTTAATATATTAACATTTTTATCAAATGACTTCATTAAAATACTTTCAGTAATCTCAATCTCTATATATTTCAATGGAACATCGTATTTTTCCATAAGTTCTTCAAGATCTTTAATTATAGTATTATATCTTAATTGTAATTCTGATAAATTAACAGCAATCTTAAAGTCATCGTAACCTTCTAGCAATAGCTGTTCTACTTTTTTAAATACCTCTTCAAGTACAAATCTTCCAATTGGAAGAATTAATCTAGTTGCTTCTGCTGTTGGTATTATTTCATTCGGACTTATAAGTCCAAGTTCCTTACTCTCCCATCTAAGCAATGCTTCCATTCCATGCATTTTTGAATCATTTAAAGATACATTAGGTTGGAACACTACAAATAGCTCATTGTTTTCAATGGCATTTTTTAGGCACCTTTGAAGAGTATACACTCTATTAAGCTCTGTATATATCCCATTATTAAAAAATATGTATCCATTCTTTCCATTTTTTTTAACAGAATACATAGCAGTATCAGCTGCCTTTAAAAGCGTATTAAAATCATTACCATTATGAGGTGAAAGCGCAATTCCAATACTTGCAGTCATATAAAGCTGCTTTCCCTTTACATTTAAAGGCGATTCAAAAACTTTCATTATCTTCTTTGCAAACTTTTCAGCATCCTCAATATCTTTAACATCTGGTCTAAATATAATAAATTCATCACCACTATATCTACCTATAATGCTAGACTCTGTTAATATTGAAGTTAATTCATTAGCAATTAAATATAATAATTTGTCTCCTACTTCATGATTAAAGATATCGTTTATAAAATTAAAATTATCTAGGTCAATTAAGAAAAGTGCTCCAAATCCTTCACACTTTTCACGTTTCGAAAGATAATTATTTATAATACTTTTCATAAAATATTTATTTGGTACACCTGTTGTCATATCATATTCTATTATCTTATTGTACTTTTTTTCTAAAGCCTTTTCACGTGTTATATCTGTTAATATTCCAATATATGAGAAGCCATCCTTAGCATTATTATCTTTTTTTAAAATGCACTTAAGACAAAATACATTCTTCTCTTTATTTGTACCTTTTAAGATAAATTCATTTACTTCATTGCTACTATCTAAAGAATTAGTAAGTTTTTCAAATACCATTTTACTATTGTTATCTAGTAATGATATAAGTTCATCTTTAGTTAATTCAACATTACAATCCTTTGTATTAAAGACCAAACCAACTAGTCCACCTATCAGCTGTACCTTTTTTTCTTCTGGATTCCATCTTATAAATGCATCCCTTGTATATTTATAAATATTTTTTGAAAAAATCCAATTATCTATATGAATTTTCCCATCAGATCCAGGTAGTTTCGTCGCAGAAACCTTTTCATTATTATTGATATCTCTATCATGCTTTTTCATTGTCATTACCCTTAAGCTAAATTATTCGTTGTTATCTTTATTTAAGCTTTCCTCTTTTCTTTTTTTATCGTTAATTAGTGTCACAACCAAGGCTGTAGTAGCCGCTGCTAATGCTGCAAATTTACCTGTTTTCTTAATATTCATAATTAACCATCTACCTCCTTTTTATACATCTTTTCTTTATTATACCCTATTTTACAGTGTCTATTCTACAATAAAATATTAAATTTTAATTTAAAAAAATAGTAGCATTTTTAATATTTAAATGCTACTATTTTAGATTATTATTTAAATTGATTTAATGAATCGTTATATTCGTAATTGCCTTTATCTAAAGTTTCTATCAATACTTTTTTATTAATATTCATATCTTCACATAAAAGGTCTAGGTTAGAATAAAAATCTCTAAGCTTAAGATTAATTATACTTACAAGAATATTTACATCCATTTCTTTTATTTCTTCTGTAGTCATTTTATATCATCCCTTCATAGTTTCTATAAATCTGAAAAACTAATTATTTTTATGTTATTTTTTAAAACATAGTCCTTTATTTCATCTGATGTTAGTATTTCAAGCTCTTTTTCTCTTATCATGTTATAAGATGAAATATCTTTAAGCTCCTCCCCATTTACAGATGGGTGAGACATAAACTCTACAACATTATACTCTTCTTTTAATTTATCTAATCTATTAATTAAATATTCAATCGATATATTTTTTAGATAAAATGAATTATCAAAATAATCAGGAGAAGTTATATTATTTTCATCTAATATGCGCTTCATTTCATTACTTGGACATCTCATAGGAATATTCAGCTCTTTTGCAAGTTTAATTACTAAGTTAAATACCTCTTTATTATATATAAAAAAATGATGATGTCCATCAATATGGTTAAGATTCATACCTGTATCTTTAAATTTCTTAATCTGAGCCCTTAACTCTTTCTCGACTTCTTCAATATCTATGTTAGAAGGTATAAGTTCTGGCTTTCTATAAAAATTCCCATTTTCATCACATATGCTTTTTACTTCATCTTTTGGAAGCACTGGCTTTCCACAAGTAAAAGTTAAATGTATACCCATTTTATCTATTCCTTCATTTTTTGCCATATCTATTGCTTCTTCAAAAAATGGCATATTAGTCATAGCTGTTGTATCACCCATTACTCCATTTTTAATGCATTTTATTATTCCTTCTGATATTCCTTTTGTTAGTCCAAAATCATCACCATTAATTATTAACTTCATTCTTCTCATCCCTCTTTCTTACCTACTCTCTAGTTTATAATCTCTTTATAAAATTAGCTTATACTTATATTTTAATCTTAGATTAAATTTAATTTATTTCATAAGATTATATTATATATTTACATAAAATAATATAATTGTTTCCTAGGATATAATAAAACTGATATTACAAATTTGTTTATATTATAGCATTATTTATGAACTATCCCAATTCTTTCTTCAACTTTTTTAACTATTATTCCAGATAAAACTATAGTAATAGATTCTACTATAGGTATAGTCATCCAAACTCCATCTATGCCAAAAATTACAGAGAATATATTAAGAACTATTATAATTAATACAAGTCCTCTAATTAATGACAAACCTGTAGATAATTTAGATTTTTCTATAGATTGCAAAAATCCTATATTAACTATATTTATTCCCATTGGTATAAAGGCTAAGAAATATATTCTAATTCCCTTTGTTGCTATCTCAAGCAATCTATCTGTATTACTTGAAAAAATGCTTACTAGAAACTTTGGCATAAGTAATCCTATGCTAAAAAATACTATTCCTGATATAAGTGCTATCCTAACCCCCAACTTATAAGTTTTAAATACTCTCTTCATTTTATCAGCACCATAGTTTACTCCGAGTATTGGTTGTATACCTTGCGCTATACCATTGAAAATTGCAACAAATATTAATGCTACATTTGCAATAATACTATATGCTGAAACTGCTAGATCTCCGCTTATCTTAGCAAGCTTTACATTAAACATAAATATAACTATTCCTGCTGATATCTCTAATACAAAACTTGGAAATCCATTTGATAATATTCTTCTTATATACTTTATTGATAAACTTTTCATCCTAAATGTTATTCCATTCTTTCCAGTGAAAAAATGACTAAGTAATATTAGTATACCAACAAATTGACCTATAGTTGTTGCTATAGCTGCTCCCTTCATTCCCATATTAAGCGGGAATATAAATATGTAATCTAGAACTATATTGGTTATATTAACGCCTATAATTGCCCACATTGATTTTTTAGGATCTCCATCATTTCTAACAAATACATTCAAAACACTTGCCATTATAAAACCTATACTTCCTCCAAGAACTATTTTTAAATAATCCATAACAAGTGGTAATAATGTATCCGAAGCACCAAGAATAATACAAATCTGTTTTAAAAATATACTTCCAAGTACTGCTATTAAAAGTCCTATTATAAATGCAATAGAAATTGATACTGTAAAAATTTCATCTAATGCATCATGTCTCTTTTTCCCCATACTTATGGCAAGAACAGTTGCACCACCAACACCACATATAAGACCAACGGCATTAAATAAATTATATACTGGTATTCCAATATTTAATGCCCCAAGACCATCATTACCTATTCCTTGACCTATAAACATAGTATCTAAAAATATACATAAAGAAAGTCCAAGCATTCCTGTAATACTCGGAATCATATATCTAATTATTAATCTTAATATATCTTCTTTTAGTAAATCTACTTTTTTCATTGCTTATCTTCTCCTATAATTCTACTTATAAAACCAAATAATCTAATAAACTTATATTAACATAGTAACATCATCTAATACTTATAAGTATACTCTAAATAATATATTAATTTAAATCTACTTTTAAATTTAATAATATTAATATACTTTTTAGTAATTTATTAGTAAAATGTTAATTGAGAATATTGTTTATAATATATTGATTTTTAGGAGGGAATTTATGAGATTAATCGCAACTGACTTAGATGGAACATTATTAAATTCAAATCATGGTATTAGCCAAGAAAATGTACTAGCTATTCTTGAAGCTCAAAGAAAAGGTATTGAAGTTATTATTTCAACTGGTAGAACATTTAGTAGTGCTAAAAGCATATTAAATAATGCCGGTATTGATACTCCTTTTATAATATCTAGTAACGGATCACAAATACATACATCTCAAGGTAATGAATTGAAATCTTATCCACTTAGTAAATCTGTTATTGAGAAACTCTTACCTTATTTAGACATTAATAATTTTTATTATGCACTCTCAACAGATAGCTATATGATTGAACCTTCAAATGGAAGAGAGAGATTAATTGCAGATTTTTATAAAGCTAAAGAAACTAACGATCATCTTAATGAAGAGGAATTATATGATCTTTTAGATTTATTTTATACAACAGATACTTCAACAGAACTAAGACAAGCTAATTCCATATATGATATGATGGATGCTCCTTGTTATAATATATCAATAGTATCATTCAATGAAAATAAATTATTACGCGGTCGACAAGCTCTTAAGGATATGAAGGGTATCTCAATTGTTTCATCTGCTGATAATAATTTTGAAATAGTAAGTGATCTTTCCTCAAAAGGGAATGCTGTTGAATATGTTGCTAATTCACTTAATATATCTTTAGAGGATGTTATGGCAATTGGAGATAATTTTAATGATCTTTCAATGTTTAGAAAAGTAAGATATAGTGTAGCGATGGGTAATGCTAAAGAATCTATCAAAAAAGAGTGTAAATTTATTACCCTAAAAAATGATGAGCATGGGGTTGCCCACGCTATTTATGAACATATAAAAAAACTAGCATAAATAAAAAAGTGGCCTATATTAGCCACTTTTTATTCTTCTTCATTATAAAAATCTAAATAAGAATGCTTTACTCCATCTTTTTCCCAACCTAAGATAGAATCCATAGATACATTCTCTGCTGCTTTAAATATTGATTTATCAACACCATCAAAATTTTCTTTAAGCTGCTTTATTAAATCTTTTATTTCAAATCTCTTATTCCCAACCTTTTTAGCTGCAACCATACATGCACAGTTAAGAGGCCATATTCCACTATAATTTATAAATCTTTTAATATGATCTTCTTCTATAAAGTACATTGGCCTTATAAGTTCAAGTCCTTCAAAATTCTTTGACTTAAGCTTTGGTAGCATTGTCTTAAAGTTTCCTGCATAAAGAATATTTAGAAGAGTTGTTTCTATAACATCATTATAATGATGTCCAAGTGCAAGTTTATTACACCCAAGTTCTTGAGCCTTTGCATATAAAGAACCTCTTCTCATTCTTGCACAAAGGTAACAAGGATATTCACTAGCTTTTTCATCAATAACCTTAAATATTCCTGATTCATAAATATGTACTGGTATATTTAGATAATTACAATTGTCTATTAAAAGTTCTCTTATTTGTTCGTGATATCCTGGATCCATAGCAATAAACTCTAAATCAAATTTAATTTGACCATGCTTTTGAATCTCTTGGAATAACTTTGCCATAAGAAGTGAATCTTTTCCACCTGAAATAGCTACAGCAATTTTATCTCCTTCTTCAATTAGATTGTATTGCTTAACAGCTTTAACAAACTTAGTCCATATCTTTTTTCTATATCTTTTAACTATACTTCTTTCAATCTCTTCTAAGGTCTTTTTTTCCTCTTCTGGAATTAATCTTTCGCAACCTTGTCCTGCTATACTCATCTTATCACCTCATTCATCAAAATATTATATCATTTTTCTTTCAAAAGTAAAATGAAAAGCCAGCGATTATACTGGCTTTTATCTAATAATCATATATACTACTATTTTGGCACATAGTAATCTTTAATATATTTCCATCTACCATCTTCTTGTATGAGCATAAGAACTCATTTAATTCAGTATCGTTTAAATCTATTGATTTTTCACTTACTATAGTTACATATTCTTTATCTAAAATAATTTTTACATTATTATTTTCATTTTGTATTGAATATTCTTCTATTTGTTTTGTTAAAACCTTCTTATTATATTTTTCTTGGAATGACATCTTTTTTCTTAGTTTCTCATAATCCGGTTGCATATCCTCTAGACTTATATCAATTCCCATACTTTTTAAGCTATCTTCCATTCCAGAAGGATCAAATCCGTATCTTTCCATAACTTTCTTTTGTATCTCAAAAAGCTTTTGCTGTGAAATATTATTCTCTTCCATATATTTTGATATATTTGAAGAAAAATCACTTAAACTCATTTCTCCTGTTTGTGTCTTGTAAAACAAATCATACATATAACCTTCAAATTTATCTATATCTTTTTCATTTACTCTATTTTTTAACTCATTAAAATCAATTATTCTCTCATCGCTCATAAATTTCAGCTCCTTAATTTAGATTTATGTCCCCTTGTCTCTTATTATATATCAAAATAAGGCACTACAAAAGTAGTACCTTATTAAATATAAATTAATTATCTATTTTTAACCTTTGTAAATGCTTCATCATAAAGCTTTAGTTTATCACCTAAATACTCATAAGTTTCACATTTATCTACAACTTCCTTTGGCATATAAGCATTTGGATTATTTTTAACATGATCCTCTTGTGCTTCTTTAGCTTCCTTCTGTGGTGTTGTATATCCAATTTCCTCTGCTATCTTTAAAGCTGGCTCTTTACTACATAAATAATTTATAAACATTTCTGCTTCTTTTTTATGCTTAGCACCTTTTGGAATTACTAATGAATCAACCCAGAAATCTGCACCTTCTTTTGGAACTACAAACTCTAAATTTTCATGTTCATCAGCTAAATTAAGTCCTTCACCTGACCATAATACGCAAAGGGCAGCTTCTCCTGCTACCATTTTATCTAAAAGATCATCATCTCCATAAGCTAAAAGATTACCACTAGTATCTAGTTTTATTAATTCATCCTTTGCTTTATTTATCTCTTCTGGATTAGTTGAATTTATTGAATATCCAAGTCTTTTTAATGACACCCCTAACGCATCTCTCATATCATCTAACATAAATACGCTCTTTTTATATTCTGGATCCCAAAGACTATTCCAACTATCAATTTTACCTTTAACTAGATCCTTATTATATAAAATTCCTATTGTTCCTGACATATAAGGAACTGAATATTCATTTTTAGGGTCAATTGACTTATCTTTAAAAGAATCATCTATTTTATCAAAGTTTGGGATATTATTATAATCTATCTTCTCTAGTCTATCTTCTTTTCTTAATCTATCAACCATATAATCTGATGGAACTGCTAAATCATATTGTACTGCACCAGAAGATAGCTTTGCATACATTTCTCCCATATTTGCATATGTATCTTGTACAACTTTAATTCCTGTTTCTTTCTCAAAATCACTTATAACTTCATCTGGTATATTTTCCGCCCAGTTAAAGAAGTTTATAGTAACCTGCTCTTGTTTATTTTCAGTACTACACCCTACAAATAACGTAGTCATAAATACTGCTGAGATTATTGAAACAATAATCTTTTTTCTTTTTTTCATTTAATTATGTCCTCCTGTTTTTATTTTATATATATTATATATTTTTTATTAACTTTTGCAAACAAAAAAATATAAGAGTACCTAAGTTACATTATAAACTTGAGACACTCTTATATATATCTATGCTTACTTTTTCTTTTTATTAGTAGCCTTTGATGTTATTTTTCTTTTATTTACATATCCATTTACTGCTCCTTTATAAAGCTTCCATTGACCATAAACTCCTATTAAATAAACTAGTATTGTAAATCCTGCAAGTCCCGGGAATAATCCTATAACTAATGATGATGCACCAATTGCTATTGGAATAAAACTAACTCCATATCTATCACATATTTTATAATACATATATGCTGAATAAACTGCATATATAGCCATACTTATTTCTCCAATGATTCCTTCAGTAAACATAGAAATAATTACAGGTAAAATAAATATCATATTCCCCTTTCCAATCTTAATTAGCATATATGAATTACATATTGGTATCCACGATAACCATGGGTTGTCTACATTTTCCTTTTTAGCTATTTTATATAATGCTAAAGAAACAAATATGTAGTTTATTAAAGCAAAGATAGTCATCATAATAAATAGCATAGACATTGTTTTAATTAATTCATTTGGTATTTCCATACTCTTTTCCCCTCCGTTTAATTAATTAGTAATTTTATATTACCATAATTTATTAATATTTGTATCTATTTTGTAAACTTTTTTCTGATTAATAAATTATTTAATTCATTTATGAATAATTAGATAATTTATAAGCAAAATAATACTTAATTAGATTAGGAGGTCATTTTATGAAAGATAAACAGAAAAAGATAAATTCCACAAATTGCAATCGTAAAATATCTAAAGGACCAAATGATGGTAACTTCATAGAAAGAGACCCTAGAGATAGTTTCTCTGCTGAAGGAACTGTAAGATATGGTGAAGAAACTGATGTAGATGATATCTAATAAAACCCTAAATAAAAATAAGTGGTGATTTAATTTAATGTTAAATCACCACTTATTTTTATTTGCTAGATAGTGCTATATTAATTCCTATAACTGCATATACACTGCCTTTAATTAAATTAAATTTTGAGGCTATCTTTTTATTTTTTAATAGTTTCTCTCCTATTATCCCAGAAAAGAATGCAATTACTGAAAATATTATAAAAGCTTGAATCATAAATACTAAACCAAGTATTATCATTTGAATCCCAATATTAATTCCATTTTCATTAATAAATTGAGGAAGAAGTGATAAAAAGAATAAAGCCACTTTGGGATTTAATACATTCATTAAAACGCCTTTTTTATATAGCTTAGAATAATCTAACACTTCTCCTTTTAGAATGTCACTCTCTTCTGATTTGCTTCTAAATTCTTTATATGCAAGATATAAAAGATACGATGCCCCAATTAATTTAACTCCATTAAATATAGCTGCACTACTATAAAGAATTGCTGATATCCCAATAGCTGCTGCCGTAGTATGAATAAGAACTCCACTACAAAGCCCAAGTGCTGTAAATATACCAGCCTTTTTATCCTGAGTTATACTTTGTGTCATTACATATAATATGTCCGGTCCTGGTGCTAATGTTAGCAAAACAGATACTCCTACAAATGATATTATAGTAACTAACTCCAAGGATTCTCCTCCTTATTTAATTATTTTATCTAAACTTTCTAGAACTACTTGCCTAAAAAATTTATTCTCTCCTAAGGATTTATCCACCACTTCTACTGTAATATCTTGATTTCTTAATTTTCCTAAAAAGCTTTCTTTATTTTCAGCTATGATATCCTTCTTAAAATGATATCCTTTAGTGATAAGTATTGGTACTATTGTTATCTTAGGAACATTATCATTTTTTATATTAGATATTACATTTTTATAATCATATTGCTTATTTATTAAAGCAACATAACTCTGCCCCTTGCTTTTTTCTCTTATTGCATCTTTAATGTATTCTTCTTCTAGAGATTCTTCTGAATCTAATACTCCATGACAAATAAAAAGAATATTATCATATTTACTAAAATATTCATCAATTAAATTTTTATTCTCTTCTAGAATAGGTTTTGTTATTTTTATAGTATCAAAAAAATTTATATATTTATCTGTTATTTCTTCAACCTTTGAATACTCCTTACCCTTTGAAAAATAAAGAGTTTCAACATATACCTCATCATAACTTTTCATTTTAAGTTCTTCTAATGTATCTTCATAGCTCTTAACATCTACGCTTAATTTGCTAAGCATTTTTTTACTAGTTAATGCAAAAAAACAATCAAAGTTATCTCCGTATTTTTCTTCTACATCTTTTTTAAAAGGAAGCAGGTATTTATTAAAACCTGCATCCTTAGCTGTTCCAAAAGCTACTATTACTATAGCTTTCTTTCTTTTCATCTATTTTACTTCCTTCTTTGCAAATCCTTCAAATGCCTTTAAGAACTTATCAATATGCTCTTCTGTATGTTTAACTGATAAAAATACTGCTTCAAATTGTGATGGTGGTATATTAAATCCTTCATTTAACATATGAAGGAAATATCTCTTAAATCTTTTACCATCACATTTCTTAACATCATCATAACTTTCTACCTTAGAGTCATCTGTAAAGAATATTGTCATCATTCCTCCAACTCTATTTACAACTGTTCCTATTCCATTTTCTTCTGATATTCTAGCAATACCTTCTTCTAACTTCTTTCCAAGGTTCTCTATATTATCATATCCATCTAAGTTATTTTTAAGTTTTGTTAATGTTGCAAGTCCAGCTGCCATTACAATTGGATTTCCTGACATTGTTCCAGCTTGATATACTCCTCCAAGAGGTGATAAATGTTCCATAATTTCTCTTTTTCCACCATATGCACCACATGGAAGTCCGCCTCCCATTATTTTTGCATATGTAACTAAATCAGGCTTTTCTTCAAATAGACTTTGAGCACCTTTAAATGCAACTCTAAATCCACTCATAACCTCATCAAAAATTAGAAGTGCACCATGTTCATCACATAATCTTCTTAAAGTTTTGATAAAGCTATCTTTTGCTTTTATAACGCCCATATTACCTGCAACTGGTTCTATAATTACGCAAGATATATCGTCTCCATATTTAGAGAATAGGTCTTCCATACTTTTTTCATCATTATATATACCTATTAAAGTATTTTTAATACTATCTTCTGGTACTCCTTGTGATCCAGCTATTCCTTCAGTTAATACTCCAGAACCTGCTTCAACTAAGAATCCATCAAAATGTCCATGGTAACAACCTGCAAATTTAACTATTTTATTCTTTTTAGTATATCCCCTAGCAAGTTTTATAGCACTCATTGTAGCTTCTGTACCTGAGTTTACCATTCTTATCATATCTATTGTGTCTAAGTTTTCACACATAAATTTACTTACTTCAAGTTCAAGTTTCGTTGGTGCACCAAATGCTAATGCAATTTTTGCTTCTTCATTTATAGCATTAACAACATCACTATCACAATGACCTAACATTAGTGGTCCCCAAGCTAAAACAAAATCTATATATTCATTTCCATCTTCATCTTTTATAATTACACCATTTCCGCTTTTAATTACTGGAGGATTAATTCCCATATCTTTAAAACATCTAACTGGACTATTAACTCCACCTGGCATGTATTTTTTTGATTCTTCAAATATTTTTTCATTCATCATCTATTATCTCTCCTATCTTCTTAAAAGTTTTGAGGCTTCTAATGCATGATAAGTGATTATTATATCAGCACCAGCTCTTTTCATTGATAATAGAGTTTCAAGTATTACCTTTTCTTCATCAATTAATCCCATTTTAGCTGCTGCTTTAACCATTGCATATTCTCCACTTACATTATAAGCACATACAGGAGTCTCTACAGTATCTCTTACTTCTCTTATTATATCTAAATATGAAAGAGCAGGTTTAACCATTACTATATCTGCACCTTCTTCTATATCATATAATACTTCTCTAATTGCTTCTCTTCTATTTGCAGGATCCATTTGATAAGTCTTTCTATCTCCAAAGGCAGGAGCTGAATTTGCAGCTGCTCTAAATGGTCCATAATATGCAGAACAGTATTTAGCTGAATAACTCATTATTGAAACATTTTTAAATCCAGCCTTATCTAATGCTTCTCTTATTCTATATACTCTTCCATCCATCATATCTGATGGTGCTATCATTTGTGACCCAGCCTTTGCATGTGAAACTGCAATTTTACACAAATAGTCTAATGTCTCATCATTATCAACATCTCCATCATGTATTATTCCACAATGACCGTGATCTGTGTATTCACACATACATACATCAGTACTAACTAAAAGATCATTAGTTAATTCTCTTATTTTTCTTGTAGCTCTTTGAACAATTCCATTATCAGCATATGCTTCACTTCCACAGCAATCTTTATGATTTGGAAGACCAAATATCATAATTCCTTTAATTCCAAGATTAACTGCTTCCTCTACTACTTCATTTAGCATATCAACTGAATAGTGATATACTCCTGGTAATGATTCAATCTCTCTTTTAATTCCATCACCTTCAACAGCAAATATCGGTAAGATAAAATCTTGTGGAGTTAATATAGTTTCTCTAACTAACCCTCTAATATTTTCATCTGCTCTTAATCTTCTTCCTCTTCTCATTGTTTACTACACTTCCTTTAACATTTCCTCTATCTCTTTTAAGAATCCATCCTCTGAATGTTCCTTGCAAACTAAAGCATCAATTCCATCTTCTTTTAAAGATTTATTAGTTATTGGTCCTATTGAAATACATATCTTTTCTTTTATTTTATCAATACCTACCATCTCTTTCATATTTTCAAAAGTTGATGGAGATGTAAATAAAATTGCATCTACTTCTTCAAAAGCCTTTTCGTTTTTAAGTTCACCTTTTAATACATCATATATATCTACTTTTGTAACATCAGCACCAAGGTTTTTAAGTTCATCTTGAAGAAAGCTTCTGCTTTTTGCTGATGCAGGTATAAGTATCTTTTCTCCTTTATTTATATGAGGAGTAATTACTTTTAAAAGTCCTTCTCCAATAAATTCTCTTGATGTTTTAAAAGGAATAATTCCTCTTTCTTCTAATGCTTTCTTAGTAGCTTTTCCAATAACTGAAAATCTTGCCTTTATTGTTCTTACATCAATTTTTTCTTTGATTAAATAATCAAAGAATACCTTTACTCCATTTACTGAAGTTAGTAGTATATGATCATATGTATCAATAATATCCTTATATTTATCTAAATTATTACTTGTATCCTTTATAGCAATTGAATTTATTTCTGTAACTTCAGCACCTAAATCTTTTAGTTTAACTTTTAATTCTTTAGCTTGACTCTTTGAACGAGTAATACATATATTCTTACCAAATAGAGGCTTCTTTTCATACCATGATAATTCATTTTCTAATGAAACAACTTCCCCTATTACTATTATACATGGTGACTTAAGTTTAGCTTCTTCTGCCTTATTTGATATATCTTGTAATGTTCCTATAACTTTTCTTTGCTTTGATGATGTTCCTCTCATTACAACTGCAGCTTTGGTATTCTTATCTTTTCCATACTTTATAAGTTCACTTACAATGTAATCAATATTTGAAAGACCCATCATAAATACTAGTGTTCCATTTTCTTTAGCTAAAGCTTCAAAATTTACATTTAAACTCTTGGCTGACATGCCGGTAACTATGTGGAAGCTTTGAGCTAACCCTCTATGAGTAATTGGAATACCTGCATAGTTTAAAACTGCAATTGGAGAAGTTACTCCTGGTATTACTTCAAATTCTATATCTTCTTCTTGAAGCGCTAATACCTCTTCGCCACCTCTACCAAATACATATGGGTCTCCACCCTTTACTCTTCCAACTATATGACCCTTTTTAGCTAAAGCTACAATCATATCATTTATTTCTTCTTGAGTTTTATAATGTGCACCTGGTTCTTTTCCACAATAATATATTTCACAATCGTCACTTAAATAATTCAATATATTGTTTGATACTAATCTATCATAAAGAACTGCTGTACACTCTCCAAGCACTCTTTTTGCTTTAAGAGTTAACAGTTCTTCATCTCCCGGGCCTGTTCCTATAATATATGCTTTACTCATTTTGTACCTCCAAATTACTTACCTAATATTTTATCTGCTAGTTTTTCTCCTAATATTTCACTATCATATTTATTTCCAGATATATCTTTTCTAACTACTTTTCCATCTACTAAATATGTTCCAATCATATATATATCATCACCATTTATTTCAGAGTAAACTCCAATCATACTGTGACAATCTCCACCTAATGCTCTCATAAAGCTTCTTTCTCCAGCGACTTCAATTCTTACTTTTTCATTATCCATTGACTTTAAAATATCTTTATGTTTAAAAGACTTAAGACATTCTATTCCTAAAGCGCCTTGTCCTACTGCTGGAAGAAATACTTTAGGATCAAAATAATCAGTAATTATTTCTTCCATACCTAGTCTTTTAAGCCCTGCAGCTGCTAGGATTATTCCATCCATATTTTCTTCTTCCATCTTTTTAAGTCTTGTTTGAACATTACCTCTAATTGGAACTATCTTCAAATCACTCCTAAGCTCTTTAAGCATTTCTGCTCTTCTCATGCTACTAGTTCCAATCACGGCACCTTCTCTTAAATCATTAAATGAAATATTATTTCTTGATATAAAAGCATCTCTTATATCTTCTCTCTCTGGCATACACACAAGTTCAAATTCATCTAGAAGCTCATGAGGAACATCTTTCATGCTATGTACAGCAAGATCTGCTTTTCCTTCTAACATTTTTTGTTCAATTTCTTTAACAAATAATCCTTTACCACCTATTTTGTTTAAAGTTATATCAAGTCTTCTATCACCTTCTGTTACAACCAAAAGCTTTTCTGAATCAACGTTCCTTCCTTTTAGTAGTTCCATAACCTTTTCAGCCTGAACTTGAGCTAATTTAGATTTTCTTGTTGCTACAATAAATTTCATTATTTCACCCTACCTAATTCTTAAATAATTTATTAACTAATTCTTCTTCATAAAAAAGCTTTAAGGTAAGCTCTTCTTTTCCCTTACTTATAATATATCTAAAATCATCACTTATTATAAAGTCTAGTATCTCATCTTTTTTATCTTTAATAGATTTTACATTATTTCTTATAATAGATGTTATCCTTATAAAATCATCAAATTCTTTAACTTCATCTAATATATAATTTCCCATCATTCTTGATGCCTTTGGATTTCCTCTTAAAGTATTAATTCCTAAAAATACTTCATTACTCCTCATATTCATTGGAACAACACCAATACCATCTTTAGGATTCTTACAATCTATGTATATTTTATCTAAAGCTTCACAACTTTTAATTATACTTTTTATTATAATATCATCATCAATTGCAATTACAACTATATGATTACCCTTTAAGAATTTTTCATTATATTCACTTTTTATTATGCTAATTTTTTCACAATTTAATTTGTAAAATTCTTCATTTATATCTTTGGCTACAATTTTAATATTACAACCCTTTGCTATAAATGATTTAGCCTTAATAAGTGCAGCACTTCCTGCTCCAATTATTAAAACATTTATTTTATTTGAAAAAAGAGATAACATAATGTATTCTAATTTTTCTCTATAAATATCTTCTTTAGGATTCTCATGCATTCTTCGCCACATCCTCTTATTGTCTCTTCTTTTAAAGTTTCTATAGCTCTATTTACGTAAGCATCAGAAGTACTTTTCATGAGCATTTTTACTAGCTTATCTTCCTTACCTTCCTTATTCTTAAAAGTAGTATATCTTTTAATATATACTTCCTCACCATGCTTTTTAAAATCTTTTATGTACGGTGCTACTTCTCTAAGACTTCTCCACTTATTATAAGCATCTAAATACTCATCTATTAAATAATAAAATTCGTTCATTCTATCTTTTCGTAAATCTTTATTCTCATCATCTACTTTACTAATTTCATCTATATTATAAACCGTAACTCTATCTAATTCATTAACATCTTCACTTACGTCTCTTGGAAGAGCTAAGTCGAATATTAATAACTCTTCTCCCTCTTCTTCAATCTCATTTTTTGAAATCACAGTATGTGGAGCTGATGTACAAGATATTATAGAATCAACATTATTTATATATCTAGATCTTTCATCGAATCTAATTACCTTAATATTTTTATTCTCATTATAATCTAATGAGTTCTTATTTCTTACAGCAATAATAATTTCTTCTACATTATGAGATAATAGGTGTTTAACAACAAGCTTCCCAACTTCTCCATGTCCAAGTACCATAAAGCTTTTACATTCACTACTAATTCCCTTATTTACTGCTATTGATGCAGATGATACTGGTATTTCATAAAGCTTTGCTTCATTTCTAAACTTTTTACCACAAGTTATTCCTTCTTGAAATAACCTTTGAAGCTCTAAATTAACTGAACCAGCTTCTAATGCTTCCATATATGCATCTTTTACTTGACCTAAAATCTGATCTTCCCCTAAAATCTTTGAATGAAAACCACATATAACCTTAAATAAATGTTTTGCAGCACTATCACCTGTTATATAAAATATATACTCTCTTAATTCTTCATCCCATCCTAAAGAATTAAAAATTATTTTTAATACCTCATGTTCTTCTAAAGAATGATTAAAGTAAATTTCTGTTCTATTACAAGTACTTAAAATAACAACTTCGTCTAAACTTTTCTTTAAATCATTTATAGCTTTTTCTCTTAACTTAGGTTTTATAGAGAATTTTTCTCTTATTTGCAATGGAATATTCTTTTGTATTCCTAAAACTGCTATCATATTCTCACTCCATTAAAATATTATGTAAAATTATCGTAAAACTTTAATTATGTACACGACCATTTATTCTTTATTATACAACTATTTTTAATTATCTTCTATTTATTTTTGTATAATAAAAATATCACTAGAAAAAGATTTTCAAATTTAATTGTAAATCAGACTCTAGTGATATTCAAATAATTTTATATTATATTTTATATAAGCTATTAGTTATGTGAGATTTAAAATTAAATTAATACTTTTAAGTGTTTGGATATTTAATACCATTCCAGTAAACATTATTTTTTAATATAACCTCTTCTGGAAGATCTACTCCTTCTAAAGCCCACTTCTTCCATTCCATAAATCCTGTTCTATCTATGATATATCCAATGTGTTCTTTTCCACCTGGCGCATCTTTATCAATGTATTCAGTAACATACTTATAAGTATTTTCTATGATTTTAACTATACTATCTTCATCAACCCATATTAAGAAATCTTCTCCAAGTCTTGGATTTTTCTTACCTGTTCTACCCATGATAGAAAGTCTATAATACTTCTTCTTACTTCTTGTCCAAGCTCTTGTAGGACATGCCATTACACATTCTCCACATCCTATACACTTGCTAGCATCTCTTTTTACTTTGTAATTTTCAAAAGTTAATGCACCTGTTGCTTTTTTCTTGCAAGCTTTAACACAAGCTTGACAACTTATACATCTATAGTAATCGTATTGAGGTTCTGTCATACCTATTATTCCAAAATCATGCATTCTTGCCTTTATACAATCATTTGGACATCCTGTAAGTGCTACTTTAAAGTGAAGATCATTTGGGAAAATTGCATCTTCTATTCTTTTAGCAAAGTTTGCTGTATTATAGTTTGCAAATGGACAAACATTATTTCCTATACACGCTGACACATTTCTTGTACCTGCTGCTGTATATCCAGCACCTGGTACTTCTTGATTTATTTCTAAACCTTCAATTATAGGTTGTAACATTTCATTAACTTCAGGGATATTTTCCATTTTTATATCTGGAATTTCAAAACCTTGTCTAGTTGTTATATGAACTGTTCCATTTCCGTACTTGTCCGCTATTTCTTGAATCATACCTAAATATTTTGCATCTAGATGTCCACCTGGAACTCTAACTCTTGAAGCAGTGTATCCTCTTTTTTTAGTTACTCTAAATGCATTCTTTTTAAGCTTCTTTGTATTTATATCCATAAGTCTTTCTCCCTCCTAATCTCTTAAAAGTTTACCTTTTGTATAATTGAAAACTGGTCCATCTAAACATATATAAGTATCATCTATCTTACAATGTCCACATTTACCTAATCCACAACACATTTTTCTCTCTTGTGAAATCCATATGTTTTCTTCTTTGATTCCAAGTTTTAAGAATTCCATAACAGTAAACTTCATCATCATAGGTGGTCCTACAACTATAATTTGAACATTTTCTTTATCCTTTATATCAAGTCCTGGAATAAACTTAGTTACAAGTCCAGTGTGTCCAGTATATCCTTCTTCAGCTGAATCAACAGTAACTATTAAATTCATCTTATCATTCCAGCTCTTTAAATCTTCTTTAAAAAGCATATCTTTAGGGCTCTTAAATCCTGTTATTAAAGTTAATCCCTTAGTTTCATTAGTATTAGTAGCAAAGTAATCTACAACTCCTCTTACTGGTGAAAGTCCTGTTCCTCCAGCAACTACTATTAATTCTTTGTCTTTATAAATATCTACGTCAAAGCCATTTCCATATGGTCCTCTCATAAATAATTTATCTCCAACATAATTTTTAAATATTTCATTAGTAACTTTACCAACTCTTCTTATAGTTAAGTCAACAAAGTTTTCTCCAATACCACTTACTGAAATTGGTGCTTCCCCGTATCTTGGTATTGATACTTCGAAGAATTGTCCAGGCTTTACTTCCCCTTTAAATTCCATTCTAAATGTATATTCTATATCTGTATGTTCAATTACCTCTAATATCTTTGAAGGAAATGGTATATAATCATTATTTGTCATTTGAATTCACCTCATCCATTGCATCTTGTAGTTTGTTTATACATCCTGGTACACTTATGTATTCTGGGCATATATCATCGCATCTTCCACATCCAACACACATATGATATCCCCATCTCTTTTTATAATCATAAACTTTATGCATGATCTTAAATCTCATTTTTTGACCATTAGCTTTTCTAAATTCATGACCACCAGCCATTGTTGTATATCCTGGAACTTGACATGAAGCCCAAACTCTTCTTCTTTCTCCTACATTTTCATTATCGCTGTAGTAAATATCTTGCATTGTATTACAAGTACAAGTTGGACAAACAAAGTTACATCTTCCACAAGCTATACATCTTTCTGAGTATTCATCCCACATCTTTGAATCCATAACATCTAATGTTAAGTTTTCTGGTATGTTAACCTTTATTTTATTTTCAGTTACAAAATCCGGCTTAACTTCCATTTCCATTTTAGGAGTTTCATTAAAGTATTCCTTTAATTCATCATCCTTTATATCTAAATAAGCATATCCATCAGAAACCTTTAAATATGCATCATAATTATCTGATTTATTAGTTTCCATATCTACACAATAGCAGTTATCAAAACTCTTTTCACATCCTATAAGAATGAACTTAACACCTTCTCTTAATTTCTTATAATATGGATCCTCAAAACCATTTCTTAAATATATGTCATCTACTCTCTTTACACCATGTAAATCACAGCTTCTTACAAATATAATTTGAGGCTTTTCATTAACTACTGGCTCTTTATATTCATCTTGTGTAAAGAAGAATATAGTTTGAGTCACAGGAAGTAATGCTTCCTTGTATGAGTAGTCTGATTTTCTATTAAATTCAATATCCTCTACTCTTTTAACTTCATCGTATCTTACAACATCTGTTTCGGAACATCTTCCAGCACCTTCTACAACTGTTGGAGCTACTATCTTATAGCTACCTGACATTTTTTCAAAAACACTGTTTAAATCTTTAGTTCTAATTTTAAATCCCATAATAAACTCCTTCCTAATGAGCTTTTTTATTTCTTGAAATCATATAATATGGGATAGCGACAAACAATACTCCTCCTACAATATTACCTAATGTAACAAATAATAGGTTGTACAAAATACCACCTAAAGTAACTGTTCCATAAGGTAGAAGATAACCTATAACTAATAATGTCATATTTGCTACACTGTGTTCAAATCCTATTGCAAAAAATACATATACACAAAGTGTCATCATTAGTATCTTCCCTGTTTCTTCCTTCATTTTGTAAGCACACCAAACTGCTAAACACACAAGTATATTACACAATATACCTCTAATAAATAATTCATTTGGCAGAACATTAATTTTATTCATAGCATAATACACCATGTAATCTCCTGAAGTACCTCTCCACAGTCCAGAAGCATAATAAAGAAAAGCCGCTAAAATCGATCCTATGAAGTTACCTATATAACTTATACTCCATATTTTTAATACATCTTTGACTTTAACTTCTTCTCCTAAATACCCTGAAGCCATAACTAAACTATTACTTGTAAAGAGCTCTGCTCCTGCAAAAATAACTAATGCTAATGCAACTGAAAAAGACAGTCCCATAACTATTTTAGTAAATGGCGATTCAGCCTCATTTAATGTTCCACCCACAGTAAAAGCGAGCATTATTCCAAATCCCACAAAAAGACCTGCATGCATAGCACTTATTACATAACCTTTTTTGTTATCCTCTAAAAAATTTAATTTTTTCTTAGATAGTGCTACTACTCTACTAAAATCTTCTCCATACATTGTTGATTCCCCCTTATTATATTCCCTTTCTAATTCATCATCTGTGATAATTATCACAAACTTTTAAAATAATTTGATAATTTTTCTTTATCTTTTATTATAAATTTCCTTTTATCTTTTCTTATAAGCCCTTCTTTTTCTAAAATTTTAAGTGCTCTTGATATTGTCTCTCTTGGCATACCAAACATATCTGAAAGATATGTTATGCTTATTTTTAGATTTATTAGTGTTTCTCCATCTTCCTCTACCCCATAGTCTTTAGCTAGCTTCCAAAGCTTTGCTGCAAGCCTTTTCTCTATTTTTAGAGGAGTTGAATTCTTCATTTGTCTATATAATCTTCTAACTTTTAAAGATAAAGTATTTATAACTTGTTTTGTAAGTTCAAAATCTTCGCTCATAATTCTTATAAATTTATTTCTATCAAAAACAAAGATCTCTCCATCGTCAAACATTTCACAACTAATCGATGCTTTCATCTTTTCTAAGACAACTTCATTTAATATGTTTCCTTCTCCTAAAATAAATATAACTTTCTTATGAGCAGCTTCATTTAATTTGTATAAAGATACCTTTCCACTATATACTACATAAATACTATCTATAAAGTCTTTATCTCTAAAAATATGGTTTCCTTTTTTAAAGGCTGTTTTTTCTCCAATCAAACATAACTTCTCTAAAGTCTTATCTGATATATTTTGGAATGTTTTGCATTGTTTTAATTCATTTAAAATTATCATAATATCACCCGTAAATGTCCATTTCTTTATTACTATACTTAGATTCTATAATAAATTCAACTCTTTTCTCAATTTATCTTTGGATATTTTTTGTTATTTTGGAAATAATGAAGATAATTAAAATTTTAAGGAGGAAAAAAGTATGAGAATTCCAAATCATATTGGTATAATTCCCGATGGCAATAGAAGGTATGCATTATCAATTGGATTATCTAAAGATAAAGGATATTCTAGCGGAATATTACCTGGACTTATCTTATTTAAACAATGTCAAACTCTAGGGATTAAAGAATTAACTTTTTATGGTTTTACAATAGATAATACTAAAAGACCCTCAATACAAAAAGATGCCTTTACTAATGCATGTATTGAATCAGTAAAACTTCTTGAGAAAGAAAACTGTGAAATATTAGTTATGGGAAACTCGGAATCTAAAAATTTTCCTAAGGAATTACTTAAATACACCTCTAGAAAGAAAATTGGAGAAGGCGGAATTAAAGTTAATTTTCTCATAAACTATGGATGGGAATGGGATTTATATTCTATTAAGAAAAGTACCGATCTTAAAAAGAATATTTCTAACTCAATTAAGTCTACTGATATATCTCGTATAGATTTAATAATACGATGGGGCGGAAGACGAAGACTAAGTGGTTTTTTACCAATACAATCTGTTTATTCTGACTTTTATGTTATTGATAACTTTTGGCCTAACTTTAAAGAAACAGATCTCTTTGATGCATTATCTTGGTATGCTAAACAAGATATAACACTTGGAGGCTAACATTAATATATGTTATATAACCTACCTTATACCTAAAAATTACGAATATAATTTTCTTTTTTAGAAAAGATTTGGTTTTAGATGCTAGTTATTCTATAGTCTTAAATTCAAGTAAAATAGTACTATTAAAATTAAAAAAGCAATGAACTAATTATCATTGCTTTTTTAATATAATTTGAAATAATGCACCTTTACTTACATCTAAAAGTTTAATCTCTCCTCCATGTTTTTCTATTATTCTTTTACTTATGGCAAGCCCAAGTCCAGTTCCTCCATCAGTACCTCGACTCTCATCACCTCTTACAAATTCATCAAATAATGTTTTATTAATACTTTTGGGTACCCCTATACCATCATCACTTATATATATATCAACATTATCAATAGTTTCTATTAATTCTATTTTTATATATGTAGCATTAATATTATACTTAATAGAATTCTCTATTATATTACTTATTCCCCTTTTTATTAGTTTTAAATCTAGATTCAAAAATATAGGGCCTTCTGGAATATTTATTATAGGTTCTATATTAAGACTTTCTATTTCTTCGTAAAATTCTAATACAATAAATCTTAATTCTTCTGCTATATTAACATTTTCTACATTTATCATTGATTTTTTATTATCTAATTTTACAAATTCAAATAAATCTTCTATAAGCTCGCTTACTCTTTCTGATTTTCTATATAAAGTTTTAAAATAATCTTTTCTTTTATCTTCATCTTCTATCATATCTTCATAAAGTGCCATTGAATAACTTTTTATAGTTGTCATAGGAGTTTTTATATCATGAGCTAAATCAAGCATAAGTCTATTCTTACTTTCTTCTAATCTCTTATTTTCTTCTTCACTTTTTTTCAGCTTATCTATTAAAAAGTTCAATGTCTCTTTTACACCTTGAAACTCTTCTTCTCCATTTATGGTTAAAGGTTCATTATAATTACCATTTATAATATCTACTAAAGCATCATCTATTTTTTTTAATGGCTTACTAATCTTTCTTGCCGTCCATGTACTATATATAATTATACAAAATAAAGCTATACCTATAGTTATTGCAAACACCTTTCCATACTCTTTATAAAATGGCTTACTAACACTAAAAGGCATCTCTAAAAGATTCACATTAAATATAAACTTATCCTTAGGAACTCTTAATATAGCAATATATTCTTCACCATCTTTATTTTTTATACTGTTTAAAAATACCTGATATGCTCCAACTTCCTTTTTACTAGCAATATTAAGCAATTCTTTATCTGTGTAATGATTTTTATTTACAGATATATTTCCTATTCTCTTTTTTACATTTCCAGATAAATCTAATATCTCAATTTCACCTTTTAATTTTTTCAATTCATTAACATCAATTGTATTGTAATCTATATATTTTCCATTAATTATATCTAAAACTGGTATACTATTTTTATCTATAACCTTAGACAATTCTATTCCCAAGTATGCATAAGATACTAAACATATACATCCAAGTATTATAACAAAGCTTATATACCTTTTAAAGACAGTTATTACAAGCTTGTCCTTCTTCTTTTTCTTATTTAATATCCACATTTTTCTCAAACTTATATCCTAACCCTCTTATTGTTTTTAAGTATTTAGGTTTTTTAGAATTATCTTCAATTTTTTCTCTAAGCCTACTTATATGAACCATTATTGTATTGTCGCCTCCTAAGAATACCTCATTCCATACTTCTTCAAATATTTGATTTTTTGTAAGTATCCTTCCTGCATTCTCCATAAGATATTTAATTATCTTATATTCTATTGAAGTAAGTTCTAATTCTTTATTTCTAAAATGAACCTTTACATTATATCTATCTAACTCAACTTCCCCAATTTTTATAATTTCTTTTCCATTCTTTTCTCCATCTGTTAATTTATAAATTCTCCTAAGCTGAGCTTTGACTCTTGCAACTACTTCTAAAGGATTAAATGGCTTAGTTATATAATCGTCTGCACCTATATTTAGCCCTAGAATTTTATCCTGATCTCTACTTTTAGCTGAAAGCATTATTATTGGGATATTTGAATTTTCTCTTAATTCTTTAACTACTCTAATTCCATTTATTTTTGGCATCATTATATCTATAATAGCAATATTTATGTCATTATTCTTAAATATTTCTAAAGCTTCAACTCCATCAACTGCCTTAAAAATTTTGTAATCTTCTTTAGATAAATATACTTCTAAAACATCTAATATTTCTTTCTCATCATCGCATAACAAAATACTATAACTCAAATTTTATCCCTACCTTATAAAATTTTATAATAAAAAAGCCCAATATATATATTGGACTTTCTTTATTATAACACATTTTATTCTTTTAAATGAAGGATTTAACAAATACTATTAATATTAACGCAGGTGTTATGTATCTTACTAAAAAAGTAACAAGATTAACTATTTTCTCATTCTTTAATGTACCATTATTGCTTAATTGAGATGTATACACTTTATTGCTAATAATATGTCCCATTAATATTGTAACTAGGAATCCATTAATAGGTAATAGCACTTTTGATACAATCGCATCAAAAAAGTTAAAAAATGTTAATCCAAATATAGTTACATTTGCTAATGGCGCATCTGGATTTGCAGATAACGCTGCTAATGACCCAAAGATTAGTATTATAATTATATTTATTATTATTGCTTTTACTCTACCAATGTTAAATTGCTCTGAGAATGTGGCAATTAAAACTTCCATAATTGATATCATAGCCATTGTTGCTGCCATGGCTGTAAGTAAGAAAAATACTACTCCAAGTATTGTTCCACCTGGCATCTTTGAAAATATTAAAGGCACTGTATTAAATAATAATCCTGGTCCACTCCCTGGTGTTTGCCCAAAAGAGAATACTGCTGGAAATATAGCAATACCTGCAATTAATGATACACATGTATCTGCAACTGCAACTTTAGCTCCTGTTGCTATTAAATTATTATCATCTGTAAAATAACTACTATATGTAACCATTGAACCTGTACCAACCGATAATTTAAAGAAAGCTAATCCTAAAGCTGCTAAAAATACTCCAAAAGTTACTTTACTGAAATCAGGTTTAAATAAGAAGTCTATTCCTCCCATTGCATGTGGTAGACTTACACTTCTTATTGCACATAATGCAAGTAGTACTATAAGAACTGGCATTAAAGTTTTAGTTAACTTTTCTATACCACTTTTCACTCCCATTGTAAGTATTATCCCTCCAACAACTAACGCTAAAAGTTGCCATAAAATTGGGCTTAGTGTTCCTGTACTTGTTTGATTAAACATAACCGTAAAGCCTTGTGCATCTACTCCCTTAAATGCTCCTGTTAAAGCCTTAAATACGTATGAATATACCCATCCTGTAACTACAGTATAGAAAAATAGCATACAAAATGATGCTGTAACACCAATAATACCTATAATTCTAAACATTTTTTTATCAGTTATAGCTGATACTGCCCCATAAATATTTTTTCTTGTTTTTCTTCCTAAAGCAAACTCACTTATAAGAGTTGGAAGTCCTATAATTAAAATACAAGCTAAATAGATAATTATAAATGCAGCTCCTCCATTTTCACCTACAACATATGGAAACATCCATATATTCCCCAATCCTACACATGAACTTAATGTAGCAAAAAAAACTGCTAATCCTGATGAGAATTTCTCTCTATTTTCTTCCACATTATCCTCTCCATTTTCACTAAATTTATCACTAGTAGATTATATACCTTTAATTATCACATTTTCAATCTTTTTGTTTTATATTTTATTTTTTATTCATGTTATAGGAATTTTTTATTAATTTTATAAGAAAAAGCAAGAAAAACTGCATACTATATAATACAGTTTTTCCTCTAATATATTTAATTTCATAAATTTATCTATTAATTTATTTTATTTACATTATAAGGAGTATTTTGATATACGTAATAATTTAACCAATTGTTAAAAACTATATTAGCACTTCCTCTCCACCTAACTATGGGTGATTTGTCAACATTATCTTCGTCAAAATAATTTACAGGTATATTAACATCTTCTCCTTTGTTTAAATCTCTAAAGTACTCATTTTTTAGTGTATTTCTATCATATTCTAAATGCCCCGTAATGAATATATCTCTTCCATCTTTACTAGATACTATAAATACTCCAGCTTCCTTTGACTCAGATAATACTTTTAAATCCTTATTCTTTATAATATCTTCTAAAACTACTTCACTATGTCTAGAATGTGGAACATAAAATATATCATCTAAACCCCTCATCAATTCATTTTTTTTATCATTTACTATATGCTCAAATATTCCAAACATCTTTTTTTCAAGCTCCCGTTTTCTAACTCCATAATGATAATAAAGTCCCGCCTGTGCTCCCCAACATATATAAAGTCTAGAATATACATGACTTCTACTCCATTCCATTATATGTTTAAGTTCATTCCAGTATATCACTTCTTCAAATTCTAATTTTTCAACAGGCGCACCAGTTATTATAAGACCATCAAATTTATCCTCTTTAAGTTCATCAAAATAACAATAAAACTTATCTAAATGTTCACTTGATGTATTCTCTGATTTATAACTCTGGGTTTGAAGAAGTGTTATATCAACTTGAAGTGGTGTATTGGAAAGATATCTAAGAAGTTGATTTTCAGCTTCAATTTTAAGAGGCATCAAATTAAGTATGCATATCTTTAACGGTCTTATATCTTGAGTGTTTGCACGACTTTTATTCATTACAAATATATTTTCTTCTTTTAATAATTTAAATGCCGGTAAATCACTTGGTATTCTTATTGGCATAAAACATCCCCCCTTCTTATATACATCTTACTATAAATGTAATAAAATTGATAATATGGAATAATATTAAAATAAATTTCAAATGAGATGACTTATGTAAATAATATATTTTCCGGCTTTATAGGCACATATACAAAAAAATAAAGTATTTGTATTCTATTTAATAAATAAGACTCCTAAATATTTAGGAGTCATTTATTAAATATATTAAATTATATTCTTTCTTTTACTATGAATTCTTCTATAACCTTAGCTACACCATCATTGTTGTTTGTATCAGTTACATAATCTGCAATTTCTTTTATCTTATCACAAGCATTCCCCATTGCAACTCCAAGTCCCGCGTATTCAATCATTGAGAAATCATTCATTTCATCTCCAACTGCAATTACTTCTTCCTTCTTTATTCCTAAATGCTCAGCTAAAAGCTTAATTCCAACACCTTTACTTGATTCTTTATTTAAGAATTCTAAGAAAAATGGTGTACTCTTTGCAACAGTATACTTTTCATAAATTTCCTTAGGTAATTTTCTAATACCTTCATCTAGAATTTCAGGCTCATCAATCATCATTACCTTTATTATTTCATCACTATCTTTTATACCTTTAAAATCATCTATATAAAAATTTATAAAGTTCTGATGAGCTTCATATGAAGTATATTTATTTTCCTTAGGAGTTATAAGTCCTTTCTCTTTTGAGAAGGCATGTATATTTAATCCTGCTTCATCTGCTAATTCCTTTAAATACTTAAGATCACTACCTTTAATAGTTACTTCACAAACAACTTCTCTACTCTTAGTTTTTTGTACTAAACATCCATTATAACTAAGTACATAATCATCTTCCCCTAAAAGATCTAACTCTTCTAAAAATTTTAATAAACCATCTATCGGTCTACCTGAAGCTAGTACAACATAAACTCCAAGTTCTTTAGCCTTTCTTAAAGCTTCTTTGGTTTTCTCTGATACTTTTTTATCATCATTTAATAGAGTACCATCCATATCTAATGCTATTAACTTATACATATTTTTGCTCTCTCCTAACTCTACATCTTAATTTAAACAAGTTTATTATATCACAATTTACGTTTTCTAATACTCTTATAAATAAGGTAAATTGCAATAATAGTAATAATAATTTCTATACCTTTAGCCCCTTGTGAAATAACTCCATAACTAATAAGAACCTCTAACAAAATTGAAGGTATCTTTCCAAATAATGTGGATAAATTATATCTAAAATCATCTATATTAGAGAGTGCTGCTGCAAGTGTTATAAATCCAGAAGGTATAAATGGAATAATTCTACCTTGAAGTATTAAAAATGCTGCTTCATTTCCACTACTTTCTGCAATTTTTTTCAAAAGTTCATGTTTCTCTGTAAAATTATTAAAACTTTTCTTAAAACCTAATCTATATAATCTGAAAGTAATCCAACCTCCAAAGACCTCTCCAAATAAAGATATAAAAAATCCCCATAAAGGTCCAAAAAATAATATATTTGCTCCTGTAATGAAAACAGAAGGTATAACCCCAGCTATGGATATAACTATACTAATTACTAAACTAATAAATATTGCTATTTCATTATAATTACTTAATAAATTTAAAACTCCATCTACACTAAACATATAAAATCCCCTTCATTTTTATTTATTATAAGACAAATATTTAAGCATATCTACTATTAATTTATATTTTCTTTTGAATTCACATTAATATGCACTAGGTCATATTATATAAAAGAAATTTATAATATAGATTAAATATATTAATTATAACCAGGAGGTAATTGAATGTTTGCTATTAACCCAAACTCAATATCTAACATTAACCCTAAGAGCTTTGATATAGAATTAGCTTCAGGCTTTACAAATACCACCAAAATAACTGTTTCTTCAATTGAAAATCCTAATACTGAATTAAAATTTTCAATAGTTAGAAGCTCTCTAAATGGTTCTGAAGCATCAAGAACAATACTATTTGATGATTCTACTCTTCTAGAAGTAGGAAAACAGTATAGAGTAGTAGTTTCTGATAATGGTATAAACTTACTTGATCAAACTATATTAGTTGAAGATTTTCCTGCTATTATAAACGCAGATGTAAAAACTTATGGTAATCGAATAATAGAAGTAGTATTCCCATATCCGGTAAAAAATCTTGATAAACTTGACCCAAGTGGAAGTAAAAATTTAAATAATTTTTATGCTATATACTTTAATAGAGATGCCATAGGTTCAGCTACTCAACCTAATGGTGGTGATCAAATAGATTGGAAAGGATATTTTCCTATTGATGATGCTGAAAAACTATTCACTGCAAAGGTAAGTCCTGATCAAAAGTCTATAGAAATACAATCAAATATAAAAAATCTTCCTATTGGAGATACTCATAGCTTAACTATAAACTATACTAGACTTCAAGGCTCACATGTTACAGACAAGAATCTTATATTAGTTGATTATTCTAAAAATCCACGTGAAATACCTATAATGGAGAAACCATTTAGTCTTAGAAGTGAACAATATCCAGCTACTCCAGTTGATATTGAACCTATTTCTTTAACTGAATTTATAATAACTTTTGATAAAGAAGTTCTATTAAGAAAAGAAGATGTTATCGCATCTGATGGTTCTACTATAGGCTTTGTAAAATGTAATGGTGATCCTAAAACAATAAAAAGTCGTGAAAGAGTTGGATATGATAAAAAGAGCTTAAAATATACTCTTGATCCTTCAACACCACTTACTGCCGGTAATAGCATTGAAATTAGAGTTAGCCCAATAACTGATGCTTCAGGTTTTACAACAAAAGATATACCTATATTTAAAGATATTATAGCAGAAGCTCCAACTCTTGATACTATTTATCAAGATACCTCTAATCCTACTTCAGCTACTACTAAAATAAATATAGGATATTCTTGGAATATGGATATTACTTCAAGCACTACTACATCTAATTACATTTTAACTAACAATACATTATCAGCTGAAACAATAAAAATAAATTCTATAACAAATTCTGGTGATCCTACAAACGAATTTATTATAGAAACAGACAAGCTGCCTGCTGGAAGTTATCAATTATGTGTTTCAAATGTAACTGATATATTTGGAGTTCCTATAAATAATGAATGTAAAATATTCGATATAGTAGATTTAACAGTTCCAAATGTAGAAAAAATATTAATGCCAGATACTGATAAAGATGTAATTTTAGTAATGTTTGATGGAATAATGAACGTAATCGATGAACATGGAGCAAATATATCAACCAATTATAAATTAATTGAAACTCCAGGCACTACTGATCCAATTCCTCTAAGTGCATCAACCTCAAAAATTGATCCTTTAAACTCAAATAAATGGATGAGAATAAACTTACCAAGTACATTTAACGCAGTAGCTAATACAAGTGCAGTTGTTATAGGATATACAAGACTTAAAGATATCTTATATGTAACTAATCAATCAGGCAATATATTCCCTATTTGTAAGGAAAACTTAGTTACAGCACTAGTGCCACAACTTGATATTGCTGGAGGCTCCATGAGCATTTTATCAGATAGCTCATTAAAATTCACAGCTGCTACTTCTAATGAATTTATGTTTGATCCTTCAAATCTAGTACTTGCTGATTTTAAGTTTGTTAAAGATTCAAATCCTATAACTCCAACTACTGTTACTTTGTCAGATGATTATAAAAATCTTACATTTGTATTCCCAAATGGAACCTTTGAATCATCTACTACTACTTTAGAAATGACAACAGCAGATACAGTTTCTACCAGTGATATATTTGGAAAGAAAATAAAACCTTCAGCTACTTGTAATACTATTGCATCTAATATGTTATCCGCTAGACTTACTAAAGCATATAGAGAATCAACAGCAACTGGTTCACCATTTTCAACTCTTACTATTGGATTATTATTTGATGGCACTATAGATAGGACTACTATTACACTTTCTGATTTTGCAGTAAAGACAGCTAATGAAGATGATAATAAATTTATATCATTATCAGATGCTAAGCCTTCCGATCCAGCTAATGACACTAATATTATTTTATTAACTGTAGCATCTAATACTTTTGATTTATCAAAAATGACACTTTTAGTTTCAACAACTAAAGAACAAGGTGAAATATCAACTAAAGATGCTAAAGGAAACCCTATCACTCCATTCCAGGCTGAAGTACAAGATAAATAAATATAATATTATAAAACTTCACTATATTAAATATATTATTTTATTATAGTTATTAAGCCTATAAGATATAAATACTTCTTATAGGCTTAATTAGTTTAAAGTTTATATATAACTTTTTTGTCTCAAGCACTTTTTGTCTACTTTTGTCATAAGATAATATAACAAAGAGTTTTTTGAGGTGAATTTATGGAAGCTCTAATATTAGTTTTTTCTCTTGTAATAGATTCATTTGTTGCAAGTATTGCATATAGTGCAGATAAAATTAAAGTTCCTAATCTATATGTAATTATTATAAATATAATCTCATGTTTAATTTTAATATTTTCTCTAACTATAGGAAATTATCTTGAAGATATAATGCCTGCATATTTACCTAGATATATAAGTTTTGGAATATTTATGATACTGGGTATTTATAAATTATTTGAGGGATTCTTTAAAAAATATATGGGAAAATTCTCAAAGAGTAACGAACCATTAACCTTTAAATTATTTGACTTTAAATTTGCACTTCAAGTATATATAGATGAGAGAAAAGCAGACTTTGATGAATCAAAAACTATATCATTAAAAGAATCTGTTTATCTAGCTATGGCGCTTTCTATAGATAGCTTAGCAGTCGGATTTGGAGCCAGTTTTATTAATATAAGCCCAATACTTATGATATTATTCTGCTTTATATTTGGAATATGTTCAATAAAGCTTGGTTCTTTTGTAGGTAAAAAGTTGTTGCCTGAAAACTCCAACAAAAATCTATCATGGCTTTCAGGAATATGTTTATTATTAATTGCATTTCTAAAATTATAAATATATAAAAAAGGAGGCTATCATGTTAGATAACCTCATTTTTTATATATTTATAAATTTTATATCTCTAATTCCTCAATTTGAACTAAATATTTTGAACAATTTGTACAAACTATAACTGTAACTATATAACTATTATCTACTTTTCCCTCTAGTTCTAGTCTATTAAATGTTAAATTTTCATATTCTTTTGAAATATCACTTATAACATACTCTCCATCCTTTGTATAAATATAGAAGTAATACTCTAAATATTCGCTTATGCTCTTCTTTTCTTTAAAATTAGCATTGCACTCTTCACATGGGCTACTGTAATATGCTTTGTCAAATTCTACTTCTTTACCTTCGTTTAAAAGTTTTAATATTATATCTATATCTATATCCTTTATAGGACTCTCTTCATCATTAATTATTTCTATAAGATTTCTTTCATCTAAATCATATCTTTTATCTTCATATTTAAAACTGTATTTCATTTATATACCTCTTTTCTATTAGTATTTATAATATTATACCATATAATATTTACTGAATATTACCATTCTTAACTAAACTCTTATAATAAATATTATATAACTCATTATAACTTATATCTTCTGGATGATTTTTAAGTTTTTCTTTATTATTCCATATTTCATCTGTATATTTTTTAGCTTCTTCTTCTGTAATTGATAAATTAGTTTGTGATAATTTAGTTATTACCTTCTTTAAATCTTTAAGAGATGAAAAACCTAATATATTAACTATATTATTAACCTTTTTATTATTTTTAAAACTATCTAAATATTCATTATATAAACAACAATTTGCAACTCCATGTGGAACTCCTTTATGATATGTTAGTGCATATCCCATTCCATGTGGTATAGATGTACCATTTTTAGATATTATTGCACCAGCTAAAGTTGATGATATCATAAGATTATTTCTATCTTCTTTAGTTAAACTTCCTTTTAAAAGTCCATCTAGAGCTTCTCCCCATATCTTTAAAGCTTCCTGTGATAACTTATCAGTATATTCTGTAGAATTGCTATTTAAATATCCCTCAACTATATGTGAAAAAGAATCCATAGCTGTATTTCTTGTCATAGATATATTTAGTTTTTCTGTATATTTTGGATCAATAAATGCCATCTTAGGATATATTGTTTGTCCTAAATTCTTCTTAACTTTTTCTACATGGTCCGTAACTATGGCATATTGTGTTACCTCACTACCTGTTCCAGCTGTAGTTGGAACTGCTATAACTGGAATTCCTTCAAGATTTTTTTCACTAAATATGCTTTCCTTTGTTATATTTGGATTATTAATCATTAATGATATAGCTTTAGCAGCATCTAGCGGAGATCCTCCTCCAATTCCAATAACAAAATCTGCTTTTACAGCTTTTCCAAGCCTACTTCCCGCCTCTACTGTTTCAAGAGATGGATTTTCTTCAACCTTATCAAAAATATAATATTCCTTATCACAGCTATCAAGTGCTATTAATATATCACTTAAAGCTCCATTTAATTTAGCTGACTTTCCTCCCATTACTATTAAAGCCCTATTACCTATTTTATTAAACTTGTTACAATTATTTTTTATTATATTCTCTCCAAACAATACTTCTGTTGGAACTTTTAAATTAAATCTCAAAATTACCCCTCCATATTTAAAGATCTCAACTTTATAATCTTCATTCTAACACTTTTGTATAAAATACCCAATACTATATACTATTTAAATCCTCCTATTAATATGATTAAATATAAAATATCCATAAATTGTATAGTATTTTAAATTCAAAAAAAATATATTCTAAAAAACTGCAGAGCTAACTAAACTCTACAGTCTTAAATTTACTAATTATTTTTTAGCT
Source organism: Clostridium perfringens (assembly GCA_040144665.1). Taxonomy (GTDB): domain Bacteria; phylum Bacillota; class Clostridia; order Clostridiales; family Clostridiaceae; genus Clostridium; species Clostridium perfringens_A. Next base: position 73,955 of record JBBVGE010000407.1, read on the forward strand.
ATTTCAGCTCTAAGTGTTTTCCCTTTAATAGTTTTTGTTTTTAAAGCATCCAATACTTTTTTCCCTTTATTATTTAGTATTTCAACAGTTGATCCCATATCTTTTACATCAATTATTCCTACATCATCTTTATTTATTCCTTCAATACTCATTATAGTACCAACAATATCTATAACTCTAATTTTTTTCTTCTTACCACCATTTAAATATATTTTTGTAATATTTTTTGTTATTTTTTTAGTACTCTTTTTTATAACAGGTTTAGTTTTTAATAATTTTTCTCTATCCTTTATATTGAAATTATCTTCTACTTCTTTATAATCATTTATCTTAAAGCCTATATATTCTTCTATTCTATCTAAATATTTATTTTCATAGGGTGTAATAAACGTTATGGACTTACCTGAGGTTCCAGCTCTTCCCGTTCTTCCTATTCTATGGACATAAGCTTCCTTCTCAACTGGAATATCTATATTAATTACATGAGTTATATTATCTACATCTATTCCTCTAGATGCTATATCTGTAGCTATAAGTATTCTAAACTTTCCTTCTTTAAATTCATTCATTTTCTTTGTTCTATCTTTTTGAAGCATATCTCCATGAATTTTATCAACTGAATATCCCTTATCTTTAAAATACTTAAAAGCAGTTTCTACATTCTCTTTAGTTCTACAGAACATTATTGCAGTTTCTGGTCCTTCTTTTAATAAAATATCATTAGCCTTACTTAATTTATCTTTTCCTTCTACCTTAATTAATCCATGAGTTATTTTATCTGTTATTAAGCTCTGTGCCTTTATTTTTATTTCTATAGGTCTATCCATATGCTTATTACTTAATTCATTAATCTTCTCTGGCATAGTAGCTGAAAATAACATAGTAACTCTTTTTCTAGTTATCCTTCTACATACACCTTCTACTTGACCTATAAATCCCATATTAAACATTTCATCGGCTTCATCTATAACTAAATACTTAAATGCTTTTCCATTTAAATTTCCATTATCAAAATGATCTAATACTCTCCCTGGAGTACCTACAACTACATGAACCTTTCCTTTTAAAGATTTTTCTTGTTCTTTAAAAGATTCTTTTCCAACTAATGTTATAGCTTTAATTCTTTTATATCTTCCGATATTTATAATATCATCTTTAATCTGCATAGCAAGTTCTCTAGTTGGTGCAAGTATAAGTACTTGAGGAGTATTTTCTTCCCAATCTATTTTCTCGCATAATGGTATTCCAAAAGCAGCTGTCTTACCGCTTCCTGTTTGTGCCTTAACTATTAAATCTTTATTTAACAGAGCCTCTTTTATTACAAGTTCTTGAACTTCTGTTGGATTTTTATATCCTAAATCATTTAATGAATTTATTATCTCTTTACTTAAATTAAATTTATCAAATCCGTTTTTCATATCTTTTCTCCATAACTTTTTATTTTACTTATTTACTATAACATAAAATTTTATTCATAAACAAAAAAAAGTGGCCATTTGACCACTTTAATTTGAATTAAATAGCTTGTTAAATCTAACTTTTTTTAAGTGCTAATTTTCTTAGTTTTATTAATGGAAGGAAATTCATAAATATAATAGTAAGTATACCTTCAACTCCTGCACTACTTATATTATATATACATGAATATATCCATATATTTATTCCACTTGGTGCATATTGCCCAAAAAATACAACCCCTGATATTATTGATACAAAAACACTTAATACTACAGAGACAAACGCTCCTATATTTGTCTTAAGCCTAGTATCAGCTCCAAAGGCTCCAGCAAGTCCAAGAGCCATATTAGCAAGTATGTAATCTAATAAAAACTGTACTGGATGAACTATAAAAGCTCCATTTAATAATTTAAGTAGTCCAACAACTAATCCGCCTGTTACTCCTGTAGTTGATCCATAAAAAATTGACAACAGCATTATTGGAAGCATTGAAAATAATGTTATCCCTCCACCTTGAGGATAGCTTATAAAATGTATTAAATATAGTAAAAATGCTATTGCAGAATACATACCTATTGCAACTAATCTTTTTGTACTTAACGGATTTCTTTTTAAGCTAATTCCATATAATATAAACATACAAACAGTAAAAAGAACTATTATTATATTAACTATCATATTTAATCTCTTTCCAATTTATATGCCATGTCCCAAAACTTCATCTCGTAAATACTTGACTTTATAAATATATCCTTTAATTTTTTCTTTTTCTGATTACTTAAATCTTGGCACACTCTATTTGTATAATCTAGCCATTCTTTTGTAAACTCATCATATCCCTTATCAACATAAACTTCTATCCATGGTTTATAGAAATTATCTTCTAATTTATCCTCATATCTTTTATAAAGTTCATGTCCTATATAATTATAACTCCAAGTACAAGGAAGTACAGCTGCTATTATATCGTATATATCACCTGTAAGTGCTTGTCCTAGCATATAACTAGTGTAACTTGAATTAGTTAAACTAATTTCTCTATTTTCCGCTTCTTTTGAACTTATACCAAAGTCTTCTAAATATTTTATATGGATAGCAGTTTCATCTTCCATAGTTCCTTTTATTGAATTATAAAAGAATTTCATCTCATCCATAGTCTCAGCTTTTACTACTCCTACACAAAATACTTTTGCATATTCTTTAAGATATAAATAGTCTTGAATTAAGTAGTCTTTAAACTTTTCCTTATCTAAAGTACCTTCACCAAGTTCTTTTACAAATGGATGCTCTAAGTATTCACTGAATATATCTTTTGCTTCTTCAAATAAATAATCTGTAAATTTCATTTTTTCACTCCTTTTAATAAAAAAGAGCATTAACTTTCTAAAATGCTAATGCAATTTTAGGAAATTAATACTCTTTATACTTAATAAACTAAAAGGCTTTCTATGTGAAACACACAGAAAGCCATAAATTACAATATATAAAAGTAATTATAATCTTGCTTCCCTACGTTGGCATTATCCATATCAGGTTAAAGGGTTAATAGTAACTCTAACTATCTCTCAGCTTTTTTAAAAAGCACCCCTAGCTATTTAATTCTTTTTTATTATACACTATATTTTTATAAAGTTAAACTTAAGCTTATAAATTTTAAATTAACTTATCTGTCGATCTATCTAATATTCCTGTTAAAAATGCAAGTATAACACCATAATTGGTTATTGGTACATGATTATTGTTACAAGATTTAACTCTATTTAAAACAGTTTTTCTATTTATCATACAAGCTCCACAATGAATTATTAAATCATACTTTTCTATATTTTCCGGGAAATCATGACCTACTCTAAATTCAAAATTAAGTTTTCCTCCAACATACTTTTCTAAAAGCTTTGGAATTTTAACCCTTCCTATATCCTCATGTGAAACATTATGAGTACAGCTTTCTGATATTAGTATAGTATCATTAGGCCTTAAATGTCTAACTTTATTTACACCTTCAATAAAGGCATTTAAATCCCCCTTTTGCCTTGCAAAAAGTATAGAGAAACTTGTAAGTCTAATGCTTTCTGGTACTATCTCACTTACCTTTTTAAAAGCTTGTGAATCAGTTACTACTAAATCTACATCTTTTAAATCTTTTAGAGCTTCCTTAAGCTCAGTGTCACGAACTACATAACTCTTAATACCATTATCTAAACAATCTCTTATTACTTGAACTTGAGGAAGAATAAGTCTTCCCTTTGGAGCTTCTGAATCTATAGGAACTACTAAAACAACTTTTCCATTGTAAGGTACTAAATCTCCAATTAAAGATCTCTCATCCTCTTCTTTTTCTAAAATCTTTACTAGGGCATCTTTAAGATTATCTATTCCTATATCAGTTACTGTAGATGTACATATTACATCGGTATATTTATCTTTTAATGTTTCAACAATTTCTTTGTTTGCAACTTCTGCTTTATTTGCTGCAACAACAAATGGAATATTATATTTTAAAGCTTCTATTTTCCATCTATCAAAAGCTTCAAAGTCAGGACTTGATGCATCAAGTACAAATATTGCAATATCAGTCTTTCTTAATACTTCCATTGTTTTTTCAATTCTAAGTATCCCAAGTTCTGATTTATCTTCAAGTCCTGCTGTATCTATTAAAAGTACTGGACCAACTGGTATAAGTTCCATAGCTTTTTGAACTGGGTCTGTTGTAGTCCCTTCTACCTCAGATACTAGAGATATTTCTTGCCCTAATATCTTATTCATTAATGAGGATTTTCCACTATTAGTATTACCAAAAATAGCAATATGTTTTCTGTTTGAGTTTGGTGTATTATTCATACAAATCATCTCCTATTATAGGAAAAGGTCTCTCTTTCCTTCTTTTAGCTTTTTAATATTATTTAAAACAATATTCTTTGTTTTTTCATTTTTTATCTCATTAGCTACTTTATCTGCATTTCTTAAAGCCTTTTCCTTAAATTCTTCATCACCATAATCTAGTGCATACTCTACAAGAGTTGTTATAGCATTAGGTTCACATACATTTTGTATTTCTCCAGACTTTGCTAAAGCCATAAATCTATCACCTGTTCTTCCTTTTCTATAACATGCTGTACAATAGCTAGGTATATAACCATCATCTAACAATTCTTTAATAACTTCAAGTGGTGTTCTCTCATCTGAAGTCTCAAATTGCTTATCATCATGGCCTTTTTCTTCTCTTTCCTTGTATCCTCCAACTCCTGTACTTGATCCCGCTGAAACTTGAGATACTCCGTATCTTAATACTTCCTTTCTCATTTCTGGTGTTTCTCTTGTTGATAATATTATACCAGTAAACGGTACTGCTATTCTAAGTACTGCAACTATTCTCTTAAACATTTCATCTGTTAAAAGATGTGGGAAGTTTTCCATTGTAACTCCATTTGCCTTTCTAAGTCTTGGTACTGAAATTGTATGGAATCCAACTCCAAATTTTTCTTCTAAATGAGCATTATGCATCATAAGTCCTAAAACTTCAAATTTAGGATCTGCAAGTCCAAATAAAGCTCCACCACCTACATCATCAATTCCAGCTTCCATTGCTCTATCAAAGGCAGTTAGATGATACTCATAATCTCCTTTTAATGACTTTGGATGCATTCTTTCATATGTTGGTTTATGGTAAGTTTCTTGGAATAAGATATATGTGCCTATTCCAGCTTCATTTAACTTTTTATAATTTTCAACTGTTGTTGCAGCTATATTTACATTTACTCTTCTTATTTCCCCATTTTCATTTTGAGTATTATATATTGTTTTTAAACATTCTAATACATAATCAATTGGTGCATTTACTGGATCTTCTCCAAGTTCTAATGCCAATCTCTTATGTCCCATTTTTTCTAATATTCTAACTTCTTGTGCAACTTCTTCTTGTGTTAATTTTCTTCTAGTAAATTTATTACATCTTTGATATCCACAGTAAACACAATTATTTACGCAATAATCACTTACATATAGAGGAGCAAACATTACTATTCTCTTACCATATATACTTTCTTTTATCTCTCCAGCTAATTTATACATGTCTAAGACAATGTCTTTATCATCTGTTGATAAAAGTATAGCTATATCCTTGTAATTTAACTTTTCTTTTCTTTTTGCCTTTTCTATTACTTCTCTTGCTTCTTCTTTAGTTGGATTTTTTGTTTCTTGTAAAATTCCATTAATTAATTCGTGGTCTATAAACATATTTACTCCTCCTGTATGATCACATCTTTATAAGAAGAGATCTCTCTCTCCATTTTTTAATCTTTTAATATTTTCTAAAGTTATTTCTTTAGTTTTCTCATTTTTCATTTCATTAGCTATTTTCTCTGCTGTCTTTAATGCTTTTTCTTTAAAATCTTCATCTCCATAATCTAAAGCAAACTCTACAAGTGTAGATATAGCATTAGGTTCACACACATTTTGTATTTCTCCAGATTTTGCAAGAGACATAAATCTATCCCCTGTTCTTCCTTTTCTATAACATGCAGTACAATAGCTTGGTATATAACCATCTTCTAATAATTCTCTTATAACTTCTAGAGGTTTAACTTCATCAAAAAGTTTAAATTGTTCATCATGTTCTTGATTCATTTCTCTCTTTTTATATCCACCAACAACGGTACTTGATCCTGCTGATATTTGAGATACTCCATATTTAAGAGCTTCTCTTCTTATTTCTGCAGGTTCTCTTTCAGTAATCATCATTCCTGTAAATGGAACAGCTATTCTAATTACTGCAACTACTCTTTTAAACATTTCATCAGTTAGAAGATTTGGTAAATCCTCCATTGCAACTCCCTTTGCTTTTCTTATTCTTGGAACTGAAATTGTATGGAATCCAACTCCAAATTTTTCTTCTAAATGGGCATTATGCATCATAAGTCCTAAAACTTCAAACCTTGGATCTGCAAGTCCAAATAGAACTCCAGCACCAACATCTTCAATTCCAGCTTCCATAGCTCTATCAAAAGCAGTTAAATGATATTCATAGTCACTCTTTAATGATTTTGGATGCATTTTTTCATAACTTGGCTTATGATAAGTTTCTTGGAATAATACATATGTACCAATTTCTTTATCTTTAAGCTTTTTAAAGTTTTCAACTGATGTTGCTGCTATATTTACATTAATTCTTCTTATTTCTCCATTTGCATTTTGAGTTTTATACATTGTATCTAAACATTCCAAAACATATTCAATTGGAGCATTTACTGGGTCTTCTCCCAGTTCTAATGTTAGTCTTTTATGTCCCATCTTTTCTAATAACTTAACTTCTTCAGCTATTTCTTCTTGAGTTAATTTTCTTCTTTCAAATGAGTTACATCTTTGATATCCGCAATAAACACAATTATTTACACAATAATCACTTACATAAAGTGGGGCAAATATAACAATCCTTTTACCATATATACTTTCTTTTATCTCTCCTGCAAGCTTAAAGATTTCTTTTTCAATTTCTTTATCTTTAGTAGCTAAAAGTATGGCTATATCTCTATAATCTAAAGTTTCTCTTCTCTTTGCCTTCTCTATGACTTCTCTTGCTTCTTCTCTAGTTGGATTTTTTGTTTCTTCTAAAATACCGTTGATTAATTCGTGGTTTATAAACATTTTTACTCCTCCTAAATGATGCCCCTCTTACTTGTTCTCCTTAAGCCACTTTACATTGTCTCCTCTGTTTACTTCCACTTCATATCCAAATCTTCTCATTCTTCCCTCTATGCACATTCTACATTCTGCTGCTTCATCACCTGTGCATATTTTACCATCATATAAAGCATATTTATCTCTAACTTCTGTTGGTGAAAGATTTGGCATAACAACATTCCCTCCAGCTTTTATTCCTTTTTCACGTCCTAGTGGATCTACACTACCTAAAGCTGTTGATGCTGGAAGTAATACATCTGGAAGTAGTAATCTAATTATAGCTAGCATAATAACTGTTTTTTCTAAAGTTCCACCTTCTTCTTGTCCAAGTGGTGTATCCTTTTGAGGTATAAATGGTCCTATACCACACATTTCTGGTTTAAACTCTTTTACAAACAGCAAATCATTTACTAAATCTTCATTTGTTTGTCCTGGAAGACCAACCATGAATCCAGCACCAGCTTGATACCCTATTTCTTTTAGGTTTCTAAGACACTTCATTCTCTCTTCAAAAGATGCACCTGGATGAAGTTTATCATATAAATGCTTTGATGCTGTTTCATGTCTTAAAAGGTATCTATCAGCACCAGCTTCATACAACTTCTTGTATGACTCATAGCTTCTTTCTCCGAGTGAAAGTGTTATTGCATTATTAGGATGCCTTCTTTTGATCTCCTTAATAATTTCAATCATTCTCTCGTCAGTGAAATAAGCATCTTCACCACCTTGAAGTACATATGTTTTATACCCAAGCTTATCTCCAATATCAGCACACTGTATTATTTCATCGAAAGTTAATCTGTATCTATCAGCATTTTTATTGCTCTTTCTTATTCCACAATACATACAATCCCTTTTGCAATAATTAGTAAACTCTATAAGACCTCTCATATAGACTTTATTACTATAATTTTGCATTCTTATATCATTAGCTTTCTCTATTAAATACTCTTGGTCTTCATCTGTTATATTATCTAAAAGATATAAAAGTTCTTCTCTGCTGGCATTGTGTTCTTTGTATAACTTATTTATAATGTCTATTACTTTCATACATTTCCCTTTCTATTTTATATTTCTTTTTTTGCTATTGCTGTTTTAACTGTTACACCTTTTATATTCCCAAGCTTTCCAGTTAAACTGTTAATTTCATTTAACTCTCCTGTCACTGTTAGAGAAATAACTGAAATTCCTTCTTCAAATGGTATTCCCATTCTCCCCCTAATACTTCCTCTAAAGTTTGCTATAACAGTGTTAAACTCTTCTTGACACTCCTTAGGAGCTTCAAGTATAGCACTAATTACCGCTATTTTTTTCATATTAAAAAAACCTCCAAAAAAAGACTGATTTCCCTATAATTAAAAGAAAATCAGTCCAATATGTATCACTAGTAAAGATATTTTAACGCAAAAATACCTTTTTATTAATATACATTATTAAATTAATTTTCTTCCAGGTTAGATTACTCTTTTCTGTTAGATTATTTGTAAAGTAATTTAAAGGAACAAATATAAAAAGAACACTCTCTTAATATTTGAACACTAATATATTATAGTATAATTTTCCTAAAATTTATATACCTAACTTCATTAAAACACTATCTACTATCTGTTTTTTCTTTTCTGTTAAATATTTACCATAATAATTTTTATTTTCATCAATATTATCTATATACATTAAAAAGAAATTATCAAATTCCCAATCATACCTATCTTCTATCTCTTTTACGATTTCTCTAAACTCTTCAATTGAATTGCTCTTTTTAAATTTTCTTATTTTACTTTCTAATAAAGTATTATATTCTTTTATCTTTGATACAATTCTTGATATTACTTTTCTTTTATTTTTTAAAAAGTATTTTTCAAATTCAGTTTTAAGTTCAATAAGTTCTTTTACTGTATATCCTCTTCCTTCTATATATATAGTAGATGAACCTTCATAAAATACATTCTTTATTATTTCTTCTATTAGCTCTGATTCATTTTTAATATTCTCTAAATAATCTATTCCACCAACTATTTCTATCGCTTTTTCTAATTGTTTAGCTGATTCTTCTATCTTTCTATCTTTTATTTCAATAATCATCTATTTCTCCTTTTCTCATCTAAGTATATTAATATTATAGTAGCCAAGAAAAACATTGTCTACGATATAATAAAATATACCTTTTAATTGTTAATTAATAATTAACTTTGTCGATTTTTTACTTTATTATTCATATTTTGAAATATATTATTGTTATTGATTTTATTACTACTATATAATAAATACATATATTAAAATAATTTATAAGAGGTTAAACATGGATTTACTTAATAATATAAAAGACAGACTATGTATATTTAAAGATTTTTATGACACTATTAGATTAGTTGACCCAATTAATGATAAAGTTTTACACGTAGATTCTAAATCAAACGTTAAAGAGTATGATGAGATTCCTTGCCACGCATTTTGGAATAAAAATAGCAAATGTAAAAATTGTATATCTTTAAAGGCTTACAATGAAAATAAAACTTTTATAAAGATTGAACTAAAAGAAAATAAAATATTTTTACTTACTGCAACTCCAATTACAAATAATGGAGCTACATATGTTGTAGAGTTAATAAAAGATGTATCAAAAAATAGTTTTCTAAAAGATGGATCAAATTGTATAACAATAGAAAATCTTCTTAACTATTTATCCGAGACATTAAATAAAGATGAATTAACTAATATTTATAATAAAAGAGTTCTTTATGAAAAGCTTGCAAAATCATTATCTCCAAAAACTTGTACACTTCCACTTTCAATAATAATGCTTGATATAGACCATTTTAAAAATATAAATGATACTTATGGACACTTAATAGGCGATAAAGTTTTAAAAGAATTTTCTTCTCTAGTTTCATCATGTCTTAGAAAAAAAGATGATTCTTTTGGAAGATTTGGTGGAGAGGAATTCATGATAATTTTAGAAAATACTCCTCTAGATATTGCAAATCTTATTGCAGAGAGAATAAGAAAAAAAGTAGAATCTCATACATTTAACTATAAAGATATTTCTATAAAATTAACTTGTAGCCTAGGTGGATATGTTATTAATGATTTAAATATAAATATTGAAGATTTCATTCAATTAGCTGATGAAAATTTATATTTAGCTAAAAATAATGGACGTAACAATACAATATTTACATCAAATCCTGAAAAAGAGAATTAGAGCTGATTCTATAAAATCAACTCTACCCTTCTTTTATCCTAAATCTATGCCTTTAGTGCTATATCCATACATAGCAGTTCTTCTTAGGTTATTATCAGCTGGTTTATACGTTGCATCTAATGATAATGCTGCTCTATAATATTTTTGAGCCAAACTCTTATTGTGAAGTTTTTCCTCTATTACACCAAGAAGATTCTGTATAATAGCATTACTTGTATCAGTTACTAAAGCTTCCTTTAAATAATACCTAGCTTTTTCAAAATCTCCTTTTAAAATCGCTTCTTTAGCAGATTCTATATAATACTCACTGTTTTCCTCTACTCTTATTATGCTATTATCTTTGTTTATATTCTCTTTAACACATTCTTTTAACTTATCTAGCGTAAATGGTTTACTAATAAAATCAACTGCTCCTAATTTCATTACTTCAACAGCTATATTAACTGTACCATATGCTGTCATTATAATTACTTTAGTTAAAATATTATTCTCTCTTAATATTTTTAAAACTTCTATTCCATTTTTATTTGGTATTTGATAATCCATTAATATTAAACCATAATTTTCATTTTCTGCTTTATATAATGCTTCATCTCCATCACAAGCCATAGAAATATTATATCCTTCTGATTTTAAACAATGCTTTAGTCCAATTCTTATATTCTTTTCATCATCAACTATTAATATTTTTTTCATTTATTACACCTCCTAATTTTAAAGTAAAGTAAAATTTGCTTCCTTCTCCTAAAGTACTATCAACCCATATCTCACCAGAATTTGCTATTACCATTTCCTTGCAAATAGCAAGTCCAAGTCCTGAACTTCCTGTTACTTCACCATTTTTATCTTTTAATTGAACAAACTTTTCAAATATTCTCTTTTGATCTTCCTCATTAATTCCATCACCATTATCTGAAACTGAAATTAACATGTTGCTATTAACTTCTTTAGCCTTTATTTCTATTACTCCTGTTCCATCCTTAGCTATGTATCTAATAGCATTTCCTATAAGATTAGCAATAACCCAAGATATTTTGTTAAAATCAGCTTTTACATACCTATATACACCATTGCAATCAATATTAAGTTTTATATTTTTTTCTTCAAACTGCATTTTAAAGGCTCTCTTTGCTTGATTTATAACATCTCTAATATCAACATTCTGTATATCCATTTCTATTTTTCCTGATTCCAATTTTGAAAGATCTAATAATTCAGATACAAGATTATTAAGTCTTTCACTATCATCTTTTATAATATTTAATAATTCATTTTCTTCTTCCTTATCATTAAAGCTTTCTTCTAACAATAATGATATAGCCATAGAAATAGATGTAAGTGGAGTCCTAAATTCATGAGATACATTTGATACAAATTCTGACTTTAACATTTCAACTTCCTTAAATTTAGTTATATCTTGCATTATTGTTACAGCCCCTATATTTTCACTATGTTCAAACCATATTGGAGTAGATATAACTCTATAATATATCTTTTCTCTATTTTGAGATATTTCTATATCTTCAAATGCCTTATACTCTCTTACCGAATTTCTTGCTTTACTAATTATATTAAATATTTCTCTATTCTCTATACATTCTAAAAAATGTCTATCTATGATATTTTTTTCTTTAACATCTAAAATTCTCTCTGCTGATTTATTAACCATAGTAACTTTATTATCATAATCTGTAACTATTATTGGAGAATCTATACTCTCTATAATTGCTTCTCCCTTTTGCTTTTCCATTAATATCTCATTCACATTTAACATCTCATATCTTTTTAGTTCACAAGCCATATTATTAAATTCTTCTAGCATAAAATTAATATCTTTCTCTCTCTTTAGAGGTATTTTGTAATCATAATTTCCTTCTGATACTTCTTTTATTCCAATTGTCAAATCTTCAATTGGTCTAATTATTTTTTTTAATAAATATCCAATTATGCAAAGACCTATTATTAGAACTGCCACTACTATACTTAGAGTATAGTATATTGCCTCTTTCGCTAATTCTTTAGATTCTTCTTTCATATTAACCATAGATTTCTGATTTATATTTAATAAATTTGTACACTCTTCTTTTAATTTTTCGAATAGGGGTAGTATCTCATTGTAATAATATTTTCGTCCCTTATCTGCACCTTCTTTTCCTTTTAGACTTTCTAGGCCTTTAACCTTTTCTGTATATTCTTTATAAGTTTTTTCTATACTATTTAAGGTTTCTTTTTCTCCATTTTCTGTTATATTATTTTTAGCTTTATACAGCCACTCTATAAACTTCATATTATTTTCTTCATAAGCTAAGGATAGTGATTTATCTTCTTCAAATATAAATGCTAGTTCTAAACTATCTTGTCTCTCTGCTGACTCTATCATATTTTGTGCGGCAACTACACTATCATAATTAGCATGCATTATAGAATCTATAGACTCTTGTAATTTATTAAAATAATGTATAGATACTAAAGTATTTCCTAAAGTTAATGTTAGAAAAACTATTAAAATCATAAATATCTTTATCTTTATACTCTTTATCATCTTTGCTCTCCCATATTTATTAGATAATAAAATTATAATATATTTAACAAATTTTTACTATTATCTATCTAAACCACTTTCAAAATAATCTATACTATTAAAGTCTATTATTTAAATCCTTCTCTTATTTTTGTAGTATTTTTAAGTATTCTTTTAATTATCTATAAGGTTAATTTATTGATATTTTTTACAAATTAAAGTAATATATTTTAAAGTATAGTATGGAGGAAAATTAATGAAAAATGCATTAATAGTAGATGATACTAAAAATATTAGACTTTTATTATCAAAGTGTTTAGAAAATGAAAATTATAATGTTTTTTTAGCAACAAATGCTACCGAAGCTTTAGAACTCGTGTCTACTAATACTTTTGAAGTTGCTTTTATAGATATTAAAATGCCAAATATGAGCGGAACAGCACTTCTAGAAGAATTAAGATGTAGAGGTTATGAGTTTCCTGTTATTATTATGACTGCATTCGGTACAATAAAAAATGCAGTAACTACTACGAAACTTGGTGCAAAGGTATATTTACAAAAACCATTTACATCAAATACCATAAGAAAAACACTATTAGAGGTATTTCCTGAAAACGAATTAAATTCTAATAAGGAAGAAATATCTTCTATAGATAATAAATTAACTAAAGTAAAAGAAGAGCTATATAAAAACCCATTAAATGAAAAACTTTACGAAAATCTAGGTGATATATTAATCAATTTAGGAGAAGTTGAAAAAGGAAAATTATTCAAAGAATTATCTTTAAAACTTCTTGATTTAAAATAATTTAGTAAAGTAAGGTGATTATATGAGCAAAAAAAGGACAACTCCAGAAGCTGCTCTAAAATTATGCAAAAAAAATGAACTAGGTAAACTTAAAATTTTCTTAGGCTATGCCCCTGGTGTTGGCAAAACTTATACGATGCTAAATGAAGCTAATAGACGTTTCTCTAGAGGTGAAGATGTAGTAATTGGCTATTTTGAAAGTCATGGTAGAAAAGAAACTATAAATCAAATTAAAAATTTGCCACTAATACCACTTCAGAATATTTCTTACAATGGAATTTTATTAAAAGAAATGAATCTACCTGAAATAATTAATAGAAAACCTAACCTTGTTCTAGTTGATGAATTAGCTCATACTAATGCACCAGGTTCTAAGAATAAAAAAAGATATGAAGATGTTATTGAAATAATTAATAGTGGCATAAATGTTTATTCCACTGTAAATCTTCAACATATTGAAAGTTTAAATGATGTAATCTTTCAAATTACTGGAGTAAGAGTAAATGAAACTATTCCTGATAATTTGATAGCAAATTCTGAAGTAGTTGTTATAGATATAACTCCAGAAGCTCTTAGAAATAGACTACAACGTGGAGAGATATACAAAAATCATTTAATTGAAAGATCACTTAAAAACTTTTTTAGAAAAGGCAATCTAAATGCTTTAAGAGAACTAACTTTAAGAGAAACTGCTAATGAAGTAGATGATGAATTATTAGAATATATGAAGGATCATCATATAAAAGATAATTGGCATACTTCTGAAAGAATTCTTGTATCTATATCATCAAATCCAAAAAGCAAAAGACTCATAAGAATTGGAGCAAGGCTTTCAAAAAAATATAAGTGTGATCTATATGTTGCATATGTAGATTGTACCCATAAACTTTCACCTAAAGATACACCAGAACATCTGATATCTATTAAAGATAATCTTCTTCTTGCAGAAAAGTTCAATGCTATAATAGTTAAATTAAAAGGACGATCAATATCTAATGAACTTGTTAAATTTGCAAAGGAAAATAATATAACCAAGCTAGTTATAGGACATTCTAAAAGAACAAAGTTTCAAAAACTAATTAGAGGATCTACAATAAATAAAATACTAGAAAACGCTAAAAATATTGAAATCATCGTAATACCTTACAATGAATAATAAAAAGCTTACCTTAAAAACTTAAGGTAAGCTTTTTGTTATTGTTTATTAATTAGCATCTCATCAATAGCTATATTTAATCTTAAAACATTAACCCTATCTGCTCCATATAAACCAAGCCATTTTCCCTTTGTATTTTCTTTTATAAGAGTTTCAAGCTTTTCTTTTGAAATTCCTGTTGCCTTTGCTATTCTTGGTATTTGTATTAATGCCCCCTTTGGAGTTATATCTGGATCTAATCCCGAACCTGATTGAGATATAAGTTCTGATGATATCTCATCTTTTGATACTTCTGGGTTCCTTTTTATAAATTCATCAATATCTTTTAATACTCTTTCTTTTAACTCATCACTTGTTGGTCCTAAATTTTTTGATCCTGAAGTTGCATCTATTTCCTCTCCTAATTCTGAAGTATTGTAATTTACAGCTGATATTCTTCCTGAAAAATAAATATCTTTATTATACTTTTGCCCTATAATCTCAGATCCTACTTCTTTACCATTAACCTCTATAATACTTCCATTAGCTTCATGTGGAAAAAAGAGCTGACCTATCCCAGTTATAAATAATGGATATATTAATCCACAAATAATTATCATAGCTATTGTTATCTTAATCCCTTTTTTTATATGATTCATATCTTTTATTCCTCCTACATACCTACTAAAGATAATAATGGTGAAATTATAACATCTATTATCTTTATACCAATGAATGGTGCTATTATTCCTCCAACACCATATATACCTAAGTTTCTTTTTAATATCTTTTCTGGCTTCATAGGAACATATTTAACTCCTCTTAAAGCTATTGGTATTAAGAGCGGAATAATTATAGCATTAAAAATAAGCGCAGATATTATTGCTGATTTTGGACTATTAAGTCCCATTACATTAAGCACAGCCATCTGTGGTATAGCTAAAGTAAACATTGCAGGTATTATAGCAAAATATTTAGCAATATCATTTGCTATTGAAAATGTAGTAAGAGCTCCTCTTGTAATTAATAGTTGCTTTCCTATTCCAACAACATCTAAAATTTTAGTTGGATCTGAATCTAAATCTACCATATTTGCAGCTTCCTTAGCCGCAATTGTTCCTGAATTCATTGCAAGTCCAACATTTGCTTGTGCAAGGGCTGGAGCATCATTTGTTCCATCTCCAGTCATAGCAACAACCTTACCATTTTCCTGTTCTTTTTTTATAGCCTCTATTTTATCTTCTGGTTTGCATTCTGCTATAAAATCATCTACTCCTGCTTCTTTTGCTATAGTCTTTGCTGTTAGTGGGTTATCTCCAGTACACATTACTGTCTTGATTCCCATTTCACGAAGTTTTTTAAATCTTTCTGTAAGCCCTGGTTTAACTGTATCTTTTAAATATATAACTCCATATATAATATCCTCCTTTGCAACAACTAATGGCGTTCCTCCAAGTTTTGATATATCATCTACAATGTTTTTTAATTCTTTAGGAATTATTCCTCCATTTTCTTTTACAAACTCTATAATTGCAGATGCTGCACCTTTCCTAATTCTCTCACCATCTTTTAAATTTATACCACTACTCTTAGTTTGAGCTGTAAACTCTACAAACTCATTATCTCTAAATTCATATTCATCTATTTTTACTCCAAGCTTTTCTCCAAGTTCTATAGTTGATTTTCCCTCCGGAGTTGTATCTTTTATTGAAGATATCAAAGCATATTTTATTAGTTCTTCCTTTGATATACCTTCAATTGGTATAAAATCTGCTGCTAATCTATTACCAAATGTTATAGTTCCTGTTTTATCTAAAATCATCACATCAACATCACCACAAGCTTCAACTGCTTTGCCACTCATAGCAATAACATTAAATCTAGTAACTCTATCCATTCCTGCTATTCCTATAGATGATAAAAGACCTCCAATTGTCGTTGGTATAAGACATACTAAAAGTGCTACAAGAGTTGAAACTTCAAGGGTAACTCCAACAAAATTTGCTATTGGATAAAGTGATACTATAACTACAATAAATATTACTGTAAGTGCTATTAAAAGAGTTGATAATGCTATTTCATTTGGAGTTTTTTGTCTTGATGCTCCCTCTACAAGGGATATCATTTTATCTAAAAAAGATTCTCCTGGGTCTGATGTTATCATAACCTTAATCCAGTCTGATTGAACCGTAGTTCCTCCTGTAACCGATGCAAAATCCCCACCAACTTCTTTTATAACAGGAGCAGATTCGCCAGTTATTGCAGCTTCATTTACAGATGCTAATCCTTCTATAACTTCACCATCATTTGGAATTAC
Organism: Clostridium perfringens; assembly: GCA_040144665.1. Taxonomy (GTDB): domain Bacteria; phylum Bacillota; class Clostridia; order Clostridiales; family Clostridiaceae; genus Clostridium; species Clostridium perfringens_A. Next base: position 91,075 of record JBBVGE010000407.1, read on the forward strand.
ATCTCCTGCTTCAACTAATACAATATCTCCTTTTTTAAGTTCAGTTGCATTTACAATTTCATATTCTCCATCAGATTTTAAAAGCTTTGCTTTAGTATCTCTTTTAGTGCTCTTTAAAGCGTCCGCTTGAGCTTTCCCTCTTCCTTCTGCAATACTTTCAGCAAAATTTGCAAATAATATAGTTAAAAATAGTACTACAGTAACTATGGCATTGTATAACCTACCATCTTCTCCAACTATTTGTGGAGCAAAGGTTAATATTAGCGTTATGACCATTCCTAAATAAGCAACAAACATAACTGGATTTTTTATCATATCTTTTGGGTTTAATTTCTTAAATGAATCAACCACTGCCTCTTTCATCATTTCTTTAGTTATAAATCCCTTCTTTTTTTCTTTCATTTATATCCCCCCTTCTAATCAACTAAATAGTTAAAAATTCTGCACCTGGTCCAAGTACTAGTGCTGGTAAGAATGTTAATGCACCAATAATTAATATAGTTGCAATTAATACTCCAACAAATAATGGTTTATCTGTTCTAAACGCTACTGATGCCTCTGGCACTTGTGTTTTACTAAGCATAGAACCTGCAACTCCAAGCATCAGTATCATTGATATATATCTTCCAAGTAACATTACTATTCCTGCTGATATATTCCAAAACATTGTAGTATCTCCAAGTCCTTCGAATCCTGATCCATTATTTGCAGCAGAAGTTGCAAATTGATAAAGAACCTCTGAGAACCCATGATATCCATCTAAAGTAGCCTGTCCCGTTGCTGTAGCTATTGCAGATGGTAATAATATTAGTATTGGATGTATAAGAATTGTTGCTGCGATTAGCTTCATTTCTCTTCCTTCAATTTTTCTTCTCAAAAACTCTGGTGTTCTTCCAACCATAAGTCCACATATAAATACTCCAAGCATTGCATAAATAATTAAATTAATGAAGCCAACACCTTTACCCCCAAATATACAGTTAAGCATCATATTCCACATAGGAACAGCACCTCCAATTGGAGTAAGTGAATCATGCATATTATTTACAGACCCTGTTGTAAATGAAGTTGTAACTACTGAGAATAATGAAGAATCAAAAATTCCATTTCTAACTTCCTTACCTTCCATATTTCCTAAGGAATTATTTATTCCTAAATCATTCATAACTGGATTACCAGAAAGTTCTGAAGTATATATTATTGGTATAACTATAAGGAATAAAAATAATGCTGCAGCAAATATTGCCCATCCTTGTTTTTTATTTTTACACGCCTTTCCAAATACATAGCAATAAGCACCTGGTGTAAACATCATTAATAATATTTCTAATAAATTTGTAAATGGTGTTGGATTTTCAAATGGATGACTTGAATTAGCTCCAAAAAATCCTCCTCCATTCGTTCCTAAATGTTTTATACTTTCAAGTGATGCCACAGGTCCCATTGCAAGTGTCTGAGTTTCACCTTCTAATGTCTGAACTATTCTATGAGCATCTAACGTTTGCGGTACGCCTTGTGATATTAATATAATTGAAGCTACTATTGAGATAGTAAGTAACAATCTTGTTATAATTCTTGTTAAATCCCTATAGAAATTCCCAAGAGGATGTCCAGTAATTCCTTTTATAAATGCTCCAGCTACTGCAAATCCTGTAGCTGATGATGTGAACATATACATTGTAATTACTATCATCTGAGATATATTAGTTAGATTTAATTCCCCTGTATAATCTTGCAAATTAGTATTTGTAATAAAACTAATTGCTGTATTAAAGGCTGTATGCCAATTCATATCCAAAAGTTCATTTTTCATTCCTGAAATATACTGCTGAGTCATAAGAAGAATAAATCCTACAACAAGCATTATAAAATTAGTTATAAGCAAAGCAATTATATATTGCTTCCAATTCATATCAGCTCCAGTTATTCCGCATACCTTATATATTAAATTATCAACCTTATCCATAACTGGATCAACAAATGATTTCCTATTAAAAAGTATGCTATACATATATTTACCAACGTAAATAGTAATAAATATAAATGCTACAATTAGTATTAAAAGAGCTATCCATTCCATTAAAACCCCCCCTAAAAAATTCAAATTCTGTAATGAATTATACTCTTATTTTGAAGTAAAACAATGTGATTTTCAGGCATAAATAGCTATTTTCAGTATCCTCAATTAACCTAATTAAGAAATATACTACTTTATCATATAAATACCCTTCGTAACTTCATTTTTCTAATAGTTTTAAAATATATAAACTTATAACTTTTAATATATGTTATTTCCTTACAGTTTTACTTGTCTACTTATGGAATAACTAGTTTAAATCGTATTTTCTCTATAATTCTCTAATTTTATTACAGAACCTATTATAATTATTGATAAATTTGAAGAGATTTTTCTAATAAAAAAAGACTTATTAATCCTTTAAATATTAAAATGTATAACTATTTTAATATTCTAGAATTTAATAAGTCTCTTTAAAATAAATATAATTTATTGCTTTATTTTTTCTTTTCTAATTGAACCTTAAGTCTTTCAAGACCGACAATTATAGCTCCACCTATAATAAAATACACTATGCTAAATGTACTCATATCCATAGGCGCTTTTGGTACTTCAAGAGAAGTTGGACCCATAACTACTGCATATAGTGAACCTATCATTAAACCTAATATACAATATATTGTTTGTGATCTATAATTTGCAAGAGCATACTTTACTCCTTTTATAGTAACTGCTATACCAGTTAATACTCCAAGTCCAAAAATTATAACTATTGGTAAATAGTCAAAATTAAATTTAATTACTTGTTTTATAGCTCCAAGTACTGGTGCATAAAGACCAAAGATTAAAAGTATTGTTGATCCTGATATTCCTGGAAGAACCATTGCAGAGATTGCAATCATTGCAGAAATAAATATATAAACTACAAGTCCTATAGTTAAATGATCAGTTGATACAATAACCCCTTCTCCACCTGCTGATGCTGGATTAAGATATGAAATCCCTACAACAATAATTATTCCAAGTATTAAAAATAATATGTTCTTATACTTACCTATGATACTCTCTCTCTCTTCTTTAAATATTATAGGAATAGCCACTATAATAAATCCTATGAAAAGTGAACTTATCTCATAAATATGTTCTTCAAATATTGATGTTATAAATAATACAGATAGTATAAATCCAACTATCCAGCCTATTCCAAGTTTAATTAAAAATTTTATTGCATTTATTCTTTCTTCTTTATTGCCAACTACTACATTATTCAAAGAATTTATAAACTTATCATAAAATCCAAGGATAAATGCAATTGTTCCTCCAGATACCCCAGGAACACTATCAGCTAATGCCATACAAAAACCTCTTATGAAATTAATAATGTACATTCAATCTCTCCTCTTATTTAAGTTATTATGCTAAACAATATTATATTTACGTTAGCACTAGAATATATTTTACATTTTTTTCTTTTAAAAATCTAGTTTTTATTATTCTTCTTTATAAAAAATTAAGGAGATAAATAAACAATAAAATTTATCTCCTTAAAAATTATCCTATAAACATCCTTAAAATCTCCACTGTTATGCCTGCAATTATTGCACTTAATGGAACTGTTAAAATCCAAGCCCATATAATATTCTTTGCAACTCCCCATTTAACAGATTTAACATTTTTTGATGCTCCAACTCCCATTATAGTTGTTGTAATAACTTGAGTTGTACTTACTGGTGCATCAAATATAGTTGCTCCAAGAATTGAAGTAGCTGCTCCCATTTGAGCTGCAAATCCACTTACAGGAGTAAGCTTTGCCATACCACTTCCCATTGTCTTTATTATCTTCTTACCACCAATTGATGTTCCAAGAGCCATTGCAAGTGCACATGCTCCTATTACCCAAGTTGGAACCTCAAATGTACTTATAAGTCCACCACTTAAAAGCGCCATTGTAATTATACCCATTGACTTTTGAGCATCATTACCACCATGATTTAATGCCATAAATGCTGATGCTATTATTTGTAACTTTTGGAATAGTCTATTCACAAATCTAGGTTTTAACGGCTTAAGTATCCAGTTTAATGCTACCATTATTATGTATCCTAAAACAAAACCAATAGCTGGACCTAATACTAACCACACTATTACATGATCAAATACATTTGCCCATTGTACTACACTAAAAGTTCTATTATAAGCTATACCTCCACCTATTAATGAACCTATAAGGGCATGAGATGAACTACTAGGTATACCAAAATACCAAGTTAATAAGTTCCATACTATACACGCAACTAGCACTCCAATTAATACCCATTGTGGCATAAACTCATGACTTACTATATCATCTCCAACAGTTTTAGCAACTGCAGTACCCATGAAGGCTCCTAAAAAATTAAATACAGCACAAAGAAGTATTGCTGTCTTTGGTTTTAATGCTCTTGTTGTAATTGTTGTTGCAACTGCTGTTGCAGTATCATGAAATCCATTTATAAAATCAAATGCTAATGATAAAACAACTATTACTATTGTAATTATAACAGCTGTACTAGGCATTCTTCATTACAACTCCTTCAACAATAGTTGCAATAGTCTCGCAAGCATCTAATGTATTTTCTAATAATGAGAATATTTCTCTCCATTTTATTATTTCTAAAACGTCATCTCCACTTTTAAATAAATTTGTAATAGTTTCTCTATAGTATATATCACCTTTATGTTCAATTGAATTAATTTCTTTTATTTTTTCTACTATTCTATTATTTTTCTTGCCTATCTTTTTAAGTTCTTCCATTAAGTTTACAACTTCCTCTGTAGCATGAACTATCATATCACACATTTTAACAGCTTCTTCTCTAACTTCTTTTATGTCATATATAATAAGTCTGCTTCCTGCTGAGTCAATAGAATCTAAAATATCATCCATTTTCTTTATCAATCTATATACATCTTCTCTATCTAGAGGTGTTATAAATGCCTCTTCCAATTGAAGTATGCTATCATGAACTATTTTATCTCCTTTATGTTCAAGCTTTCCTATAGCTTTAGAATTTTCCTCCTTGTTTTGTAATTCAACAAATCCTTTCTTTAGTAATTTACCTGCTTCATGAATATTCTTTGCTTCTTCAACAAACAATACAAAAAATTTATCTTCTCTTGGATTTAAATTGAACATTTTTGTCACTCCTTATTAACAGCTAACGGTATTAATACCGTTCCTATATTAGTATAATCGTTAGCTTTTTTTATTTAAATGCTTTATCCATTTTGTTTACTTATTGTTTTATTATTTAACCTAAATTTAATATTATAAGTTATTTATTTAAATTTTAAAATGTTTACATAACCTTTATATTAAATTGTAATAAATTCATAAACTAAAAAAAGATACGTAAAAATTATTACTTTTACGTATCTTAAATGTATAATTTGTAAAATAATATTTAATATTTTAGTTAGGAAATTTAAAATTAAACCTAGGATTTAAATTAAGCAAAATATCTATCTAATAATCCCTTAAATGCTCTACCATGTCTTGCTTCATCTTTACACATTTCATGAACTGTATCA
>JBBVGE010000408.1:0-552 GCA_040144665.1 Clostridium perfringens
TGGAATGATGCTGCTGATAAGAAACTATCTGTAGCAAGAGCTGCTTTAGTAATACCAAGAAGAACTATATCTCCTTGAGCTTTTTCTCCTCCAAAGCTTTCAACTCTTTCATTTTCAGCTCTGAAATCGAACATATCAATCATTACACCTGGTAATAAATTAGTATCACCTTGCTCTGTTACTTTTATCTTTCTAGTCATTTGTCTAACTACAACTTCTAAGTGCTTATCGTTGATATCAACCCCTTGAAGTCTGTAAACTTTTTGAACTTCTGAAAGTAAGTATTCTCTTGCACCATCAACACCCTTAATGCTCATGATATCATGTGGGTTAACTGAACCTTCTGTTATTTCATCTCCAGCTCCAATAGCTATACCATCTTTAACTTTTAATCTTGATCCAAATGGTATGTCATAGCTATATTCTTCTCCTGAATCAGTAACAACATAAACTGTTCTCTTCTTCTTAGTTTCTTCTATTCTTACAGTACCTGCAACTTCACTTACAATTGCTAATCCTTTTGGTTTTCTTGCTTCGAATAACTCTTCAACC
>JBBVGE010000409.1:0-288 GCA_040144665.1 Clostridium perfringens
TGTTTTGGATTTTTGATATGATTTCTCTTACATGACCTTCTTCTCTTAATTCATCAGTTATAGTAGTATCTAAAACAACACCAACTGATCCCTCTCCAGCAAATGCGAATCCTTCTAATCCTTGCATTGTTACAAGTAAGTTTTCAGCATTTAATTCTATTTCATTTCCATCTACAGTGATAACTTCTACTCCACCATTTTGGATTTTTTGAGCTAATTCCATTTGGTTTCTTGAAGCTATTTCTTTTCTTATAGCTGGTATTAACTTACCATAAGCTCTTCCTAAAA
>JBBVGE010000410.1:0-363 GCA_040144665.1 Clostridium perfringens
AAATCTTCAATTCCAAGTCCAATTGCTGCAGCACCACAAAATACTGGATATAGACTTCCTTCTCTTGCATATAATGAAAGCTTTTCTTGTATTTCTTCTTTATCAGGTTCTATTCCACCAATATATCTTTCTAAAAATGCTTCGTCTAAGTCTGATAAAACATTAATAGCATCATCATTTATTATGCATGTATCAAATAGTTTTTTTATATAAACAGCTTTGCTTCCTACATCATATACTTCTTGTAATCTAACTACTTTATTGGACATATTCTTCTTTATTTCTTCAAATACTTTGTTGAAATTTGCCCCAATTCTATCTAGCTTATTTACAAAAATTATTGTTGGAATATTTAACTCCTTT
>JBBVGE010000411.1:0-240 GCA_040144665.1 Clostridium perfringens
ACTTAAGATAGAAGAGTTAAATAAAGATGACAGTGTAAATGGAATAATGCTTTTATTACCTTTACCAAAGCATATTGATGAGAGGGCAGTTACAAATTTAATAGATGCAGATAAAGACTTAGATTGTCTTTCTGAGGTAAGTGTAGGTAGATTCTATAAGGGTGAGAAGTGTTTTATGCCATGCACACCAAACAGTGTAATAACTCTTTTAAAAGCTTATAACATTGAAATTGAGGGTAA
>JBBVGE010000412.1:0-606 GCA_040144665.1 Clostridium perfringens
GAAAAGTATATAAAACATCACATGGATTAGTAAAGGATTTAACATTAGAAAATATAAATAAAAAAGTTGAAGAAGAAAAGAAAAATATAGAAATATATAATAATTTTAATGTTACTAAAAAAGTTGGAAAATACTTTTCAATGAATGAATATGAAAAATTATGGTTTATTCCAAATACCATTTGGGGTAAAAAGATACCTAAAATATATTCGTTTAATGATATTGTTTCTTTCGAATTAATTGAAGACAACGATTGTATAGTCAAGGGAGGATTAGGTAGAGCTATTGTAGGAGGAGCATTACTAGGTGGAGTAGGTGCTGTAGTTGGTGGTACTACAGGTAAAAAGAAAAGTAAAAAAATAATAACAAAACTAATTATAAAAATTACTATTAATGATATAGAAAATCCCGTGGTATACATAAATTTAATAGAAAGACCTACTCAAGCAGCATCTATAATATATAAAAACAAATTTAAAGAGGCTCAAGAAATAATAAGTTTACTAGAATTAATAGTGAAAAAACGTGAAAGTGAATTTAATGATAATAAAAAACTTGAAAATAGTATAGATGGTGATTTTATATTCTGTAGAAAATGCGGAAATA
>JBBVGE010000413.1:0-1115 GCA_040144665.1 Clostridium perfringens
ATAAGAGACAGCTAAATAATATTAATATTATTTAAAATTTGTCTTTATTACTGAAATTTTTTTAATTTCTAAGGCTATGATATAATATAAAAGATTCAAAGCATTTCTGGAGGAAAGATATGAAAAATAAAGTTCTAAACTTACTTAGAAATAATAATGAATATATTTCTGGAGAATATATTAGTGAAGTATTAGGGGTATCTAGAAACTCTATCTGGAAGCATATTAATAATCTAAAAAAAGATGGATATATTATTGATGCAATTAGAAATAAAGGATATAAAATTATTAAAGCTCCTGATAATATAGATTTTAATTCAGTAAGTGAATTCTTAAATACTGAACACTTAGGAAGAAACTATTTTTACTATAAAGAACTAGATTCTACAAATATAAAAGCTAAAGAAATTGCTCAAAATAATGATAGTAATTATTCTGTTGTAATTTCTGAAACTCAAACTAATGGTACAGGTAGATTTAATCGTGTTTGGCAATCCCCTAAAGGAGGCATATGGGCATCTTTAATATTAAAACCTAATATAGCTCCAAACCAAGCAAATAAAATAACATTAATCGCAGCCGCTTCAGTATTTAAAGTACTACATGAACTTGGTATACATTGCAAGATAAAATGGCCAAATGACATATATATTAATAACAAAAAATTCTGTGGCATACTTACTCTTATGAATTGTGACATGGACACAATAAACCATATTATAGTAGGTGTTGGTATGAATATAAATATTAGCAGGGAAAATTTCACTTCTGATTTAAATACTGCAACTTCTTTACTAATAGAAAAAAACATTGAATTTAACCGCTCAAAAATACTTGCAAATTTTTTAAACAATTTTGAAAGATTTTATAATAACTTTATAGATAAAAATGATTTATCAGAGGTTATAAGTATTTGTAGAAATAACTCACTTCTTATAGCTATGCCTGCTAAGCTTATAACTCCAAGAAGTGAAGAATCGGTTATTTGCCTTGGAATAGACGATGATGGAGAGCTTATAATTAAAGATAGTTCTGGAAATATAAGAAAAGTGATTAGTGGAGAAATAACATTTAAAAATGAAAATACTCAATAGTCTTATAAGACTATTGAGTAT
>JBBVGE010000414.1:0-210 GCA_040144665.1 Clostridium perfringens
CCTAAAGAAGAGTATAAGATGAAATATTTTAAGCTGAATTTTTCAGCGCCAGCTAATAAAGATACATATGTACGAGTAAGTGGAACTATCCTAGCTAGTAATACAGCAGGTTTTCCATATTTTTTAAACCATTTATTTAATGCTAGCATACTTTTTTGACTGCTTGGGAATTTACGTCCTAACCATTCTTGAAGAGGGACACCACCATAA
>JBBVGE010000415.1:0-203 GCA_040144665.1 Clostridium perfringens
ATGGAGTTGTAGTAACTCATGGAACAGATACTCTAGAAGAAACATCTTATTTTGTTAATTTAACAACTAAGACAAGTAAACCAATAGTTTTTACTGGAGCTATGAGAAGTGGATCAGAGTTAGGATATGATGGACCAGCTAACTTAGCTGCATCAATATGTACAGCTGCATCAGATGAAGCAAAAAATAGAGGAGTTCTAGTT
>JBBVGE010000416.1:0-234 GCA_040144665.1 Clostridium perfringens
ATCAGGTATATTCTCTTCTTTAACTTTGTATGGCTTAAAACCTTGATCCTTATAAATTAAATTATAGGCCTTTTCTGATGCCTCAATTATATTATTTTTTCCTTTTATATATTTCAAATCACTCTTCCTCCTTTTTAATTTTATTGATTACTTCCTTCTGATGGCTTATTTGCTGGATTAGTTCCCTTAGTTGCTAAAATAGAGAACGCTTCATCTTTTATTGGTAAAAATCCT
>JBBVGE010000417.1:0-357 GCA_040144665.1 Clostridium perfringens
AGCCATAACAGCAGAGTTGCTATCCATCTCAGCTATCTTTGGAACTTGTATTAATTGGAAGTAAGCTATATAACTTATAAGCCCTACTAATAGCACTAAATAGACAAACATAACTTTTTTTATACTTCCTGATAAATCTTTTTTCTTTGCCATCTATCTTAGTCCCTCCTCTGAAATTTTCTGAAGTATTCCTAAGGCGATGAACACTGTAAGCATAGATGTTCCACCATAACTAACTAAAGGTAAAGTTATACCCGTTAATGGAATTACTGCAAATACTCCTCCTATAATTACTAAAACTTGAGCAACTATAAGTGTACTAAATCCAACAGCATTTAATTGTGAAAATGGATCATC
>JBBVGE010000418.1:0-213 GCA_040144665.1 Clostridium perfringens
ATCTTAGGATTATCTAGTGGAGCAAAGGAAATATAAACCCCGTAGTCTGTTCTTCCATAATCTGATTGATCATTTCTGAAAGTAGCAGTACCAGTTTTACCAGCTGTAACTATTGGAAATCTTGACATTATATACTGTGCCGATCCTACAGCATTAACTCTTCTCATACCTTCTTTAACAGCATCTAAAGTATCTTTTGACATATTAACTTTA
>JBBVGE010000419.1:0-290 GCA_040144665.1 Clostridium perfringens
CTTTTTCATTAAACTCTATATTTCTAGCTTGTATATCCCCATTATTAATTCCATAAGTTAATACATTGCATTTAGCTACTTCAAGAACTTCCATAACTTTTTCATCATCAGCATTTCCTATGATATATCCATCATTAGGTATAAGTCTAACGAATTGTTTAAATGTATCTTTTATGTGGTTTATGTCCTTATAAAAATCTAGATGGTCTGCATCTATGTTTAATATTATTCCAACATAAGGGAAGAATCTTAAGAAACTTTGTTTATATTCACAAGCTTCTGTTATAAAG
>JBBVGE010000420.1:0-209 GCA_040144665.1 Clostridium perfringens
CCTTATAGAAGAAATAAGGCTAGAATACTTCAAACAATATCAGATATGACTGGTGACAAGAGACATGCTAAAGCTTTAGATGGAATAGTGGATATTAGGGATGAGTCAGATAGAACTGGTATAAGAGCCGTAATAGAATTTAAGAAGGCTGTAGATCACGATATGGCTGATAAGGTTCTTAAGTATCTTTATAAAAAAACTGATCTTCA
>JBBVGE010000421.1:0-239 GCA_040144665.1 Clostridium perfringens
TCATTACCATTATCTTTTACCTCATTTAATAACTCTTTAAATTCTTCTATGGATTTAGGCCTGTTATTTACAACTATCTTTTCTTGATACTCTTTTCCCTTTCTTAAAATAAGTATGCTTGTCCTAACATCTGCTCCTTGATTATGAAAAAGGCCTCTAGGACACATGGTTATTTCATGTATAGAACATTCCCTAAGAATTTTATTCCTAAGCCTCTTATGATTTTTCGCTGTAAAAAA
>JBBVGE010000422.1:0-224 GCA_040144665.1 Clostridium perfringens
ATCTACTTCTATGCAATCACTATTATTTTCTTCATTTATTCCTTCTAACCTTCTTATTAATGCTTTTACTCTTAAAGTTATCTCTAGTGGATTAAATGGTTTTAAAACATAATCATCTGCTCCAAACTGAAGCCCCATGATTTTATCCATATCTTCACCTTTAGCAGTTAACATTATTACTGGAACGTTACTATCTTTTCTTATCCACTTTAATACTTCCATTC
>JBBVGE010000423.1:0-17886 GCA_040144665.1 Clostridium perfringens
AAAAAGAATCCTAAAATTTTAGGATTCTTTTTTGTTTATTCAGATTTATATATTTCAGTAAACTTATTCCATATATCTTCATTATTTCTCTTTAAATTTACTATTTTAAATTCATTCTTATCTACAAATGTTTGAAGGGTATTACCCTTAGCTAAAATAGTATTGTCACTTTTTCTTCTAACAACATACTCTATTCTAACCTTTACTGGTGTTAATTCACTAATAGAAGATTCAACAACTAAGTCATCATCATACTTAGCAGCTTCTATGTACTTACAGTGAGTTTCTATAAGTGGCATCATAATACCCTTATCTTCTAAATCTTTATAAGAAATACCACATTCTTTTATTAAGTCCTCTCTTGCTACTTCAAAATATACATAATAGTTAGCATGATGAACTATTGCCATAGCATCAGTTTCTGCATATCTAACTTTAATATCAGTAAAACTCATTCACTATACCTCTTTTCTTAATTATACTAATTTAGCTATTATTTTATCATAAAATAATACTATTAAGTTTTATATTATTATTAAAATCTATATTGAATCTTTAGATACAATTTCACCATCTTTTAATAATACTATGTGTGTTCCATATTCCGCTGACTCTTTTGAATGAGTAACATTTACTATAGACATTCCTCTTTCTTTGTTTATTCTTTGAAATAACTTCATTATTTCAGTCCCAGTCTTAGAGTCTAAATTACCTATTGGTTCGTCTGCTAAAATTATTTCAGGCTTATTTATTAAAGCTCTTGCTATTGCAACTCTTTGTTGCTGCCCTCCTGAAAGTTCTCTTGGTGTTACCTTTCTTTTATGAGAAAGCTCTATTATATCTAATATTTCATCTAAATCCTTCTTATGATCCCTAAGCCTTCCACCATCTAATGTTATAGGTAATAATATATTATCTTCAACTGAAAGGTTCTGAACTAAATTATAAAACTGAAATACAAAACCAAGTTCTCTTCTTCTAAGTTTACTCATATCTTTATCATTAAGTTTATAAATATTCTTTTTATTTAAAAGAACTTCTCCTTTAGTCGGGGCATCTAATCCTCCTATTAAATATAATAGTGTACTTTTACCACAACCTGACGGCCCCATTATTGATACAAATTCGCCTTTTTTTATATCTATTGATACATCTTTTAATATATCCACTTCTTCATTTCCTACTTTAAAACTTTTCCACAGATTTTTAACCTCAATTATATTATCCATATTATCAAAACCCTCTTTACTCATACTTTATTTCATCAACAACTGATATTTTAGCTGCTTTAAATACTGGAGCAAGTGATGCAACTAACATAAGAATAATTCCAAATATAGTTAGCCTAATTAATGTTTCAACTGGAATTACTATCTTTAAATAAGCATCTAAAGACAATGATATTTCAGGTATAAACCTACATACCATAATACCCGTAAATACTCCAAGAATACTTCCAACTACTCCAATTGTAGCACCCTCTATAAATATCATTCTACTTCTTTGTGACTTACTCATACCTATAGAAGTAAGAACTGCAAGTTCCTTTCTCCTTTGCATGAAACTTACCATTAGATTATTTACAATCCCTAAAGCCCCTATAATTAAAGCCATTATAGAGAAACTTTCTAAAGAACTCATAAGCCCTGCATTATTTTTAAGCTCATTGCTTTTTATCTCTTCTTTTGTTTTTATAGATACACCATATTCATCTAAATCATTGTTCAAATCCTTCTTAAGATCAACATCTGATATATCCTTCCCTTTAACTAAAATATCATTTGGAATCTCTCTATGAAATTCCTTCTTAAAATTATTATCACTTATTAGACAATTTTTCTTATTTGCACTTATTGGTGATGATAAAAAACCTGCTATTTTATATTTATAAAATTCATTATCAATATTAATTTCTACACTATCTCCGCTTTTTAATTTATATTTTTTCTTATATATATCTGCCAATATAATTTGCTTACCACTATTTAATTTATCTAATATTTCTTTACTACTTTCTGATGAATCATTAAATATCTTCTCTCCCCTAAAATAATCTAAATACTTTGATGGATTAATCCCCTGAAGTATTCCTATATTCATATCCATATCTTTTATTTCCACATTATGTTCTACATAATTATTTGAATAGTCTTCTATATCTTTTCCTTTTAATTTTTTTAAATTTGTAAGTACTTCATCATAATTAAGTTTTGGAATACTTGATATAGATACCTCATAATTTTCTCCATTGTATGCATTAGTAATTAAACTTTTGACACTATATGAAGCGACATATATTGCAGTAACTGCTGCAAGTGCTGCGCATATTAATACTCCATTATTTAATAGGTTCTTTGATGTAGATATATTCTCTAATGCAAGTACTCCAATATTTCCAAAAATAATTCTATAAATACCTCTTAAAACCTTTGATAAAATTTTAAATACAAGAGGGATTATCATAACAGCTCCAATTAATACAAAAAATGCACAAGTCATACTGATTATAAAATTACCTGTGTCTTCAAAATTATTTATATATATAAATGGAGTAATTAAAAGTATAATCCCAACTATCCATAATGCAGGATGTATCTTTCCTCCATTTGAATATTCACCAAGAATTATCTCTTTTACTGAAAACCTTGATACTCCGATTATTGGTATTATAGAACTTATAAGACAAAGTATAATTGAAATTATATAAGCAATTACTAGATTCTTAATATCAAAATTTATTGTCGTATTTATCCCATATTCCTTAAATTGATTGGAACTATCACTTAAAAGATATAACATAGGAAATCCAATTCCAGTTCCAACCACGCAACCAACTATTCCATAAAGTAAACTTTCTAAAAGTATGAGTCCATCAGTTTCTTTCTTAGTAGCTCCAATACTTCTAAATGTGCCTATTACACCTATTCTTTCAATTATTATCACCTTAAATGATGAGTAAATAATAAATGCTGCCATTAATACAACAACTGAAAGCATTATGTAAAATGGTACAGTAAATTGACTTACCATCTGATTTAAATCTTCTTTATTTAATGTTTCTTTTATAGAGTATTCCTTTAAATCTGTACTCTTTAAACTCTCTATGCTCCTATCTGACTTTACTAGAGCTGATGTTATACCTTCTTTTCTGTCTAAAATATCTGATAACCCTTTATTATTCATTATTATTGTTGATTCTCCAGGTTTCTCTGTTAAGAATCCTGATGGAATTGCAATCTCTGAAACCTTAAGCGTTATATCTTTGTCTTCACTCTTTATTTTAAATTCATCTCCATTTTTTAAGTTAAAATCTTTAGAAAAACTTTCTGAAATTATAACTTCATTTCCTTTTAAATCCTTTATACTATTTTGTTCCTTCATATTTTTAAATACAATTGGATTTATCTTTTGCAAATTATTTAGGTTATCTCCTGCTATTATATTTATCCTTAATGATTTATCATCTTTTTTAAATAAACCATTACCATTAAAAATATAAGCCTTCTCTTCTCCATTTAAGGTTTTATCTAATATCTCTTTATTTAAAAATGGATCGTTAGAACTTTCTTTCTGAGTTATTATAATATTTGCATCTCCAAACTCTGCTTTATTTTTCTCTGTAACCATCTGCTTAAAATTATCAGATGTTCCAAACGATGCAAAAGTCATAGCTGTTGTTATTCCAACTGCTAAAATTATAAGTAAGCTCCTAAGTTTCTTTTCCCACATATTCTTAAACAAATAAGTAAATAAAATCCTCATTAATTCTCACCTCTTGTATATTTAAATACCATTTTTAACATTATTTCTTTTATTATCATATCACATATGTAATCATAATTAATTAGTCTATTTATTATATAGAAATTTTGTTATGTTAATAATTGTTTAATTTTGGAGAATTCCCCCCAACTCTATAATATAAAAGCATATAATATTATTTATAAAATTTTATTGGAGTGATTATATATGGGAAAAGATAATAATTTAATTGATATCTATATAGAATGTAGTAATGATGCTACAGTTCCTAAATATGAAACTGATTTAGCTGCTGGTGCTGATCTTTTTGCAGCTACTGATATGGTTATACGACCATTTCAAAGAGTTGCAATACCTCTAAATATTAAGTTTGCTATTCCAGATAATATGGAAATTCAAATAAGAGCTAGAAGTGGTTTATCACTTAGAACAGATCTCAAAATTTCTAATTCTATAGGTACAATTGATGCAGATTCTATAGACAATATTTCAGTTATACTTGAAAACGAATATAATATATCAAGTTTACCTTATCAAATAGCAAATGATCCATCAATACTTACTGATTTAAAAGAAAATTATACCCAAATTAAACTTAAAGATTATTTAATTTCTAAAGGAGAAAGTGTTGTTGCTTTCGAAGAATATGATAAATCTTTTAGAAAATTATTGAAAAACTATATCTATATAGATAAAAATGGTAATCCTTACGGAAGTATCTATATAAAAAAAGGTAATAGAATTGCACAAATGGTATTAGCTCATTATTATAAAGCTAATTTTATTAAAATAGATGATATAACTAAAATAAAAAAGGGTGTTAATAGGGGTGGTGGCTTTGGTCACACTGGATTATAATTAGACACTTAATTGAACTTTTAGAAACTATTTAACTAATTTAAGAGTCGAGTATACGCATTCGACTCTTTTTTTATTTTTTTAATTTTAAAATTAAAATTTCTCTTGTCATTAATGCTATAATATGTTATTGTAAATTTATTACAAATATTGGTAATTATTTTACTTGTAGTAAAATCTATTATAAATTTTTTTAAGAGGTGAATTAAACTTATGGCAAAGAGAGCACTTAGAAAAAATTCAAGACTTATTATAGCAGGTGTTGCTATGATAACAATACTAATGGGAACTACAGCTTCTGCATTACCATACGCTAGTTACGGTAATACATTAGTTGCAAAAAGTACACTTAAGCAAAATACTCAAACAAAGCGTAATGTAATGTACTATGGAGATTGGTCAATTTGGGGTGGACAAGGTAATTTCTATCCTAAAGATATACCAGCAGATCAACTTACACACCTTAACTTTGCATTCCTTGATTTTGATTCAAAGGGTGAATTACAGTTTACAGATAAAGGTGCAGCATGTGAAGCTCCTGTTGGAATGGATGGTGTAACTTGGGGAGATGCAAATGCAGGAGTATTAGCAGCATTCCAAGATTTACGTGCAAATAATCCAAATTTAAAAATAGGTGTATCCCTTGGAGGATGGTCAAAGTCTGGTGACTTCTCTGAAATAGCTTCAAATGCTCAAAGTAGGGCTAAGTTTATAGAAAACGTTTTAGATTTCATTAAGTATACTAATATGGATTTCGTTGATATTGACTGGGAATATCCTGGTGCAGTAAGGCAACCTGATAAAGTTGATAACCAAAATGACGAGGGTACTATTCACTCAAAGCCAGAAGATAAACAAAATTATATACTTTTACTACAAGATTTTAGAAAAGCTTTAGATAAACAAGGAGAAGAACTTGGAAAAACTTATGAGCTTTCTGTAGCACTTCCTGCTCCTATAGAAAAAGTGGACTTAGGCATTGATGTTGATGCATTATTTGATGCTGTTGATTTTGCAAATATAATGACTTATGACATGAGAGGTGCTTGGGATCCTATAAGCGGTCATCAAACTGCATTATACACAAATCCAAATGATCCTTATAAAGGAAAAGGATTGTCTGTTGATGAAAGCGTTGATTATTTTATTTCTCAAGGGGCAGAACCTGAAAAAATAGTAGTAGGCGCAGCTTATTATACTCGTGGATGGGAAAAAGTTTCTAATGACAATGTAGATCCAAATAATCCTGGTCTATTTGGAGCAACTGAAAAAATTGCTAAAGATGCTGACCAAACTCCTACTTCTGGTGCAAATAATGAAGCTCCTGTAAAAAATGGTGAAGGCGGCCGCCGTGGAGGAGTATGGTCATATAGGTCACTTGATAAATTAAAGCAAGAATATACTGGCCTTAAAGAATATTGGGATGATAGTGCTAAAGCTCCTTATCTTTACAACGAAACTACAGGTGCTTTCTTCACTTATGATAATGTGAGATCAATAGAGGAAAAATGTAAATATGTTAATGAAAATAACTTAGGTGGTATGATTGCTTGGATGTCATCTCAAGATGCTCAATCTGATCCTAACTCTCCTGTTAGAGATGAGTTAACTAAAGCAACTAAAAATGCTTTATATGGAGAATCTGCTCTTCCTTCTTATGAAATAGTTTATGATGATTTAGACATAACTCTTAAAGTTGAAACATTTAAAGAATCTTGGAGTGATAAAGGTGGATATACTCTTACTCTAGTTAATAATGAAAAACTTGAGGAATCAGGCGATGTATTAAAGAGTGTTGAAAGAACTTCCGAAACTATAAAAAATGCTAAAATATATATTAAAAATACAGGAAATAAAATAGTTAGTGGTGACTATTCTGTAGGAACTTTAGAATATAAAGATGGCTATACCATAATAGATCTTAGCAAAATATATTCAGCTAAGCTTATAAATCCCGGTTCAACTTATACAATGACTTTAAATACAGAAAAAGCACCTACTGATACTTCAGCTTTAGAGGAAATATTATTAACTCAAAGAATTTCTGCAAAAGGTGCAGAAATAGGAAAGCAAACTTTATTTAAGGGTAATAAATAAAAATATACTTCTATTAAATTATACAAAAAATAAAAAAGAGCATCTGGCTTAATTAAGATATACTTAAGCAGGCAAGATGTTCTTTTTTTGTTTATATAAATTTTTGACCACGCTAATTTATTTGTTTAGTTTTTCATTTTCTTTAACTTTTTTAGCCATTTTTTCTTGTTCTTTTATTTCTTCATGTAACTTTTCTTTTTCATATCCTCGAACTACTTCATCGTATTTCCTTTGGCCCATAATTCTCATCCCCTTTACAATGTCCTGTCCAAATCTTGTCTTAATATTAACACCAATTTCTTAAAGGGTAAACAAACATAACCTTAGTATTTTATTAATTTAGATTATATTTAGTCAATTTAAAGATTTTGAATTATATAATAAACTATTTTCTCATATTTTCTACTTATTTCTTTAAATTACTAGAAATTATTATATCTTTAACACATCGTTTAATTTAGTTACAATTTAAATAAGCATTTTCCTCATCATAAAATTCTTATAAATTTCTTATAATTTATTACATGAAAATATCCTAGTTTTTGAGAAGTTTTCAACATCTCTAAGCTAGGATATTTTTATATTATTATACTTTTATTGTATTAAGTATTGTCAATTAATATTTCTAATCCATAATGATCAGATACTATATTTTTATTTATATTATTAAATATAACTTTACTTTCTAAAACATTAACTAAACTATTAGTAAATATTATATCCATTCTTAAATCTGATATATTATCATTCCATCCGTCTATTTTTCCCCTGACTGTTATTCCTGAATCCCTTATTTTTGATAAATCATAGGTATCTAATAATCCTTTGCTTTTAATAAAATCATATCCTTCATTTCTTACTAATGCATTATTATTAAAATCACCCATTAAAAATGAAACTTCATTTCCACCTTTAACTCTCCTATATAATTCATTAACTTGATTTTCAAAAGATTCCTCACAATCATTCCACCATCCTAGATGACATGAATAAAAATCTATAGCTTTATTATTAATATCTATTACTGCTTTAACTATCTTTCTTGATTTCCAAAAATCTATATCCTTGTTTTTGGTTATATAGAAACTTTCTTTTTCTAAAATATCATGTCTTGATAAAATAGCTAATCCTTCTTCATATTTATCATATCCAATATGTGAGAAATCCCACGCTAAATTATAATTACATCCACCAAGTTTCTTTATTTCATTTATTAAAATCACTGCATAATTGTCTTCTCTTATATTATCAAATATTATATTAGAATCTATACTTTGACTTACTTCTTGTAGTGCTATGACATCATACTTCTTTTCTTTTATTAATTTTGCTAAATATTTTATCTTTTTTATTTGATTATCTTCTTGCCATGAATGACAATTTAATGTAAGTAATTTCATATTTTATCTAAACTCCTAAAATGTCCTGTACATTTGATTTTAATATATCTGCTTTAGGTCCATATATTGCTTGAACACCTTTATCTTTTAGAATAAGTCCTATTGCACCATTTGATTTCCATGACCTTTCATCTCCAACTAAACTTATATCTTTTACTGTAACACGAAGACGTGTCATACAAGCATCTACATCTACTATATTATCCCTGCCACCAAGCAATGCAATTGCTTCTCTTGCAATATCATCATTTGCTGCATTTAAATTTCCCTTAGTATTACTCTTAATATCTTCTCCATCTTCAGTATCAATATAATTTCCTGCACGCCCTGGTGTAGCTATATTGAATTTCTTTATTAATATGCTCATTATTCCAAAGTTTGCAAAGAAGAATACTACTGCTACTATTAAGAAGTTTATTATATCTCCAACAAGTCCTGCATTAATCATAAGCGGAGTACGAGTTATTAGTTCAATGAAACCAAAGGCATGAACCCTTAAATTTAATATATCAGCTAATGCAAATCCTATACCTGCTATAACTGCATAAACTCCATAAAGTATTGGTGATACAAACATAAACATAAACTCTAAAGGTTCTGTTACACCTGTTAAGAATACTGCAATTGCAGCTGAGAAAAATACTGTTTTATACTTTTTCTTTTTATCTGGATCAACATTCTTATACATTGCAAGGGCTACTCCTATTAATGAAGCACTTGATAATATAACTTGTCCAGCTTTAAAACGAGCTGGTGTAATACTAGTTAATAAGCTATTGTATGCTGACATGTCTCCAGCTTGCTTTAAGTTATTTAAATCAGTTATCCATGCAAGCCATAATGGATCTTGTCCTGCAACTACTGAACCTGCAGTTGGTCCAGTTAGCACGTGATACACTCCACCAAGTTCTGTATAATTTATAGGTACAGTTAACATATGATGTAATCCAAATGGTAATAGTAAACGTTCTAATGCACCATATAAAAATGGAGCAACTACTGGTGCTGTATCTTTTGATGCTGCAAGCCATTGTCCAAATGAATTTAATCCATATTGTATAAATGGCCATACAAAAGATAATATTACAGCAGTAACTACTGAACCTAGTATAACTACAAATGGTACAAAACGTTTACCATTAAAGAATGCTAAAGAATTTGGTAACTTATTATAATTATAATACTTATTATATAAAGATGCTCCTAAGAAACCTGAAATAATACCAATGAATACTCCCATATTTAGAGCCGGTGCTCCTAGTACTGATATAAAATAATCTTTAGCTAATAATTGCTGTCCTGTAAGTGATTGTACCACATCAGTTGAAGTTTTAACTAACATCTCTGCAGTAACCCCAAAGATTACTCCTGTTATCCTATTAGTTAATATAAATGCTAAAGCTCCTGCAAATGCTCCGCCTGCACGCTCTTTAGCCCAAGAACCACCAATAGCTACTGCAAATAGTAAATTCATGTTATTAATTATTGCCCAACCTATATCTTCCATAACTCTTGCACAAGTTTTTATGAAATCAATATCAATGTATATCCCTATAACCTTACCTATTGAAATCATAAGGCCAGCTGCAGGCATAACTGCAACTACAACTAATAATGCCTTACCAAACTTTTGCCAAAAATCAAAAGAACCTAATTTAAATTTCTTCATCCCTTTATACCTCCTAGATTAACTTAAATAACTTTATATACCCTACATTCATAGGGTTTTAATTTAAACCTTGTTAATTCCTTATGGTTTTTTATCTCATAATTATTTAAAACTAAATTCTCATATCTTAGCTTGTCTTCTTTATAAATGTACTCTCTCTCATTTTCAGATAAATTTGCTATAACAATATATTTCTCATTTCCAAGAGTTCTTGTATATGCAAATATCTTTTCATCATCTTCTAATATCAAGTCATAGTTACCATATATTAATGTCTCACTAGATTTTCTAAGCTTTATAAGCTTCTTATAGAAAGCTAAAATAGAATTTTCATCTTTCTCTTCATTAGCTACATTTATACTTTTATAATTATCATTAACCTTTATCCATGGAGTTCCATCAGTAAATCCTGCGTTTTTACTTGAATCCCATTGCATTGGAGTACGTGAGTTATCTCTTGAAGTTGCAAACACTTCATTCATTGCCTCTTCTTCTGATACTCCATTTCTAATTTTTTCATTATAAGAATTTATACACTTTACATCCTTATAGTCATCTATACTATTAAACTTTACGTTAGTCATACCTATTTCTTGTCCTTGATAAATAAATGGTGTTCCTTGTTGAAGGAAATATACAGCTGCAAAAGCTGTTGCACACTCTCTTAAATACTCTTTATCATTTCCCCAAGTTGAAACAACTCTTGGAATATCATGATTTTCTATAAACAGTGCATTCCATCCCTTACCTTCTAATCCTTTTTGCCATCTTGTTAATACATCTTTATATGCTTTAACATTAAATTCTCTATCTCCTTCATAGTCCCAAAGGTGTAAATGTTCAAACTGGAATACCATATTAAACTTTCCTTTATCTTCTGACACCCACTCTTCAGCTTCTTTTGCACTTACACCATTTGCTTCACCAACAGTCATTATATTGTATTTTGAAAAAGTTTCTTCTTTTAATTCTTGTAAATATTCATGTATTCCATCAACATTCATGTGCTTATCAAATGATTCTACATACTTTAATCCATTAGGATTATCCATATCTTTAAGTCCTTCTTCTTTCTTTATATGACTTATTGCGTCAACTCTAAATCCATCTATTCCCTTATCAAGCCACCAATTAATCATTTTATAAACTTCTTTTCTCATATCTTCATTTTCCCAATTTAAATCTGGCTGCTTTTTAGTAAATAAATGAAGATAGTACTGCTCACGCTCATCACAATATTCCCAAGCTGAACCTTTAAATATACTTTCCCAATTGTTTGGCTCAATACCACCTTTAGGATCTCTCCATATATACCAATCTCTCTTTTTATTATCTCTAGATGACTTTGACTCAATGAACCATTCATGCTCGTCACTTGTATGATTTATAACTAAATCAATTATAAGTTTCATTCCTCTATTATGAACCTCTTTAAGTAACATATCAAAATCCTTCATACTTCCAAACTCATCAAGAATATCTTTATAATCACTTATATCATAACCATTATCATCATTTGGAGACTTATACATAGGACATATCCATATAACATCTATTCCTAAATCTTTTATATAATCTAGTTTTGATATTATTCCTTGAAGATCCCCTATACCATCCCCATTTGAATCTTTAAAACTTTTAGGATATATCTGATATCCAACTAATTCCTTCCACCACACTTTATTCATATCAGTTCATTACCTTCCTCAATTAAATGCTTATTTTAGGCAAACGTTTGCCCACCTTTCAAAAATATAAGTGATAATATATATATCACTCTGAATTACTCCTTATAAATTCGTTATTTTAATTTTTATTAATACTCAAATAATTCTTTGTAAAGCTTTTCTTAACACTTGTTAGATTTATAATATCAAATTTTATAAATATTATCAAAAGTTATATAAGTAAATTTCCCTGTAAAATCTACTTATATCTTCTTCTCTCTCTTTTATTCTCACTTTCTTATGCAAACGTTTGCCTAAATTGCATAAATGAATACTATCTTCAAGATAGTACACATGAAGTTATCTTTCTATAAATTTAGTATCGACTATATAGTGATTTATTTTTTCTATATCTTCTTTATTTAAACTTCTTATAAGTAGTCTAGTTGCCTGATATCCAAGTTCCATAGCATTTATATCTATTGATGATATTGGTGGAATTTGATATTTTGACATTGGGGTATTATTAAATCCTATAAGTTTTATTCCACTAATATTATTTTCAGTTAAAAATTTATTTGCTCCAAATGCTAAAAGATCTTCAGTTGTTACAACAATGCTTGGATGAGATTTTAACATTATTGCTTTCATTGCATCATATCCGCATTCTTCAGTAAAATCTTTTGTTTCAACAACCATATCATCGTTATAAGTCATATTATTTGCTTTTAATGCTTCTTTAAATCCACTTAATCTATATTTAGATACGTTCCAATCTTTTTTAGCTCCTATAAATGCTATATCTTTTTTTCCTTCTAATATAAATTTATTTACTACACTATACATAGCATTAAAATTATCATTATCTACCCATAATGTATCCTTATTATTATCTGGTCTACCTACAACTACAAAAGGAAATTTTATTTCTTTAAGATATTTTATACATCTATCATTTTCTCTTGCAGTAAGTAAACATATACCATCTAATAAGTTGCTTGATGCAAATTCTTTAACACTTTTTAGTTCATCTTCTTCATTTTTACTAAAAGCATACATTATGTAATATCCATTTTCTTCTGCTCCAATACTCATTCCTCTCATTGCTTCTACAAAGAATGGATTTGAAAACAAATCTTCTGCTTCACTTGGAAGTACAACTCCAAGTATCCTAGTTTTATTGCTTACAAGTCCTCTTGCTATAACATTTGGTGTATAATTTAATTTTTTTATTGCTTTATTTACCTTTAGCTTTGTTTCTTCACTTATTTTTGGGCTGTTTGATATTACTCTTGATACTGTAGAAGGGGCTACATTTGCTTCTCTTGCTACATCTTTAATTGTAACTTTCACTCCCTCAACTCCCTTTTAAACTTTTAGTTAAAATATATCATAAAATTTTTTATTATTCTATATTTACATTTATATTCTTCTTTTTAAAATAAAAAACAGAGAACTATATTTTAATAGAACTCTGTTTTCTATATTTAAGTTTAATCTAAAGTAATTAAATATTTAAAGCTGTTTTTAACTTATTTACTATAGTCTGAGTAAACTCAAACCAACCATTATCATATTTCTCATTTATTACATTTACTATTGATCCATCTGTCGATTCTTCCATATTAAATGTATCTTTTTTAGTAATATTATTTAAGATAGATATATTCTTATAGTTCATAGGAACGCTTTCTTTCACAGTATATGATACTCCATATTTAACTCCTTGGAATTGTCCTACTTGTCCATTTTTAAGAGCTATACTCTGAGTACTCCCATCACTACCAATTAAATTAATTGTAAATATCTGATTATCTACTAATTTTTTCTCATCATCATTTAGTGAATTATAATTATCTACTATCTTCTTTACATTTATTACTCCAGTTCTCTCTTTAATATTAAAATCTATTCTTGATCCGTCTATCTCTTTTCCACCATAGTTTATACTAGCATAATTAACTCCTCTTCCAATTATTCCATTTGGAATAGTCCAATCTGTATAAATATCTAATGTTTTCCCAGAATCTATTGATATATTACTTGAATCTATAGTTGAATTAATATTATACTTATTGCTTCTAAAACTCCATCTCCCTTTACTATAAGTTACCCTTTTTGAATCATCACAATTTAAAGTATCTTGTAGTTTTAATCCACTAACACTTAAAGGTGTATCTCCATTTTTAGTATCATTTTTTATAGATATTTTAAAAGTAACTTTATCTCCTGCCATTAATGAAAATGGATTCTTTTCGTAATTAAGTTCTTTTCCTTTTCTTTCAACACTTACTATACTCTTATCAATGTTTAATTTAGGATCTAACTGAGTTTTAAACTTTATAGTATCAGAATCACTAATACTTAATTGATCTGAAAAATATGTTCCTGTAGCAGTTACTGTGTTATTAAATATATCATTTATATCATTAAAGCTAGTTGATTTATTTATATACTTTAGTGTACTTTCATCCTCTATTGTTATGCTATTACCAGGTTTTAATAAATTTAAATTACCGGTACTACCATCACTATTTTTTATTGTTATTCCTGAGTTAATATTAGATGAATCATAATTAGCATTTATCCCTAAAGCTTTATTATCATCAGCTATTCTTATATTATCAATTTCAGTATCTCCAATATTACTTACTATAAATTTAAAATATACTGTCTTATCTGATGGCACTCTAGGAATATGTCCATTATCTGTATTTAAAATTATTTCATCACCATTTATTGACTTTATATCGCTTTTATCCACCAAGTTCTTATTAACTTCAGATGATTTTAGGTATGCTACCTTCTTTACTTGTATTTTAGGCTTCTTTACTGCATAAAGAGATAATTTTGTTACTCCACCGTAATTACACCATTCACTTGTCAATAAATCTATTGAATGTTTTGAGTTCTTATATCGATTGCTTTGTATAATTTTAGTTACATCTCCTAAAATAGTATTACCACTTTTATCTTTTACAGAATCATTTAAATCTACATGCCACCCATCAATTATACTATTATATTTATCTAGATTCTGAGCAACACAATTATTATGATCTCTTGTTCCCCAGTATTCTCTCTTAAACTCTAATAAATTATTAACTCCATTTCCATCAATAAAATTAATTTTTTTATTTGGAGTTGATGAATTTCTATAAGTTGCAAAATTAATATCTGTTGTCATTTCATCCACTAAAACTGATATCAAGTCATTTGCTCCTATAAACATTGCGTGTGATTTAGGTGCAGCTAAATAAAACTCATAATCGTTCGTATTAATTCCTCTTAAATCAGCTATTCCTCTAAATAAGTTCCAATCTTGTGTTGTATAATCTTTTGGAGTTGACTCATTCCATTTTTGCGCAGTTCCATCTACAGAATTCCAATTCAAAGCTTGTGGTAAATTATAAGGCTTACTATTACCTTTATTACTTCCCTCAAACCAATTCTCTAAATTTCTATAATCTATAGTATAATTATTATCATTTTCCATTATAAACTTTGTTCTTAGAGTAGCTCCAGTATTAGCAAGTTTATTATTATAGTACCATCTGCCCCAATAATTTTCTTTAACACCTTTAGCTTTTTGAGGACTATTTAATATATTTTGCGTATTGAATATATTTTCAAAGTAATTTGCTGATATTCCATTGCTATTATAATCATTATAGTATGTTGAGTTTACTCTACTCATATCATTCTTAGTCCAAACAAGTGGAATCTCTATGATCCCGCTTGTATCATTACTTTTTAAACTATTTCTAGTTGCAGCTTGAGGAATAATATAGCTCATAAGCATAAAGACAGAAAGTATTATACCTAAAAATTTATTAATCTTTTTCATATATCCTTCCTCCCTTTACTTACTTTATATATCCATCAATTATCTCATCTAGTTTATTTATAGTAGCATCTGATATTGTATTATTTATGTTCCATTCTTTTCTTAATGCATCTTTATTTACTTGTATAGCCTCGGAGCTAACATTTACAGAGAAACTCCTATTTTCAAAATTTCTCCTATCTTCCTGTGATATATCATTTTTTAATGATACAGATTTTAATAAGTCACTAGTACTCTCTCCTGGATTTAATATCTTATTGTAATAATAATATCCATCACTATCTTTTATCCAATCTTCTTTCCATGCATCTGAAAAGTTTAACTGTATCTGATTTGATGCAGATGTAGTAAATTTAGTTACCTTACCATTCTTATCTACTTCTTCATCCCACTGAGGGTTTATTATAACTCTAACTATTACAGGATTTTTCCCTGTATTTTTTACAGATACAACCTTTTTTATTTCCTCATTAGGTGATACATCTTTAGCTGAATCTTTATCGAAGTTTTCATTAATTTTTGTGCTTATACTTCCTATTGTAAATTTATTCTTTTTACTTTCTTTACTTGAAAAGTATGCTAATGAAGCAACTGTAGTTGTAAATAAAAGAATTATCCCTAATGTTAATCCTACTTTTTTCATTTTCTACACTCCATTTAATAGTATTTTACTAATAATTCAATATTAATTCTTTTTCTTTTTTATAATCAAAAATATTCCTATTCCAATGATTATACAAAGAAGTCCATATGCGTACACCCCTGTATATCCGGTCTTTGGAAGTATATTCTTTGCATTTTTTATAATATTAGATATATTACTTCTTAGACCACCTTCATAGTTTTTCATTTTGGTACTCATAACTTTATTTGGATTATCTGTTCCAATAGCCGTAAAAATCCAATCTACATCTGCATTTTTATTCTTATATTTATTATCTACTGCTCTTCCGTCTAAGGTAACTTTTGCTTTCAAAAGCTTTTTCTCTCCCGGTTTAACAATACCTAAACTTATATTTTTTCTTAATCCATCTTCCCCACTTACAGTGCCATCATATATATTTTTACCATTATAATTTATTAAAAGATTCAATACTTCACACAAATCTACCTTTTGTTTTACTCCTACTCTTTCAGCTCTCAAAAACACCTCAAAAGGCTCATTTAAATTATTTTCTATAGTAAGAGTTCCACATACTGAATCACCCGGCAACATTCCCTTCTTCTCTAGGAATATATCACTATTATCTTTTGTATAGATAAAATGAATTCCATTTTTATCTATTTTAACATTAGAGGGCGACAGCTCTGCTGCCACCCCGGTAGTTGTTATTCCTAAAAGAAGTGAAATTAACAATATAAAAATCTTTGAAGCTTTTTTCATAATATCACTTCCTTGATTATTCTATTATTTTACTAGTTTTGCTGTTGGTTCTTTTGCTGTATTAGTATCAGTGTTAGATTGTGTCTTCCCCTGAATTTGAAGTGATTTTAATTTTGCTGAAACAGCTGATGGTACATTACCCCACGCTGATGTAAATGCATCATTTGAAGCTTGAACTGATTCTGCTGTTACATCAACTGTAAATCCATTTCCTAAAGCAGCTTTTTCTGTATCACTTGCTAAAGTTACTGAGTCCAATAATCTTGGAGTACTTGATCCTGATTGTCCTTGTGGTGCTAAAACTCCTATGTAATAATAATATCCATCTCCACCATCAAACCATTGGTTTTCTGTAATACTTGCTGCTAAATTTACTTTATTTAATACTATATCATCTAAATCTGTTGAATTTAATGCTGTATTTATTTCCCCACTAGCTGTTATCCAATTTGGTGATAACTTAACTCTTACGAATTGTCCATACTTTGCTGTACTATCTACTTGTACATCTTTATTTACTGTATCTCCTGGAATCATATTTTTAGCTTGATTTGGATCGAAATTTTCGTTTATATCTATTCCTGAATCCCCGCCTCTATCTTCAGTTCCATTAGCAATTGTGCTAAATGAGTTCTTTACTGTTTCCTTTGATGTGAAATAAGCTAATGACCCCATAGCTAATGACGCCACTACTACAACTGCTGCAATTACACTTAATATTTTCTTTCTTTTCATTTGTAAATTCCTCCCTAAATTTAAAGAATTATAAATATTTTCATATTTATGTAAGTATAAATCCTGAAAAAAGACTAATACAATACATATGTGAATTAGCCGGTTGCACTACTAGCTCCATATACTCCAAGTGCCCAAATAAAGAATATACTTCAAAGCATCTATATTAAATTAATTTTAGACATAAAAAAACTAATCTATATTCTATCTTTACAATATAAATTAGTCGGTTGCACTACTAGCTCCATATATTCCAAGTGCCCATATACAGAATATACTTCAAAGCTCCTATATTTTGTTATTTTTCAATTTATTAATTTGATATAAATATTACATCCACTTCAAAATACAGTCAATACACTTTACAGAACATTAAATAAATATACTTTATATTAATATTTATCTATTTAAAACAATCTTTTCTATAATAATAAAATAAAAATCCACCAGCTTAGCTGGTGGTATTT
>JBBVGE010000424.1:0-213 GCA_040144665.1 Clostridium perfringens
CAGATGCTATATTATTTGGTTCTCCAACAATCGTAAATGAACTTGTTGAGCCAGTAAGAGATTTAATGGCAAAACTTAACCCTGTAATTCATGGTGGAAAAATAGCTGGTGCCTTTGGTTCATATGGATGGAGTGGTGAAGCTGTTCCTAGAATAGAAAGTAGATTAAAAGAATTAAGAATGAATATGCCTGTTGAAGGTTTAAGAATTAAAT
>JBBVGE010000425.1:0-473 GCA_040144665.1 Clostridium perfringens
GTAGATATATATTCTCCATTGTTTATCATAAGTTCATTTATAACTGTCCAACGATGTCTATATGGTGCAGTAAATAATATTCTTACATATCTAGCCTTTTGATTTAAATTATCTCCTTCCACATAAGCACTATCTATTGGAACTATTCCACCTGATTGGTTTCCATGTTTATATCCATTTTTTAATGGTGTAGAGAACATGTCGTCTACTCCATTTTCTACTCCATCTCCAATATTAATAGCGTCTGTCCAAGTTTCTCCATCTAAAGATAATTGAATTTTACCATCCCTTACATGGTCAACTTCAGTATCTAATACAACATATTTTAAATTATCCACAAGAATTTCTTGTCCTAAATCATAGACTATAGTATCACCTGTACTAGGTGCACCTAAGAATTTAACTCTTGTTTTTAAATCTCCATCTACAGCTTTTTTAGCTCCATCATCTCCAACATAAGCATCTACTAATGA
>JBBVGE010000426.1:0-443 GCA_040144665.1 Clostridium perfringens
ACCAATTCCTAAGTTAACTATTGTATCCTTTTTAAGCTCCATAGCTGCTCTTCTTGCAATTATTTTTCTTGCATTTAAAGGTGCTTTTTCTATGCTGCTTAATGGAATTCTAACTTCTCCTGTATAAGCTGGATTAAATTTCATTCCTAAACATTGTTCATGATCACATGGTTCAGCTAAAACAATTCCATCAACATATATTCCTGGAATCTTAACAAGTCTAGGATCTAAGCATCCCCCTGATACCACTCTCTCAACTTGTACAAAAACTTTTCCTCCGTTATTTTTACAAGCTTGAGCAATTGAAGTAACATCTAAGGTTGCCACCTCTCTATCTAAAGTTACATTTCCACATTCGTCTGCTGATGAACCTCTTAGAAAACAAACATCTATTGGAAAGGATTTATAAAGAAGCTTTTCTTCTCCCTCAATCTCAATAAGCT
>JBBVGE010000427.1:0-250 GCA_040144665.1 Clostridium perfringens
TTGTATAAGTTTAGTTATGTTTCCTCTTGCTCCCTCTCTTACAGTAATACAAGCATTTAAAGTATCATCTCCAAAGTATCCATCAACTTTTAATCCTTTATTAAATTGTCTATTTAATTCCCTTTGAAGTGCTTTAACTTCTTCTCCACTTATACTTACTTCCCAAAGTTTAGTACCTGATGAAGAACTTCCTGCATTTTCTGATACTTGAACATCATCTACTTTTCCTCCTAATTTCTTTTTAAAATCC
>JBBVGE010000428.1:0-337 GCA_040144665.1 Clostridium perfringens
ACTATTAAAGTCTTTGGTAAGTTAGGCTTAACATAATTTATTGGACTATATTTATCCATGTATTCTGTTATACTTTCTTCTCCTCTTAATTGCTTTTCAGTTTTCTCTATTGAATTATTTAAATCCCATGAAGCCATAGTCATGTCTAAGGCACTAAGTTCAGTTGGTCCAAAGAAATCTACAACATATTTAACCTTTGATGGATAGTTAGAGAGTTCCTTATCATCAACAAATTCATCTTCCCCACTATATGTGGCTAACAAGGATAAATGTGCCCCAGCAGAAGCCCCTATAACTCCTATCTCATCAGTGTTGAATCCATAAGTTTCTTTATTTT
>JBBVGE010000429.1:0-298 GCA_040144665.1 Clostridium perfringens
ATGGAGAAAATAGAACAACTGACGAATTCTTTTTAAATTATAATTGGACTCCAGAAAAAATAGAGACTACAGTGAATACTGCTAAATCATTAGGAAGAAGTCCTTTTGATGTTTATGCAGGATTAGATGTTCAACAAAATGCATATAATACTCCATTTAATGATGATTACTTATTAGATGAGAATGGAAAGCTTAGACTTTCTTTAGCTATGTATACTCCAAACTCAACATTCTCAATGGCTAAGGATGTTTATGATTTCTATAAGCATGATCAAAAATTCTGGGTAGGACCAACAGG
>JBBVGE010000430.1:0-1780 GCA_040144665.1 Clostridium perfringens
AGTAAGATGCCCAGACTGCAGAAGAGCTAGAAAACAACAAAGAAACAACAGATAATTTCTGCTTTGTAAAAAAGACTATAGATTAATCTATAGTCTTTTTGTTTTTTTAAAAATTATAAAATTTTATGAGGTTTTTGAAATCTTAAAATAAGTATCACTTATAGAACCTTCAAGTGTAGGCGATAAATTATTTATATAATTTAAAATTGTTTTTCCTTTTTCACCAGTAGATATAGTTGGAATATAATCATTTTTATGTGACACTGATGATATAGTAGCTGGAAGAACTTTATATTCAATATCTTTAAGAGTACCCCCCTCAAAGTTAAACTTTGATTGAAGAATAAAAGTTTTCTTATCTGAAGGATTAGAATTTCCACCAAAACAGAAATTAGCAATAGAATATGCAATAAGTTTTCCTTTGTAATTTTCAATAGTCTGAATCACATGGGGGTGTGAACCAAGAACCATTGAAGCACCTGAATCAATAGAAAAATGTGCTAAATCAATTTGGTACTCTGCTGGTTTACTATTTCTTTCTATTCCCCAGTGGAAATAAGGAATAATAATTTGAGTTCCTTTATCTTTAAGAGTTTTTATATCTTTTGATATTTTATCTTTAATTTTTTGTCCGTTATCCCAAGCTTGATAACCTAAAAAGGCAAATTTTATACCTTTAATTTCTTTTTCTATTACATATCCTTCACCGGTTATATCAACCTTATTATTTTCTAAAGTTCTAATAGTATCATTAAAGCCTTGTTGGCCATAATCATATATATGATTATTTGAAATAGTAACACCTTCTATAGAGGATGAAGTTAAAATTTTTGCAAATTCAGATGGTCCTTTAAAATGGAATTGGATATTATGACCTTTATCTAATTTAGTATTACTATTAGTAAATGTAGTTTCTAAATTAACAATAGTATAATCGTCATTTTCGAATATAGCTTTTACATTTTTAAGAAGGTAAGAATAATCATTTCCAGATGCGATAACTGCTGCTGGAAGACTAGTTGATTTATCAAAGGAGTCATCTGTGCCTAGAGTAAAGTCACCTGCTGCTGTAATTAATATTTCTTTCTTTTGAGGAGAAAAGTTTTTTTCTTCTTGAATTACTTCTTCTTTAGTGGTTTCAGTTTGAGGTGTAGTTTTAGAGGTGTCTTCATCAGATTTAAGAGTCTTTGAGTAATTATGATTATGTATTGTATAGCCTATCCCTCCGATTATTATAAATAATAATCCAAAGAATATAATTCTATTTCTTAAAACTCGTCGTTTTCTAATCTGTCTTCTTCTGTATAACTGTCTTTTAGAGTATGATTTTTTTCTGTTATTCATAGATATATAAAACCTCCGTAAATATATATTTAATAATATAATACATTAAATTTTGCTATAAATATATATATAGTTTAACTAGACTAACAAAATGATAAAAATATATTAAATATATAAAGTATAATTTCGTAAACATTAAATTATAATATATGTAAATAAAAATATTGAAATATGGGTATTATTTAAAAAGGGTAAAAATTTAGAAAGGATAAGATTAAAAAAATTATAAAAATATATTTACAACGGATAATTATTATTATATAATAACAATTGTAAAAGGAACAATAAACCAAAACAAAACTCAATAAATTAGAATTTTTTTAAATTAGATATAAAAATGTGTGTTAAGAAAGAGGAGGAAATAATTATGAAAAAATTTGTATGTTTAGTATGTGGATATATCCATGAAGGAGAAACTGCACCAGAAAAGTGTCCA
>JBBVGE010000431.1:0-1015 GCA_040144665.1 Clostridium perfringens
TTTTAGCTTTATACCATGCTTTAAATGTTTTATTGAAAGATTCTATTAAGTTATTATTTGTATCACTAGACATAGGTGGTACAGGAATATGAGTGCTTTCGTTTAACACGGTTTTAACTGCTTCGTTATAGGACGGTAGTCTATCGGTAATAAAGTGCTTAGGTTTACCCATAGATTTAGCTTGATTCATAAGAATAAATGCTGCATCAGAATCACGTGCTTGTGTTAGATGAAAAGCTAACACAAAACGTGTTTCAGAGTCTATAGCAAGCCATAAATAATATTTTTTACCGCTTATAAACACCACGGTTTCATCGGCATGCCAATCATCAGAATTTAAATCTAATTGAGCGTTAAATATCTTAGCTTTTTCTTTAAAATAAGGTGCAAATTTATGTACCCAACTAGATATAGTAACATGTGAAACCGAGATATTAGATGTTACTTTTAAAAATTGAGAAATTGCTCTAGTTGAAGTATTATTTAAAAAATATAAGGTTAAAGCTGTAAGTATTGTGTGAAGTGGAAAACGCATTCCTTTCATAGAAAGGGACCCGGTTAAATTTTCACTTGAAGCTAAATCTATGTTTAAATTGTGATATTGAGAGAAAGCATGATTACACTTTCTGCTTCCACATTTATAACGATTATAGTGCTTGTATTTATGGTGAAGATATGTGGCTTTATTACATTTAGGACATCTAGGGTACTTAGACTTTGGACGGCTACTGACGGAGTCAGGCGCGAATTGTCTAGCACATTCTTTACATTGATATTTTTGATTAGCCTGCTTGTCAAATCCAAACTTATATAGTTTTTCCGAATGACAACGAGGGCATTTTATATTAGTTTTGTTCATTGCTTTTTTCTCCTTTCTTGAGGGGGATAAATGTTTTTCGCAAACTCATTGTATTCTCAAAAGTTGAAAAGAGCAATGTTCATTTAACTTAACAGATCGCTAAAACTTATAAGGAGGGTTCGTTATGAAAAAAATTATATTAGCAAGTGGTTGTTT
>JBBVGE010000432.1:0-462 GCA_040144665.1 Clostridium perfringens
ATCATATTCAGTTTCTTCAAAGATTTCATGGTCAGGCTTAAAGTGAACTTTAGTTCCACTACCTTCAGCTTCTCCTATTTTCTCTAAACCTGTAAGCACAGCCCCTCTTTTATAAGACTGTTTCCAAACATATCCATCTCTTGTTACAATTACTTCGCATAATTCTGAAAGAGCATTAACTACAGATGCACCAACACCATGTAATCCACCAGATACTTTGTATCCGCCGCCTCCGAATTTACCTCCAGCATGTAGAACTGTCATTATAACTTCTACAGTTGGTTTTCCCATCTTTGGATGAATTCCTACTGGCATACCTCTTCCGTCATCAACTACAGTAACTGAATTATCCTTGTGTATGTATACTTTTATATTTTTACAGTATCCAGCTAATGCTTCATCAATACTGTTATCAACAATTTCGTAAACTAAATGATGAAGACCTCTTGAACTAGTACTACC
>JBBVGE010000433.1:0-329 GCA_040144665.1 Clostridium perfringens
TTCTCCCATTTCATGTAAAAATTCATTTTGTGGATCTACTACCACCACTGCTGTTTCTTTATTATTGAATTTCATTTTAATTCCTCCCTGTTTTTTATTTAAAATTATTTAGTGCTGTCTTACAAACTCATAATAATCCATTAAAGAAAAATCAACAATTAGGCACTTTTTAGTTCCCAGTAACCTTTAAGTTACCACTTTAATTTTTTAAATATAGATACATAATTAAATAACTTTAAATATATTAAAGATTTAATTAGGATTCATATCATTAATATTTTGCTATTTATAAAAAAATCTACTCATATTTTTATAAAAATATGAGTAGA
>JBBVGE010000434.1:0-236 GCA_040144665.1 Clostridium perfringens
GTAATAAAGGGAAATAGAGTAAGAATAGAGTATCTTGCTCAAACACCAGATTATGATGATAATGCTACTGTTTTAGAGCAAGTTTTTAAGGGTAACTCAGATGAAATGAGAATTTTAAGAGAATACGAAGAGTTACTTGAAAAAATAGATAAGGGTGAAGTTAAAGAGAATGATTCTGAAAGATTAATAAAGCTTCAAGGAAAAATAGATGCTTTAAATCTTTGGGACATGGAAAG
>JBBVGE010000435.1:0-234 GCA_040144665.1 Clostridium perfringens
AGGCTTGGGTAAATGCTCAAGCATTTAAAAATTACATGGTTAATAGTGGACGTGCTTCCTATATTGCTAAGGGTAAATATTCAGAAATATATAAAGCTGCCTATAACTTAAGACCTGGTGATTTTGTAGCTTATGAAAAAAATGGACGAATAACTCACATTTCAACAGTTACAGGATTAGATAGTAAAGGTTATCCCCTAGTAACTTGCCATAACACAGATAGACTTCTTGTTC
>JBBVGE010000436.1:0-201 GCA_040144665.1 Clostridium perfringens
GTTCAAATTAATCCAAGTGGAGTAGAAGCTAGAGTTAGAAATATTCAAGTTCATGATGAGAATGTTGAAATAGGGGAAGCGGGTCAAAGATGTGCATTAAACTTATCAGGAGTTACCAAAGAGGAAGTAACTAGAGGAATGGTTGTTTGTACTTCTAATACTATTGAGCCATCTTATATGGTAGATTGTAAGCTTATATAC
>JBBVGE010000437.1:0-11083 GCA_040144665.1 Clostridium perfringens
TTCTGTACCTGAAGGTCTTATTAATACTCTTCCCTTACCGTCCATTAATTTTTCCATTCTTTCTATTTCTGCTATTATTTCAGCATCCTTTAAGTAAATATCTTTCTTATCATTAGGAACTTTAGCATTTACAAGAACTTGTGGAAGTTCTCTAATTATTGAACATAATGAACTTAAAGATTCCTTACTTCTTTTAATTATTGATGAAACTTGAAGTGCTGTAACTAATCCATCACCTGTTGTGTTACATTCTAAGAAGATTATGTGACCTGACTGTTCTCCACCTAGAACATATCCGTCATTTACCATTTCTTCAAGTACATATCTATCTCCAACTTTAGTTTTTAAAGTTTTAATTCCTAAGTCTTTACATGCAATATCTAATCCTAAATTACTCATTACAGTAACAACTAAAGTATCATCTTTTAATCTTCCAAGCTCTTTAAGATGTTTTGCACATAATGCTAATATAAAGTCACCATTTATTAAGTTTCCTTTTTCATCAACAGCTAAACATCTATCTGCATCTCCATCAAAGGCAAACCCTGCATCGCATCCCTTTTTAACTACATATTCCATTAACTCTTCTGGGTGAGTTGACCCACACTTTTCATTAATGTTAGTTCCATCTGGATTGTCGTTTATAACATAAACTTCAGCTCCTAAATCCCTAAATGCTTCAACAGCTGCCTTATAAGCTGCTCCATTTGCGCAATCTAAAGCAATCTTCATTCCTTCAAGATTTGATGATATTGTACTTTTTGCAAATTCAATGTAATCATCTAAAGCTGCAACTTCTACCTTTTCTCTTCCAAGTGCAATTCCTGTTGGGCTTGGCACACCTTCAAAGTTTGATTCAATTACTTTTTGTATTTCATCTTCTAATTCATCTGAAAGTTTATATCCCTTATTGTTAAAGAATTTTATTCCATTATATTCTACTGGATTATGTGATGCTGAAATCATTACTCCTGCATCTGCTCCATATTCTCTAGTTAAATGTGCTACTGCTGGTGTTGGTATTACTCCTAGTACAATAGCTTCTGCTCCAACTGATAATATACCTGCAACTAATGCAGCCTCTAACATATCTCCTGAAATTCTTGTATCTTTAGCTACTAATATCTTTGGTTTATGAGCTGCTTCTGTTAATACGTAAGCCCCTGCTCTTCCAAGATTATATGCAAGTTCTGCTGTAAGTTCGGTATTTGCTACTCCTCTTACTCCATCAGTTCCAAACATTCTACCCATAAAATTTTACCTCTTTCTTTTGATTTAAATTACATTAACTTATTAACTTTTTTTACCTAATATATAGTATATTATTTTATTTACTCATTGACAACTTTTTCGTCATCTATTCTATCTAAAACCATGTTATATCCACCACTTCCATAGTTTAAGCATCTATTCACTCTACTTATTGTTGCAGTACTAGCACCTGTAATTTCTGCAATCTCTGTGTAAGTTTTTTTAGCCTTTAAAAGTTTAGCTACGTGTATTCTTTGAGCTAGTGCTTTAACTTCTGTTATTGTAGCAACATCTTCAAAGAATTTATAACACTCTTCTATATTATTTAGTTTTAAAATAGCTTCAAAAAAAAGGTCCATATCTTTACTTTGTATTTTTGAATTAATTGAGCTCATAATACATTCCTCCAAAGTTTTTCTAATAACAATTATATCATCTTGCTTTATTAATTCATAACTTTATCATATAAAAGTAATATTTTTACTTATCATTAAATTCTTCCTCTTTAAAGTTATCTTTTACATTTAGCTCCTTCATTTTATCATATACAACTTTAGTTGGTATAAGCCAAACATCTCCAGTCCCTCTATAAACGTTAAGAAATCCTTCTCCACTTGTTGTACTTCCAATTAGTGATGTAGCTGACTTTTCTACAGAAAACTCTATATCACCACTTCTTAATATAGCAAAACTTCCATCAATTTTTAAGGTATCATTATTTAACTTACATCTAAATATCTCCTGTTCTGGTACAGGAAGTTCTAGAACAACTATACCATCACCATGTATTCTTGTTTGAAATATTCCTTCATTTCCAAATATCATAGATGAAATAGTCTTTTGACTAGTTGGTGAAACATCTACTCCGTCTTCACAAGCTAGAAAAAGTCCATCATCTACTATTATATGATCATCTTCAAGTTCTATTAAAGCATAATGCTTAAAAGAAGGCTCTAGAAATATCTCCCCTGTTCCAGAATACATTGGTTTAAACATTTCTTCTCCAGTTAATTTACTCGAAATAAATTTTTTAGAAAGTCCTATGACACCACCTGTCTTATTTATAATGTCAATATCACCTTTCATATAGCTTAAAGCTCCAGCTTCTATTTTAACTCTGCTTTCATCTAGCATTATTCTTACTTGCTTTAATTTTATTCCTGATCTATTCATAATATCTAGGTCAAATGCTGTATCAACTTCAGTAGCTCCCTTTAATTCATCATATTCTAATATTTGAAATCTTGAATCATTTGTCATTTGACCAATCATTGTTAACTTATTTTCAAATGCTAAGCTAGTCCTCATAAAAACCTCCATATTAAATTAAATATTTTCAACTTACAAATGTTATTATGTATCTGAAAAAAGAGATACATCTAAATTATAGACATATCTCTTTTACTTATTCAATGATTGTACTAATATTCCTTAGCCTCTTCTTCTCCGCTTAATACTCTAATTGCACCTTGTGCTAATGCAAGTAATTCATCTTCTCCTGGATAAGCCTTTATTTCTGAAATCCATCCTACTCTTTTCTTTATGTCATTAACAACTTTATCTGAGTAAGCTAATCCACCTGTTAAGATTATCTTATCAACTTTTCCTTCTAAAACTGTTGCCATAGCACCTATTTCTTTTGAAACTTGATATATAAATGCATCATATATTAATTGTGCTTCTTCATGTCCTTCTTCAGACATCTTTAAAACATCTCTAAAGTCATTTGTATTAAGGTATGCAACACATCCACCTTTACCTACAAGTTTGCTATAAACTTCTGATTCTGAATATTTTCCACTAAAGCACATCTTTATAAGATCTCCCGCTGGAACTCCACCCGCTCTCTCAGGTGAGAATGGACCATCTCCATCTAATGCATTATTTACATCTATAACTTTACCTTTTTTATGTGCTCCTACTGATACTCCACCACCCATGTGAGTAACAATAAGATTTAAATTTTCATA
Source organism: Clostridium perfringens (assembly GCA_040144665.1). Classification (GTDB taxonomy): domain Bacteria; phylum Bacillota; class Clostridia; order Clostridiales; family Clostridiaceae; genus Clostridium; species Clostridium perfringens_A. The sequence continues at coordinate 3,222 of JBBVGE010000437.1, forward strand.
TCCTTGTCCACTTTCTTTTCCATATCTTTTAGCTACTGCTTTTTGGTTAAGAGCATGGAATTTACTCTTTCTTGGTAGTTCTGGTATACCTGATATTCTAGCTACTGCTTCTAATTCGTCTACAACAACTGGATCTACTATAAATGCTGGTATATTTAATTCGCTTCCTATTTCATTTGATAGTATTCCACCTAAATTTGAAGCATGTTGTCCTTGTACACCATTCTTTAAATCTTCTATTAACTCTTCTGTAACTTTGTAAGTTCCACCTGGAATTGGTTTAAGCATTCCACCTCTCCCTACAACAGCATCTAATGTATTTACATCAAAGTTCTTTTCCTTTAGTACATTTAAAATAACATCTTTTCTAAAGTTTAATTGATCAAATATTGTAGCATACTTTGCTATCTCATCTGATGAATGTCTTAAAGTTTCTTCTAATATTTCTTTTTCATTTTCATAAACTCCAATTTTAGTTGAAGTTGAACCTGGGTTTATAATTAATAATTTATATGACATAGCTTTAACTTCCTCCTAATAATATATTATTTTAATGACTCAGCAACTAAAGCTGCTAATGCAATTGAATTTACTTTTGTTTCAAATGAATCCGCTCTTGAAGTTAATATTACTGGTGCTGATGTTCCAACTAATAATCCACCATTTTTTGAGTTTGCTGTATAAGTTAAACACTTGTACATAACATTTGCTGTTTCTATGTTTGGAAGCATTACTATATCTGCTTTTCCTGCAACTGGTCCTGTTATTCCTTTATGGTGTGCTGCTTCTTCTGATAATGCATTATCAAGTGCTAAAGGTCCATCAACGATACATCCTTTTATTTGTCCTCTGTCATTCATTTTTGATAATAATGAAGCATCTAAAGTAGCAGGCATATCTGGATTTACAACTTCAACAGCACAAACTGGAGCTACTTTTGGCATTTTTAGTCCACATGCATGAGCTACTGCTACTGAATTTTCTATTATTTGCTTTTTAGCTTTTAAATCTGGATATGTGTTAAATGCTGCATCTGTTAAATATATTAATCTTTCTATTCCTTCTATTTCAAAAACAGCAACATGTGACATAAGTTTTCCTGTTCTTAATCCAACTTCTTTATTTAATACACTTCTTAAGAATGTTGCAGTATCAACTAATCCTTTCATAACCATATCTGCTTTTCCGCTTGAAACAAGTTGAACTGCAAAAAGTGCTGCCTTTTTAACATCCTTTTCATGCATTATCTCATATCCTGATAGATCCATTCCTATCTTATCAGCTATTTTCTTTATTTCATGCTTATCTCCAACTAGTATAGCATCTGCGATTCCTTGCTCTTTTGCTGATTTAACAGCTTCTAGTACTGGCTCATCTTGAGCTACTGCTACAGCTACTTTTTTTGGTTCAATCTCTTTAACCTTTGATAATAAATCATCAAAATTTCTACTCATTTTCAACGCACCTCTTACTTTTATATTTTAAATTAATATCTTTTTGTATACTTTAATCATAAATGTAATTTTTTATCGTTAATTTTATAACAATATTAACATCTATATTGTATCAGATAATTTATATAAAATGTGAATTGTCAGAAAATTCAGCGTAAAAAAAAGTGGCTTTATGCCACCCTTTAATTAATCTATTCTATATTTTAGCATTATTTTTTCTGATGCTTTTATTCCATCAACCGCTGCTGAAATTATACCTCCAGCAAAACCCGCACCTTCTCCAGTTGGATAAAATCCTTCTAAGTTTATACTTTCAAAATTTTCGTTTCTTGGCATTCTAACAGGTGCTGAAGTTCTAGTTTCTATTCCAGTTAAAACTCCATCTTCCATGTCATAACCTTTTATTCTCTTACCAAATACCTGTATACCTTCTTTTATAGTATCTACTACAACTTCTGGTAAACATTCTTTTAATTCTTTAAAAACATACCCTGGCTCGTATGTTGGCTTAACTCTTCCAAGTTTTGTTGACTGTCTATCATTTAAAAAATCACCTATAAGTTGAACTGGTGCCTTATAATTTCCTCCACCTAATTTAAATGCTAAGCTTTCATAATATCTTTGGAATTCCATACCTGCAAGCGGATGATCTCCTTCAAAGTCTTCAGGTCCAACTGTTACAACTAAAGCTGAATTTGCATTCTCTAAATCTCTTGCATGATAACTCATACCATTAGAAACAAGCCTTCTATCTTCAGATGCCGCTCCAACTACAACACCACCAGGACACATACAGAATGAATATACACCTCTATTATACTTTTCACTTTGATAAGTTAATCTGTAATCTGCTGCTTTAAGTTTTGGATGATTTGCATATTTTCCATATTGACTTTCATTTATAATTTCTTGAGGATGTTCTATTCTAACTCCTATAGCAAAAGCTTTTTGTTCCATTAGAACTCCTGAATTATATAACATTTCATAGGTGTCTCTTGAGCTATGACCAATTGCAAGTATTAAACATTCACAAGGAATTTCTTTACCATTTACTAAAATGCTATTTAGCTTTCCATTTTCTTTATTTATTCCCTCAAGTTTTGAATTAAAGTGTACTTCTCCACCTAAACTCTTTATTTCTTCTCTTATATTTTTAACAACATCTTTTAATATATCTGTACCTACATGAGGTTTACCAGAATATATTATTTCTTCTGGTGCTCCATTTTTAACAAGTTCCTCTAAAACAAATGAACACCTTTTATCTTTAATTCTAGTTGTAAGCTTTCCATCTGAAAATGCTCCAGCTCCACCTTCTCCAAATTGAACATTTGAATTTAAATTAAGCTTTCCACTTTTCCAAAACTCCTCCACAGTTTTCGTTCTATTATCTACATCTTCTCCTCTTTCAAAAACTATTGGTTTATATCCATGCTTTGCTAGAGTTAAACTTGCAAATAATCCTGCAGGTCCAAATCCAATAACAACTGGTCTAGAATTTAACTTTTTATCTCCATAAATAAATTCTTCTACTTTTTCATCTTCTTCAAATTTTATGCTATTGTCCTTTAGTCTATTTACTATATTTTTTTCATTTTTACATTTTATATCAACGCAATAATTAAATTTAATTGCATCTTTTTTTCTTGCATCTATACTTTCTTTTATAATTTTAAATGATTCTATATCTTGCTCTTTTATTTTTAATTTCTTTGCTGCTTTCTTTTTAAGAATCACATTATCTTCTTCTATACTTAGAATAATATTATTTATTCTTATCGCCATACCGTTTTTCTCCTATACTGATTTCTTATCTTTATCTTTATTTTTATCCTTATCTTGATCTGTCGGAGTTGAAGTTGACGCTGACTTTTTCTTTAATGTAAATTTAACTTTATCAGCATTTGATATAGTTACATTTGAATTGCTACTTACCATACTAACATTTGAATCTTCTTCAAATGTGCCCTCATCTTTAAATTTACTTAAATCAAAATTACATGAAAAATCTGATGCTTTCATCTTGTTTACGTCTGATTCATTTCCTTCTACAGTTACCTTAATCGTTTTGGTTTCATTAGACATCTCAATCTCACTATTAAGACCAGTATAATTTACTGGTACATCAAATGTCTTAGTTATTTTAGTGGTTGCTTCTTGATTATTGTTATTTTCGCTTTCAACAACAATCTTTACAGTTATATAATTATCGCCATTAACTAAATTAACCCCTTCTGGTAAAAGTATCTTTACCTTTTTTTCTACATCGCTTGTTATATTAGATAAATCTACTTTTTCAGTTTGAACTGAATTTATAGATGCTATAACATTTTCATCTCCTACAATTTGAGCTGAAGTTCTTGAAGGTGTTGTGCTAACTAATTTATATCCTTTTGGAACTTCACCTGTATATTCAGTTTTTATGTCAACACTCTTACCATTATTAACGTCAATTGCAATTGTTCCTGTTTCTTTGCTTAAAGTAACGCCTTCAACTACATCACCATCTGCATCTAATGCTTTAAGAGGGAATTCTTTAGTAATACTTCCATTAATATTATTAAGCTCACCAACTAAAGCTACATTAGCAACCTTATCTACAGAACTTTGTGGTCCTGACACCTCAACTTTTTCTGAATTAAATTGTTGTTTTTGTTTATATACACCTTGTGCATAACTTACTTTAACTTTTGATATGGTATTAAAATCTTTAGATATTAATTTCTCTAATTTAACTTTAATTACTAAGTTACCGTTATTTTTTATATTTAATTCCTCTGGATAATTTACTACTTGAACTGGTATATTATTTATTCCATTTTTTAAAGCATATTCTCCAAGGTCAGCTGTCAGAGAAAATTGATCTTTAGTTACTGAATAAATATACTTTGCATCACCTTCAAGACTTAAATCTACAGAAAAAGTTTGTTTTGGCGATATTGCCAAACCAAACTGCTTTAATGTTTGGGTATTTAGTAACTTAACTGGAACATCCTTCAAAGTATAAGTTCTAATTGGACTTTGGATATTCGTTATATAAAGCCATAGACCAAAGGATAGTAGTATGCATACTAATTTTATAACTAATGTTTGTTTTGTATTCCTTTTATCCATGTTTTCACCCTCTCACCAGCTGATTTTACTTTCTTATTTTCTTTATCATGCATAATGCTTAATAAAGTTCTTTTTAATTTTTCTTTATCATAATTCCTAGTTAGTCTTCCACCTATAGCAAGTGAAATTACTCCTGTTTCTTCTGAAACAATTATGACTAATGCATCTGAATTCTCTGAAAGACCAATACCAGCTCTATGTCTAGTACCTAGTTTTTTATTTATTCCATTATTATTTGTTAGTGGTAATACACACCCTGAAGCATAAATTCTGTCTTGTCTTATAATTGTTGCTCCGTCATGAAGCGGTGTATTTACAACAAAAATATTTTCTAAAAGGGCGGAACTAATCTGAGCATCTATTATAGTTCCAGATCCAGTAACTTCTCCAAGTCCCGTTCCTTGTTCTATTGCAATTAATGCTCCTGTTTTTGTTTCTGCTAAATCTTCTACTGCTGTTACTATTTGATCAATTAATGCTTCTCTCTCTTTTACGTCTCTGATATTATGCGTTTCATCAAATGCACTTCTTCCTAAATGTTCAAGTGCACGTCTAATTTCTGGTTGAAATATAATTACAACAGAAAGAACTCCTATTGTTAATGTTTTACTTAATATAAAATATAACATATTTAATCTTAAAACATAACTTATTGGAATTAATGCAACAATAAACAAGATACCTTTTAAAAGCTGTTCAGCTCTTGTTTCTTTTATAAGCATATACCCTTTATAAAAAATATATGAAACAACTAAAATATCTACTATTGAAAAAATAGATATATGTTTAATTGAATTTATTGCTCCAATAAAAAAATCCTGCATCAGTTTCACCCCTTATTATTATATCTTTTCTAAATTATACACCAAATACTCGCACCTTAGTATAACAGAGTTTTACTTTTTATTATTTTTAATAATATTTTAAAACCTTAATTAATATAATTTACAAGATTACTTTATTTAGCTTATGAAAAGGAGGAATATTATGGATATATATAAAGAAAAACTAAACAAATTTATTGATTATATTAAAACGAAAAAAATGTTATTCTCTATTGCTTTAATAATTATTTTAATACCGTTAATACTGCTTATTATAACCAAAATGACACCATCTAGTAGAAATATTAGAGAAATCAATAAACTAGCTAAAGAAGTTGCATCTATAAATGCAACCTTAGAGAATTCAAATGACTCTGATAATGTAAATTCTGAAACTGCAAAAAATGAACTTTCAGTTGCTGTTGTTAATTTAAATAAAGTAAAAGAATCATTAGATACCCTCGAAGTATCAGAAACAGTTACTGAAACAAAAGTAAAATTTAATGAAACCTTAGACTATAACATAGCTTTTTGCGAACAAGCTTTATCTATGTATATGAACCAATCAAGTCCTAGTCTTGATAATAAACTTAAAGACTATAAAAGTGCTTTAGATAGTTTTAAAGAAAGTAATAATTCTTTAACTAAACTTAGGATAGATAGTCTTATATCAGAAGATAGCCTAGAATTTTTTGATAAAACTTACAAGTATTTTGATACTTTAATTCAAATCAATATAATGAAAGATATAACTAAAGAGAAAAATTCAACTTATATGTTATCATCTGACAAATTAATATCTAAATTTAAGGAAATCGATGATGATTTAAAGCCCGCTTTAGAAGATATTAAAAAAAATAATAGAGATTTAAATATCCTTCTTACAGATATTACGAATAAAAAATCTATTTTTGAGAATATTAAAAATGATTTTTATATGCTAAGTGTACCTGAAGAAGCTACAGAACTTCATTCAAGTTTACTACAATCTATAAACACTTATGAATCTTATATAAATTCATTTGATGATATCTTAGATTCTGATATTGCTTCTAAGGATAATCCAAAAGGATTAGATGAATATGAAGCTTCTTTATCAAAATATACAGAATTTATAGATTCATTAGAGACTACAAAGAAGAATTTTGAATCTTTTAAAGAAAAATAGTATATAATTTCTCCTTTTGGCAATAATATTCTTTGACTGGGTTGTAAAAAGGAGGTTTTTTATGAAAAAATTTGCAAGCATTTTTTTACTTTCTGTTATGCTAATGTCATCTATAGAAGCAAATGCTTCTATGCTTAGTTTATTTGATTATGTTTCTTTGAGTGAAGATAAATTAGATACTAGTGACAAGAAGGAAGAAAATAAAGTTGATCTTAAAAAGGAGACAGCTAAGAAAGCAACATCAGCCACTAAAAATGAAGTTCCTAAAAATAACATAGAAGTTTTTAACCAACATGGATCTCAGCTTCAAATAACAAAAGCTGATATTGAACTTATGGCTAAACTTGTTTATTGCGAAAGCAGAGGTGAGCCTTTTGAAGGTAAGGTTGCTGTTGCATCTGTAGTTTTAAACAGAGTTATGAACACTAAGTTTCCAAATACCATTTCTGACGTAATCTTTCAGAAGAATGCATTCTCATGTGTATCTAATGGAAAGATTGTTGCCCAACCAAACGAATCTTGTTATGATGCAGTATATGAAGCAATTAGGGGAAAGGATCCGACTAATGAGGCTCTATTCTTCTATAATCCAACCATAGCAACTTGCTCTTGGATGAAAGAAACATCAAAAAAAGATTCTAAAAAAATAGGAAATCACACATTTTTTAAGCAATAAAAAGGCTCCCAAATACTTGGGAGTCTCTTTTATTATTTTAAATTTATAACTGTAGCCTTTGGTCTTGACATTGCTTCTATTGAATAAGCAACCCCTTGTGTTCCCATACCTGATGATTTTACTCCTAAGAATGGGAAATGGTCTGGTCCTCTTTCAGTTTTGTTATTTACTTGTACTGTTCCAACTTCTAATCTATTTGCTACATAGAAAGCTTCATTTATATCTCTAGTAAATACTGATGATTGAAGTCCATACTCTGATTCATTAGCAATATTTATTGCTTCATCTATACTCTTAACTCTTATTATAGGAAGCACAGGTCCAAATGGTTCTTCCCAAGCTATTCTCATATCAACTGTTACATTATCAAATAATGTTGGCATTATGATATTTCCTTCTCTTGTTCCACCTAATAAAAGTTTAGCACCCTTTTCTTCTGCATCATTTATTATACCTTGTACAAAGTCACATGCTTTACCACTTATTAAAGGCCCAACTGTAAAATCTCCATCTAATGGATTACCAACTGTTACTTTATCCATTTCCTTTAATACTTTACTACTTAATTCATCAGCAACAGATTCCATAACAAGAACTCTCTTAACAGCTGTACATCTTTGTCCTGA
>JBBVGE010000438.1:0-228 GCA_040144665.1 Clostridium perfringens
GATTTAAATGTATATACCATCTTTTTGAATGTATTTAAATCCCCAGGAGCAGATGGTTTAAAATTATTTTCTGGCATATATAACCATAAAAATAATGCAAGAATTATAAATAAAACTCCACTAACTATAATAGGAAGCCTTACAGAGAAATTAGCTATTACAGTGCTTAGTACTATTCCAATAAATGCTCCTATCTGCCCTGCTTGTGCTCCCTTTATATAAATTTTA
>JBBVGE010000439.1:0-264 GCA_040144665.1 Clostridium perfringens
GCTCATAACATAAAGAGTGCTAAGAGAATGGTTGAAAGAGTAATGCCACAAGTATGGGATGTACTTGAAGAAGTTATAGCAGACCATCCAGTATTACTAAACAGAGCACCTACTCTACATAGACTAGGTATTCAAGCATTCCAACCAGTATTAGTTGAAGGTAGAGCTATAAAACTTCATCCACTTGTATGTACAGCATACAACGCTGACTTCGATGGAGACCAAATGGCTGTTCACGTACCTTTATCAGTTGAAGCTCAAGCA
>JBBVGE010000440.1:0-344 GCA_040144665.1 Clostridium perfringens
CCTTGTATCCTTGTGAAACTTCGTGTGATGATAAACTTGTTCCACATCTTGGGCAGTAAGGCATTGTTTTATAACCTTTGTATAAAAGTTTTTTATCCCACATTTGTTTTAAAGCCCACCATACTGATTCTATGTATGGATTGTGGTAAGTAACATATGGATTCTCCATATCTACCCAATAACCTATTTGCTCAGTCATTTTTTCCCACATGCTAACATATGTGAATACACTATCTTTACACTCAGTTACGAATTTCTCAACACCGTAATCCTCTATTTGAGGTTTACCTGAAATTCCTAACTTCTTCTCTATTTCAAGCTCAACTGGAAGTCCATGAGTATCC
>JBBVGE010000441.1:0-298 GCA_040144665.1 Clostridium perfringens
GTTTGGAATATCTCTAGTTATTTCTTCTGGTCCTAATTTAGTATCTCTAGCTTCGCATTCATATTCTTCTATATGGATTGATGTAAATACGTCTTCTCTAACTAACTCTTCTGAGATAAGCATAGCATCCTCGTAGTTATATCCTTCCCAAGTAATGAATCCCATTCTTATGTTTTTACCTAAAGCTATTTCTCCTAAATCAGTTGAAGGTCCATCTGCTAATACTTCACCTTTAAGTACCCAGTCACCTTTAGCCACTATTGGTCTTTGGTTTATACAAGTACCTTGGTTACTTCTC
>JBBVGE010000442.1:0-222 GCA_040144665.1 Clostridium perfringens
CTCTCACCATCTCCACCAGCAGTGTATCTTATTCTACAGTAAGCTAGGGCTTGTGTACCATTTACATGTTGAACACCAGGTGAAGTTATTAAAGGACAATCAGTATGACTAAGTCTATTTAAATCTTTTATATGATCGTTTATACCAGGACTTGCATCAATTTCATCTTGTCTTATATTTAGATCCATTCCACCAACAGAATCAATTATTTTAGGTAATGAT
>JBBVGE010000443.1:0-705 GCA_040144665.1 Clostridium perfringens
TTTGTAACTTCATGGCTTTTATGGGTTCAAATGTTCTTCGGAATGGTTATGGTAGCTTCAACAGTTGGAGTTTTACTTGGTTATGTTGTAGGTGATGCAAAACTTGCACAAAACCACATATTCGTATTTATAGTAATTATTATTTCTTATTGGGGTGTTACTTTATTAAACCTTAAGTTTGATATGGTTAAGGTTGTTGGTAATATAGGTTCTTTAATAGGTGTTTATATTCCATTTATAGCCCTAGTTGTATTAGGTATAGCTTATGCAGTTAAAGTTGGTATTCAACCAGGTAGCTATTTAGGAACATTTAGCGCAGATAAAATTATACCTAATTTTCATGACTTCGGAACTTTAACATATTTCTCAGGAATTATATTTATATTTGCTGGGGTAGAAATATCATCAGTACATGCTAATAATATTGAAAACCCAAAGAAAAATTACCCAATAGCTGTTATAGCATCAGTTATTTTATTAGTAATAGTTAACTTAATTGCAGGTTTAACTGTTGCAAATGCAGTTCCAATGGGTAAGATGGAACTATCAAATATAACTCAACCATTTGTTATATACTGTGCTGGACTTGGAATACCATCAATATTCAATAATATAATATCAGCTATGATAGCAATCGGTGTTCTAGCACAATTAAGTGCTTGGGTACTTGGACCATCAAAAGCAATGATTAAAGTTGCTGAAGAA
>JBBVGE010000444.1:0-350 GCA_040144665.1 Clostridium perfringens
CCTCCTTCAATTCCTACAGCATTTATTATATCTATTGATGCACTTCTAAGCATTTGATACTCTTTATCTGATAATGTTTGGCTAGGAGCTACAACTATTGAATCCCCAGTGTGTATTCCTACAGGGTCAATGTTTTCCATGTTACAAACTGTGATACAATTACCAAAGGAGTCTCTCATTACTTCGTACTCAATTTCTTTCCATCCCTTAACACTCTTCTCTAAAAGAACCTGTCCAATTGTACTTAATTGTAATCCTGATGTTAATGTTTCTATTAATTCTTCTTCATTATTAGCTATTCCTCCACCAGTTCCTCCAAGAGTATATGCTGGTCTAACTATTACTGGATA
>JBBVGE010000445.1:0-1707 GCA_040144665.1 Clostridium perfringens
GCTGATTGAGTTCCTTGTCTCTTGTTAGCTAATAATGCAACAACTACTTGGTGCATAGCGTTTTCGTTTATTTCAGTTCCGAATATATTTTCGTTTAATTGGAAATCTCCAACTTGTTTACCTTCTTTATTGAATAATCCTACTGTAGGCATCCTGCTTCCTCCTTTCCTTAAGAAATTAAGCCTTAACTGTATTTCTTATTACTACTTTGCTCTTGTTTGGACCTGGAATTCCACCCTTGATTAGTATTAAGTTTTTCTCAGCTATTACTTTAACTACTTCTAAGTTTAATACTGTAGTATTTACAGCACCCATGTGTCCTGGCATCTTCTTGTTCTTGAATGTTCTTGAAGGATCAGAAGCTGCTCCCATTGAACCTGGTGCTCTGTGGAACTTAGAACCGTGTGACATAGGTCCTCTTTGTTGGTTCCATCTTTTGATAACGCCTTGGAATCCCTTACCTTTAGAAACTCCTGATACGTCAACCTTATCTCCTACTGCGAATACATCAGCCTTTATTTCTTGGCCTACTTCATATTCACTAGCATTTTCTAATCTAAATTCTTTTAGAGTTCTTCTTAATGAAACTCCTGCTTTTGCGAAGTGTCCTCTTCTTGGCTTGTTAACTAATTTTTCTCTTACGTCTCCAAAACCAACTTGTATTGCATCATAACCATCGTTTTCGATAGTTTTCTTTTGAGTTACAACACATGGACCTGCTTCTACAACTGTTACTGGAATCACCTTACCATTTTCATCGAAAATTTGAGTCATCCCTATCTTCTTACCAATTATAGCTTTTTTCATGTATTTACACCTCCAAAACTTATTAGCGGATTGCTTAGCAATCATAATAGTTCAATGTCTTTATTATAATTTTGCTATTATAGCTTTATTTCGATATCTACACCTGCTGGTAGATTTAATCTCATTAATGCATCAACAGTCTTAGGTGATGGATTAACGATATCTATAAGTCTCTTGTGAGTTCTTATTTCGAACTGTTCTCTTGAGTCCTTATATTTGTGAACTGCTCTTAATATAGTAACAACATCTTTTTCAGTAGGTAGTGGTACTGGACCTGCAACCTTAGCTCCTGTTGACTTTGCAGTTTCAACGATTTTCTCTGCTGATTGATCTAATATTGTGTGATCAAAAGCTTTTAATCTTATTCTTATTTTTTGTTTTGACATCTTGGTTTCCCTCCTTTTCATGTACGCTTTACTTCTAACGCACAACAGCGGTTCTTCTATAAACTGTTCCTGGTGTTTCATAACTTTTGGAAAGAAATATAGAGTCCCTGTCGTCGGATTCTAGATCCTGACATACTCATCAAGAATTACCCGGAAGTCCGGCAACCTCTTGATTCATCGCCGCATGCTATACAACTCCTATATTATACTATTAAAATTCATGTTTTTCAAGTAATTTTTTCTTATAAAATTTAATTTATTTTTAAATTTTTCCCGTTAGAATTAATTCGCTTTTTATATTTTAATAGTATTTAATCTAAATATCAAGTATTTTATAAAAGTAAATTTCTAGCTTTTTCTGTAAACATTTTTTCATATCTTTTAATTATTTCATTAAATAACAAATTATATATAGTATAAAAGTACAAAAAAAATAGTAAGGGACGTCTCCCTTACTATTTTTATATATAAAGTAATTACTACTATTCGATTACGCTAGTAACAACTCCTGAAC
>JBBVGE010000446.1:0-252 GCA_040144665.1 Clostridium perfringens
TGCTGCATTTATACCAGCTACTATTCCTTGAGCCCCAGCTTCTTCATATCCTGAGCTACCATTAATTTGTCCAGCACTAAAGAATCCATCAATGTTTTTAAATTCTAGTGAAGCCTTTAATTGTGTTGGATCTATACAATCATATTCTATTGCATATGCAGTTCTCATAATCTCAGCATTTTCAAGACCTGGAACTGTTTTTATCATTTGAACTTGAACATCTTCTGGAAGAGATGATGACATTCCTCCAAC
>JBBVGE010000447.1:0-4060 GCA_040144665.1 Clostridium perfringens
AAATAAAATTTTTATAATGAAAAGTTGAATTTTGAAAATGAAAAATTAAAGGAATAGAGTATAAGAATATGTATAATTTTTGAATATTAAGATTTTACTATCCCCCCCTCTAAAGTAATGAGAAAAAGGTTAATGTTTCTACAGAAACAGGCCTAGGTCATTTTTAAAAAGTGCAACTTTTCATTTTTTTTGTAAAACTCTATATGAGAGAACTTTCCTAAGGTCTGATTCTAAATGTTGAATACAAAATAATTTTAAGACAAGAAACTAAAATTTGTAAACTAGGAAAGTCAAATTTTTTGAAGGGAGAAATTATTTTGATAGAAAAAATCGAGAGTAGAGCGAAACTTGATATAGATAAAAGAGAATTTACTGGTATAGTAAACAACTATACTAAGTCAAAAGTAATGACTAGAAATGACGGGAAGAAGTTTGTTGAAATTATACCAAGAGAAACGTTTCAAAGAGCATTAGGTAAGAATCCAAATATAAAATTATTTATAAATCATCAACCATATGTAGATGTATCTGAAAATATTAAATTATCTGCTGAGGAACAAGGATTAATAATAAGGGCAAAACTTTCTGAAAAAGCTGATAATTTATTTAAAGCTATTAAAGATGAAGAATTTACATCATTTAGCTTTGGATTTAAATGTTTAAAAGATAAGTGGGAAGATGATGGAGATATTCTTGTAAGAACTATTTTAGATTTGGATCTAATTGAAATTAGTTTGCTATCAATAGAACCAGCCTACAATGGAACAAAAATCGTTGAAACAAGAAAATTTTATGATAATTCACTATGGAAAGTAGATTTAGCAAAAAAACAAATAGAAATAATGAAGTTGTTTTAATGAAAATAATAAAAGAATTTTTAAAGAAGTTACTCAAAAAAATTGAGTGGCTTTTTTTATTTGCATTAATAAAATTTTTAGACGAAGGAGAAAAATAAAATGGCAATTAAGAGACAGATATCTATAAGAGATTTCCATGTAGCTGTACTTGATGATAATTCAGATATAGCAAATGGTACACCAAGTTATGGAGAAATAACAAAAATCCCTGGTATAATCACTGCCAACTGTTCAACTGAAAGAACTTCTGATAGTTTCTATTCAGACGATTCAGTAGAAGATACTTATTCATCATTCAACCAAATAAAAGTTGAACTTGAAGTATCAAACTTATCAATCGCAGAAAGAAAATTACTTTTAGGACAAAAGATAAATAAAGGGGTAGCAGCTGCTAATGTTGATGATACACCTTCAAATGTTGCTATAATGTTCAGAAGTAAGAAAACAAATGGTAAGTTCAGATATGTATGTATGCCAAAAGGTAAGTTCACAGAACCAAGTGAATCATACGCATCTGAAGGTGAAAACGTAACTGCTCAAACAATTACAATGACATTTACTGGAGTGCCTTTAAAAGCAAACGGTAATTATAAAATAATTGCAGATGAAGACGAATCAGATATAGACTAAACATTTATATCTAATTTTTTCAAAAAAGTTCAAATAGACAAGCCTGCATCTTAAAAAGTGTTTAAATAAAAATCAAATTTTATTTTAGGGATAGTATCTAAAAAGGTACTATCCCGATTTTTTCTGTTTATTTTCAAAAATAAGTTAACAAATAAAAAAATAATATTATAACTTGTTTGAATATGAATTTAGGAGGAAAAGATATGAAAAGATACGGTATTATTTATAAAATAACCAATAATATTAATAATAAAGTTTATATTGGACAAACTGTGAAGACATTTGAAATGCGATATGCAAATGATATTACTAAGTGGACACATAATAAGCATCTTAAAAATTCAATAAATAAATATGGAATAGAAAATTTCAAAATAGAAAAAGAATTTGATATTGCATATTCAAAAGAAGAATTAGAAAAAAAGGAACAATATTATATAAAGTTATATAATTCATGTAATCCAGATTACGGATATAATAAAACAACTGGAGGAAGAAGGGGAAAGTTAAGTGCTGAGATAAGGAATAAAATTAGTAATACAATGAAAGGAAAATATAATTGTAGTAATCATCCAAGGGCTCGTTCAGTAGTGTGTTTAAATGATGGAAACATATTTAATACTGGAAAAGAGTGTTCAGAGTTTTATAATGTAAATCATAGTAATTTAGTAGCTCATTTAAATGGAAGGAGAAAATCATGTGGTGGTATGAATTTTAAATATTATGATAAATTAAATCAAATTGCTTAAATAAATTTTAAAAACTAGATTTACAATTTGATTTTTAAATGTTAATATTAAACTATAAAATTCAACTTATATGCAACTGATATGTGCATAATTAAACCAACTGATTCAGTTGAGTTTATTAAAAGTAAAAAATGAATAATTTTATATTAATAATGACTGCTTTAAATTCTGAAACCTATTGAAAATAGGGGGAAGAGGACAAGTTGATGCTATAAATAAATTATTTGGATACACAATTCATAATGATAAAGGTAAGCCTACTAACTCAGAATTTATTGCAATTATTGCTGATAAATTAAGATTAAAAAATAAGGTATCATAAATGGCTTGGTTGAGCCAAAGTTTGAAATGCTATGGCGATAAACATTTCAAAATAGCTACTAATTTTTTTGATATAGTACAATAAATATTTATAGAGAGTATTAAAAATACCTTCTGTTTATTGAGTTTATAAAACTTGATAGATAGGAGGTATTTTTTTATGCCAATAATTAAAAGTAAAAGAAGTTATGCTGTATATATACAGGATTTTATAGATTATTTAAACTTAAAAAATAGTGAATAAGACGAAAAAAGATATCATTTATCACTTAGGTTATTTTGTAAATATATACAGATATATAGAATGTAAATTATGGAGTGTGTGAGGAAGCTTAAATACAAGTTTTATTTGACGAAAAATTAGTATTCACAAATGATGACTTTTTAAAAATCAATAAATTATATATCTTAAATATACAACTAATGCACAAATGATGAAATAATTTATATGTTCTTATACTTTTATAGTAAATTTTATGATTTTAAATAAAAAATCCAGTAAGTGGGTAGTCTTACTGGTCTTTTAATTTTCTCTCTTACTTAAAAGACTTAAAAGAAAATTTAATATAAATAATAATTTCTATTTAGATGGAGGATGTTCCAGCATTGGAATCATTTAAATTATTGACTCTATTCCAATTAAATATACTAAATTAATAAAAATAGTCTAAATAAAATTAACATTTTATTTAGATACTTAATTAATTATACATGCTAGAATAAAAACGCTTATTTTAATTTTAGGGGGGGAGTTATTTTGACACAAGAAAAAAAGTTTATTTTAAAGAAATGGTGGTTTTTGTTATTGATCACAATAGTTTTTATAATGGTAGGTATATCTATCTATTTTATAAAAGAAAGAAATATATCTAGAAATAATTCAAGTGCAAAAGAAACAATATTATCTGCTGGAAATTTTGAATGTGGTAAAGATATTCCAGAAGCTAGGTATACATGTAATGCAATAGGAGGAAAAATAGGATTTCAAGTTTTTAAAGAAAAAGATACGCTACCAGAGGTAGTTGATATTTTAGATCCTAATGGAAGGGATGGTGTTAGTACATTAACTTTTTCTTTAAATAAAGGAGATATTATAATAATAGATAATTATAAAGTTAAGTTTACTCCAGCAAAAACAAAATTAAAAACAAAGTTAACAACAGGTATATGGGAAGTTGGTATAGATATAAAACCAGGAAAATATATTACAAGACCTAAAGATGGACATGGAGTTTTAACAGTTTATAATAGAGAAAGATCAATACTGAATGCAGATCTAGATTCAAATGGAAAGAATGGAATGAAACAGATAGAATGTAATTTAAACAATGGAGAAACAATCAATATAGGTCTTTTAAATGAAGTGGATTTCGAGAAAAGATAAATAATTGTTTGTAATTATATGTAGATTTAAAGAAATAAATATAGATTTAAAAAACAAAAAACAGTAAGACTATTTACTTACTGTTTTTTTTGTTTTTTTATAATGGAAGGTTTATTTAA
>JBBVGE010000448.1:0-8964 GCA_040144665.1 Clostridium perfringens
GCTGGGTTTCATAGGGCCAGTCCCTCCACCACTCTAAATAAGATGTAAATATTAAATTATCTTCCTATAACAAGCTCAAGATTTTTTATACTAACTTCTCTTTCTTCTGTTATTACATAACGTTCTAAATACTTATCAAAAATCTTACTTGTATCCTTTAAGTAGAATTCATTAAGTCCAACTTCAAATTCTATTTCTGTATTATTTACAGGACAGAAGTATACAACTTCATCTTCATACTTATCAAGAATAAACTCTAACATACTTTCATCTAGATTTTCACTGATGAAAAGATATGCAACTTCCATACCTTTTTTCTTATTTATAAGAGAATATATGTTAGCATTTAAATCACTATACCTCTCTTTATATTTTACTATATATTTATTTTCATAAAACTTTATTATAGCTTTCTCTTTATTTTCAAAATTATTTTCATCTGTATTTTCTATCTTATTGTCTATACCTTGATTATATTCAGAAATTAATCTAATTAATTCATTATATTCTAAATCACTTCCCTTAAGCTCGCTGATATATTTAATTGTTATTTCTTTTTTATCTGTATTTTTTTCTTTAATTTCTGTTACATCTAAATTTTCTCCTATTATTTCTTCTGTCATATTAATTTCTGCTATATTTTCTTCATTAATTGAAGATTCAATAATATTTAACTCTTCATCAAATTCTAATAATCCTTCTACTTCATCATCCTCTTCTAATAACTCTTTTAATATATCCTTTTGTAATTGATCTTCATATATTTCAGTTTCACTCTTTAAAGCTACCATATCCCCTTCTATCTTAAATTTTTGTGATTCTGAAATTGCATTTATTATATCTTTTCTATCTATCTTAGGAAACCAAGTAAATATAACAGTTGTTTTCATATGTTTTAATCCCCTAAGCATAAACTCAAGTTTATTTAACACTTCTTCCATACTAATAATACCTCTCGTCCTTTTATGTATATATTATTATTCTATATTAAAATGGAAAAATTTAAAATATATTTTATTATTTTCTAAATATTTTAATTAATAATCCTTATGTTATTTAATTTTTTATCGTTATATAATATAATTAATTATATTATAGTATCTACCATGTTATAGTTTTTACTATAAATTTATCCTTATTTAAATATCTTATTATGATTAAATATAAAAGAAGACTTATACATTTTTAAATGTATAAGTCTTCTTTTATAAATTTATTTGATTATATTCTCTAAGTCCTCAACAATCATGTTGATCACTTCTATCTTTGATTTTGCTGATTCATTATCAGGCATCCATTCTAATCCTGAATTTAGGCTGTTCCCTGTTTCCTTATACTCATTTATTAATCTCAATAACTCTTCTCTCATAAAAAATCTCTCCTAACTTCAATGGTAATATTTTACTCTACAAATTATTATACCTGTAAATAGGATTTTTATTCAACTGTTACTGATTTTGCTAAATTTCTTGGCTTGTCTATATCAAATCCTTTAAGACTTGCAACATAGTAAGCTAATAATTGTAATTCAACAGCTGCAATTATTGGTGCAAACATATCAATAGTTTCAGGTATAAATAATATATTATCTAAAACCTCTTGAGCTTTTTCACTTTCTTTAAATGTTATTCCAAAGTTAATTGCTCCTCTTGATTTTATTTCAACAACATTGCTAATCATTTTATCTATTAAACTCTTTTGAGTAAGAACTGAAACTACCTTTGTACCTTTTTCAATTAAGGCAATTGGTCCATGTTTTAATTCTCCTCCAGCATAAGCTTCTGAATGGATATATGATATTTCTTTTAACTTTAATGATCCTTCTAAAGCAAGTGCAAAATCCATTCCTCTTCCTAAGAAGAATATATCATTTTCATCTTTAATTTCTTCTGCAACACTTTTAACATGATCTGTATTTTTTAATACTTCTTCTATCTTTTCAGGAATTAATAATAACTCCTTCTTTAAATTACTTATTTCTTCTTCACTAACAGTTTTTAAAAGTTCTCCAAAGTACATTGCAATTATATGCATTACTACTACTTGTGTAGTGTATGCCTTTGTTGATGCTACTGAAATTTCTGGTCCTGCCATAGTATATATAACATGATCGGCTTCTCTTGAAATTGTACTTCCAACAACATTTGTAACAGCTAAAGTTTTAGCTCCAGCCTTATTACAATCTCTAAGCACTGCTAAAGTATCTGCTGTTTCTCCTGATTGACTTAATACAATAACTAATGATCTATCAGTAACTAATGGATCTCTATATCTAAATTCTGATGCTATATCGACTTCTACTGGTATTCTTGCAAGTTTTTCTATTGAGTATTTACCCATTAATCCTGCATGATAAGCTGTTCCACAAGCTACCATATAAATTCTGTCAATATTTTCTAGTTCTTCTTTTGAGATATTAAAGTCGTCAAAAAAAACACCATGTTCCATTGATACTCTAGAAGTCATAGTGTCCCTAATTGCTTTTGGCTGTTCGTGAATTTCTTTTAACATAAATGAATCAAATCCGCCTTTTTCTGCAGCATCTGCATTCCATGTTACTTTAAATACGTCTTTATCTATCTTATTGCCGTTCTCATCAAGAAGCTTTACTCCTTCTTCTGTGATAACAACAAATTCATTATCTTCTAAAAGATATACATCTCTAGTGTAGTTTAAAACTGCTGGTATATCTGAGGCAATGAAATTTTCGTCTCCTTCTAATCCTACGATTAATGGACTATCCTTTCTTACAGCTACAAGCTTATCAGGTTCTGCATTACAAACTGCTCCTATTGCAAAGCTTCCTTGTAGATCCTTTGATGCTCTAACTACTGCCTTAAATAAATCTCCTTCGTAGTAGTATTCTATAAGGTTTGGTATAACCTCAGTATCTGTTTCTGAAACAAAATTACATCCATTACTCTTTAAGAATTCTCTAAGTTCAATATAGTTTTCTATAATACCGTTGTGAACAACAGCTATATCTCCTTTTGAGCTTAAATGTGGATGAGAATTAACATCTGATGGCTCCCCATGAGTCGCCCATCTAGTGTGTCCAATTCCGATACTTCCTTTCATAGGATTTTCCTTTAGACTTTCTTCTAAATTAGCAAGACGTCCTTTTTGCTTTCTAACGTCAATCTTGCCATCCTCAATAACAGCTACTCCAGCTGAATCATATCCTCTATACTCCAGCTTTGATAATCCCTCTACTAAAAAGTTAGTTGCTTGTCCTTTACCAACATATCCTACTATTCCGCACATAAAAATCTTCCTTCCTTCGTATCTAATACTATATTTAATTGTCATCTTCTTTATGATTTTCTCCTAGCATAGATAAAAATGGGTATAATAATCCTAGGACTACAAAAACCATAAAATTGAAGGTTTTAACACCAGATTGGATTTGTGCTACAGATTGCTCCATAGTTTTGCCAATCGTTAACGGTAGTGCGATACCGTGGGGCACCCGCCGAAAAGTTTCGATAACTCCCAACCTCGTCAACTTAAGTAATACTTAAGTTCTGGCGCTTTTTATTTATTTAAAAAATTTCTTTCTATAGCATCCACTTCCTTTTTCCAAAATTTTATACCTTACGAAATCATTTTATCACATTTTTTTATTTTGTCTATATAATTAAAATATTTTATTGCTAGTCTTTTTGCTACAAATTTAATCATATTTATTCAATATTTCTAAATTTTTCTATCATTTTCAACTTCTTTTCTCTACTCATCTTTTTAATTTCATATTCTCTTTTCATTGCTTTAGCTCTTTCTTCAAATTCTTCAAAATATACAAGCTCTAGTGGACCTCTACCCTTTGTATATTTTGCTCCTTTTCCTTCTTTATGCGCTTTAAATCTACGTTCTAGATTATTTGTCCACCCTGTATAAAGAGATTTATCTTTACATCTTATTATATAAATATAATTCATTTTCTCACCCTATTTTTGTTTATTTTGTATATTAAATTATTAAATCACAAAATATATATTTTATCTATAATATTTAATTAATTCATTGTAATATTTTCTTAATTTTTTTACCATAAATTTTTAAAATTTATAGCTTGTTTTTTTTATAAAATAGTATTAAAATATAAAAAGTTAGTCATCTAACTATTAGTCGACTAACTATTTCTAAGGAAAGGAGTTTTTATATGAATTCAGAAGATAATTTTTCTTTTCATAAATTATTAGGTCAAGTAGGAAGATTGCATTTTTGTTTAACTCATAAAACTTTAGAAAAAGAAGGTCTATATCCTGGGCAACCTCCTCTTTTATATGCTTTACATGATGAAGATGGATTAAGCCAAAAAGAATTAGCTAAGAAATTACATTTAAAACCTGCAACAATTACTGTAATGATTCAAAGACTAGAAAAAGCAGGCTTTATAAAAAAAGTTGCAGATGAGAATGATCAAAGAGTATCTAGAATTCATTTAACTAAAAAAGGGATTGAATCTTGTATTGAGCTAAAAAGTATGGTTAAGCAAATTGATGATATTTGCCTACTTAATTTTACTGATGATGATATAAATTCTTTAAAAATCTTATTGGAAAGAATAAGGTCAAATTTAAAAAACCATAAAGAAAATGAAGACAATAAAGATAAAACTACTTAAGGAGTGATAAAGATATGTTAAAGCTATTTAAGCATTTAAAGCCGTATAGCAAGCAATTAATATTTGTATTAATTCTATTATTCATTCAAACCATGACTCAGTTATATCTACCTACTCTATTATCTGAAATAGTAGATACAGGAATAATTAATGGTGATGTTAATTATATACTTAAAATTGGTGGAATTATGATTGGTATAGCATTAATCGGTAGTGCTTGTACTATTTTTGCTAGTTTTATTTCTTCCAAAGTTTCAATGGGGCTTGGTAGAGATTTAAGAAGAAAGATATTTACTAAAGCAGAAACCTTCTCATTAAATGAAATTGATAAAGTTGGTACTGCTTCACTTATTACTAGAACAACAAATGACGTTAATCAAGTACAACAAGTTGTTATTATGATATTAAGAATGATGGTAACTGCACCTCTTATGTGCATAGGTGGTATTATAATGGCAGTTTCTGTTGATAAAGACTTATCCTTAATACTTTTAGTTTCAATGCCAGTTGTAATTTTAGCAATTTTACTTATTGGTAAAAAAGGTATGCCAATGTTTAAGGCAATGCAAGTAAAACTTGATAAAATAAATAGAGTTTTAAGAGAAAACCTTACTGGTATAAGAGTTATTAGAGCATTTAATAAACAAGGCTTTGAAAAGAAAAGATTTGATGAAGCTAATGATGACTTTACTAATAATGCAATAAAGGTAAATAAAACAATTGCTTTATTAATGCCTATATTAATGCTTATATTAAACTTAACTTCCGTTGCAATACTTTGGTTTGGTGCAAATAGAATAGATTCTGGAGTTATGGAAGTTGGTAACCTTATGGCATTCTTACAATATGTAATGCAGATAATGTTCTCACTTATAATGGTAAGTATGCTATTTATAATGATCCCTAGAGCTTCAGCTTCAGCTGATAGAATAAATGAAGTACTAGCTATAGAGCCTGACATATTAGATCCTAAGAATCCTATAAATGATAGTGATAAAAAAGGATTTGTTGAATTTAAAAATGTATCATATTTCTACCCTGGCGCAGAAAATGCTGCATTAAATAATATTTCTTTTGAAACTAAACCTGGAGAAACTACTGCTATCATTGGTGGTACAGGCTCTGGTAAATCTACAATATTAAATCTTTTAACAAGATTCTATGATGCTTCAAAAGGAGAAATCTTAGTTGATGGAATTAATATAAAAGATATGTCACAAGAAACTCTTAGAAGTAAAATTGGATTTGTTCCTCAAAAAGCTGTCCTTTTCTCTGGAACAATTGCTGAAAACTTAAGATATGGTAAAGAAGATGCTACTATGGATGAATTAATCCATGCAGCAAAGATAGCTCAATCATATGAATTTATTGAAGAAAAAGAAAACGGATTTGAATCTACTGTTGAACAAGGTGGTAAAAACTTCTCAGGTGGTCAAAAGCAACGTCTTTCCATAGCTCGTGCTTTAATTAGAAAACCTGAAGTTTACTTATTTGATGATAGCTTCTCAGCTCTTGACTTTAAAACTGATGCAAAACTTAGAGCTTCTCTTAAAAGTGAAACTAAAGAATCAGCTGTTATTATAGTTGCTCAAAGAGTAAGTACAATAATGGATGCTGATAGAATTTTAGTTTTAGAAGATGGTAACATCGTTGGAATAGGAACTCATAAAGAGTTACTAAAAAACTGTGCAATTTATCAAGAAATTGCCTCATCACAACTTTCAGAGGAGGAACTTTCAAATGAGCATAGATAAAAACAAACAAAAATCAGCTGCTCCTATGGGTGGAAATAAAGGTGGCCATGGCGTAGTCATGGGTGGTGAAAAGGCTAAAGACTTTAAAGGAACAGCAAAAAGACTTTTAAAATATTTAAACCCACATAAAACTAAACTTATCTCTGTAATTTTTATGGCTATAATAAGTACAGCATTCACTGTATTCAGTCCTAAATTGCTTGGAGAAACTATTAACGTAATACTTGAAGGTATGATAGCTAAATTTAAAGGAATACCTGGTGCTTCAATTGACTTTTCTAAGTTAACTCATTACATTTTATTACTTTTATTCTTCTATGTATTAAGTGCAACCTTTATGTATCTTCAACAATATATAATGGCTGGAGTTGCTCAAAACACAGTTCGTGATATGAGAAAAGATGTTAATGATAAATTAAATAAACTTCCTATAAAGTACTTTGATGCCAATTCAAAGGGAGATATACTAAGTAGAGTTACAAATGATGTCGATAATATAAGTAGTACTCTTCAACAAAGTTTAACTCAACTTATTACTGCTGTGATATCAATGGTTGGTATTACTATAATGATGCTAACAATAAGCCCACTTTTAACTTTAATATGTATATTAACTCTTCCAATTTGTATTATTGCAACTAGACCTATTATAGGAAAATCACAAAAATTCTTTGCTACTCAACAAAAACAACTTGGTCAATTAAATGGTCACGTTGAAGAAGTTTATACAGGTCATACTGTTATAAAAGCTTTTGGTCATGAAAAGAAAGCTATTAAAGAATTTGATGATATAAACGATAAGCTTTATGATTCAGCTTGGAAAGCACAATTCATGTCAGGTTTAATAATGCCTTTAATGAATTTTATAAATAATGTAGGTTATGTTATTATTGCAGTTGTTGGTGGTATATTAGTTACTAAAGACAAGCTAAGTGTTGGATATATCCAATCATTTATTCAATACTCAAGACAATTTACTCAAATGATTAACCAAACTGCTAATATAGCAAATATTCTTCAATCAACAATGGCTTCAGCTGAAAGAGTATTTGAAGTTTTAGATGAAGAAGAAGAAGTTAAAGATCCAGAGCATCCAAAAACTTTAGAATCTCCACATGGAAATGTTAATTTTAAGAATGTTAAATTTGGATATAACTCAAATGAACTTCTAATGAAGGATATGAATGTAACTGCAAAGCAAGGTCAAACTGTTGCAATAGTTGGTCCTACTGGTGCAGGTAAAACAACATTAATTAATCTTATGATGAGATTCTATGAATTAAATGGTGGAGAAATTACATTTGATGGCGTAGATATAACAGAATTTACTCGTGGCTATTTAAGAAGTATGTTTGGTATGGTTCTTCAAGATACATGGTTATTTAATGGTAGCATAAAAGATAATATAGCATACGGAAAAGAAGGTGCTACATTTGAAGAAGTTGTAACTGCTGCAAAAGCTGCTCACGCTGATCACTTCATTAGAACTTTACCTGACGGATATGATACTATATTAAACGAAGAAGCTTCAAATATATCACAAGGACAAAAGCAACTATTAACAATTGCTAGAGCAATCCTTGCTAATCCTAGAGTATTAATACTAGATGAAGCAACAAGTTCAGTAGATACAAGAACTGAAACTTACATTCAAAATGCTATGACAAGACTTATGGAAGGTAGAACAAACTTCGTAATTGCTCATAGATTATCAACAATAAAAGACGCAGATTTAATTTTAGTAATGAATCATGGTAATGTTATAGAACAAGGAAATCATGAAGAATTACTTGAAAAGAAAGGCTTCTACGCAGATCTTTATAATAGCCAATTTGCTCATGAAGAAGAAGCTACTGCTTAAGATATTTCAAAAGAAAGACTACTGAAACTTCAGTAGTCTTTTTTTAGTTATAATTAATTTTTTAAATTATTGTTAATCCACCACTTGCATATCCAGCTATAGTATTTACTAAACTAATTCCTGATGCTGTTGCTGAGAATACTAGTAATAAACGAGTTTGTGGATTTACTGGAATTGATAGTCCTGTTGTAATACCATTACTAACAGCACCAATTGATATTGTTCCAGTTAATGGTGGCGCTAATGTTACCACTGCCCCAGGTACTGCTGTAAAAATATTATTTGGTGTTGTTGATTGATATAGTTGTGCAGTAATAGTTATTGTTGAACCTAAAAGACTTAAAGCTGCAGTTACACTAAAGTATGCCGCAAGTGATGTTATGGTTCCAGCTCTTGGTACTGAAAACGCCATATTAAGAAGTGTTCCAGCTGCTCCTGTTAAATCTATAGTTCCACCTACTATGCTGACTCCAGTAGCCGAATTTCCAAATCCAACAAGTGATGTGGTACCCACTAAACCTCCTAAAACAGTTGTCAATGATACTGGTAATCCTGACGCATATGGAATAATTGCTCCCGCTCCAGTTGGTCCTGTTGCTCCTGTTACTCCAGTTGGTCCTGTTGGTCCTATTGCTCCAGTTGCCCCAGTTGCCCCAGTTGGTCCTATTGGGCCTGTTGCTCCGGTTGGCCCTATTGGTCCTATTTCTCCTGTTGCCCCAGTT
>JBBVGE010000449.1:0-122187 GCA_040144665.1 Clostridium perfringens
AATTACACCACTTAAATTTAAGTGGTGTAATTTTTTATATTTTAATTATTCTTCGTCTCTATTTTTATCTATGTTTCTATATTTTCTTAATCTTTCATTACAAATTTGTCTATCTTCATCATCAAATATATTCTTATATTTCTCATCTAATATTAGTCTTTCTAAAGATAATTCTTCTTTGTTAGAATTAATTAAAATTTCTAATCCATTATCTTCTTTTTCATCTCTAATTAATGACTTAGCAGCATAAAGTGCACCTTTAACATTAATTTTTTGAAGCATATTATCCAATTTATAACCACACTGTAAATCTACTTCCCTATATACCTTTAGCATGTCCCCATATAATTCAAAACTGTTCATAGCTTCCTCCATAATTATTTAAATTTACTATAATATTAAGTATACATTATAACTGTATTTCTTAAAATAATAAAAATTAAGAATTATTTAACAAATGCGAAGAATTATTTAACAAAAATAAAAGAATTATCTAAATGCTATCACTTTATAACCCTTAGATAATTCTTTATTAAAATATATATTATATATTAAATTTTAGCCTTTTGCGAATTCATAATTTCCTGTTCCATCAAATTCTTCTTGGAATTCTTTTTCTGCATATCCTTCAAAGTCATTTGCAAGTTTATCTAATTTTTCCATAAATTCAGGATCTTTAACCATTAAATCTGCACTAGGGTGTGTAGGTTTAGCTCCTGTAACCTTAACTATTTCTCTAATTTGATTAGGGTTATCAATCATAGGACAAGGCATTAATAAATTTTTATTATATGGTTGTCTCTTTCTTAGTTCCTTAAAATAAGAGCTTTGGAATACTTCTATAAGAGGTCTACCTTTTACATTATCTGTTGAGAAATGTGAAAAAATACAAGGCTCAACATCTTCTTTTGAGTTTATATGACAGTAATATTTACCCGCAATACATCCTCCAACATATGGTGCATCATTGAAGAAATCTATAGGGAATATCTTCTTAGTCATTCTAATTTCTCTAGTTCTCTTTCCAAGCTTTAATCTTTGTTCTGGTGTCAGCATAAGCTCCATATCTTTAACTGGTTCATCTCCAACTGGCATAAACATAAAGTACCATATCATTCTAGCACCTTTTTCTATTAACATATCAATGTATTTATCTGAAGTAACAACATCTACATTATTCCTAGCAGTTGCTGAAGAAACTCCAAATGGTATTCCTTTTTCTCTTAGAAGATCCATTCCTTTCATTACGGAATCAAATACACCTTCTCCTCTTCTAGCTTCTGTTTCTTCCTTAAATCCTTCTAAAGAGAACATCGGCATAACATTTCCTAATTTAGCTAATCTATCTGCTAACTCCTCATTAAATAAGGTTCCATTAGTAAATGGAGTAAAGAATACATCATTATATTTTTCATATATATCTAACATATATTCATTGAAGAAAGGTTCTCCACCTAATATTACTATGTAGTATATACCTAAGTCTCTAGCTTCTTTTATTAATCTATCTACTTCTTCAAATGGAATATCATCTTTTTTACTATAGTTAGCTGCATAACAGCCTGTACATCTTAAATTACATCTCATTGATGGACTAATTAATATTGTATAAGGAATTTTTGTATCATATTTTTCTCCTTGTTGTTCTCTCTTTGGTATTCCATACCATGTAGCATTTCCAACAAAATTCGCAAAAAACTTAGATAAACAATTTTTATTTGTATTTTTAAGTATGTCTTGGAAATATTCATGTACAGATGGTATCTCTTCGTAGTATCTTTGTACTTCATCTATTGACCTTCTAGTTTCATCATCTCTTATACCTTTTCTTATTACATTGAAAATTTTATCGACATTTTTTTCTGGATTATTTTCCAATAATTGTATCCCAGCTTTTATAATTGCTTCCTTTGTTCCTTTCTTTATGGTATCTTTAATACCCATAAAATCACCTCTTTAATAAATAATATTTAATTTTCCTTTCCTTTTGTAAAGCTTTTTTGGGTATATAAAAAGCCCTCCAATATATTCCATTGTATTCCTCCAAAAAATCAATATCAATGTATTCAACATAATATTAATACTAATTTTACTTTGTTAACTTTTAAAAACATTCTGTTAATATAATAAAAAAATCGATAAGTTTTTCCTATCGATTTTTCTATATTTAACCTATTATTTCATTTTCTGACTTCATTAAATTCTTCTCAAATATCTTAAAAAATGGATAATATATTAATACACTTAACGGAACCATTAAAAGGATAAATATCACATTTCTGTAATCCATACCTGATAAATATGCCTGTACAAAAAACGGTGTAAATGACGGGTCTACAATGTATCCTGGTCTTACCAATCCTGAAAGCTGAACTATGTATCCTAAACTACATGTTACTATTGGTGTAAGTATAAATGGTATACCTAAAATAGGGTTAAATACTATTGGACATCCAAAAATTATTGGTTCATTTATACCACATATTCCGGGTACCATAGAAAGTTTACTTAATGTTCTTAAATGAGTAGATTTACTTCTCCACATTAATATTATAAGTCCTAATGTATTTCCAGCTCCCCCTGCAATTGCATACCTAAACATTTGCAAATTCATAAGTTCATTTGGCTGTTGTCCTGAAGCCACTAAATCAGCGTTTATTCCTGTGTTTGCAATACCTAAAGCAAATACAATCGGAAAGATTATTGATGTTCCATTAACTCCAAATATCCAAAGTAAATTACCAAAAGTTATTATAAATAGGAATCCCCATATATTATTAACAGATGTTAATGCAGGTGTTAACATATTCATAATATTTTGTGGTAAATTAAAGCCTGTTTTATTAATTAATACTATATTTAATCCATATAAAACTATTATATTTATAAGTAACGGAAATAACGAATTTACAAAAGATGCAACTGCTGGTGGTACAGTATCTGGGAATTTAACTTCCCATCCTTTCTTCTCTATAAGTCTTGTAATCTCTACAGATATCAGTGATATAATAATTGCTACAAATAATCCATTAGCTCCTAAAAATTCAGTTGATATTTTACCATCAGAAACTGGAGCTGACACCATTAAAAATACTGATATAGATATAAGCCCTGACATTGCAGCATTCATTTCATATTCTTTTGCTAAAGAGTATGCTATAGCAAAGGCTGTCATCATCCCTATTATTCCCATAGTAAGATCAAATGGTGTTGTTAGTATACTATAATTATCTACAGCAAACTCTTTCCATGCAATTAGAAATTTAATGAATATATTTGCTGTATCAGAATTTACTAATTCAGGATTTATTGGAGGATTTGCAATTATTAAAAATATTGACCCTATAACTATTAAAGGCAATGTCATCATCATTCCTGTTGATACTGCTTTTAAATGTATCTCATTTCCTATCTTAGCACCAATTGGAGATAATACAGAATCTAGTTTTGCTAAAAATTTATTTTCTTTCATACGTACACCCCTCTAACCTTTTCTATTTTGTTTTTATTTTATATCTCCTATGTAATTCGCTTCATAGGAGATATAAAAACTTAAGTATAAATTAAATACTAATATTGCCACCCATTATATTTAAATGTTGATGGAACCACATTTTCTGGATCATATTCTTCTAATATTTTTTCATATCGTTCTTTATAATCGTTGTCCACTTTCTTTTGTGGAATAACTAAACTTGCCTCATTTAAGAAATGAAAAGAATCACGGCCCATTTCAGCACCTCTTACAGTATGCTTGTCTAATGCTATATCAGGTATTTCAGGAACATTTCCCATAGCAAATCCTTTTATTATTATATTCTTTAATAAATCACTTGAACGATCCTTTTCACATTGACATAAATAACGTATTGCATGTATGAAATATATTGGACGATCTCCATCTGCATAATCGAATTCTTTTCTCATTTGACTTAAATTATTTACAATAACTGATGCACTATTATCTCCCATTCCAATATCCTCTACTGTTATTGTAAGTAATCTTCTCCAAAGCTTATCTTCCATTTGAGGAGAAGTTATGTACATTTCATAAGCAAATTGACAAGCCTCTTCAACCATTCCTCTTCTAATTGATTTTTGAAGCGCTGAAATAACTTCATCTCCACTTAAACCATTACGTGTTTTAACCTTAGCCCATGGATCTTGAATAAATTTTTTTGTCATTTTAAAAACTCCTTCACTTTAATTTATTTGTTTTGAAAATTTTGTATAGTATAATAACCCTGAGGTGATATTATGAATATTGAAAATCTTTGCGATAAATACCAACTAGATACCCTAGAATCTAAAATAGTCTCATATCTTTACAATAATATTGATAACCTAAAAAATATGGGTATTCGTACAGTTGCAAAAGATAATTTTACTTCTACATCAACAGTATTTAGGCTTTCTAAAAAATTAGGATTCCAAGGATATTCAGATATGATTAATCAAATATCATCCCTTAATGAAGAAAACTCTAAAAATGATAAATTTGGGTTTTACATAAACGTAACTAATGAGGGATCTAAAAAATTTGATATTTTTTCTTCCCTTATAAAAAAATACTCAAATAAACAGATAATGATTGTCGGGCTTGGTTTTTCACAGATGGTTGCAAACTATATTAATGAAAGGCTACTAATTTCAGGATTTCGTAGCATCTCAACTGTACATATGCAACTTCTTTCAGAAACTTATAAAGACGAAGTTTTACTTATTGCAATTTCTGAATCTGGTCAAACAGCTAGACTTGTAGATATAGTATCTCAGGCTAAAAAAAATGGATTAGATATTATAAGCTTTGTTGGAGATGATATCTCTAAAATAGCTAAATATTCAACTTTAACCTTTCCTGTTGAAGGCTATAATAAATTTAATGCCCTTAACAATATCCCAAATACTTTCTTTGGGGAAACTATCCTACTTTTTGAGTATTTAATAGCTAATTATTATAAATAGATAATATACCTTGATTATATTATTTATAAGTTTTTATACAATATTATTGGTATTAAAAAAAACGTGTTTTCTATTTGAAAACACGTTTCTAATTATATTTAACTACCTTTATAAATTATTATTTAAATACTATCTTATAGAGTAGCTATTACTTCTATTTCAATTGGTGCATCCATCGGTAATTTAGCTACTTGCACACAACTTCTTGCTGGTGGATTTTCATTAAAGTATGTTCCATATACTTCATTAACTGCTGCAAAATCATTTAAATCTTTTACAAATACAGTTGTTTTAAATACTTTATCAAGTGATGTTCCAGCAGCTTCTAATATAGCTTTACAGTTTTCTATACTTTGCTTTGTTGCAGCCTTTATTTCTGTTTCTAAAACTTTAGTTTGTGGATTTAATGGTAATTGTCCTGAAGTATATACTAAATCCCCTACTATTAATCCTTGTGAATATGGTCCTATTGCAGCTGGTGCATGTTCTGTATTAATTATTTTTTTCATTTCAATTCCTTCTTTCTATTTTTTTGCTTTTTTATAAAATGTATCTTTAAGTGGTAGTTCTGTTCTAAACTTACCATCTAATTTGTAATATGCTCCTTGTGCAGCTGGTGCTGTTGGAATACAAGTTATTTCTCCAACACCCTTTGCTCCAAAGGATAATTCTTGAGTATTTTTTTCTATTATTATAGGATTAATTTCTGGCACTTGAGTTGCTCTTAAAAGTCCAAGTGTACCAAACTTAACTTTTGGCACAGAATTTTCTATAGGATAATCTTCTGTTAATCCATATCCAAGCCCCATAACAACTCCACCTTCAATTTGTCCTTCTACATTCTTAGGATTTATTGCTCTTCCTACATCATGTGCTGCAACTACTTTAGTAACCTTTCCTTGATCATCTAAAATTACTACTTGAGTTGCAAATCCATATGCAACATGGCTTATTGGATGTTCTTTAGGGCTACCCATTTTATCTGTAACACCTAAATATTCACCATAGAATTCTTCTCCTTCTAACTCTTCTAATGAATGTTTCCTTAAAGCATCTCTAAGTTTCATAGCTGCAATCTTTGTTGCCTCTCCTGTAAATACAGTTTGTCTTGAAGCTGTTGTAGTACCTGAATTTGGAGTTATCCTAGTATCTGGTGACTCATATACTATTTGTGATGCAGGTATCTTTAAGACTTCACCAACTATTTGAACTACTACTGTTCCAAGACCTTGTCCAATACATGCTGCTGATGTTCTTATATGAACTTTACCATCAATAACTTTAATCTTACATCTACCTGTATCTGGTAGACCAACTCCAACTCCAGCATTCTTAAATGCGCAAGCTATACCTGCTCTCTTTTCATTAGCATAATAAACATCCCTTACAGCTTCTAATGTCTCAATTAATGCTGTTCCTTCATCAGCTATTTGACCATTTGGAAGTACCTCGCCTGGTTTTATAGCATTTCTTCTTCTTATTTCAAATGGATCTATTCCAACCATTTCTGCAAGCTTATTTAAATTACATTCTGTTGCAAAAGCTGATTGTGTTACTCCAAAGCCTCTAAATGCACCACCTGGTGTATTATTTGTATAAAGAGCTTTCCCATCTATATCCATATTCTGATAGTTATATGGTCCTGCAGCATGAGTGCATGCCCTTTGAAGTACTGGTCCACCAAGAGATGCATATGCACCTGTATCTGCAAGTATTACAGCCTTCATTGCTGTTAGCATTCCATTTTCATCACAAGCTGTTGTAAATTCCATATCCATTGCATGTCTTTTAGTATCAACTATAATACTTTCTTGTCTTTGAAGAGTCATTTTAATAGGTCTTTTAATAAGGTAAGCAAGTAATGCTGTATGGTGCTGACAACTCATATCTTCCTTACCTCCAAAACCTCCACCAACATATTTAGAGATTATCCTAACTTTATCATCATCAAGACCTAGAAGTGATTCTATTTCACGAAGATCATCATATACACTTTGAGTACCTGTATAAACTACTATTCCATCCCCTTCAGGGACTGCAACTGCACATTCCGGCTCTAAAAAAGCATGTTCTGTAAATGGCACCTTATAATTGTATGTAACAACATACTTTGAATTTTTTATAGCTTCATCTGCATTTCCTCTTATTAAATGCTCATGACTTAATAAGTTTCCATTTTCATGTATCTTTGGTGCATCTTCTTCTAATGCCTCTTGCGGTGAAGTTACAGGTTTTAACTCTTCATATTCAACTTTTATATGCTTTATAGCTTCTCTTGCAATCTCTTCTGTTTCTGCTGCAACTAAAGCTAATGTATCTCCAAGATATCTTGTTTCTTCACCTACTTTTATTAATGCAGGAGTATCCTTTTGAATATGACCTAAATATCTCTCACCAGGAATATCTTCTGCAGTAACAATCTTAACTACACCTTCAATTTTTTCCGCTTCACTAATATCCATGCTCTTTACTAAAGCTCTCGGATATTTACTTCTTAGTGCAACGCCATATAACATCCCATCTATTCTTATATCATCAGTATATTCTCCTATACCTAATGTCTTATCTCTAGCATCTACTCTTCCCATTCTTTCTCCAACAAGTCCCTTACAAGTAACTTTTGGAACCTCTTTATTCTCTCTAAAAATTTCAGCTGCCATCATAATAGCCTTTTCTATTTTTACATATCCAGTACATCTACATATATTACCAATTAGAGCCTTTTTTACTTCTTCACTTGTTGGATTTAGTGTTCTATTAAAAAGTGCCTTTGCACTAATGACCATACCTGGTATACAAAATCCACATTGTACTGCTCCAGCTTCAGTGAATGCATATGCAAATACATCTCTCTCTCTTTCTGAAAATCCTTCTATAGTAGTTATCTCTTTTCCATTAACTTTTTCTGTTGTAAGTATACACGCTTTTATAGCTTTACCATCAACAATAACCATACATGTTCCACAGGCCCCTTCAGAGCATCCATTTTTAACTGATGTTATATTACAATCTTCTCTTAGGTATTTAAGAAGTTTTTTATTTTCATCTACAATCTTTTTTTCACCGTTAAGAATAAATTCAAACATACCTTATCTCCTCTCATAATTCCATTTATTTCTTGAGATATATTGGCCAGTTGGCTCTTTTCCTATGAACTCTCCATCCTTAACCAATTCTTTTCCTCGTAAAAACACCCTTTTTATTCTTCCACTACTCTTAAAACATTCATAAGGAGTATAATCAACCTCTTGAATACTTTTCTCTGATTTAATAGTATCTTTGTAACCATCTTCTATTACTAATAAATCAGCATCACTACCTACTTTAATTTCACCCTTTTTAGGATATAATCCAAATATTCTTGCTGGATTAGTGGATGTTAATTTAACCATTTCATTTAAAGATATTATTTTTTCTTTTACTCCATAGCTAAAAATTAATTCCATTCTATGCTGAACGCTTGGTATTCCATTAGGTATTTTAGAGAAATCAACCTTTGCACTTTCTCTCTTATCTTTGTAATTAAATGAGCAATGGTCTGTTGCAATTGTATCTATCTCGCCCAACCTAATTCCTTCCCATAAGGCATTATTATCTTCCATGCCTCTAATTGGGGGAGACATAACATACTTAGATCCCTCTAATCCGTTATCTCCCTTAATTTCATATAAGTCTTTATTTAGCAAAAGATAATGAGGACATGTCTCAACAAATATCTTAACCCCTTCTTGCCTAGCTTTTATTACAGTCTCTAATGACAATTTAGAACTTAGATGTACTATAAACACCGGGTAGTTAACTTTTTTAGCTATTTTTATTAAGGTATTTACGGCTTCACATTCAACTTCGGAGGATCTTGAGGTCTCATGATATCTTACAGCCAAATCACCTTTACTTAGTAACTCATCTATATTTTTTATAATTTTATCTCCATTTTCACAATGGAATGAGATTAATACTCCAAGTTCTTTTGCTTTTTTAAGTGCCTGTTCAATTTCCTCTTCATTTACTTGAAGAGTATCTTTATATGCCATATACATCTTAAAGGATGTTATCCCTTGCTTTACCATTTCCTCCATTTCAGATTCAACTTCTTTATTCCACTCACATAATGTCATGTGGAATCCAAAATCTGAATAACAGTTATCTTTTGTTTTCTTTTTATAAACTTCTAATGCATCATTTAAGCTTTCACCTCTATGGCAGTTTACAAAATCTATAATGGTTGTAGTACCTCCAGCAATTGCTGCCTTTGTACCACTATTAAAATCATCAGATGTTTTTATATTTGGTAACTCTAGATCAAAATGAGTATGGGCATCAATCCCTCCAGGAAGTATATAGCTTCCTTTTAAATCTATTATTTCATCTCCATCTTTTTCTACTGATAATCCTATAGATTCAATTTTTTCTCCGTCAATTCTTAAATCACTTCTAAATGTATCTTCGCTAGTTACTATATAAGCTCCCTTTAAAACCTTTCCCATAACTCATCCTCCTCTTTTACTATTTATATTGAATTGATAATGCATGTTTTGGACATCTTGTTACACATAATCCACATCCAAAACATTTATCTTCATCTATTACAAGTTCCTCTCCGATTTCGATTGCATCATATACACAACTTACTTTACATTGTCCACATTTTATACAAGCATCTTGATCAACTTGTGGAGCAATTGCTTCTGTTCTAAATTTTCTATCTTCCATTTTTTTATGAGCTAGTCCAATTATCTCATTAACGTCTTTATATCCATGGCTATCTAAGAATTCATCTAATTCTTTAGCAATTTTTCCATATATCTTTGGTCCTTTTAAGATAGCTTCTGTACAAACTTGAACTGCTGTAGCACCTGCCATTAGCATCTCAGCTGCATCCCTACCACAAGTTACTCCACCAACACCTATTATTGGAATATTAACAGCCTGTGCTGCATCATATATATTTCTTATAGCAACTGGTCTTACTGGTGATCCTGATAACCATCCATATCCAGTCTTACTTCCCATTATTGGATATCCTGATTCAACATCTATTGCCATACATGGTCCAAGGGAATTAATCATTACAAGCCCATCTGCACCAGCTTCTTCTAAAGCTTTTGCTATCTTTTGAATATCTGTATGTGGACTCATTTTCATAAATACTGGACAATCTAATGCAGCTTTTGCAGCTTTCATAGCTTCAACTATTGGTGTTACATCAGTTCCAACGTAGTGAGTTGATAACTCAACTGCATCAGCATAAGGTTTAACAAGTGGGGCAACAACTTTTATTTGATCTGCTGTATATCCCATACTTACTATCATAGGAACTCCAGCTGACTTAGCCTTTTTATACTCTTCTTCTATCCATTGCTCTTTTGGTAATTCTGACCAAAGCTCTGTATTTAAGAATCCTGAATTTGTTTTTCCCATACATGGTCTTGGTACCGGAGCTGGATCTACTGAAATAGTTTTTGTAACTAATCCACCTGCTCCTCCTTTTACAGCTTCTATACAAAGATCTCCATCTTTAGCTCCTGGTCCCGCTGCTGTAAATATTGGATTATTAAATTCCATCCCTAAAATGTTAACGTTTAATTTTGACATAACACACACTCTCCTCTAATTTAAAATATCACTTATCTTTAAAGTATTTATTTGCTTCCTTGTATAACTAATTCTTCTTGATCTATTTCTTCTTCGATTTCTTTTATATCTTCCTCTAAAGTTTCTGGCATTGGTTCTTTACTGCCTAAAACATTAAAGAATATATTAAGTATTACAGCTGATAAACTTCCTGTTGTAATTCCGCTATCAAATATTGTTTGTACCCATGATGGGAAGTTATGATAAAATCCTGGATTTGCAAGTGGTATCATTGCAAGTCCAACACTTACTGCAACTATTACAGAGTTTTTATTACCATCAAATTGAACTTTTCCTAAAGTTCTTATTCCACCAACTAAAACCATTCCAAACATTGCAAAGCCGACTCCACCAAGTACTTGCTTTGGAATTGCTCCTATAATTGCAGCAAACTTAGGTACAAAGCTTAATGCTAAAAGTATTGCTCCAGCATATACAGCAACAAATCTTGATTTAATACCTGTTAAGCCTACTAACCCTGTATTTTGAGCAAATGGTGTAATTGGGAATGTATTAAAAATTCCTGCAAATAATGTTGATATACCATCTGCTGTTAAACCTTTCCTTATATTATCCTCAGTAACTTCCTTATCAGTCATTTCGTGAATAGCAATCATATTTCCAACTGATTCAGTCATTAAAACAAGCATTATTAATACCATTGAAAGTACTGCTGATGGATCAAAAGTTGGCACACCAAACTCTAAAGGAACATTTATACTAAACCATCCTGCACTACTTACTGCACTAAAATCAGCCATTCCAAAAACCATTGCAATTATTGTTCCAATAACTATTGCAAATAAAATTGCTGCACTATTCCATATACCTTTTAAGTATTTAAATAGCAATAATGTTATTACTAATACAGCCATTGAAAGAGCTAAATCTTTAGGTTCTACCGCTTGTACCTTACTATTTGTTATCCATTTTATACCTACTGGCATTATAGATATACCAATTACTAGAACAACAGTACCTGTAACAACTTTTGGGAAAAACTTTATTAGCTTCCCAAATATCGGAGCAATTATTAAGCAAAATAACCCTGCTGCAATAACAGCTCCAAATACATTTGTCATTGCTAAATCTTTACCACCAGATGTACCTGCAATTATTGCAAGTATTCCTGAAACAGCAGCAAAGCTTGTACCTTCTATTATTGGTATCTTTGCGCCTGCAATTTTTTTTATTCCCATTGTTTGAATTAATGTTCCTATACCAGCCATAAAAAGACCAGCACTTATAAGAAATACTATTTCTGCGTGATTAAGCCCTGCTGCTTCCCCTACCATAAGTGGTACTGCAACAGCTCCTGCACACATTGCCATAACATGTTGAAGTGAAAATATCCACGCCTTTGAAAATGGTATTTTTTCATCAACTGGAGCTATATTTCCGTTTTCATTATCCTCTCTCATAACACACACAAATCCTTTCGCTAGATTCTATTCCATAACTTACTACAAACCTCCCTAGATTTAGCTAAAATTTCATCTTCATTAACCCTAAGAAGTTTACCACCTTTAACTAAAATATTTCCATTAACTATAGTAGTATCCACAGACTTACCCATCATTCCAAATAGAATATGTGAATTATAATTTGTTCCATTCATTGGAGTTAATGGATTATAATCTACTACTATTACATCTCCTACTGCACCTTTTTCAATGATTCCAAAAGTTCCATTAAAGTGTTTCTCTGCAATTTTTCTATTGTTTTCAAATAACATCATTGGAGTTTCACCCCAAGCCACTGATGGATCTTTTAGATGGTGCTTATGAATTATATTTGCAACCTTCATTGATTCAAACATATCTGATGTATAACCATCTGTTCCAAGCCCAACAGTTATACCTTTTTCTATAAGTTTAATAGCTGGTGATACTCCAACTGCATTACCCATATTAGATTCTGGATTATGAACAACTGTAGTACCAGTTTTTAGAATTATATCTTGTTCCTTATCATCTGCATGAATACAATGAACTGCAATTGTCTTTTCCCCTAATATATTGAATTTATTTAATCTTTCTACTACTCTCATATGGTGTTCTTCTATGCATTTTTCTTCATCTGCTAATCCTTCTGCAACATGAATATGATATCCACAATCTAGTCCATCAGTTGCTTTTATACATTTTTCTAATGATCTATCAGAAAGTGTAAAACTAGCATGCATTCCAAACATTCCAGATTTCATATTGCTATTGCTTTCTTTGCAATGCTTTATGTAATCTACATTTTCTTTTATTCCCTCAATTAAAGCTCTCTCTCCATCTCTATCAGAAACTTCATAACAAAGAGATGTTCTTATACCAAGTTCTTCTGCTACTTCTCCTATAGTAAACAAACTTCCTTCAATTGCATTTGGACTTGCATGATGATCAAAAAATGTTGTAACCCCATACTTTAAGCTATCCATCAAAGTACTATATGCACTATATTTAATGTCTTCTAGAGATAAATTCTTATCAAGTCTCCACCATAAATTGTTTAATATATCTAAAAAACCTTTTGATGTAGGTCCATCTAAATTCATCCCTCTTGCAAAAGCACTATAAATATGACCATGTGTATTTATAAGTCCTGGCATTATAACCTTATCTTTTACATCTATATAATCACTACTTTTATATTTTTCTAATATGTCTTTTGTATTACCATAGTCTACTATCTTTCCATCCTCTATAGCCACAGCTCCATTTTCTATAAATGGATTTTCTTTGTTTT
The DNA here is from genome assembly GCA_040144665.1 of Clostridium perfringens. Classification (GTDB taxonomy): domain Bacteria; phylum Bacillota; class Clostridia; order Clostridiales; family Clostridiaceae; genus Clostridium; species Clostridium perfringens_A. The sequence goes on from JBBVGE010000449.1 coordinate 13,336, forward strand.
GTGTTATTAACCTTCCATTACCTACTACTACCACATAAATTCCCCCTATCTTTTTCTTAATACCTTACCTGCTTTTATTTTCTTATACTCTCCATTATCTATTACTACTTGACCATTTATGAGTACATAAGATATTCCTTCTGGGAATTTAATTGGATCTTCAAAAGTTCCAATATCTCTAACTTCATCTTTATTAAATAAAACTACATCAGCAAAGTATCCCTCTTTAAGAAGTCCTCTATCTTTTATGCTAAATGCACTAGCTGCTTTACTTGTCATTTTCATAACTCCTTCTTCAAGAGTTAATACACCAAGATCTCTTACAAATCTTCCAAGTATTCTTGGGAATGATCCATAAGCTCTAGGATGAGGTCTTCCAGATAAAAGTCCATCAGTGCATACATTTTGTTCTGAAAGTTTCATAAATTTGATTATATGTTCTTCCATTCCATAATAATCAACCATTCCAACTGCATTCTCTTCTTCAAGTAAAAGATCAAAAGTCGCATTATAAGGGTCTTTACCTCTAAGCTTTCCAAGCTCTATTAAGTTTTTACCTATTGCATCCTCATTCTTTTTATTTCTCACTGAAGTTACATATATGGCATCTAATCCAGCAAAGTCAACAAAGTTATCCCAACCTTCAATTCCATGCTCCATATCATAAATCATTTTTTCTCTCATTTCTTCTGATGCAAGTCTTTCCATAAGCTTATCTGTTCCTCCATCATGAGCCCATGGCGGTAATATAACTCCAAGCATTGTACTTCCTGCTGCATATGGATATTGATCAAAAGTAACTCTTATACCTTTTTTCTTAGCTTCATTAAATAATTCAATTACTTCATCAATATATTTCCAGTTCTTCTTTCCACATACTTTAAAATGTGAGAAGTGAACCCTAACCCCTGACTTTTCACCAATTTCAATTATTTCTCTCATTGAAGATATAATTGTATCCGCTTCACTTCTTTGATGTACTACAAATACTCCATCAAATTCTGCAACTACTTTACACATTTCTATAAGCTCTTCTGTGTGTGAATAAGCACAAGGCATATATATAAGACCTGTTGATAATCCATATGCACCAGATTCCATCTCTCTTCGTGTGATTTCGCACATCTTCTTTATATCTTCTTTAGTTGCAGGAACATTACCAAGTCCAAGAACTTCCATTCTTACATTTCCATGAGGTACTAAGTATGCTTCATTTAGTCCTACTCCATTGTCTTCCATCATTTTTAAATAGTTATCAGTTATCTCATATTCCCAATCAATCTTATCTGACTCACCATCTAATCCTGCTAGATTTTTTCTCCAAGGTGAGATATATTTCTTTGGCAGTGGTGCCATTGATATTCCATCTTGTCCTAGTACTTCTGTAGTTATTCCTTGTCTAATTTTTATTTCATTGAATGGATTTTCTAATATCTTTAGATCACTGTGTGAGTGAGTATCAATAAATCCTGGGGCTATTACTAAGCCCCTAGCATCTATTGTTCTATCTATATTATCTTCACAAATTCCATGTCCTATTTTTTCAATTCTCTCATCACAGATCAAGATATCTCCAACGTGTCCTTTGTTGCCACTTCCATCAGCTATAAAACCATCTTTGATTAATATCTTCATCCTAAAAACCACCTTTTATTTGTTATAAACAGATTCTAATATTCCATAATATCCTTCTGCTCCAGTAAATAATTGATCTAATTCTATATATTCATCAATTGTATGAGCTAAATTTTCCTTTGATGGACCAAAACCAATTGTTCTAATTCCTGCTTCTCCAGCATAATGTGAACCATTTGTGCAGAATGAGTATTGAGTTATTTCTGGGTTTATACCAGCACGTTTTAATCCATTAAATGCTGCTTGTACAAATTCATCATCTTCACTATATAACCAAGCTGGGAAGAATCTTTCTCCTTCAATAACTTCTCCTGTATAGCAAGTTTCTCTACCTATTGCATATGAAACTTTAGCATTAAGCTCTTTATCTTCTTTCATAAGATCATCTACTATCTTTTTAATTGGAGCTAAAACTTCTTCTTTAGTTTCACCAACTAAAAGTCTTCTATCAAAAGTAGCCTTACAGTAATCTGGAACTACAGATGCTCCTGGATATGGTGATGATTTTATATCAGTTAATACAAGAATTCCTTTTCCAAGTACATCATGTACAGGAGTTTCAATATCTTGAATCTTCTCAATAATCTTTGACATCTTATATACTGCATTTATTCCCTTTTCTGGATTAGCTGAGTGAGCTGGTTTTCCAAAAGTTTCAATAACTATTTCAGCTCTTCCTCTTTGCCCTATTTTTAGATTTAGCTCTGAAGATTCACCAATAACTACATAATCTGGCTTAACAGCTTCACTTATTTTTCTAGCTGATACACCTTCAAAAATTTCTTCGTGAACTACACCTGCAACAAATATATCTCCTGCAAAATCCTTTTTAAAGTCCTCTGCAAAGTAAGCTGCTGCTGCTATCATAGCTGATGTTTGTCCCTTCATATCAGAAGCTCCTCTACCATATATCTTTCCATCAACTATTTCTCCTCCAAATGGTGCATGAGTCCACTTTGAATCATCTGGTACTGGAACAGTATCAATATGCCCATCAAAAAGTATTGTTTTTCCTGGTTTATTGCCTTTTATATGTCCAATTACATTTCCATAACTATCTACAAAGCATTCATCGTATCCTAATGCTTTAAATTCCTTCTTTATTGCTTCTACTACTTTACCTTCTTCACCTGAAACTGATTGATTTCTGATTAACTCTTGGCATAATTTAGTTAAAGTTTCTTTTCTTTGATTATTAAGCATTTCTTTATTCCTCCTATACATCATTTAGAATTTATTAGCATTCACTATTCCAAACTATTTCTCTATATTTTTCTGGATCAGTATCTCCCTCAGTACTAAATAAAAGTACTCTTGAATTTTCATCAAGTTCTAGTGCTTCTTTTAAATCTTTATAATCTTTATTTGTCATAATTTCATATAAAAGGCCTGTTGTAACAGCTCCTGATTCTCCTGATGTTACTTTAGTATCTCCTTTTAATGGATTTCCAAGTATTCTCATCCCTTTAGCTGACACCCAATCTGGACATGATACAAATGCAGTTGAATGATTCTTTAAAACTTCCCATCCAATTGTATTTGGTTCTCCACAAGCAAGTCCTGCCATTATTGTTTGCATATCTCCTCCAACAAATCTTGCTTCTCCATCATTTGCAACTGCTGATTTATAGAAACAATCTGCTAAATTTGATTCAACGATAACTGTTTTTGGACATTCATCACCAAATTCTGATGCAAAGAATCCTTGTACAGCTCCTGCAAGTGATCCAACACCAGCTTGTACAAATATATGTGTTGGCTTAAGTACCTTAATTGCATTTAATTGATCTAATGCTTCTAAAGCCATTGTTCCATATCCTTGCATTATCCAAGCTGGAATCTTTTCATATCCTTCCCATGCAGTATCCTGTACCATTAATCCATTATGATCATCTGCATATTTAGCAGCTAATCTAACTGCATCATCATAGTTCATATCAGTGATACTTGCTTCTGCTCCTTCTGCCTTTATGTTTTCTAATCTTTGAAGTGATGATCCTTTTGGCATGTATACAACTGACTTTTGTTTTAGTCTGTTAGCAGTCCAAGCAACTCCTCTTCCATGATTACCATCGGTTGCTGTAACGAATGTAATATCTCCAAGTTTTTCCCTAACTTCATCTGAAGTTAATCTTTCATAAGGTAAATCTTTTATATCTTCTCCTAATTTATCTGCTAAGTATCTTCCCATAGCAAATGATCCACCAAGCACCTTAAATGCATTTAATCCGAATCTATAAGACTCATCCTTTAGATATATTCCTTTAAGTCCTATTTTTTTAGCTAAATTATCTAATTCAACTAATGGTGTTTTGTCATATTCTGAAAAGCTCTCATGAAAATTCTTTGCTTTTGATACTTCATCTCTACCTAAAAATTTTATACATCCTTCTTTATCTGTCTTTGGTAATGTATTTAGTTTCCATAATATTTTTTCCATAATGTTTCCTCCCTATAAGCTTTTATTTCTTGATATTTATTAAAGCAACATTTATGCCAACTTTTTCTATATAAATAATTTTTTATCATGCAATTTCTCGTTATTTTTGCGATCAATGTATACTTTTACACTAGCTTATACACTCATTTTTACTTAACATATTTTTTATTTATCAAAACGATAATTTTATTATCAAAATGATAATTTACTTTATTTACTAGAGTTAGAAGTTATTTTTTTAACAATAAAAGCAAGAGTAATTATCATTTTGATAACTATCCTTGCTTTATTGCTTTTATATTATTTTATTTTTCTCCAAGTTTTCTATATAAAGTTGCAATTCCTATTCCTAACTTTTTAGCAGCCATTTTTTTCCCTAAAGTATCTCTGCCATAAGTGTCTAATGCAATATTTATATATTCAGACTCTATATCTTTAAGTTTCTTTATCTCTTTTACATCACTAAGTTCTATATCATTTTCTAATTTCTTTTTATTATCAAAGTCTAATATTGTTTGAGGTATCATATCTAATGTTATAACTCCATCATCACCACTTAAATTAACCATAAACTCAACTACATTTTCAAGTTCTCTTACATTCCCTTTCCATGAGTATGACTTAAGCTTTTCTATAACATCATCATTTACTGTGTGAACATACTTATTAAATATCTTATTATATTTCTTTATAAGTTCATACATTATAAGCTCAATATCTCCATCACGCTCTCTAAGAGGTGGTATCTCTATTGGTATAACATTTAGCCTATAGTACAAATCTTCTCTAAATTTTCCTTCTTCAACTAGTTTTTTTAGATTTTTATTTGTTGCTGCAACAACTCTTATGTCAAGATTTATTAATTGATTTGAACCAATTTTAACTATACTTCTCTCTTGAAGTACCCTAAGTAATTTCACCTGAAGATATAAAGGCATATCTCCTATCTCATCTAAAAATATTACACCTTTATTTGCAAGTTCAAATTTACCTACACGACCACTTGAGCTAGCACCTGAGAAGGCCCCTCTAACATATCCAAATAATTCACTTTCAAGTAGACTTTCAGGAATGGCTCCACAATTTATAGCTATAAACGGCTTGTCCTTACGATTACCTTCTGAATGTATAGCTCTTGCAACTAGTTCTTTTCCTGTTCCACTTTCTCCTGTTATTAGTACAGTAGATTTTGAGTAAGATATCTTTTTTATTTTTGTCTTAAGTTGTCTCATAGAAGTTGAATCCCCAACAATTTCATCACAATTAATTTCATTATTTCCATGAGTTAAATTTACGACTTCATCTTTTAAGTGTTTTATTTCATTGAATATAATTATTTTTTCACAATGATTTTTGTTTATATAATTGTGTATTATTCTGCCTACTACTTTATATGGAATTCCTCTTATATATAATTTAAATATATCTCCTCCTGGAAAGTAGTCATCGGTCTCTTCTACTTTTATATATTCACCTGATATCTCAGGTTTTAGCTTTAACATTTTAAGTGCCTTATTATTTATAACCTTTATATTATTTAAGCTATCTATTGTAATTATTCCATCATCTACTGAATTTATAATTTCTTTAAAGAAATTTAGATGATTTTTATTTATAAGAATCTCATTTTGTTCTATTAATTTTATAGCAATAAATTCTGATATTTGCTCTAAAAAACTCATTATTGTTTTAAAGTTTGATATTAAATGCTCCTTTTGTTCTTCAGTAGAACATACAAGTCCTATAATTCCAAATATAGCCCTTTCATATTTTATAGGAACACAAATCTCCATAAATTCTTTACAGTTTCCTTTGTTTATACAATTTTTACAAAGAATATTATCTCCTGGATCTTCTATAATTTTTGCTTCCCCTGTAATTAATGCTTCCTTATACACATAACCTGCAGACTCTATATTTTCTCCTACACCATCTTTGTATATACCTGTTCCTGCAATTCTTTGCATATTGTAATCAACAATTTCTACATCTAACTTTAATATATTCGATAATAACTTTGCATATTTATTTACTACATCTGAAATATCTATTAAATTTATCTGCATCATTACAGCAAATCCCCTCTTCTACATTAGTTTATAATGCTCTCTTCTTTACATCTTGTAAATGCTTTAAGTTCCCATTATTTTTTACTAGCAGTATTTCTGATAAAATGCTTACTGCAATCTCTTCTGGAGTACCATCTGATATATCAAGTCCTATTGGTGTATGGATACTTTCAAGCATTTCTTTAGATACTCCATCATTTGATAGCATCTCCTTTAATTGCAAGCTCTTCTTCATGCTTCCAACTACACCTAGATAATTATAATTTTTATTTATTAATTCTTTAACCCAATAAGAATCACTTTTATGTCCTCTAGTTACTATTACTATATAACTATCATCAAAATTTATATTACCTACTTCACTTATATTATTAGCTACTATAAATTCCTCAACATTTTTAAATGCATCATACTCTTTAAATTCTTCCCTATCTTCTATTACTATTCTTCTAAAATTCATATGATCTGTTAACATACATATGTTTTGTGATATATGTCCTCCCCCTAAAATAATAAGATTTGGTTTTGGCTCAAAAACTTTTATGTATCCTTCTACTGTTCCTCCACATACCATTTGAATTTTACCTCTCTCACTTAAATCATAAGAAAACACCTCACCTTGTCCATTATTTAAAGACTTTACAGCACTTTCTATAACTACTCCTTCTATTCTTCCTCCTCCTATAGATCCTACTATTTCTCCATTTTCATTTACACTCATTATTGAACCATTTTTCCTTGGTGTTGATCCATTTGACGATATTATTGTAACTAAAGCCATCTTCCTTCCATTTGATAATCCCTCAATAATACTTTGCAATACTCTCTCATCCATTACTATTCACTCCTTCTATTCTTTAACATCATTATTCCCTCTAAAACAGCTCCACCTATACACCTTGCTTTATCTGATATTAAATCACAATTTTTCTTTTGATTAATTCTTGGATCTATATCAGCAATTTTTAGCCCTTTTTTAACATAAAATTCATCTCTAATCATTCCTCTAATTACTCCAGTTAATGAAGCCTTAACGTGTTCATTTCCAACAATACATATATCCTCACCCTTTTCAACAACACTTCCAATATCTTTAATTATTCTAAGTTCTCCCTCACAAGGAGAATATACTACCCTCTCTATTCCAAAGCCCTCTATTACACCAGGAACCCCAGTATTTTTTGCAGCTGGTCCCGCAAATATTAATCTTCCTAAGTTATGACCTCTATTAGTCTCAACTACTATATCTACATCTTTACCAGCCTCATATCCAGGACCTAAAGCTATTGTTATATCTGCCATATCTCTATTGGTACCTATATTCCTTTTGCAAAGAGTTGCATCAACTACAGCAGTTGGATTTAATTTTTCTATTATTTTTGCACTAGAATCATTAAAAAGGCATACTTTTCCTTCATCTAAAATTTCAAATATTTCCTCATAATAATCTGCTCTTTTAGAAACTACGTCTTCAACCCTAAATTCCTTTTCATACATCGCTTCACTTAAGCAAACTCTTCTTCTTATAGATGTTGGTTTATCTATTTCAAGAACAACAATCTTAAAACCAGCTCTATATAACTTTTGAATTGTACCAGTTGCAATATCTCCAGCTCCTCTTACAACTATTAATTCATTCATTTTGTACACCTCCACGCAACTTAATTAATTTTTCTAAGTCATCTTTTGTATCAATATCAAAAAATTCAGTATTTGAATAAAAATCCATGAAAGTAACCTTGTCCAAATGATTTCTTATAACTGGTCTTCCCCCAACATCTCCATGCAACGACATTAACTCGTCTTTAAATTCACTAGAAAATATCACAGGACTTTTATTTCTCCCATAAACTCTAGGAACTACTATACCCTTGTTCATAACAAACGTTTCCACAAGCTTTTCAATAGTTTTCTTTTTAAGTAAAGGTTGATCGCCTGTAAAAAACATATATCCATTACTTAAAATAGATGATTTTTCTAAAGAAATTCTAATACCTTCACTCTGTCCATAGCTAGCATTTTTATTATATATTGGAGTTACTCCATGCTTTATTGCTAACTCCCTTACTTTAATGTCTTTATAAACTAGAATAACTTCCCTAAACCCTATAGATTTTACTGTTTCCATTATCCATTCAACTAGGGGTTTACCACAAAAATCTAATAAAAGTTTATTTCTTCCCATTCTTTTTCCTTGGCCTGATGCTAAAATTACTGCTACTATTTTAAATCACCTCCAAAAGAAAACATATAATATTCTTTTTTCTTTAAACTTCCTCCAATAACTCTTATAAAATCTATATTTTTTTTCTTTAATATTTCAAGCAATTCCCATGCCATTTTCATACATTTTTCAGTTTCAATTCTATTTAAAAATAATATCTTTTCTCCTATAGCACCTTTAAATAGTCCATTTGAATCTGATATTATATCTGCTATTACTTCTAAAGTTATTTCATCTCCAATTTTTGTTTTACATATGTCATTAAACTTTTCAATCCTATGAATATTTTTATCTGTAATCTTTTCTCCAATTATATGTAATGGTATTATTCCAACCGTTTTTGTTGTTTTATTTATTATTACAGGCTCATTCTCATTCCATCCTTTTAAAGGTTTTCTTTTTGATCCATCACTTTCCAATAAAGTATAATCAAAATTATTAACATAACTTTCTATATGTAATATATTTCCACAAACTTTTTTATCACTTATTATCTTTTCTGCAATAAAAGTTCTACCTTTTCTTATATTTATATTTTTAAATTTATCTAAACAAAAGAAATAATCAACTTCCTCCTTAAGTGGACATAGCATTTTGGTTGTCGTTGATATTAATACTTTCTCTTTAATAAGTTCTCTAGCTAGATTATATATAAAAGTAGTTTTCCCACCTGAACCAACAACAGATATAACATCTCCTTTTCTTATATTTATTAAATCCATCAAATAGTTTTTCAAAGCTTTTCCTTCTTTCATACCTATTTACAAATATAATCCTATTTTATATTCTAAATGAATTTTTTTCAATTATTTCAAATTATTAAAAACAGTTGGATTTAATACGAATTTTATTTCAGTTAAAATTTCTACTAAATTTTCCATTCATTTATATTATTTTCTATTTTTAGTTTAATTTTACAATATATCTATTGTAAAATTATTCCATATAGCGTATTATTATATTACAATCTATTTAATAATTAATTTTAAGGGGGATTTTAAATTGAGATTGAGTAAATTAAAAAAAATTCTATCAACTCTTCTAGTCACGTCAGTTGCATTTTCTACTTTAACATCATCTATCTCTGCTGACACACTTAAAGAAAAGGGGACTAGCAAAGTAGAAGTATCTAAAGAAGATGCATTACAAAAGAAAATAGTAGGATATTTTCCTGAATGGGCTTATAAAAGCGAAGCTCAAGGTTACTTTACAGTTCCTGATCTACAATGGGAACACTTAACACATATTCAATATTCCTTTGCAATGATTGATGAAACTACAAATAAAATCAAATTTGGAGACAAGCATGCAGCTATTGAAGAAGACTTTAAAGGAATGAATTTAACACATAAAGGAGAGAAGGTCGAACTAGATCCTAGTTTACCTTATAAGGGACATTTTAATTTACTACAAACAATGAAAAAGAAATATAGCGATGTAGATCTACTTATTTCAATTGGTGGATGGGCAGGTTCTAGAGGATTCTATACAATGCTAGATACTGATGCAGGTATTAATACTTTTGCAGATTCTTGTGTAGAATTTATTAGAGAATATGGATTTGATGGCGTTGATATAGATTTTGAATATCCATCATCAACAAGCCAAAGCGGAAATCCTGATGATTTTGATTTATCTGAACCTAGAAGAAAAACTATTAATGAAAGATATAATGTATTAATGAAGACTTTAAGAGAAAAATTAGATAAAGCATCTTCAGAAGATAACAAACCTTATCTACTAACTGCTGCAGTTACTGCATCTTCATGGGTATTAGGTGGAGTTTCATCTAATGAATATGCTAAATATCTTGATTTCTTAAGTGTTATGTCTTATGACTTCCATGGTGGATGGAATGAATTTGTTGAAAACTTAGCTAATATTTATCCAGATCCTGCTGATAAAGAAACAGCTAATATGATAATGCCTGTACTTGCTATGGATTGGGCTTATAGATATTACCGTGGTGTACTTCCTCCTGAAAAAATACTAATGGGTATTCCATACTATACAAGAGGATGGGAAAATGTAAATGGTGGTACTAATGGTCTTCATGGTACAAGTAAAAATCCAGCAAGTGGTAAGTACAATATTTGGGGTGATGACTTAAATGGTGATGGTGTATTAGAACCAGCTGGTGCAAATCCTTTATGGCATGTACTAAACCTAATGGAAGAAGATAAAGATTTAAAAGTTTATTGGGATGATGTAGGTAAAGTCCCTCATGTATGGCAAGATAAAGAAAAAGTATTCCTATCATTTGAAAATGAGCAATCAATAGATGAAAGACTTAAATATATAGAAGAAAAAAATCTTGGTGGTGCTTTAATTTGGGTTATGAATGGTGACTACGCTGAAAACCCTAACTATGTTCCAGGTTCAACTAATGTAAATGAAGGTAAATATACTTTTGGTGATACACTTACTAAGAGATTACGTCAAGGTCTTGATAAAATGGGCCCTAGTAAAGAAACAGTGGAAGATAATGATAACTTACCTAAAGTTAATGTAGATGTTAATTTCTCTGGAGTATATGACCACCCTAACTACACTTATAGTTTAAAAGTTACAAACCATACTGGTGAGAAAATAGATGGTGGATGGGAATTATCATTTGACTTACCAAAATCAGCTGTATTTAAATCATCTTGGGGTGGCACTGCAACAACAAAAGATAATGGTGACTTCACAACAGTTACTCTAAAAAGTGGTGCTTGGCAAGGAATAGATGCTGGTGCTACAATAGAACTTCAAGGAATGATCGGACTTTGTTTCTCAGGAGTTAGAAATATCACATTTAATGGGGCTAAACCTGTAGGCAAAGATGTTTAAAATCTAATAACTTATAGATATTAACTCAAAGAGATATATCTATCTCTTTGAGTTTTTTATTATCTATTTAAATATATCTTACATCCACTCTTCCTTATGGTAAATAACATATTCTTTAAAGTTAGTAGGCTTTCTCCCAATAATAATCTCAAGATCATCAGTTATATCTTTTGCTGTTCCAAGCTTGGTCATAAGATATAAAAACATCATTACATTAGCAAATTCTTTTGGAGTTCCTCTCCTTATTCTCTCTCTTCTAAACTTAAATAAAGATGGATTCTTATAAACAATTTTTCTATTAAGTACATCACTCATAATATCTGCCACTTCATAATAGTCTATTGCAGTATCTCCCGTTAGAGTAAATGATTTATTAGTATACTTATCTTCAGTTAATGTTATTGCAGCTGCAAGTCCAATATCTCTTGTATCTATAAAACTTGTCTTAGCCTTTCCAACTGGAATATACAGTTCATCTCTTTCCTTTATCTCTTCTTTATGACTTGTATTTAAATTTTGCATAAAGAAGCTTGGTCTTAAGAAACAATATGGTATCTCTAATTCTTTTATCATATTCTCTATTTTTCTATGAGGAACTACGGGATTTTTTTCAACTCCTAAAAGAGATACAAAGACTATTTTTTTAATATTTCTTAATTTAACTTCTTTTAAAAATGGAAGCATGTCCTCCTTAGGTTTTGCAAGCTTTGGTGGTCTAACCAAAAACACTCCATCAATATTTTCTAATGCTTTATCAAAGGTTTTACTATCTAAAAAGTTAAACCTTGTAAGCTCTACCTTCTCATCAAAAAACATTTTTCCTCTCTCTATATTAGACACTCCAGCCCTTACATTATTACCCAACTTAATTAACTCTGTAACTACATATCTTCCTATATTACCTGTGGCCCCTGTAACTAAATACTTTCCTTTCACTTAAGCTTCCCCCTTTAAATTTGATATAATGTCATCCAACACATTTTCAAATAAGTCTAATTTCTCATCATTAATGTTATTCACTGCTAATAGTATAGCTTTCTTATTAGATTCCTCAAACATTGAAAGTTTATAAATACACTCTTTAGTAAGTAATAAAATACATGCTCTTTTATCTGTTGGATGCGGTTCTTTTTTTACATATCCTTTGCTTATTAATCTCTTTATTATTGCTGATATAGTTGGTTTATCCATATCTAATCTTTCACCAATTGTAACTGCTGTTACAATTTTATTATCTAATGAATTCATTTCAATATCTTTTATAACAGCAAATTGAGATGCTGTTATCCCTAATACTTCTAGCTCTCTATTTAATTTATTTTTTAGTAATTTAGAACATAAAACTATTTTGTATCCTATATTCTTCATAACAACCTCCAATATAGTTAGTAAACTAACTATATTATTTAAAAATATTTATATAGTCAATGCTTTTTCTTCCACTTTCTCCTTTAACCTATTTTTTATATCCTTACTATTTTTATCGATTCTTTCATAACATTTTGAATATCCTTCATAAGTAAAAAATTCACCCACAGTAAGAAATAATTTATTCTTACTGTGGATGAATTTTTTTCACTTAGATTTATCTATTAGCAATATTTTATTTAATTTTTAAATATAGCTTTATCTATATTTACATAAATATTTTCAACAATATTTTTTAATAATTTTTTATATACGTAATTCATTATTATTACGATAACAAAACTACCTATAACATCTAACGGATAGTGATTTCCAACATATATCCTTGAAATGCCAACTAAAATTGATAATATAGTAAATATATTTCTAAGCACTTTGCTATACTTTCCAAGTCCTAATGCTATACTAAATGTCCCTATAACATGGTCACTTGGAAACGATGCATCTTGTGAATGTTTCATAAGTAGATTTACATTATTATCAACAAAAGGTCTATCTACATAATAAATATTTACTATTATAAAACTTATAATTAAATTTATTATAGTAAATATTATTGTACTAACTGCTACTTTTCTGCAATTTATATCATTTCTACTAATTCCAAATAAATATAATACAATAACAGCTAGTACAAAAATATACGGTAAATACTCTGAAAAAAATATCATTATACTGTCTAGATATAAATTTCTATCTGCTAAATTATTTATTAACCTGAAAACCTCTAAATTTAAACTCATCTTTTGTAATCCCCTCTCCCCTACTAATATCTAAAGTAACTTTCCATATTTTCTTATATATAATTTTTTAACGCAAGTAACTAATATCATATAAGTAAGTATTGTAATTGCTAAATATAAGAAGTAAATAGGTGGCATTTGTTCCATTCCAACCATATCACCTAATGGTGTATATGGAATAACTGTACCCACAACTATTGCTAGAACTGTAAATAAGCATACTGACTTAGAAGCTCTACTTTGTATAAATGGAATCTTTGGTGATCTTATCATGTGTATTACTAATGTTTGAGTCATTAATGATTCAATAAACCATCCTGCATTAAATAACGCCATAAATAACACATTATTAACACCTGGTGATCCATATGCACCACCACAAATGCCTGGACATATCACAAAGAATAGTAATGCATAAGTTGTAATATCAAATATTGAACTTGTAGGTCCAAACCATACCATAAAACTTCCAATTGAAGAAGCATCCCATTTACGAGGTTTCTTTAAATATTCCTTATCTACATTATCCCATGGAATTGATATACATGAAATATCATAAATAAGGTTTAATATTAAGATTTGTATAGGAAGCATAGGTAAAAATGGTAAGAATGCACTTGCTACTAATACACTAAACATATTTCCAAAATTAGAGCTTGCAGTCATCTTAATATATTTAATAATATTTGCAAATGTTCTACGACCTTCAACAACACCTTTTCCAAGTACCATTAAGTTCTTTTCTAATAATATAATGTCAGCTGATTCCTTTGCTATATCTACAGCAGTGTCTACAGATATACCAACATCTGACTTTCTCATTGCAGGAGCGTCATTTATTCCATCTCCCATAAATCCAACAACATGTCCATTACTCTTTAATATAGCAACTATTCTAGCCTTTTGACTTGGAGATAATTTTGCAAATACATTTGTATTATTAACAGCTTTCTTTAAATCCTCATCTGTCATATCTTCAATATCTGATCCTAGAAGAATATTTCTAACATCAATTCCTACTTGTTTACATACATATTTAGTTACTTTTTCATTATCTCCAGTTAAAACTTTAACTTCAACACCATAATCATGTAAGAATTCTATTGCTTCTTTTGATGACTCCTTTGGTGGATCTAAGAAACTTATATATCCCATAAGAACCATATCACTTTCATCAGCTACAGAAAAGCTTCCTTCTGGTGATGGGTTATTCTTTTGAGATACACCAATTACTCTCATTCCATTTGAATTAAGTTCGCTAACAGTTTCTAATATTTCTTTTCTTAATTCTTCAGTTAGGGTAACTATTTCACCTTTATACTCAGCATAAGAAGAGATTTCAAGCATTTCTTCTATAGCACCTTTTGTTATTAGTTGAGTCTTACCTATCCTATCTCTTAACACTACTGACATCCTACGACGTGCAAAATCAAATGGTATTTCATCAACTTTTTCATATTTATTACTTAAATCTTCAAAACCTTCTTTATCTCCGTATTGAAGTATTGCGACATCAAGTAAATTTTTAAGTCCTGTTTGGAAATAACTATTTAAATATCCATGTCTTAATACTCTAATGTCTTCATTTCCATGAATATCAAGGTGATTTTCAAGTATTATTTTATCCTCAGTAAGAGTACCTGTCTTATCTGTACAAAGTATATCCATAGCTCCAAAGTTTTGTATTGAATTTAAATTTTTAACTATAGTCTTGTACTTAGCCATCTTAACTGCACCTTTTGCAAGGTTAGTTGTAACTATCATTGGCAACATTTCTGGAGTTAATCCAACTGCAACTGATAATGCAAATAAAAATGCTTGAAGCCAGTCACCCTTTGTAAAACCATTAACAACAAACACTATAGGAACCATAATAGCCATAAATCTTATTAGTACAAAACTTACAGAATTAACCCCTTTATCAAAGCTTGTCATTTCTCTCTTTTCAGTTATTGTATCTGCCATACTTCCTAAAACTGTATCATTTCCAGTAGATATAACTACAGCAGTTGCTGTTCCACTTATAACATTAGTTCCCATGAAAGCTAAGTTTTCCAACTCAAATTGACTTGTAATATTTTTATTTAAAGTTTTTTCTGATAACTCTCCATACTTCTCAACCGCTTCTGATTCTCCAGTCATTGATGATTCACTTACAAATAAGTCCTTAGCAAAAATAATTCTTACATCAGCTGGAATCATATCACCTGCATTAAGTTTTATAATATCACCTTGTACCACTTCATTCATTGGAACCTCTAAAGTTTCTCCATCACGAACTACAGTAGCTGTGGTCTTAATCATTTCTTTAAGCTTTTCACCAGCTTTATTGGATTTACCTTCTTGAACAATACGAAGAACACCACTAAGAGTAACCATTATTGTAATTATAATAACTGTAGTTAAATCCTTATCGCCTGGTTTAGGTATAACATAATCTGTAAAAAATGATACAATTGCAAGTAAAATTAATACAACTGAAAATGGATTTATAAATGCGTCAAATAATCTTTTGTACCATGTTATTCCATTGCCATAACTTATTTCATTATATCCGTAATCCTCTATCCTTCTCTCTGACTCTTCATTTGTTATTCCTTGAATTTTAGTATCTAACTTCTCAAAAAAATCTTCTTTTTTTAATAATCCTAATTTTATTAGTTTTTTATTTAATTCTTCTCTTTTTAAATTTTTTACTGATTTTGCTGTATTTAAATTATTCTTTGTGATTTTTAATTTCATTTTTAAACCCTCCTCATTTTTCAAATAGAATATGAGAATTCGGGCATAAGAAAAGGCCTATAAGCTAATTTTTATACTTTAGCTAGAATAGGCCATACTCTCAATCTTTAGAATCTATATTTTATAGCAACGCAAACAAGCCAGAAACTGGCTGCAAATTTTTATACAGTAAAATTTTTAAGTTTTGCTTAATAAAATATAGACCCCTCAGGTGGCCGTCTATTCCCATACAACTACTTCCAGCTTCCACTTGTCTTCACCTCACTTATTTCTTGAAATAAAAAAATCCTCATTTAGTGCAAAGCTAAACGAGGATATACAATTACAATTATATATAACTGGCACTCGTTCAAGCTTCAACTCCGTAGGGCGATGAAATTGCATTAGAATACGCCTTAAATTCGACGTATACTGCTAACCCTCTAATAGTGTCTCCACTATTTCGCGGCAGCAACCCGTATCCCTATGGTAGCCTCACCTACCGAGAATATGAAATTAATTCAAAGTTTCCTTTGATAGTTTCATTATATTCATCTTACAAAATAATGTCAACGAAATATAATAATTTATAACATTCAACATTTTTTATTAATAATCTTATTACTTTAGAAATATTTAAGCAATTTCAAAAATCTCATCTTTATCTAAGCTTTTATCTATATATAACTTATACCAGATTATATATACTATGATGCTCCATACTTTTCTACTATAATCTCCCTTTCCCTCTTTATGTTTCTTTAACATATTAAGTACCTCATCCTTATTTATATCTTCTATAGGATTGGTGTCTATTAAGTTATATGCCCAATTGTAAAGTTCATTTTTAAGCCATACCCTCATTGGAACAGGGTATCCTAGTTTTCTTTTAGTATATAGATACTCTGGCAACTCATCTTTAAAAGCTTCTCTTAATGCATATTTTGTTGTAAATCCTTGAATTTTATGCTCTTTTTTAAGTGTTGAAGCTAAATTAAATACTTCTTTATCAACAAATGGAACTCTTACTTCTAATGAGTTTGCCATAGACATTCTATCAGCCTTAGTAAGTATGTCCCCTACAAGCCATGTATTTATATCAATATACTGTCTCTTAATTACATTATCATATGATTTAACATCCCTAAATAATCTCTCTGTAACCTCTAAATCATTCTTTGATTCATTATAATTTCTAATAATTCTTCTCTTCTCACTATCATTAAAAATATTTGCATTTCCAACATATCTTTTTTCTAATGGTGTTGCTCCCCTAACTACAAAACTTTTACCTTTAGTATTATCTGGTACTGCAGAGGCAACCATCTTTAATATCTCCTTCATACCTCTTGGTATATACTTAAACATTTTTAAGGATTCATCTTCTGTATATATATTATAACCTCCAAAGAATTCATCAGCCCCTTCCCCTGAAAGTATTACTTTATAATCTTTACTTACAGCTTTACAAATATGATATAAAGGTATTATTGATGGATCTCCTATTGGGCTATCCATGTGATAAACTATCTTTGGAAGTTCTCTTATATAATCCTTATAATTTAATTTTATGCCTACATTTTTTATTCCTATCTCATCTGCAAACCTCTTTGCACAGTCTGTTTCATCATATCCATTAATATCAAAGCCAATAGTATAGGATACTATATTAGGATTTATCTCACTTGCAAGTTTAGTAACAATTGATGAATCTATTCCACTTGATAAAAATGTTGCAACAGGTACATCACTCTCTAAATGCTTAGCAACTGATTCTCTAAGAACTGATTTTATATTATTTTTTAACTCATCCTTGTTATATTCCTTTTCTTTAAACTTAATATTAAAATATCTTTCCACGCTCTCATTACCACATAAATCTTGCTCTATTAGATGTCCTGGTGGCAGTATTTTTACCTCTTTAAATATACTCTGATTCGAAGGTATGTACTGGAATGTTGCATACTCTCCTAATACTTCATTTCTATAAGTCATGTTGTCACAAATATTGTTAAGTGCTTTAAGCTCTGAAGAAAAATATAAACCACTATCCTTCTTCATATAATACAGTGGTTTTATTCCAAAATTATCTCTTATACCAATAACTTTTTCCTTTTCTTTATCATATATAACAATAGCAAACATTCCTCTAAGCTTGTTTACTAATCCTTTACCTAAATTATCATATAACGCAGCAATAACCTCTATTTCTGAATTAGTTTTAAAGCTATATCCTAACTTTATTAATTCATCTCTAAGTTCTTTATAGTTATATATCTCTCCATTAAAAACTACAGTATATTTATCATTATAATTAAACGGCTGAACACCATTTTCTAAATCTACTATACTAAGTCTATTAAATACAAAGAATGCATTATCATGTTTAATTTCTTTTGTATCATTTGGTCCCCTATGCCTTATTATTTCAGCACTTTCTCTGCAAATTTCAATATCTTCTGTACTTAATTCTTTTTTAAAAATCTGTAAAAATCCACACATTATTATCTTATATCCCCTTTATCAATGTATTCTATCACATACTATTTATTATAAATATATTTATGTAACTTAGATTTACATAAAAAAGTAATTTAAGTTACACTCAAGTTACATTTTAACAAATTATTAGTATTTTATTAACACTTTAGCCTTAATTTATCAAATTCGTATATTTTTATTACATATTTTTGTAGTTATTTACTTCTTTATAATTCAAATTTGGTATGTTAATTGTAAAAACAACTCGATTTTTGTATAATTAATGTATGAATTTAATATTTATTTAAATTAAAGGAGAAAAAAATTGAATATTTTAGTAGTTGATGATGAGATTAGCATATTACAACTTATAAAAATGAATTTAGAACTTCAAAAATACACTGTAATTACAGCAACTTGTGGTATCGATGCATTAGATCTTACAATAAAAGAAAAGCCTGATATCATAATTTTAGATGCAATGCTCCCTGATATTAGTGGATTTCAGCTTATAAACAAGATAAAGTTAATAGCTGATATTCCTATTATTATGCTTACAGCTAAAAACGATATCAATGATAAATTACTTGGATTGCAATTAGGTGCAGAAGATTATATAACAAAACCCTTTAATAGTACTGAATTATTATTAAGAGTAAAGGTTATTTCAAAAAGAATAAATAGAAATTCTAAGGAAATTAAAAACTTAATATCAGTTGGTAAAATACATATTTTTATTGATGAAAGAAAAGTACTAATTGATTCTAAATATATAGATTTAACATTTAAAGAATTTGAGGTTTTAAGTTGTCTTTGCGAAAATAAAGGACGAGTTTTTAGTAGAGAAGAACTTCTAAATAAAGTTTGGGGATATGATTTTCAAGGTACTACTCGTGCAGTAGATATATTAGTTCAAAGACTTAGAAAAAAATTAGGAAATTGCCAGCATTATATAAAAACACTATATAAAGCAGGATATAAATTAGATGTTTCAGATTAACCTATCCCTTAAACAAAAAATCATATTGACTAATGTTGCAATATTAGCACCTATTATTGCTTTTATATACATAATTACATTTAATACTTTATCTAAAAATTTATTAGATAACTCTCTTGAATACTTATTAAAAGAAAATACTACTATATGTGGATATGTTGAAAATTTATTAGAGTCTAATAGTGATTCTAATAAAGAAGAGGTTTTTAAATCTATTTCTCCATTTATTGCCACTAATCTAAGTAGTAGGTTTAATATAAGAATTCAAACAATAAGTAATTCTGGACAAATAACATATGATTCCAACAAAAATCAAATAAGTCTATATAATAAAGATATTGATAAAGCACTTGATGGATCTCAGTCTTATATTATAAAGAAGATTAATGGAATTCCTTATATATTTTTATCAACTCCTATATTTTATAAAGATACTTACTGTGGAGTTTTAAGATTAATACTTCAAAACTCATCTTCTGTAAGTATATTAAATAATACACTTGCAATAATGGTAGTGGTAAGTATAATTTCACTTGGTATCGGTATCATATTAATCTACTCATTCTCTAAAGAGTTAGTTAATCCATTAATAACATTAAAGGAGCAATCAAAAAGGATAGCTAAAGGAAACTTTGGAGAAAAGGTTAACATATCTAGTGGTGATGAAATTGAAGATTTAGCAAATACATTTAATGTTATGGGAGAAGATATAGAGAAATATATAAATGAACTTGAAGATGCAAAAACCAAACAAAAAAAATTTTTTGATAATATATCTCATGAATTTAAGACACCTTTAACTGCAATTATTGGATTTTCTGAGATAATTCCTAAACTAGATGATAATAAGAAAATTTTAGATAGTTCTGCCCTTATAGAAAAAGAAGGCCGTAGACTTTTAACTTTAGTTGAAGAAATTTTAGTATTATCGAAGACTAATAAAGAAAACTTTGCTATAGAAGCAACTTATATAAACTTAAAAGACTTAATTGATGAATGTTTAAATATACTTAATATTAGACTTAATAATTATCATATAAGTATAATTAAAAACTATGAAAACTTATTTATATATGGAGACTATGATAAAACAAAGCAAGTTTTTATAAACATCATTGATAACGCTATTAAGTATAGTGGCTGCGAAACTATAGAAATTACATCAAAAGTATATGACGATAGGATAGAAATATCTATTTCAGATGATGGAATTGGTTTTGATATATTAAATATTAAAAGTACAAAAGGTAACGGCTTTGGACTTAATATTTGTAAAGATATATTATCTAATCAAAATGGTTCCTTTAATATAGAAAGTATATTAGATGAAGGTACTGTTGCTACAATAACATTATATAAACAAAAAAAATCTACTGATTCATAGCATTATGAAAGGACTTCATATGAAGAAAAATTTTAAGAATATAATTATACTCTATCTTTTATTTGTAGTTATAATTTTAGTTTTCTATTTTTACTCCACTAAAATTGTATATAATAATTTAAAAATTATTGATGATTTTAAATCAACAAAAAAATCCTTTTCTATTAAGGTACCAACTAAAATCGTTATTAAAAATAAATATCTAGGTGAAGTAACACTTACTAATAATATAATTATGAGTGATATATTACAATACTTCTCTACTATAATTAATTGTAATTCTAAACAAAAAAATAACCTAATAAATGATAATATTGCTACTTTATCTGGTACTGTTTTTTATTCGAATGGATCTACTGAAAACTTTACTGTAAATAACTCTCTAACACTTGAAAATAAAACATATAACTTTAGCTCATATTATATTAATACTTTAAGAAACACACTATTTAATTGCTTTTATACTTATCCAAACATTATATCCATAATTGATCATAATGACTCAAAAATCATTTATCAAAATTCTCACACATCACATGAACTAACCAAAAATGAAGGTAAAAAACTTATAAATTCACTAAAAAAATTTAAAATTATGGAAGATAATAAAGATTTTTTAAACATTAGTTTAAAAGAGTCTCCAAAGGAAGTATATAAAGTATTTATAAATGGTAGCAATACTTCCAGTGCAAATAATACAATTTATATTACCGTCTACAATCATTATTTAGTTATCCAATACTTAGGTGATGAGAATGGTAAGAATATTTATGTAAAAGGTGACTTAGATGAAAACTATCTTAAATAAAAAAAATTTATTTATTATTATCATGCTATTTATTTCAATGATACTATTATCGTTTTACTTCTTCTCCCCAAAAAATGCAAAATTGTATCCTAATCTTAAAGGTAAGCATTTAACAGTTTACATAGCACTTCGTGAAGAAGAAGCAAAATCTCTCTTAGAAAAATTTAAAAAAGAAACTGGATGTACTTATGAATATATAAAACTTCCTACAGAGGAAGCTGTAAAAAGAATATTGTCTGAAAAGAATAGTCCTAATGGCGATATATTTATAGGTGGTACTTGTGATGCATATGAATTATTAAAATCAAATAATGCATTAGCTAGATATAAATCTCCTAACGCTAAAGGAATTCCATCAAAATATAAAGATTCAGATAATTACTGGACTGGATTTCAAGTGGATACATTAGCTATAGGTATAAATAAAATAGTTTGGGATAGAGATTTTGCACCAAAAGGAATTCCTATGCCAACTAAATTTGAAGACCTACTTCAAGATGACTACAAAGGGAGAATAATACTACCTAACCCCGAAACTTCTGGTACAGGCTATGCATTTCTTGCATCTTTATATCAACAGCTCGGTCCAGATAATTATAAAAACTTCTTAGAGAAACTCACAACTAATGTTTCTTCATATACAGTTAGCGGTTTTAATTCTATTCAAAGAGTGTCATCTGGAGAATATGCTGTTACTGTTAACTTCTTAGGCGACCAAGTTATTGCTAGTAAATCAGATCCTAATATTATAAGTATTACTCCAAAGAATACTGGATGGAATGTAGATTCTATAGCAGAAATTAATAATTGTGCTAATAAAGAGGTTGCTGAAGCTTTTATAGACTTCATTCTATCAAATAATGTTTCAAATAACTTATCACTTTATTCTAATGCAGTATCTACTAAAAAATATAATGATGTCACTTCAAATATATATGAGAATTATGATTTTAACAGAGCCGCTATGGAAAAAGATACTATAATAAATATATTTAACAGCAGTCTCCCTAAGTAAAAATACATATTATTTAAAGAAATCTCTTAAATGTTACATTTATGAAACATTTAAGAGATTTTATTGTATATTTCTTGTTCTATTATATTAATGTAATCAAATACAGAAAACGTAATCACAATTATGTTTATGTTTTTACTGAGGAGGACTTATAAATGTTTAACTTTTTCAAACCGGCACCAGCTATACCAAGGTTGCCAAAAGAAAGAATACCTTCAGCTTACAAAGCTTATCGTATTCGTATGTTCCTTATGATGTTTATCGGATATGCAGGTTATTATCTAGTAAGAAAAAACTTTGCAATAGCATCACCATTTTTAATTAATAATTACGATTTTTCCAAAACAGATATAGGATTAATAAGTACTGGACTTGCAGTTGCTTATGGTCTTGGTAAATTTGTTTTAGGTAGTTTAGCAGATAGATCAAATGTTAAATATTTTCTTGGTTTTGGTCTTTTGGCATCATCAATAGTTAGTATATTTATGGGATTTACGAGTGCTGTTTGGCTATTCTTAATTCTTATGATAATTAATGGATTATTCCAAGCTATGGGTGCTCCGCCATGTTCAATAATAATTGGTAAATGGTTCTCTCAAAATGAGAGAGGTCTTAAAATGGGAATATGGAATACATCACATAATGTAGGTGGCGGACTTATAGCTCCTTTAGCTACTTTATCATTATTTATATTTGGAGCTAATAACTTCAAAAGTATATTCTTTGTTCCTGCTGCAATTTGTATTATTATTGCTATATTCGTATTCTTTGTTGGCGCTGATACTCCTGAATCAGTAGGTTTACCTCCAATTGAAGAATATAGAAACGATTATCCTGAAATTGAAGTAAAAGAACCTGTTAATTTAACTACGAAAGAAATAGTAATTAAATACGTATTAACAAATAAGTATGTTTGGTATTTATGCCTAGCTAATATATTTGTTTATTTAATTAGACAAGGTGTTGTTAACTGGATTCCTATATACCTTCAAGAATCAAAGAATTTCTCTGTTGCAGATTCTAACTGGGCAATGTTCTTATTTGAATATGCAGCCATTCCAGCATCAATACTACTTGGATGGCTTTCAGATGTATTATTTAAAGGTAAGCGTGCTCCTTTAAGCATAATATGTATGATAGGTGTTATATTTGCCGTAGTAGCATATTGGACAACTTCTAGTTACATGATAACAATGATATCTGTTGCTGTAATAGGTTGCTTTATATATGGACCACAACTTTTAATTGGTATGAGTTTAATAGATATAGTACCAAGCTTTGCTGTTGGTGCTGCTGTTGGTCTATCAGGTCTTTGTGCATATCTTTTAGGAGAACTTATGGCTGACTTAGTTATTGGATTTATAGCAGATACATTTGGATGGAATGGAGCATTTATATTTATAATAATTGGTGCTTTCATAGCATTAATACTATTATCTTTAACTCTAAAGATAAAGAAAACAGCTAATGAAGAAAACTAAATTTAGTTTTAAATATATATAACTTTCCACGTATTATATAAAATAAAAGTGCTAATGGATATTCATTAGCACTTTTATTTTTATTTATGGCTTCCGTGAATAACATTAAAGCCTTCTTTTTTTAATATATTTTCATGTCTATCATAATCATTACACTCAACACTTATACATTTTGATATATGAATAGTTTTTACATTATTCTTTCTAAGCTGAGCTATTTTATGTTTCCAATTCTCATCTTTTGTCATAGTATCACTGCATCCTGAACAATAAAAGAAGCTACTTAAGTCTTCTTTATTATCTCCATACACTTCAAATGCAGCTGTAGAATTATTGTATGCTTTAAAACACCCAGTTCCTGAACATTTACTCATAAGTTTTCTACAAGCCATTATTGCTATAGCCATATTATCATCCCTTTGCTTAGTTTATTTTGAAAGTTATATATATAGGATTACTATCTTTATGTATTACCGCATCAACTTCATATACTTCTTTTATAAGTTTTGATGTTAAAACCTTATTAGGATCTCCACTACTAATAACTTCTCCATTATGCATTACATATAGTTTATCACAATAAGCTGCTGCTAAATTTAAATCATGTAATGCTACAACAACTGTAATACCTAAGGATTTTACAACATTCAATATTTGAAGTTGATACTTTATATCTAAATGATTAGTAGGTTCATCTAATATAAGTAAGTCCACTTTTTGTGCTAGTACACGTGCTAAAAGAACCCTTTGTTTCTCCCCTCCTGATAGATTAGAAAAACTCCTCCCATAGTATTCTAACATATTTACCTTTTCTAATGAATCTTTAACAATTTTATAGTCCTCAGCTGAATCTCCCTCTAAAAAGTTCTTATGAGGTGTTCTTCCCATAAGCACTATATCTTTAACTTTTATATCAAAGGATATATTATTAAATTGCCCTAAGACTCCAAGTTCTTTTGCTACATTTTTTGGAGATATCTTTGATAAGTCTTTACCATTAAGATACATAACTCCTGATTTTGGTTTATATATTCTATAAATAGTCTTCAAAAGAGTTGACTTTCCACTTCCATTAGGTCCTATAATGCCAACAAGTTCCCCTTCATCTATATTAATTGATACATCTTTAACTATACCCTTCCCACCTAATTCTACGTTTAAATTTTCTGTATTTAACTTCATAAAGATTACCTCTCTCCAAAAGTATAGGTACGTTTTATCATAATATACATAAAGAATGGTGCACCTACTATAGCTGTTATTATACCTATTGGCATCTCCATATTCTTTAGTATTATCCTAGCTAAAACATCTGACCATATTAAAAATATTGCTCCAATTAACATAGCTACTGGTAAATTTATTTTGTGATCAGTACCAACTAAGCTTCTTGTAATATGAGGTATCACAAGACCAATAAATCCTATAATACCACAGCTAGCAACTAAAACTCCTGTAAGAATTGATACTACAACAAGATAAACTTTTCTATATTTATGAAGGTCTACTCCAAGTGTTATTGCTGCTTCATCTCCTAGAAGCATTGTATTCATTACTCTAGATTGAGTTATAAAGAATAATGTACAAACAGCTACTACTATAAATGGGACTAAAAGATTATCCCATTTCCCACTAGTTAAGCTTCCCATAGTCCAGTCCATAACAATACGAGTTTCACCATTGTCATTTGTCATATATATCATAAGATTTGAAAATGCTGTACAAATAAGATTAACTACAATACCAGATAAAACTAATTTAACTGGTGTAATTCTACCACCTATATTTGAAAGTCTAAATACCATAATAGCTGCAATTAAAGCTCCTAAAAATGCGCAGAATGATATTGAGAAATAACTACTTGATATTGATGATATGCTTGATACCATAAGCATTGCAAAGGTAGCACCAAGAGTCCCCCCTGATGCTATACCTAATAGATAGGGATCTGCTAATGGATTTTGTACAGTTCCTTGCATAATAACTCCACCTAGTGCAAGACCCATACCCACTATTACTCCAAGGAGTACCCTTGGAAGTCTTATCTGCCATACAATATCAATAAAAGATGGATCTATTACATTCTCTAATCCCTGTATTCCAAAAAGTTTATGAGTAATAATTGTATACACGTCTATAGCTGGTATTTTAACTGATCCAATTGAAACCGCTAATATTATACTTACTAAAAGTAAAAAAACTAAACCCATTAAAATGACAAAATTCTTCTTAAGTAAATTCAATTTAACCCTTCTTTCATCCATCTATTTATAAAGATTAGGATATAATTCTTTAGAATATTGTTCTATTGCATCAACTACTCTTACTCCACCTGCCCAAGTTTCTGCAAGACCTGTTACAACGATATTGTTGTCTTTAACTGCAGTTACATTTTGAAGTGCTTTATTATCAGTAAATACTTTTGTAAGTTCTTTACTATTGCTATCTTTACCATCTCCAAAATGAATGTATATAATAGCATCTGGATTTGCGGCTACTATTCCTTCTGTACTAATAGTTCCTGACTTATCTTCAATATTAACTGCTCCAGCTTTTTCTACCATATCGCTAACTAAATCATTTTTTCCATATACTCTAAATTGTCCTTCTTTACTCTCTTCTAGTATTAAAACTTTCTTTTTATCTTTTAACTTAGATGTTTTATCCTCTATAGTTTTTAATCTATCTTTTAAATTCTTTACATACTCATTTGTCTTGTCTTGAATATTGAATATTAACCCTATATCATTTATATCTTTATATAAATTATCTACAGTGTAATTTCCAACAGTTTTTACTGTATTTCTTTGAACAAGAGTTTTAACTCCTCTATCCTGCCATTCCTTAACATCTCCTAATGTTTTAGGTGCAAAGACACTTTTCCATCCAAATATTAAATCTGGTTTAAGTGCTAAAACTTGTTCTTTTGTAGGATATTTATCTGATAAAACCTTTACTTTGCTATACTGATCTTTTAATCTATCTAATATTGAATTATCAAGATAGCAAGTCCCAACTAATTTATCACCTAATCCTAAATCAAGCATGAGTTCAGTAGCTGTTTGATTTGTAGTTATTACTCTATCAGGTTCTTTATCAAAAGTTTCTTTTATTTCATTTCCTGCATAGTCGTAAGTTGTTATTGTTACTGGATAATGTGAATCTCCTTTTCCGCTACTCTCTGAAGTATTACTATTTTCTTTTCCTTCTTCTTTCTTATTGCTTCCTCCACAAGCCACTAATGACATTGTTAAGGTCAAAGCCATAAGTACTAACATTAATTTTTTGAATCCCTTATTTTTCATGTGTCTTCTTCCTTCCATACCTTAAAGTTTTTATGTTTATTTAAAATTAAAATGACTCTTTAACTACTAATAGTTAAAGAGTCATAAATATACAAACCAAAATACTTAGTATAAAAAATGATCTCTCTCTATACTCCGTAGAGATACTTCAAAAAGTAGGCAGGTATTCTGACTTAAGCATCTTCATTTTCTAAAAACCTTCCCATATTAATATAGTGGTATAAACTTTAGAAAACTCCTCTATTACAGCGGCGGGACCGTGTGGGATTTTCACCCATTACTTCCCTTTTAATCAACATATATATTTTTTAATATACACTTGAACCTATCTTTTATTTTTTAGAGTATTTATATGTAAAAACTACTCTAATTTTATATTATTTTGTCAATCTTTTGACTTATGTTAACATATATTAAATCTTAATGTCAATGGACATATTTGCTGTCTTTTATGCGTATAAAAATATTTATATAATTCCTTATTCTCTTTTTCCAAACTTTCCATAGAAAAGTAATCCTAAAATCTCTGATATATGTCCGAAGATACCTCCAAGAATTAATGATATTATAACTACTCCCCAGTTTCCTCCAGTTCCAAAGGTACTACAAGCACCTAAAAATGCTCCTGGTATAAATTCTAAAGGTTTTGTTTTTGCTTGAATACACATTACAAATGAAAAAAATCCAGTAAGTATATATGACCAATATGACCCTGAAAGATACCTTGACCCAAGTATTATGCACATTGCCCAAATTATCCCTGAAATATTTGCAAAAATAGATTTTTTAAGACCTACAAATTTCCCACCTGATGCAAAATAACTTGTAAACCCTATAAATCCAACCCATGTTATAAGACTAAAAGCGTCACTAACAAAAGCCCACACACCAGACAATACACCTACACTTATGGCTACTGCCGTCATTACATCCATGCTATTCCTCCTAAGTTTATAAAATTATTAATCCAAATTAAATAATACTATATTATAACTAATCCTTCACTCGAAATTATATCATATTTTTATAATTTAATTAAAATTTCTAAAGAATATTATGAATTATAAAAATAGGCCCTTGAATCATTTTAGGGCCTATTGAATATATTTTAATTAAAAGTAAGTTAGTCACTTAAAGTCTTTTAGCTTACTTTTATTTACTATTAACTTATGATTTTGTATTAAAATATAAATTATTTTCTCATTTCAATTAATATAAAATGTGAATCTTCCTTTGATTTTATAGATATATCTTCTTCTATGATTTCCATAGCATCTTTTTCATTTACATCTACTCCATTTATAATAGAATCACCTTCTATTTGTACAAGATATACTTGTCTTCCTTCTTTAACTTTAAATTCTATATCTATACTTTCTTCTAAAAATAAAGTATAGATATTAACATCTTGATTTATTTTTATAGGTGCATCTCCTTCCATAGATGAAACCATGTGTAGGAACTTATTTCGTCTATCATCAAAATTAAATTTAAAATCTCCATATTGTGGTTTTAATCCTTGTTTGTCAGGAATTATCCATATTTGAAGAAGTCTTAAAATATCATCTGAAAAATTATGCTCACTATGATATACTCCTGTTCCAGCACTCATGTATTGCATGTTTCCTCTTGATAAAGTTCTCTTATTGCCCATGCTATCTCCATGAGTTAATTCACCTGATATTACATAAGTTACAATCTCCATATTTTCATGTGGATGAGTATCAAAGCCTGTTCCTGGTTCTATTAAATCATCATTCAATACCCTAAGTGGTCCAAAATGCATATTATCTATATTGAAATACTCTGCAAATGAAAAGTGAAATGAACTTTTAAGCCATCCTAAATTACTTTTTCCCATGTTTTTATTTTCTAAATGTCTAATCATAATAATCTCTCCTTTTATCACTAATTAGTGATATATTTATAAAAAAATTTATAATTTTCTAATCTTACTTAATATTTTTATTAATTGTTCTTTTTCCTCATTATCTAAAACATTAAATATATTTTTTATATTTTCAAAATGTTTTGGAAGAATGCTTTCTATAATTTCTTTACCTTTACCTGTTAAACTTATCAATACTGCTCTACTATCTTCAGGATCTTTAAGCTTTTTAATAAAACCTTCCTTTTCTAGATTTTTAATTATAACAGTTATATTGCCTGACGTAGTAAGTATACTATCTATGATTTGGCATATCTTAAGATCTCCTTTACTATATAAAACTTCTAAAACTGCAAATTGTGATGTAGTTAATCCAGAAGGTCTTATAGTTTCATATGATAACTTATCTACTTTTTGATTTGCCCTATTTAATGAAATTAAACTGGCTAAACTTAATCTTGTTTCTTTATCTAATATAAATTTCTTATCCATAAATTAAATTTATCACTAATTAGTGATATTGTCAAATATATAAAAAGAAGATACTAATTTTATAAAACTAGTATCTTTCTTATCCAATAAAAAACTTTTAATTCCCCATAAATTCTGCGTATTGAGGTGTTGGCATTCCAAATCCTCCTGCAATCTCCATAAGGTCTCCTGTTATAAATGATGAATCATCACTAGCAAAAAATACTACTGCCTTTGCTATATCTTCCGGTTTACCTACTCTATTAAGTGGTACATGTCTTACAAATGAAGTTCTAAATTCTTCTGTCATATTTTCTAAAGCGGCTTTAGTTCCAATAAGTCCTGGTAATATAGCATTACATCTTACATTTTGTTTAGCATATTGTGTTGCTATGTTTTGTGTTAATGAATTTATAGCCGCTTTTGATACACAATAAGCCATTCTAGATATATCTGGAACTACAGAACCTATTGATGATATATTAATTATGCTTCCCCCACCATTTTTAATCATATGTGGAACAGCTGCCTTACATGGTAAATATACACTTTGTATATTATCTTGTAATATTTTAAAGAATTCCTCTGTATCTCCATCTACAAGGTTTCTATCAAGCTTAACATTAGTACTGCCATAATTATTTACTAATATATCTAATCTTCCTTCGTTATTTATAACTGTATCTATCATAGTAGTATAAGTATCTACTTCTTTTGCATTAAAATGTACAAATTTTGCTTTATTACCTCTCTTAGATATATTTGCAATAACTTCATTTGCAAGTTCCTCTGATCTAGCTGCAATATATACTAAAGCTCCTTCTTCTGCTAAAGCGGCAGCAGATGCTAAGCCTATCCCCTTTGTTGATGATGTGACTAATGCAACTTTATTTTCTAATTTTCCCATAATTTAATACCTCCATTTACTATCTATACCATTATCAATAAAATAGTGTTTATTATCTATCGAATATATCCAATAAATATACTATTTATTTTAATTATATCCTAAATTTAACACTTCATATCTATACAATCAATACTATTATTATTAAATATCTATTGCATATTGAAAAACTTTCTCAATAATTTAAAGAGAGCATTTCTGCCCTCTTTAAATTATATTCTAAACTATCATATTAATTACTTTTATCTATATTCTGCACCAGCATCAACTTTAGTTACTTGAACTGCAACCATTTCTTCAGTAGTTCCATTTATTATTTCATGCCATTCACCTGTTTTCACAAAAACAATTGAACCCGTATCTACGTTATGTGATTGATCTCCAACTAACATTTTCCCTTCACCCTTTAAGAATACAAATATTTGTTCACCCTTAGGATGTCTATGAGATCTTAATATTTGATTAGGCTTAAAGTAGTATACTTCTGATGTTATATCTTCACCAGAAAAAACTGGTATCTTAGGTACAACATCTCCACCAAACTGTTCTAAAGTTCCGTCTAATAAGTGTTTTTTAATAACTTCCATAATATAAACTCTCCTTCTAAATATAATATTTTGCTAATTTATATATATCTAGTTTTTCTCTTAAGCCCCTTATATTATTCATATATTTATAGTTAAAATTTATATTTTATAAAAGCTAATTAACTTATTAAAATAATTAATTGCTACTTTTTTCACTTTTCTAGTTTAATGCTATATTCTTTTTATTTATTATCATAATATTTTATAAGTGCTTGTGTTCCTAAATCTCCCATACCTTCATCTTGAAGCTTTTCATACATCTTTAGTACACTTTCTAGAATATCTAACTCTAAGTTAGCACCCTTAGCTTCATCATCTGCAATTTTCATGTCCTTTATATAATGTTTTATAAAGAATCCTGGATCAAAATCTCCTTTAAGCATTCTTGGTGCCATATTGTTCATCTGCCAACTTCCAGCAGCACCTTTACTAATACTATTTAGCATTTTTTCTACATCAAGGCCTACTTTTTTAGAATATGTTATTGCTTCACATACTCCAGCTATAGCTCCACCTAATGCTATTTGGTTTGCCATTTTTGTATGTTGTCCACTTCCAGCCTTACCTTCATATATTATATTAGTTCCTAGAGTTTTAAAAATATCAATACATTCTTCAAAAGCTTCTCTGTCCCCACCAATCATAATTGATAATGTAGCATTTTTAGCTCCAATATCACCACCTGAGACTGGTGCATCTAAAGCGAAAATATTTCTTTTCTTTGCCTCATTATAAATCCTAATAGATAACTTTGGACTTGTTGTAGTCATATCTATGAAATATGTACCTTCTTTTGCATTTTCTATTATTCCATCTTTCCCAAAATAAACTTCTTCTACATCCTTTGGATATCCAACAATAGTTATTACTACATCTTTGTTCTTAGCACAACTTTTAACATCATCACACCAAGTTATACCTTCTTCTATTAAATCTAATACCTTATTTTTTGTACGTGTATAAATTGATACATCAAATCCATTCTTAACTAAATTTCTTACCATGGATTTTCCCATTACACCTACACCAATAAATCCTATCTTTTTCATCTATATCCCTCCCAAAAATCAAATAAAATATTATATACTAATTAATTCCTATTATAACATTATAAAAATATATAATTTGACATATAAAAATAGATTCAAGATTACCCTAAAATTCTCTTGAATCTATTTATATAAACTGGTGCAGTTTAAACTAGTTCTTCTTTATTCTTCTTCTCATTGTTAAAAAATATTCCTATAGTTAAAATCAATCCTCCCTATATACTTAAGAACCTAATACAAATAATAAAGCTGATGCAAATATCAAGCACAAGAAAAATAAAGCTCCAATCCTTAATTGTAATTATTTTGTATTTTTTATAATTATTATTAAGTTAAATTAACTTCGTAACTTCAAAACATTGACTTTAGGAAAACATTGTATTAAAATTTATTTGATATTGATTATCGATACAAAAAGAAAAGGAGTATCAATATGTATTTTATTTATTCACTAATTTTAGTAACAATTTTATCACTACTTTTTACAAAAACAATCAGAAATCATTCTAAATTTTTCCATTCAATAGCTTCTATAATAGCTATTTTGACAACTATTTATGAAATTTTAAGATTAACATCAAATTTTAAATTACATGGATTTGTAGCAGCATTAGAAAAAGCCTCTATGAAAGGTAATATAGCAATTGCATTTTTTGTATTGGTAATGTTTGCAGGGGCCTTAAATTCAAGATGGTCCATAACTAAAAAATTATTAAGCACAAGAGCTGAGCTCGCTATACTTGGATCTATATTAATACTTCCACACTGTGTAATGTATTTTGTTAGATTTATAATTAAACTACTTAATAATCAACCTATAAAGACTCTTTATTTAATTTATTTAATTATAGGACTTATAGCTTTCATTATAATGATTCCACTATTTATAACCTCACTGAAAAAGATTAGAAGTAAAATGAAATATAAGGATTGGAAGAAGCTGCAAAGATTCGCTTATCCATTTTACCTTTTAGCTTATGTACATATATTAATTTCATTATTAAATAGCAAAGAAGTAGACTTATTAAAATTAATTACATATACAGTTGTTTTTGGTGTCTATCTTATTTTAAAATTAATAAAAACATTTAGTAAAAAAAATAATTCTAATTAAAATAACCTAGTTAAATAGATTTATAATCTATTTAACTAGGTTATTTTCGTAGGAAAGTATTATTTATATAACTTTTCTAAATTCTTTATACCTTAGTATTGCTACAATTGTAGCGATACTACATATAATTCCTGCAACTATAAACACACAATCCATTCCATATATAAATACATAATTTCTACCTGGTACATAATTAGATACTTGATATCCTATCTTATAACTCATTTTATCATATAAGAGCGTTGTAGCTAATGTATATCCAAACACCATTCCTATATTTCTAAGTAATGAATTAACGCTTCCAGCTATTCCAAGCTCATTTTTCTTAATTTCTGCCATTACTAGAGAATTATTTGGTGATTTAAATATTCCATTTCCTATTCCCATTACTACACTATATATTCCTAAAAGCCATATATTTGTATCTTCTTTAACTGTCCCCATTAAAAACAACCCTAAAGTTAAAAGTATAATACCAATTAGTGATATAAGTTCTGGATTTAGTTTATCTGAAAGTGAGCCACTAAATGGTGATACAATAGCTAAAGCTATAGGATAAATCATAAGAAACATACCAGCATCAAACGGTGACATCTTAAGCACATCTTGTAAATAGAATGGTAGTAATATTGATACACAACTTATTCCTATAAATGATATACATCCACAAAGCACACTTAAAGAAAATAATTTTGTTTTAAATAATTTAAGATTCAAAACTGGTGATTTAACTGTCTTTTGTAGATATATAAATAATGAGAATGAAATTATAGAAATTAAGAAACCAAGTAATATTGGTAAGCTTGTATATCCTTTAAATTCTCCCTCTGTTACTGATAATATTATTGATACTATAAATATAGCAAATATTAAAGTTCCTCTAATATCAATTTTCTCTTTTGTATCAATATGTACTTCATTCAATACAAACTTTGATGCTATAAAATTTACTATACCTATTGGTATGTTTATATAAAATATACAATCCCATCTAAAAGAAACTATTATACCTCCAAGTGCTGGTCCTATCATTGTGCCTAAAGCTACCGCGCTTGCTGATATTCCCATGGCCCTTCCTCTTCCTTCTTTCTCAAATGTACTTGTTATTATTCCCATACTATTTGCCATAGTACATGCTGCTCCTGTACCTTGAATTACTCTTGCAACTATAAGTAGTGGTAGGTTCTTTGATATACCACCCATTAATGAGCCAATAGTAAATACTAAGATACCTACTCTGAAAACTTTACATTTTCCTTTTACATCTCCAAGTCTGCCACATAATAGTATAAGTACTGAGATTGTCATAAGATAACTAGTAACAATCCATTGGACTCCCGCCATACTTACATTTAAATCATGCGATATCATAGGCAATGCAACATTCACAATACTTCCATCTATACATGTCATTAAAGTCATTGTAATTACACAAATTAATATATTCCACTTTTGAGATTTACTAAGTTCTTCATTAGCCTTACTCATGTTTATAACCTCCACTAGTATAAATATAGGTTTATTATATAAGAACTTTATTAACTTTTTTCTTTAGTAATGTGTATATTATTTAAAAACACTTTAATATTTATATTAATTAATAGTAACCTTATTAACTTATCCTAACAAGTTACAGTACATAATAAGATAAGCTACATACCTAGATGTAGCTTATCTTACTTACCCCTTCTATATATCATTCCTCTATGACTAACATCACTTATCGGCCCATAACCATCTTCATCAATAGTAGTTAAAGCTTTAGTTAATTCTTCAACATGCTCTTTCTCTTCTTTAATAATTTGATTTATTATGCAAACTATAGATTGATCTTTTATATTGTTTATAAATTCTTCGTAAAGTATTATAGCTTCTAACTCACCTTTTATTAAAATCCTTATAGAATCAAGTAAGTCCCCCTTTTCAACTTTAGTGCTTTCTTTATATTTTTGCTTTGAATGTATATTAATCTGTGAATAAATCTTCTTCTTTAATTCTCCCTCTTCTTTATCTACCTTCCTAAGTGCCTCTAAAAACATCCCATAATGTACTTTCTCTCTTTTCATTATTTGATAAAAAATATCCTTTACTTCTTTATTATCAGTTAATGATATAAAATGGCTATAATCATCTATTGCTACTATTTCTGCTATCATTCCTTCTCTTAAAAAAGTTTCTATATTTCTTTCCATACCTTGTGGTTGTCTCTCTGTAGTATAACTCATATATATCTCCTTAAATAAATTCGTACAATATTTAATTTATTTATATGTTAATAATTTTGTTCCACAATACACCATTTAATTACACAGCAAATGCAAAAAGAGAACTCTAACTATAATTAGAGTTCTCTTTTATATTTATTTCATTAACTTGCATATAGCGTTTGTAAAATCTACTGGATCTTTTATATCTATTCCTTCTATAAGCAATGCCTGATTATATAACAAGTCTGTATATAGTTTAAATTTATCTTTATCATGTTCATACGCATCTTTTAATGCTTTAAACACATCATGATTTATATTTATCTCTAAGACTTTATCTGCTTTTACTCCTGGATTATTAGGCATAGCATTTAATATCTTTTCCATCTCAAGAGTTATCTCTCCCATAGTTGATAAACATACTGGATGAGTCTTTAATATCTTTGATTCTTTAACACTTGTAACTTTATCCTTTAATAAATCCTTCATAGCTTCAAAGATTTCTTTATTTTCTTTTTCATCTGCTTCTGATACTTCTTTATTTTCTTCTGATTCTATTCCTAAATCTCCACCAGATACTGATCTAAATTCTTTATCTTTATACTTAATAAGCATCTTTATAGCAAACTCATCTACATCTTCAGTAAAGTATAATACTTCATATCCTTTATCTAATAATGCTTCTGTTTGTGGAAGTTTTTCAATTCTTTCATTTGATTCTCCAGTTGCATAGTAGATGTACTTTTGATCTTCTTTCATTCTTTCTACGTATTCATCTAGTGTAACTAACTTCTTTTCTTTTGATGAATAGAACATTAATAAATCTTGTAATACTTCTTTATTTGCTCCAAAGTCATCATAAACCCCATATTTTAATTGTCTTCCAAATGATTTATAGAATTTTTCATACTTTTCTCTTTCATTCTTTAACATGTTCTTTAATTCATTTTTTATCTTATTCTTAATATTTTTTGCAATAAGTCTTAATTGTCTATCGTGTTGTAACATTTCCCTTGATATATTAAGAGATAAATCTGGTGAGTCCACTACCCCTTTAACAAAACCAAAGTAATCAGGTAATAAATCTCCACACTTATTCATTATTAGAACGCCATTTGAATATAATTCTAATCCTTTTTCATATTCTTTTGTGTAGAAATCATATGGTGTGTTTTCTGGTATAAATAATATTGCATTATAGCTTATCATACCATCAACACTTATATGAATATGTTTTAGAGGTTTATCAAATCCATAATGTTTTTCTAAATAAAAATTATCGTAATCTTCATCAGTAAGTTCTTTCTTATTTTTCTTCCATATAGGAACCATACTGTTTACTACTTTAAGTTCTTTAACTTCTTCATACTCATCTTCACTACCTTCTTTAAGTTTTTTAGTAGTTACATCCATTTTTATTGGGTATCTTATAAAGTCTGAATACTTCTTGATCATTGCTTGTAATTTATATTCATCTAAATATTGATCATAATCTTCATCTTCTGAACTTTCTTTTATCTTAAGGATAACTTCTGTTCCAACGCTATCTTTAGTACAAGGTTCAATTGTATATCCATCCTCACCTTCTGATTCCCATTTGTAAGCTTCATCACTTCCAAAAGCTTTACTTATAACTGTAACTTTATCAGCTACTAAGAATGCTGAATAGAATCCAACACCAAATTGTCCTATTATATTATGTTCATCATTAACTTCATTTTCTTTCTTAAACTTTAGTGATCCACTTTGAGCTATAACACCAAGGTTATCTTCAAGATCTTCTTTTGTCATTCCAATACCAGTATCACTAATTGTTAGTGTTCTGTTTTCTTTATCAGGAGTTATCTTAATGTAGTAGTCATCTTTATTAAATTTTATGGAATCATCTACTAATGCTTTATAGTAAATTTTATCAATGGCATCACTTGCATTAGATATAAGCTCCCTTAAAAATATCTCTCTATTTGTATAGATTGAGTTAATCATAAGGTCTAATAATCTTTTAGACTCTGCTTTAAATTGTTTCTTTTCCATCTTTAATTCTCCCTTCATAATAAAACATTTATTTAATTACATATTGTAATAATAATTTATTTTTCAACCTTATTATTAGCACTCTCATCCATAGAGTGCTAACCCTTCTTTTTATATAACATATTTTCAATTTTATGTCAATGAAAGTAAGATTATATAAATTAAATTACTAAGTTAAACACTAGTCAAAATACTATTTATTCTGCATATAGAAATAAATTTATGAACTATAATTTAACTTTTTTATCTTTACAAATAACCGTATTCTTTTAGTGCTATAATAATTATGAATTTTTATAAAAAATTAGGAAAGAAGGTATAATAATGTATTTTTTCGGAAGATCATTTTTTAATAGTTCACTAGCGCAAAATATTTTTCAAATAGTCTTTACGTTATTTATTATTTCAGAAATTATAATAATGATTTATACCTCTAAGAACAATAAAAAAGATTCTACTAAGAAAGATAAAGGTTCATTTTTTGTAATGATATTTGGAATTTGGATCCTTATAGGATTAGACGCTTCACTTAGAAGAGTAAGTAATTTAAATCTACCTGATATATTCTTCTGGATAGGTTCATGTCTTATGATAATAGGTATAATACTTCGTTGTTACTCAGTATGGACTTTGCGTAATTTTTTCACTTTATCAGTTAAAACTCGTAGTGATCAAAAAATAATACAATCTGGTCCATATAAATATTTAAGGCATCCTGCTTATAGTGGATCAATTATAACCTTTTTAGGATTTTCATTAGCTTTTAGAAATATTTTCGGAATCATTTCTTCTATAATAATTTTATTTTTAATCTATGGTTATAGGATTAAAGTTGAAGAAAAGGTTCTTGAAAAGATCTTTGGAGATAAATATTTTGAATATAAAAATAAAACTTGGAGAGTTATTCCTTGGGTTATATAATATTATTAACTAAATATAGAAATTAAAGGGGATAAATAATGCAAAAGAAAAAATTAATAGGACTAATTTTAGGAATCTGTGCAATAGTTGTAATTGGAGGATTTTCATTTAATTATTATAGAAAGGAAACTAAATTTTCTAACTATATAAGCACTGCAAATAAACTTATTGTTGATGGGAAATACGCTGAAGCTACCTCAATGATAAATCAGGCTAAAGAAATAAAAAATTCTGATGAAATAAAAAAAGCTGAAAATTTACTTAGCTTAAATGAGCAACAATCTAAAATATATGATGAAGGCTTAGATTTAGCTAAACAAGAAAAATATGCAGCTGCAATAAATGTTCTAGAAAAAATTGATAGTAATTCTACTCAAATAAAAGATAAGGCTAATAAAGAAATAGCATCACTTAAAAATAAACTTATATCAACATATGTTGATAATGCAACAAAGCTTATAGATAAGTATGATTTTACAAATGCTAATAAAGAAATTGATAAGATTTCATCTATTAATAGTAATGATAGTAACATAAAGAAATTAAAGGATTCAATAGATTCAAAAAAGAAAGAGCTTGTATCTACTTATACAACAAAAGCAACTGAAGCAATTAAGAATGATAATTTTAATGATGCTAATAAATCAATTAACAAACTTCAATCTATAGGAGCTAGTGATGATGCTATTAAAAGTTTAAAATCTAAATTAACTAATAAAGAAAAAACTCAAAAGTATTATAACTGTGAATATAAAGGTATCTCAGATACTCAAAAACAAAGTACTATGTACTTTAAAGCAGTTCCTAGTCAGCCATGTATAACAAGGTACTATAACCCTGATTTAATGACAGAAAAAACATTTATAGACTTCTATCATGCCAATATCGAGCCTAAATTATATGAAGGTTATTCTTATGTTTTACGTAGTACAAAAGATAAGAACTATGGACTTTTGTTTGTATGTGAACCTAATGAAAACTATGAATTTAATATGGGTAAAATAGGTCCAGATGGGTTATTAGATATATATAGTGACTCAGCTGCATACTGTGGAATACACGGTGATAAGGTTGTATATTATAGCTTACAAACTAATCAACCTATAGCACCTTTAATATTAAGATAATTATATTAATATATAAAATTAACATT
Source organism: Clostridium perfringens (assembly GCA_040144665.1). Lineage (GTDB taxonomy): Bacteria > Bacillota > Clostridia > Clostridiales > Clostridiaceae > Clostridium > Clostridium perfringens_A. Next base: position 53,233 of record JBBVGE010000449.1, read on the forward strand.
AAAGCGAGTCAAAACTGACTCGCTTTTTATTAAAAATATTCTAATTAACCTCTCTTTTTTAATACACTTATACCAGCTAAAATAAATCCTATTGCACCTGCCATAAACCCTAAGTTATTTTTACCTGTATCAGGTATTGGTTTATTATTATTTACACTACCTGAACCTGAATCGTTGTTATTATCAGTTGTATCACCTGGCTTTGTATTAGTGTTTGATCCTTCTTCTTTATCTGTATCTCCATTATTTTCTTTATCATTTTTAAGCACTAGCTTATCAATTGATTCTTGCATATTTTTAACTGCCTTATCTACTTGTTCCTGATTCACATCTTTATCATTTAATATCTTTTCTGATGCTTTTAATGATTCTTTAACTACTTTAGTTGTCTCATCTGTATATTTTGATAAGTCTAATTTTTTTGTAGTACTAACCAAATCTTTTAATTTACTCTTATCAACTTCCTTTGGAACTTCAACAGTACCCTCTTTAGTTATAATTTCATATATCTTAGGTAATGGTTTTGATGAATCAAATTCAAGTTTTACTTCTAATATTGTCTTTTTTATATTAAAAATTTTAAACTCTTCATTAAGCTTTCCAACTTCAGTCCATTTACCATCAATACCTTTAACACTGACTTTAGCATTACTTATATTTTTATCATCTTGCAAGAACATTAATTCTTGAACATCTGTAACTCTACTCATCTTATAAACAATGTTATCCCCAGATTTTACTGATTCTGGAACATATGCTGTTGATAAATCTCCATCATAAAGGTTTTTGAATTCTCCTTTTGGATTTCCTGAAACTAACTCAACATAGTCATTCCCTTCATTCTGAACTGTTTTGTTGACTTCAATCTCATATAACTGAACCCAATAACTCGAATTTCCTTCTGTATTAGAACCATTTGCCTTTATTCTAATATATCTTGCCATCTGACCTTCTGCATTAACATCTGCAACCATCTTACCATTCTCTTCAACATAATTTAATTCCCCTAGTGAAGTCCAATTATCTCCATCTACTGAAATTTCATATTCAGAATTTCTCATACGATCTGAAACAGCAAAATAAGATTTTACATCATAAAGAGGTATAACCGCTCCTAAATCCACCTTAATATAATGTCCTTCAGCCGATGGTTTGTTACTCCAATATTTTGTTTCCATATCTCCATCAATAGCATTTTCAATTTTATTATCATCATAAGTTCCTATATTTTCAGAGATTGATAATTTAGCTTTATATATTGGTGTAATCTCTAATTTATTAATATTAATAGCTATATCATTATTTGAAGTATTTATAATCCTTACAAATGTGGTAGCCACATTGTCCTTTGATGTTAATACGCCATCTACTATTTCTGTTTCTGCCCTTTTCCATTCAACTCCATTTAATGAATATTGAAGTTCTATATCCTCATAATTATCAGCTTTAAATTCTATTTTTTCTGACATCATAGCTTTTGGCATTGCAAAACCTATATAATCATTTTTCTTCATCTTTATATTTGATATATCACTTATACTATATTTTCCTGCTTGAGTTTTTACTTCTACTTTTTGTATATCTTTAATATTACTAATTACCTTTGAAGATTTATCTCCATTTAAAGCTTTTGACATCATTTCTTCAGCTTTCGTAATAGTATCAGACACTAATGGTTTAAGAAGTTTAGTTCCAACATCAACTACATACGTCTTAGGACCCTCAGATTCAATTCTATCTACAGTAAAATTATTCATTGAATCTAGTTTTTGCTTTGCTACTTTAGTATTAGTAATCCATTCTTTAATATTACCTTCTTCAGCTGCAATTATTGACTTCATAGCTGATATTCCTGATTCACTTAAAGCCTCATATGCTCCTAAAAATGGTGTGATTTCCTTAAGCAAATTCTTATTTTTTAGTTTTGATTTTAGAGCTTTTGCATCAGATTTTAAAGTGTTGAATTCATTTAATAATACAGTAGCTTCCTTATTTATTGATTCACCTTTTTGTATCGCACTCTTAAATGAATCAATTTTCTCTTTTAAATAAACTGATTCATCAAATATAAATGGACCACTAGCTCCCCCATCATCACTTAAATATGATATATTTGCTGCAAATCTTTTAAATTCTTCTGATGCTTCTGGAACAAGTCCCTCAATAGCTCTTTCCCAACTTTTCTGATATTTAAATTCATTTGTATTCCATGTATAATCTGCAATACTGTATAATGCAACTTTTGAAGCTTCTGCTTGGTTCATAGGATTTGAGAAAAATCCAGTAACATTATCTAAATCTGGATTTAAATTAGGCATTGGTGCCATTAAAAGTTTAGAATCACAATAATCATTTACTGGGTAGTTCCACCAAACAGCAACATCTTTATCTACTCCTGTAGCAGTTTTTGGCCATTCAAAAACTTCTTTAGATACATTTGACATAGTAGCATGACCAGTCCACATCACTTCAATATCTTTATCTAAAGTCTCCATAAATGGTTTAAAATATCTATCTATATTAGGTCCCCATGCTGAGTTATATCTTGCTGATATAACTATCATAGGTGCAACATCACCTTTAGCTTTTACAAACTCTTTATTTATTCTATTAATCCATTCTGCCTGAAGTTTTCCTCTACTCCAATCATCAGTATCATCAAATAATACACCAAATTGACGAACTCCTAAGCTATAAAGTTGCTCAAATTTATTAATTATAGCTTCGTAGTCTTCATCTGTAAATTGAAGAGTTGCACCTGGATGGATTGTCCAACAAAAATTTAAATTATTATCAGTTCCTGTTTTTGCAAGTTCTGCAATTTCTTTTGCCTTATCTTCTGGATATAATTTTTTCCACTCTGCTCTATGATATATATCATCCTTTGGAGCATATATATAGGTATTCATTTTATATTCACTAGTATCTTTCATAAGACTTTTTCTATCTTCATGACTCCAAGGAGTTCCATAAAATCCTTCAATAAATCCTCTATGCTTAATTTCTGGACTATCTGATATAACAACATCTGCTATTTTATTTGAACCAGTCGATTGATCTAATATTTGATCTAATGTTAATACACCATAATAAACACCATCTTTATCAGTTCCCATAATTTTTATAATTCCATTTTTATTTACATCATCGCTTGTGCTAAGTATATATCCCTCTTCTTTTTTAAGGGTTCCTAAGTTATCAGATATTCCTTCATAACAATCATCACAATGTTCTTTATCAGATGATAAAATTATATTTGTTTTTTTATCATCTACTTTTTCAGTTACTTCATATGAAATCTTATGTTTATCTAAACTCTTCTTGAGCCTTGGTAATGTTGCTTTTTCTTGTTCTCCATGAACAACAATATTTACCTTTCCTTTAAGTTTAAACTCCCCTTGTGATTTATACTCTATCTTCTGAGGTAATGGATATATATCAAGTTTTTTATTAACTATATCCATAGGTTCTTTAGTTGCCGTCATTCCGTAAGCTAATGGTGTTGCAAATGTAGTTATTCCAAGTGATAAAAAACATGTAGTTGCTACTCCTACTTTCAAAGCTTTTTTCTTATTATTTTTAAGCATATTAATTTCTCCTTAATGTATTATTTATGGAACTATAAAATTTAATTACCATAATTACTTTATACATTATTTCCCATTTATTGTGTATAGAATATTTTTACACATATTCTTTTTCCTAAAAAATCTATTATTAATTTAAATTTTTCATTATATACTTATATAAAAAAGGTTAAGACTATATTAGCCTTAACCTTTAACACTTACTTAATGTATATATTTACTTATCGAATAAGCCTCCCCCGTTACCAGTTTTAACACCTTTAGAGGCTACATTCCCTATGCTCTTTTTAGCTTTCATACTATTTTTAGTCCCTAAGCCTTTTTTCTTCTTTTCTTCTATAAGTTTTTTCATCATCTCAATATTCTTGTTAATACTATATATCCTCTTTTATAAATACCTAATACTAATGAGTATTGCTTGCTCCAGCACTTTGCTTTCCGTATCTATCTGGTATTTTCTTTCCTGATTTTTTTGCTACTTTTGCTTTCTTTTCTTCTAAAAGCTTTTTCATCATCTCTACGTTTTTATTCATTATAAAATCCTTCTTTCAATGTAATCTTCTACATCATCTTATTTTACTTGCCTTTTATTTTAAATAAATAATGTCACTCATTATATTTATTTAAATTAACGAAAATTAATTCATATAAACACCTTTACTATGTTTAATTATATCTAAGTATATGAATTATAATCATATTACTATAAATGAGTATCAATGTATAGTTTAACCTAAATTAAGAATTGCATATATAAATAATCATTGTTATATATTATTATTAAATACTAATGTGCCGTCATTAGTTATTGTTGGTTTAGTATAGAAAAATGATGATGTAATCATATTTTTATTTACTTCACCATTTCCACTTATAGTCCATGTACCACCTTCGCAAGCACTAAGTATAATTCCTTTAGAGTTATTTATTTTTATATCTCCATCATAAAACTGACATCCCACAAACATATATCCAACATCAATATTATTACATACAAGAGATTCATCTAAATTGTGATTAAATTGGCATGAAACAGCGCTACCATGTGAATTATTTGGATAAGCAGAACCACCAACTACATACATACCAGATTTATTTCTATTAAAAGAACAATTAGAAAACATATTATTTCCTCCAGCATTTACGCAACCTATATTATTCTTAGCTGAAGTTATATTTGTAAATTGAACATATTCAGCCCTTTTATCTAATGTTATTCCATAACTATTCCTTTCAAATCTGCAATCTCTAACATGAAGATTTTTATAATACTGTGATATATTATTGTACCCTATTTCAGTACAATATAATCCACTTTTATCAAAACCTTCAACTAAAATATTATCTAATAATACTCTTTCACATTGCTTAACATATATCCCTATATATTCCCCTCTATTTGGACAGTAATCTTCTATATTAAATCCCTTTAATTTTATATTGCTTATAATAGCATTTACGTTATCCCCTATAAATAAACAATGCTTATTTATAATGTCTTCATTTAGTACTATAGTTGAACCTAAAGTACCTACTATATGCGTATTATTCCTTATAATAAGCTTTTCAGTTAAAAACTCTCCCTTAGGTATAAATACTATCTCACCATTCTCTGCACATTCATCAATTATTGACTGTAATTTAGTATTTAGCGTAACTCCATCTCCTATACAACCTCTTTCTGTTATGTCTACAAGACCCTTTTTTAAGCTTTTCATCTTCATTACCTCTTTCTCACAAATTTTCTAAGAGACATACCTCTCATCTTTTATATATGCATGAAGATAAATTTACTAAAAAATAAATAAAAAAATCCAAGTATATTTTTATACTTGAACCTTTCTTTATGTATGCTAATTATTTATAACTAATTTTAATTTATTTTTATTGTATATGCTCATTCTATTTATTAAACTTTCACATTGTGAGTTAACATTAATTAAAGTAATATCAACTCCGTTCTTACTGAATTTAGCTATTACTTTATCTATAGCATCAACTGCAGATTCATCCCAAATCTTAGCTTTTGAAAAGTCTATATATACTACTTTTTTATTTTCTGTATAATTAAAATTATCTATAAATTTCAACGTAGATGCAAAGAATAACTGACCTTTAACCATATATATAATCTTATTATCATTCACTACCCTCTCTACATTCACTTCTGAAACTTTAGCTACAAAAAATAATGAACTTAATATTATTCCACCAACAACTCCATAGGCTAAATTATGAGTTACTACTACAATTAGAACTGTTGAAATCATTACTAAAGTATCTGTTATAGGAGATCTTTTTATCCTTTTAATAGATTCCCACTCAACTGTGCTAAATGATACAACCACCATAACAGCAGCTAATGCAACCACTGGAATCTTTACTACAAAATCATTCAATATAATTACAGCTATAAGCATTGATACCCCAGCTACAAATGTTGAAAGCCTTCCCTTACCTCCATACTTTTGATTTATAATAGTTTGTCCAATCATTCCACATCCAGCAATTCCTCCAAAAAATCCAGCAACTATATTACCTAATCCTTGTCCTACACATTCCTTATTTTTATTACTTGAAATATCCGTAATATCATCAACTAACTGCGCTGTTAATAATGACTCAACTATCCCTACTAATGCAAGAGAAAATGAATATGGTAATATTATTTTTAACGTATCCATATTAAATGGAATATTTGGTATTAAAAATTCAGGTAATTCCGTTGTAATTTTCCCCATATCCCCTAATGTTTTTACATCTATGTTAAATATAAATACTATTATTGTTACTGCTATGATAGCTATTATTGGTGATGGTACTGCTTTTGTTAATTTAGGCATTAGATATACTATCGCAATTCCAATTGCTCCTAATATTAATAATATATACGAACCCCTAAAATGTGGTAGTTGTGATGTAAACATAAGTATTCCCAATGCATTAACAAATCCCACCATAACTGGCTTAGGTATAAATTTCAGTAAATTTCCTATCTTTAAATACCCTAAGATAACTTGTATAATTCCTGTAAGTATTGTTGCTGCAAGCATATATTGCACTCCATAGTCTTTCACTAAAGTAGCAAGAACTAATGCCATAGAACCCGCTGCAGCTGAAATCATTCCTGTTCTTCCTCCAAATATTGATATTATTACAGTAATGCAAAATGAAGAATATACTCCTATCATAGGATCAACTCCCGCAACTATAGAGAAACCTATAGCTTCTGGAATTAAAGCCATACATACTACTATTCCAGCAAGTATGTCTCCCTTTATATTTCCAAACCACTCCTGTTTGAAATTTTTCATTTGTTCACTTCCTTCATATTAGATTTATTTTCAAAATAAAAAACTTTGGATTCATTTTATCCAAAGTAACCTTTGATATACTATCATCTATAATATTTTTAGTCAATTTAAATACTATCTTTTCTTTTGATATATTCCCTTCATATTAAAAAGGACTAACATAGTAATATTAGTACTTTCCACTTATAAATGATTCTATTAGCTTAGGTCATCACTGTAAAATATTTCACTTAATCTTTGTTCCACAATAAGGACAATATTTATAATCTCCTTCTATTGGCTTTCCACATGAAGGGCATATATTCTTAGGTGAATTATAATAGTTATCAGAATACCCATTATCTATTTCATTTAAATCCCAATATGTTATATCTATATTTTCACCATTTTCAATTTTCTTTCCTTTTTCCTTTGGAATTTCATATATCGTACTACATCTATTACATTTGATATAATATCTTTCATTCCATTTAAATATAGGTATAAAGAAAAACTGAAATAAACTAAATGTCTTTATAAGTTGTCCTGTAGTATTAACATTACAAGTCTTACAAGGTATATTATTTAATATTTTTATTTCTTTTTGACCACTCTCTATTCCAAATATGCCTATAAAAAACATAATTTCATCTCCATTTATCTATTCAAAGAATTCTTTAGCATAGATAACTTCTCCACTAACATTCTTCAATCCATTATCTATAAGTTCAATTGCCATAAAGTTTTCATCTGGTACTTCAAAAGGTGCTTTTATTCCCCACTTACTCGCAGCTTCATATCCAAAACGTGAATAATAGTTAGGATCTCCAAGTATAATTACACTATTATACCCTAACCCTTTTGCTATTTTATGACCTTCTAAAACTAACTTTTTTCCTACTCCCATTCCATGATACTTAGGTAATACCGAAAGTGGTGCAAGGGCTAGTGATGTATGTTTACCTATTTTTATTTTAGTAAACATAATATGCCCTATTATCTTTCCATCACTTTCTGCAACAAGAGATAACTCTTTAATGAAGTCATCACTATTTCTTAATTTATTTACAAGGTTATGCTCATTATGATCTGTATGCTTGGCATTTTCAAATGCTAACTTTACAACTTCATAAGCATCACTAAGATCTTTATCATTTTCTTCTCTAATTATTATACCCATTAAATTTACCTCCCATAATAATTTAAGAAATCATTTAATTCTCTTTCACTATCAAACTTAAAAGAATATCCATAGGTTATTTCATTTTCACCATTATTTAATCTCTTAGGAAATCTTTTTAATACTGTACTATGATATATCCAATCACTTTTTAGTCTTAAACTTTCACTTATAGTATTTGGATCCAAAACTATACTTATTATCTTGTTAGGAATTAAATATACAATTTCTCCGTTTCTTTCTCCTTTAAACTCTGTTCCTTTTGATGTTTCCTTTACTAATTTAAAATAATTTAGATAAAAATGTGTTTTAATCTTTCTATTGTTTCTTCCATAATTCAAACCTCTACTATATATTTTATTAATTATACTATAATTTAACATAATGATATAAGCAATAAAAATGAAGTGAATTTAATATTACTATATATCATTAGTACTTTTAAATTATTTAATTAGTAAAAATAGAATAATTAAAGCTGACTTCTGTTTAATACAGAAATCAGCTTTTTAAACCTAAATAAATATATAATTCTATTATTTTTCTTCACTCTTTTTAACTTCTTCAACAACTACATTGTTAGTAGTTACTTTTGCTTTATTACTATCTAATTTTTGTAGTATTATTCCTAATGAAACTAAAACAATTGCATAGAATCCATATTGAGCACAGTTTGTCATATAATAACTTGTGATATTAAATGCATTTCCTTCTTTTACCAATGTACCTTGTGCAACCATTTCTGAAATATATTCGTGACAACTTACTATTGCCCAAACCATATAAATAAGTACTATTACCGCTATTATATATAGTATAATGCTTGCTATATTTATTCTTTTCTTCTTATTCATAATTCCTATCATCCTTTCAAATAATTTATTACTTAATAAAAAAATATATTATGTTTTATATTATTTATTATAGCAAAATTATCCTAGATTTAGTGTGAATTAAAATTCACATAGACTTTTTCATAAGTTTTAATATAAGATTATAAATAAATATTCTAACTTTCCTCTAATAATTTTTGAATCTCTTCTTCCGTTAAATTCCTATACTTACCTTTTTCTAATGTATTATCTAATACTACATCTCCAATTGCAACTCTTTTTAAATACATTACATAACATCCTACTGCCTTTAGCATACGTTTAACTTGATGTTTTCTACCTTCTGATATAGTAAGATAGCACGCCACAACAGGTTGATTGTATTTACTTTCATCTACGTTACATAAGTTATCAATTTTTTCTTTAAAATCTTTATAAAGTCCTGAATTTACAACTTTTATTTTAGCAGGCTTAGTTAATATCTCACCTTTATTAATATAAACTCCTTCTTCTAATTTCTTTATGTCTTCTCTACTTAGAGAACCTAAAGCCCAAAAGAAATACGTCTTTTCCATATGCTTTTCTGGATACATTAGTTTATGTTCAAATTCACCATCATTAGTAAACAGTAATAAACCTTCTGTATCTTTATCTAATCTACCAACATGGAATATACCTTTTTTATCTGATTCATCAAATAAATCAAATACAGTTTTATGTTCTCTGTCGCTCTTTGCAGTGATATACCCTGCTGGTTTATTAAGCATATAATATACTTTTTCAACATAATATACTCTCTCATTAAGATATTCAATAAAATCTAATTTCTCATCTATATCTATTGCAGGTATCATTATGACTTCTCCATTAACCTTAACTTTACCCTCTTTAATGTAAATCCTAACTTCTTTACGCTTCCCAATGGATGATTGCGCTAAAAATTTATCTAATCTCATACTTCTTCACTTCTTTTCTTTTGAAAAACAATATATCTTTTCTTAATTTGAAACCTATAAAAATCACTAAAAAAGATGAGTGATTAACATTATCATCACTCATCCTCAAAATAACTATTTTCTAACAAGTCTTGCTACATTCTCTATGTGAGCAGTTTGAGGGAACATATCAACTGGTTGCACTTTTTCCGTTCTATATCCAAGCTCATCTAATATCTTTAAATCTCTAGCTAAAGTACTTGGATCACAAGATACATATATTACTCTCTCTGGCTTAGTTTCACCTATAGCGTTTAATAGCTTAATATCACAGCCTTTTCTTGGTGGATCAACAACTATTACATCAGCCTTAACCCCTTCTTTTATAAGCTTTGGAATAACTTCTTCTGACTTGCCTACAAAGAATTCTGCATTAGATACATAATTCATCTTAGCATTTTCTCTTGCATTAATTATTGCAGGTTCTACAATCTCAACCCCATAAACTTTCTTAGCTTTTTGTGATAAAAATAATGTTATTGAACCTGTTCCACAATAAGCATCAAATACAGTTTCTTCTCCTGTAAGTTCTGCATATTCTAAAGTCTTTCCATATAATACTTCAGTTTGTTCAGGATTTACTTGAAAGAATGAAAGTGGTGATATATTAAATTTAAACTCTCCAATATAATCTTTTATGTAGTCTTCTCCCCATAATGTATAACATTCTGGTGTAAGTATTACGTTCGTATCTTTAGAATTAATATTAAGAATTATACTCTTTAATCCTTCAACATGGAATTCTAGCTTTCTAATAAGCTCATTCATATGATTTAAGTCTTTTCTAGTAGCAACTATAACTACCATTACTTCGCCAGTCTTAAAGCCTTTTCTAATCATCACATGTCTAAGTAATCCCTTCTTATTAAACTTGCCATCAACAAAAGCTGGCATTATATTAAACTCTTCAATCCATTCTCTTGTTATTTTGCTTATATTATTTGCATCTTCCTCTTGAATTAAGCACTCTTCTATATCTATGATATCGTGACTTCTTGGTGCATAAAACCCTAGTACTGGCTTACCTTTAACCATTCCTATAGGTAATTGAACTTTATTTCTATATTGGTATGGATTTTCTTCCATTCCAATTGGGTATTCAACTAAATCTTCAGAGAGTCCACCTATTTTCTTTATACAATCCTTTACTCTTTCCCACTTAAAATCTAACTGAGTTTTATAGTCCATATGCTGCAATTTACATCCACCACATCTTTTAAAATACTCGCATTTAGGTTCTACTCTACCTTCTGATTTCTCTATAACCTCTAAAAGTTTTCCATAAGCAAAGTTCTTATTAACCTTAACTACTTTAACTTTTACCTTCTCACCTTTTAAAGCACCTTCTATAAAAATTGGATATCCATCAACTTTTGCTATCCCTTCACCTTCATAACCTTGCGATACTATATCTAAAATGTATTCCGTATTCTTTACAACCATTTAAATTCACCTTTTTCTTACGATTTAATATTGATTAATTATATCATAATTTCGACACATATTGGGAGTAGCATTTACTTCTTACTCTTCCATTTAAAATTAGTAATACAAATATATAAAATTATTGAAAATACAATAAAAGACTGCTGATTTAAATCAGCAGTCCAAACTCTAAACTATTACTTATGCCTTTCTAACCTTTGAAGAAAGTAGTATTAATCCTCCAACACTTATAAGTACAGCAGCACCTACACCTAGCATCTTTGTAGTTTTCTCCTTATTACAACATACTAAAGCTTTTAAATCTTTCATATTGCTACACCTCACCTTATAAATTATCCTTTTGGTAAATATGTTCTTAATCTATATTATGATTTTATCCTCTTATTGCTTTCTTAATCTATAATTTTTATAATTTTTAAGGTTAATTTAATATGACTCTATAAAAGTTTCGCATTGCGTCTCTGCACTTTCTCTTGGCATATTCCCAACTATTATTAAATTTCTCGCTTCGCACTTTCCATCACCATTATAAAAACACTTTCTAGCATGACATGCTACATTTGGTGTAAATTTTATATCACCAGGGCCGCTTAAAATTTGCATTATTTCACCAAAAAAATCTGTATTAGAAACAGCTTTTATCTCATTTGCTATTGTATCTACTCTAAAGTTACTACAATAGGTTTGACCTGATGTATATGCCCCTTCACCTTCTACTAAAATATATTCTGCACCACATAATCCACCTTCATTATTAACACAATTATGTGCTGTACATCCTAATGTACTCATTAAAAATCACACTCCCTTTTACAATATATTATTGACAAAGTAAGTGTGATTATTCATTGTTATATTCTATTTTTCATCTGCTGATCTATCATGTACATTCCAAGTAAATGCAAAGAACACTATTGCAAGTATACATGAAGCCATAAGCATAACAAATCCACCGCTCCAATTAAATCTATCTACAACGGCTCCCATTGCCACTTCTGCAATCACTTGTCCTCCCATATATCCAAAAAGACCAGTAAATCCAGCTGCTGTTCCAGCTGCTTTTTTAGGAACAAGATCTAGTGCACTTACACCAATTAGCATAACCGGACCATATATTAATGCTCCAATTGATGCTAACGCACAATTTATAATAACTGGATTTGCACTCTTCCAATATACAAATACAGCTATGAAAACTCCAATCATACAGAAGATTCCAAGAGGGGCTCTTCTTCCATGGAATACCTTATCACTAAGCCATCCAATTATTATTGTTCCTGGTATTGCTGCATATTCAAATAATGCAAAGGCTACAGAAGAATCTTTCATACTAAAATTTCTAACTTCTTCTAAATATGTAGGCACCCAGTTTTCTACTCCATATCTAACTAGGTAAACGAAAACATTAGCTAATGCAATAAACCATAAGTATTTGTTATTTAATACATATTTAAATAATATTTCTTTTGCTGTTAATTCTCTTTCTCTATCATCAACGGCCACCTCTGGATAATCATCCTTATATTCTTCAATTGGTGGTAATCCAACTGATTGAGGTGTGTCTTTAGCAAATATCATATATAATATACCGATTATAATTGCAATTATTCCTGGTAAATAGAAAACTCCTCTCCAACTACCAAATACAGATACTCCAAGTACTGCTACTGTAGCTATAAGTCCTCCTCCAACGTTGTGAGCTGTATTCCATATTGACATTTTTACTCCACGTTCTTTATCTGAAAACCAATGAGTTATTGTTCTACCACATGGTGGCCACCCCATTCCTTGAAACCACCCATTTAAAAGCATTAATATAAACATTAATGTTATACTGCTTGTCAGTGGGAAGAATAAATTAACTATCCCTGATGCTATAAGTCCTATAGCTAAGAAATATCTAGGATTAGATCTATCTGAAACATTTCCCATAACAAACTTACTAATTCCATAAGCTATTCCTAACGCTGATGCTACAAATCCAAGCTGCATCTTTGTGAAACCTTGATCTACTAAATATGCTTTTGCAAGTGAGAAATTACTCCTTACAAAATAATATGTTAAGTAACCAATATATATACTTAAAAAAACTTGTATTCTATATCTTTTATATGTAGAGTCTATCTTATCTTTTGGTAGTCTCTCTATCGGTTTTGCTGGCTCTAAAAACTTTAACATTTGCTTCATCCCCTTATGTATTCCTTCAGTGCCTAAAAAAACCACAAAAAAGACATAATTCAGATTATGTTTTTTGTGGTTACTCTCTCTATCTCTACACCTAAGTTTATTAAATTTTACATTTTAATACATAGAAAATAGCGCTATTTTCTATTTTATAATACATTTTTCAGTAAACATTTACAACGTTATTCCAATAAAATTATTTTATTTAACCATTTATTCATGTTATTAATTCTTTGTTTTTATTTAAAAAAATAAAAAAATAGCACCACAAAGGGTGCAATAGAATCAGTTGCCAATACTAATCTTTCAAATAAATGTATAAAACATACATCTTATAATTTTAACACATGTCATAAATAATATACAATATTTTTTTAATTTTTTTCAAATTAGTATCTAAATTCAAGTAAAATATATAAAAATAACTCTTAGAGAATAATCTCTAAGAGTTATTAAAGTTTAAAGTGTTTAAACTATTTTACAACACTTACTTTCATTAAGTTAGTTGCTCCAATTTCTCCAACTGGTACTCCAGCAGCTATAACTACAGTGTCTCCGTTTTTAACGAATCCATTTTCTTTAGCTATTTCTACTGATTTATCCATCATTTCATCAGTTGATTCTAATCTGTCTGAAACGATTGAGTATACACCCCATGAGAATGCTAATTGCTTAGCAACTGTTTCATCTGGAGTTACAGCTATGATTGGGCATTCTGGTCTGCATTGTGATAATCTCTTAGCAGTTGCTCCACTTTGAGTTGATGAAACTATAGCTGAAGCTTGTAATTCGCTAGCAGCGTTACAAGTAGCTCTGCTTATTACTCCTGAAATTGCTGGAATATGGCTAGTTGCTTGTGATACAGCAACTTCATATTTTAATTGCTTTTCAGCTTCTTCAGCGATTTTAGCCATTGTTTGAACAGCTTCTACTGGGTAGCTTCCGTTAGCACTTTCACCTGATAACATGATTGCATCTGTTCCATCTAATATAGCGTTAGCTACGTCTGAAACTTCTGCTCTTGTTGGTCTTGGGTTTCTGATCATTGAATCTAACATTTGAGTTGCAGTAACAACTGGGATTCCAGCTTTGTTACATTTTTGTATTATCATCTTTTGAACAGCTGGTACGTTTTCTATTGGAATTTCAACACCAAGGTCTCCTCTAGCTACCATAATAGCATCTGATTCAGCTATTATTGAATCTATGTTGTCAACACCTTCTTGGTTTTCTATCTTAGGGCAGATAAGTATGTTTTCTCCACCATTTTCATCTAAAACTTTTCTTATAGCTCTTACGTCTTCAACTTTTCTTACGAATGATGCAGCTATCATGTTTACTCCGATTTCACAACCGAATTTTAAGTCTGCTTCATCTTTTTCAGTTAAAGCTGGTAATTTTATTGATACACCAGGAACGTTAACTCCTTTGTGGCTTCCAACTAATCCTGTGTTCATAACTTCACAGATTACCTTGTTTCCTTCTACTCTTCTAACTTCTAATCCAACTAAACCATCATCTATTAATATAGTGTTTCCTGGTTTAACGTCGTTAGCTAATCCATCGTAGCTTACTGAACATTTAGTAGCATCTCCAATTACTTCTTCACCAACATATATAGTGAATTCTGAACCTTTTTGTAATTCAAGCTTGCTTGGTTCAAAGTTTCCAGTTCTTATTTCTGGTCCTTTTGTATCTAAAACTATAGCAATTTCTTTATTGAATTTCTTTGCTAATTCTTTAACCTTTCTAATTCTTCCACCATGTTCTTCATGGTCACCATGTGAAAAGTTATGTCTTGAAGCATTCATTCCTGCTTCTATAATTTTTGATAGTATTTCTTCCTTTTCACTTGCTGGTCCGATTGTACAGATCATTTTAGTCTTTTTCATTCGAAATAACACTCCTCTTTGTTTATAATTAACCCAAAATCTATATATAAATTTTATTTATAGCTACTATTTTGATAAGATTTCTGCTATTTGATAAGTTTCTTCATCAAACTTTCTTTCAACTGCTAAAGCTTCATCTATATCCATATCAACTATCTTATTGTTCACTGTTCCTATAACTCTTGAAGTTTTTCCTTCTTGTAAAACCTCTACAGCTTTTGCTCCCATCTTTGAAGCTAATACTGTATCAAATGCACTTGGACTTCCTCCTCTTTGGATATGTCCTAGTACAGTTGCTCTAGTTTCTATACCAGTAATTTCTTCTACTTCTTCAGCAAGCTCAAACGCTCCACCTACACCTTCAGCTAAAAGTACAAGATTATGCATCTTTCCTTTTTGCTTACCTTCTAAGATAGTTTTACATAATTCGTTTTTATCGAATCCTTTTTCTGGTGTTATGATAGCTTCTGCTCCACCTGCTAAACCTGCATATAAAGCTATATCTCCACAATTTCTTCCCATAACTTCAACTATTGATACTCTTTCATGTGATGTTGAAGTATCTCTTATCTTATTGATTGCATCTAATACTGTATTTAATGCTGTATCAAATCCTATAGTGTAGTCTGTGTAAGCTAAGTCATTATCGATAGTTCCTGGTAATCCTACAGTCTTAACTCCTAATTTTGAAAGAAGCTTAGCTCCTGTAAATGATCCGTCTCCTCCGATTACAACTAATGCATCTACTCCATAAGCTTTTAAGATTTTAACAGCTTTTTTTCTTACTTCTTCTTGTTTAAACTCTGGACATCTAGCTGTTCTTAATATTGTTCCACCTCTTTGGATTATATCTGAAACAGAGCTTCTATCCATTGTGAATAATTCTCCATTTATTAATCCGCTATAACCTCTTTGAACTCCCATTACTTCTATCCCAGCTGCTATAGCAGTTCTAGTTACTGCTCTAAGTGCAGCATTCATTCCTGGTGCATCTCCACCACTAGTTAAAATAGCTATCTTTTTCATGATTACTCCTCCTTCTACCGCCGGGACATGGCTAGTCCCACTGGTAACAAAACTTCCCACGTTTATATGACCGATTATAATTGTACATAAATTGTTGAAATTTATCAACGTAAATTCTTCAAATTTTTTCAATATCCTTCTATATATAATAAGTTATTCTTTATTTATCTAAATATTTCGCTATGTTCTGATAATTTTTAATAATATTACAATTATTATTATACCCTATGAATATTAAAATTATATACAAAATAAATGATTTTTAGGAATTAATTTTTGTAAAAATTTTCATTTACATTTCATTCAATATTATTCATATTTATTGACTATTTTTTATAATTTTAATCATTTTTTTAAAACTTTATTAAACAAACATTGTGCAAATTAATCATTTATAGAATATTTATATATCTTTTCTTAATTATTCTAATACAATTATCTACTTATTTCGATGAAATATCAATACTAAATAGTAATTTTTCAGTATTTTTAGATTATTTGCACAAAAAAATAAGTATGATGCATTAATTATGCATCATACTTTAATATTTTTAGGAGGAGATAACTTTGATATTATCTTCACCATATTTTTCTTTAAGTACTGTAATTATATCTGTATCTAGATTTAACCAAGTTTCTCTACCCAATCTATAGCTTTTGTTATTAGAAGCATTAAATACATATATTGCTGATTCGCCTTTATATTCTTCAAAACCTATTTTAAGTTCATAATTAACCTTTTTAACTGCTTCTTCATCAGTTACTCTAATATAAATTTTATTAGAATCAACCTTCTCTAAACCTTCAATCTTTTCGCATATAAGTTTTGGTGGTTCATCTTCTTTTAGACTAATTCTTCCCTTTATAGTAACTAAAGCATCTTCTGCAATACTCTCTCTTACTCTATCTAATGTTCTTGGGAATACTATAACTTCTATCTCCCCACTTAAATCTTCAAGTTTTAAAAATGCCATAATAGTATTATTTCTAGTAACCTTTTGATTTACTTCTGTAAGTATTCCTCCGAGTATTACTGTCTGATTATCTTTAATTGGCATCTGATCAACTATATCTTCTATATTTATACCTTTTGAAATATTTTCTTCAATTGCCTTATGAACTTTAAAAATACTACTTACTGAAGTAGTTGTTTGCATCTCTAAACTTTTTGCATATTCATCTAATGGATGACCGGATAGATACATACCTGTCATTTCCTTTTCCATTGATAAAAGATTCTTTTTATTAAACTCTTTTATATTGGGATAATTAACTTCTGGTATACTAACGTCTTCTTCAATGGCAAATAGACTTATCTGTCCATCTATATTTCTCTTTTTATCTCCTGCAACTCCATCCATAAGCTTTTCATATACAGCAAGAAGTTTAGACCTGAATACCTTAAAGGAATCAAAAGCTCCAGCTTTTATTAAACTTTCAACTGCTCTTTTATTTATAGTTCCAAGATCTAATTTATTTATGAAATCTATTATTGAAGTAAATTCACCTTTGCCTTCTCTAGCTTTTACAATTCCTTCAACTACATTTACTCCAACGTTTCTTATTGCAGCTAATCCGAATATTATCTTGTCGCCTTCAACTGTAAATTTTGAATAACTCTTATTTATATCAGGTGAAACAACTTGTATACCAAGACTTTCTGCAAATTTTATATACCCTGCAACTTTTTCATTTATACCCATAACTGAATTAAGCATGGCCGCAATCATCTCTACTGGATAATACTTCATTAAATATGCAGTCTGATATCCAACCACCCCATAAGCCGCAGCATGTGATTTATTAAATGCATAGGATGCAAAATCCATCATCATATCATATATTTTATTTGCTACTTCTTCTGATATGCCATTTCTTAAGCATCCAGGTACTTCAATATTTCCATCGCTATCTTCTATTCCATATATAAAGTTCTTTCTTTCTTCTTCCATGACCTTATGCTTTTTCTTAGACATAGCTCTTCTAACAAGGTCACTTCTTCCCATAGAATATCCAGCTAGTTTTCTAACTATTTCCATAACCTGTTCTTGGTAAACCATAACTCCATAGGTAACATTTAGTATATCTTCAAGTTCTGGAGTTAAATATTCAACCTTATCTGGGTTTTTCTTTCGTTCAATATATCTTGGTATTTCTGCCATTGGACCTGGTCTATATAAAGATATACCCGCAATAATATCTTCTAATGAATCTGGTTTAAGTTCTTTCATGAAAGATACCATTCCAGCCGATTCTAATTGGAATACCCCAGCGGTTTTACCTTCACCGATCATCTTATAAACTTCTCTATCATCAAAATCTATCTTATCTAAATCAATATCTACGCCTCTATTATATTTAATCATTCTAAGGGCATCATTCATAACTGTAAGAGTACGTAATCCTAAGAAGTCCATTTTTAATAATCCAAGTTCTTCTAATGTATTCATACCAAATTGAGTTACTATCATATCTTCATTTTTTTGAAGTGGCACATACTCAACTAAAGGTTTTGATGCGATAACTACCCCAGCTGCATGAGTTGATGAATGCCTTGGTAGACCTTCCAAATCTTTACTAACATCTATAAGATTTTGTACCCTCATATCTGTATCATAGGCCGTCTTAAGTTCTGGATTTAAGTCAAGTGCTTTCTCTATAGTTATTCCAAGCATTGTAGGTATCATTTTAGCTATTCTATCAACCTCTGCATAGGAATAGTTCATAGCTCTACCAACATCTCTTATACAGGCTCTCGCAGCCATTGTACCGAATGTTATAATTTGAGATACATTATTTTCTCCATACTTTTCAACAACATAATCTATTACTTCTTGTCTTCTTTCATAACAGAAATCAGAGTCTATATCAGGCATACTTACTCTCTCTGGATTTAAGAATCTTTCAAAAAGCAAGCTATACTTTATAGGATCTATCTTTGTTATTCCAAGGGTAAATGCAACTATTGACCCTGCTGCTGATCCTCTTCCTGGTCCCGTTGGTATTCCCTGTTCATTTGAATATCTTATAAAATCCCAAACTATAAGGAAATAATCAACATATCCCATTTGATTAATTACTCCTAGTTCATAATCTAATCTATCAATAAGTACTTTAGCTTCCTCATTTTCTTCTCTCATATTGAATATATTATCGTAATCATATTCTTCATTCTTTATATCATCAAATACGCTATATCTCTCTAAAAGTCCCTTAAAGCATGTATCCCTTAAATATATATAAGGATCATCTTCCCCTGTTGGAAGTGGGAATTTAGGAAGTTTAGATACATGGAATTCGTAATCAAAATTACACTGATCTGCAATTTTTATTGTATTCTCTAAAGCTTCTTCAACGTATGAAAACATATCATACATCTCATCTGCTGACTTTAAATAGAATTGATCTGATGGATATCTTCTTCTATCATGATCTTCAACTGTTTTACCAGTTTGAATGCACATTAATATATCATGAGATTTTGAATCTCTTTGTTCTATGTAATGAACATCATTTGTAGCAACTAATGGAATCCCTGTTTCTTTAGATAATTTTATATTAAGCTCATTTACTTTTCTTTGTTCTTCCATTCCGTGATTTTGAAGTTCTAAATAGAATCCTTCTTTAAATATATCTTTATAAGTTAAAGCAACTTCTTTTGCCTTTTCATAATTTTCGTTAAGAAGAGCCTTCTGAACCTCTCCACCAAGGCATGCACTTAATGCAATAAGTCCTTCACTATGTGCTCTTAAGTAGTCATGGTCAACTCTAGGCTTATAATAGAATCCGTCAATAGATGCTGCCGATACTATTTTCATTAGATTCTCATATCCAGTTTCATTCTTAACTAAAAGAACTAAATGATTTGTACCATTATCTTTATCTACATTTTTTATAAGCATGGATTTACTGGCTACATAAACCTCACAGCCAAGTATAGGTTTTATCCCTTCTTCTTTAGCTGCTTTATAAAAATCTACACAACCATACATAACACCATGATCTGTAATAGCCATACTTTCCATACCTAATTCTTTTGCTTTTTTTACAAGCTTTTTAATTTTGCCTGATCCATCTAAAAGGCTGTACTCTGTGTGAAGGTGTAAATGACAAAACTTTTTATTTTCCACTTAGTCACACTCCTTTCTATATAAGAGAAAGGCCATTAGTATGTACCTGACCTTACCTCTTCTGCTATCTTTTCAATTTTTCTTAATCTATGATTAACTCCTGACTTTCCAACTGGAGGATCTAGCATTTCTCCTAATTCCTTTAATGATTCTTCTGGATATTGGAGTCTAAGTTCTGCTATCTCCTGAAGATTCTTTGGTAGTCTTTGAAGTCCTATATTATTCTGAATAAGTCTAATACTTTCAACTTGCCTAACAGCTGCATTAACTGTTTTTGAAAGATTAGCTGTTTCACAGTTAACTAATCTATTAACATTATTTCTCATTTCTTTTTTTATTCTTATATTTTCTAATTCTAGTAGACATGTGTGAGCTCCAAGTATATTAAGTAAATCTACTATTTGCTCTCCTTCTTTAATATAAATAATAAAACTATTCTTTCTTTGAATAACCTTAGAATTAAGTCCACAACTATTTATAAGTGCACATAAATCATTTGCATATTCTTCACTATGAGTAACAAACTCTAAATGATAAGTTTTTTCTGGATTACTTATACTTCCTCCACCCAAGAAAGCTCCTCTTATATATGCCTTCTTAGTTTCATCAGTTTTTACCATTTCAGGATCTATAGTGTAATCTAAACTCATCACGCCTTCTACTTCCTTAAGTATTCCAGTTTCCTCTAAGAGTCCACGAACCCCCATCTCTTCATCTATAACAACCATATATATGTTATTTTTCTTAAGAGAATTACTTTTCTTAACCATTAATTTAGAGTGAATATTAAAATGCTCTTTTAATAAAGTAAATATAAGTCTTGCACTTGCAGGATTTTCAGTAGTAATCCTAAATGCTAGACCTCTTCCAGTAAATGCAATGGTACCACTTACTTTCATTATTGCTGAAATTTCTGCTAGAGTTTCCTCCTTGCTTATATCACTATATCTGCAGATTTCTCCTTTAACTTTTGATGAAAACGACATTTATTGCTCTCCTTCTATATATATTAATTAAAATATATCTAACTATATACAATACTTAATTATAACATAAAATCCTCTAAATAATTAATTTAATATGCGCATATAATACACATTATCATTACAATTATTAGAAATATATTCTATACTAATCTCAGTAAGTTTTAAACATTAATTTTACACTTAGTTATAGAAATTTTTATGATAAAGTGCTATCTATTTTACTGAATTATTTTAGCAAAAGAGATAAATACATTTTTTGTAACAGTTTTATATTTATCTATACTATTATTTTTATTCATTCATATAGTTAGTCATATGATAAGAAAAGATCCTATTGTTTTAAATAATAAATTCAGCAATATAGCTCATATACATTAAATAGTAAAAAACCAGCAAAAAACTTGCTGGTTTTTATTATTTATTTGAGTTCTCTTTATTTGAATTATCTCTTTTAAACTTCTTTTCAATTTTATCTCTTTCTTTTATACGTTGAGAAAGATACATATATTCAATAATCTTTCTTCTATCATAAAGAAGTTTTTTCTCCATAATAGTTTCAACTAAAACTTGAGCTAAGTAATCAGAATCATGCTTAATAGTTCCTTTACTTATTCTTACAAGATTTTTTTCTACTATATCAATTCCAAGATCTTTAAGGTTCTTTCTATCAATATTAACAATTTCAGATCCTTTAATCTTATATTTTTCTTTCATATCATCACTAATGCTTCCAACATTTGCAATAACACAGTTAACTATATCTTTTCCCCCATATTTTCTTAATACGTTGATATGATCAGCAACTTTAAATCCATCTGTTTCCCCTGGTTGAGTCATAACATTTGAAATATATATCTTAAATGCATCACTCTTCTTTATTTCACTCACAATACCATTAACTAAAAGATTTGGAAGTACACTAGTATAAAGACTACCAGGTCCCATCACTATAGCATCTGCATCTCTTATTGCTTCTAATGCTTCTTCTAACGGTTTTGCATCACTAGGGTTAATAGATAATTTTTTTATTCTAGATTTTTGTCTTAAAGCTTCTTCTGGAATATCTGATTCACCTTCAACAATATTGCCATTTTCTAATTTAGCTACTAATTTCATATCATCCAAGGTAACTGGAAGTACCTTTCCAGTTACCGCAAGAACAGAACTCATTTGTTGAACTGCATCAACAAAATTACCAGAAACTCCATCCATAGCTGCTAAAAATAAGTTACCAAAACTTTGTCCTTTAAGTCTTCCATCAGTAAATCTATATTGAAGTAGGTCTTCCATTAAAGGTTCCATATCAGCTAATGCTAAAATACAGTTTCTTATATCTCCAGGCGGAAGCATTCCAAGATCTTCTCTTAAAGCTCCAGAGCCTCCACCATCATCACCAACTGTAACTATTGCAGTTATATTAGATGTGTAGTATTTAAGCCCTCTAAGCATAGTAGATAAGCCTGTTCCCCCTCCTATAACAACTATTTTAGGACCTTTAACCAAAAGTCTTTTTTCTGTTATAAGGGTCTCTATCTTCTTGCTATCTAATGACATTCTTATATATCCTTTATTCATAAGTGCAATTACTGATTTAATTCCCTCTGTAATTGATATATATAGTACAAATACACCTGTTACATTAAGACATATATAAAATAGTTTATAATACATATCATAAACTCTATGAGTAACCA
Organism: Clostridium perfringens; assembly: GCA_040144665.1. Lineage (GTDB taxonomy): Bacteria > Bacillota > Clostridia > Clostridiales > Clostridiaceae > Clostridium > Clostridium perfringens_A. The sequence continues at coordinate 76,479 of JBBVGE010000449.1, forward strand.
GTTCATTAAATCCAAAAGCAATTAGCAAAACTCCAAAAAGCCCAAAGGCAATCCACCTCTTAACTCTAATACCTGGCTTAAACCACTCAGAAAGCCTCATAGCTTCTTTTCTCCCTTATTTACATCTTCAGATACATCTCTGTGTTCTATACCTGTTTTATACCCTTCTAATGACAGAAGTTCATGTATTCTATTTGCTATAGCAACGGATCTATGTCTTCCACCTGTACAGCCTATTGATATTATAAGCTGTCTCTTTCCTTCTTTAATATAATTTGGAATCAAGAATTTAAGCATATCTTTAAGCTTATCTACAAATTCTACTGTTTCTGTTTGTTCTAAAACATACTTCTTAACAGCTTCATCATTACCTGAATATTGCTTAAGCTCTGGAATATAGAATGGATTTGGAATAAATCTTACATCAAACACTAAGTCTGAATCTACAGGTATCCCATACTTAAATCCAAAACTTAATACAGTTACTGATAATTCTTTATCAGGTTCTTCACTTGAACCATAATAGCTATTCATCTTTTCTCTTAAGTCTCTAATTGCATATTTTGATGTATCTATTATTACATCTGCTCTATCTTTAACTTCTCTTAACTTATTTCTCTCTTCGGTAATTCCTGTAAGAACACGAGATTTTGGTGAAAGAGGGTGACTTCTTCTAGCTTCTTTAAATCTCTTAACTAAAACTTCATTTGATGCTTCTAAGAATAGTATTTCATATTTAAAATCATTACTCTTTAAATATACTAAACTTTCGAATAGATCATCAAAGAATACTCCACCTCTTATATCTGTAACAATTGCTACTTTTTCAATACTTCCATTATTGCATGCTTCGGCAAATTTAGGTATTAATTGTGGTGGTAAATTATCCACGCAAAAATAACCTAAATCCTCTAAACTTCTAGTTGCTTCTGTCTTACCCGCTCCTGATAATCCTGTAACTATTACAAATCTCATAACCTACTCCTCCTTTTAAGATTAATTTATCTCATTATATCATATATGCAAATTTCATTATACAATTTACAACTTACAATGCTGGATAATACTCATCAATAATTTTTAACGTAATTTTTATATTAATTTAGTATTTACTTATTGTCAATTATAAAACTTATCTAGCTCTTATTGGAATAAAAAAGCGTTATGAGCCACATAACGCCTATATCAATTACTTATTATCCCTGTACTCTATCGCCTCTTCCAGAAGCTCAATAAGTTCTTTATTATCAACTTCTAATCCTATAGATATTCTAATCCATCCTGGCATTCCAAGTAAAAATCCTGGTCTTATTATAAATCCTTTAGCAAGCAAGTATTCATATATCTTTTTATCATCTCCATCTACATTTACCATGATAAAATTAGTATGAGTGTCTAAATATTTAAGACCTAACTTTCTGAACTCTCTTTTAAGATATTCTCTTTGGATTCCATTATTCTCAGCTACATATTTTAAAAACTCTCTATCCTTTAATGCTTCTGTTGCAGCCTTTTGACCATATAAATTTGCATCAAAGGCATTAATAACTCTATTTAAGTACTGAACAAAATTAATTTCACCTATTCCATATCCAATTCTTAAAGATGCTAATCCATAAGCTTTAGAAAATGTCTTTAATAAGATTATATTACTATGGGTTTTCATAAGTTCTAATGTATTTGGAAATTCATTTGATTGAACAAATTCTTCGTAAGCTTCATCCATAACAACCAATACATTCTTAGGTATTCTACTAATAAGTGAAATGAATTCTTCTTCTGTAAATATTGTTCCTGTAGGATTATTAGGATTACAAAACCAAATTACCTTTGTCCTATCAGTTATAGCATCTACCATTCCTCTAATATCTAACTTATTATCTTTCATAGGGATTTTAATAGGAATAGCTCCCATAAGCAATGTATTTGATTCATATCTTGGAAAAGTAATTTCTCCCATGATACTTTCATCACCTTCATTTAATATAGTAAGACATATATCTTTAATCAACGAATCGGATCCTGCCCCACAGAATACCATTTCTTTATTTACATTAAATGTTTTAGCTATCTCCTCTTTAAGCTCATAGGATGCTGCATCTGGATAAAGGTTAGTTTCATCAACTAATTCAGTAATTATCTTTTTTACTCTCTCTGAACATCCATATGGATTTTCATTAGATGCAAGTTTAACTACTCGCTCAATTTCATATTCTCTTTTAACCTCATCTATAGGCTTTCCAGCTACATAAGGTGCAAGGCTTTTTACTTCTTCTCTTATTAAATTTTTCATATCTATCTTCCTACCTAGGAAGTCCCCCCTTTTTTTATATACTTAATATATATTTTTATTTATTTTTTCTTTATTAACTTAAGTTTTGCATCGTCAACAGCTGGTATTATAGAAATCTTTTTATTAACTCAAACTAAAACTACCATACCCTAAAATATTAATCCCTGAATTATAGCTATAAATATAACATTTTCCTTTATATACCTTTTATAATAATATTATACTATTTTTATTAAATTAACAAATCTAAGTTAATATATATTTTCTCTAAAATAATTTCCTAAACCTACAAAAAAATAAAGAGAACTTATATAAATAAGTTCTCCTTATAAATTAAAAAATTTTTAATATTTTTCTTATTATTTATCTTCTCCGATTATCCTAACCTCTGGATTAAGGTCAACTCCAAATTGATTTTTAACCTCAGATTGTATATGCGCTATAAGATCAAGTATGTCTTTTGCAGTTGCTCCACCTTTATTTATCACAAAACCTGAATGTTTTTGTGATACAGCAGCTCCCCCTATTGAGTAGCCTTTAAGACCTGCATCTTGAATAAGTTTACCTGCAAAATGCCCCTCTGGTCTTTTAAAAGTACTTCCTGCTGAAGGATATTCAAGAGGTTGTTTTGATTCTCTCTTTTCAGTTAAATCATCAACTCTAGCCTTTATTTTTTCATGTTCTCCATATTGAAGTGAAAATACAGCTTCTAATACTATTGCCTTTTCTTCCATTACTCTTGATGTTCTATATCCTAAATTTAATTCTTCTTTAGTGTAATTTTTAATCTGTCCATCTTCTGTTAAGATTTCAGCACTTTCAATTACATCTGCAATTTCTCCATTGTAAGCCCCCGCATTCATAAATACAGCTCCTCCAATAGATCCAGGTATACCACAAGCAAACTCTAATCCAGTCAGATTATTATCTAATGCTATTTTAGAAACATCTTTTAATAATGCTCCTGTCTCTGCTATTACCTTACCATCTGATGTATTTATATTATTAAGCTCTGTGAGCTTTATAATAACTCCCCTTATACCACCATCTTTGACAAGTAAGTTTGAACCATTTCCTATGACATAATAAGGTATATTATTTTCCTTACAAGTTTTTATAGTATTAACGATTTGTTCCTTTGTATTTGGTATAAGTAATACATCGGCAGGTCCTCCGACCTTAAAATATATATGTTCGCTCATATTAGCGTTAAATTCTATTTGATTTTCTGAATATATATCCTTGAATAATTCTCTGTATTTATTCATCAATAAAAACTCCTTGAAATATATTTTTTACAATTATTTAGTATATTCTAAATTGGAAATTAAAACAAGTCCTTTAAGTTTACATTTGCTTTACTTTTGGTCATTTTCGTGACCTCTGAAGTATTCTATTATACTTTTTGCAGCTTTATTGTTAATACCTGGAACTTCCAATAATTTCTCTAAACTTGCATTTTTTACCTTATCAACGCTTCCAAATTTTATAAGAAGTTCTTTCCTTCTTTTAACCCCAATATTTGGAATATCATCTAATATTGAATGAAGTGTTCTTTTATCTCTAAGGGATCTATGATAAGTAATCGCAAATCTATGGACTTCATCTTGAATTCTTCTTATAAGTTGCATAAGATTTGAGCTTCTATTTATTATTAACTCTTCATTATTATATATAATTCCTCTAGTTTGGTGCTTATCATCTTTTACAAGTCCACAAACCGGAATTTCTATATCAAGCTTTTTTAGAACTTCTAATGCAATATTAACCTGTCCTTTTCCTCCATCCATCATTATAAGATCTGGGAAGTTTGAAAATTTTCCTTTTGAAAATGTAAGTTCTCTCTCTTGTATTTCCTTAATTTCTTTTAACCCATGAGAAAATCTTCTTTCTAATATTTCTCTCATACTATCATAATCATTGGCACCTTTTACAGTTTTTATTCTAAATCTTCTATAATCACTGTTTTTTGCTTTTCCATCTTCAAAAACAATCATACTTCCAACAGAATCTACTCCTTGTATATTAGATATATCATAAGCCTCTATTCTATGTGAAATATCATCTAATGAAAGTAAATTAGCAAGTTCACTTAAAGAAATATTATTTATTTCCTTTTCTTTTAATATCTTATCTTTAAATTGTTCTAAAGTTATCTTAGCATTTTCTTTAACCATCTCTAACATGCTCTTTTTTTCTCCTTTTTGAGGAGTCTTAATCCACACTTTAGAACCTCTCTTTATTGTTAATAATTCTTCTAGCACATCACGATCTGAAACTTCTAGACAATAGATATTCTTTGCAATCTTAGCTACACCACTGTAAAAGTTAACTATAAATTTAGATAAAACCTCACTTACATCTTCTTCTGCAGTGTTTTCTATAATAAAATGTTCTCTTCCTGTAACCTTACCATCTCTTAAGAAGAATACTTGAACGCAACTATCTTTTTCATCACTATATATATTTATGAAATCTTCATCCTCATCCGTTACCTTAAACATTTTTTGTTTTTGAACTAATGCATCTATTGCTAAAATTTTATCTCTATAAGAAGCTGCCTTTTCAAACTCAAAATTCTCCGCTGCCTTATCCATATTCTTTTTAAGTTCGCCAGTTACTTCTTTATCCTTTCCATTTAAGATATCTATAACAGAAGCAATCATCTTTCCATACTCTTCTTTTGATACATATCCACCACAAGGTCCGTTGCATTTATTAATGTGGAAATTCAAACACGTTCTTGTAAGTTCTCCCCCTTCTTTTATAGCTCTTTTACAAGTTCTAATAGGAAATACTTTTCTTATTAGATTTATTGTTTCGTAAACAGCTGCACCATTTGTGTATGGTCCAAAATACTTATTTCCATCCTTTGCAAAATTCCTTGTTACAAATACCCTAGGAAAATCTTCATTTGAAGTTATCTTTATAAATGGATAAAATTTATCATCTTTTAATGAGATATTGTATTTAGGACTATACTTCTTTATTAAATTACACTCTAAGATCAAAGCTTCCATCTCAGAATCTGTTATTATATATTCAAATTCAGCTATATTCTTAACCATTGCTCTTACTTTTTCTGAATGGTTTTTCGAATTTCTAAAATATTGTCTTACTCTATTTTTTAAAATCTTAGCCTTACCAACATATATTACTTCTCCTAATGAATTTTTCATTAAGTAGACTCCCGGCTTATCTGGTAATATTTTTAATTGATATTCAAAATCGAAAATTTTAACCCCCTCCTAATCCTTTGTATACTTACATTTATATATTAATTATATCATCCAGTGCAACTATAGTTTATTTCCTTTTTCTTCAAACTCCTTAATCATATTAGGAGTAAATATTTCAAAATGTCCATACCCATTTTCTTTTGCTTTGTACATAGCTATATCTGCATATCTAATCGCAGAATTTATATCTTTATTATCATCTGGATATATACTAATTCCAATACTAGTTTCTATCTTATAATCAATATCCTTAGATGAAAAATCCTTTTTAAATAAATCCAAAATCTCCTCACCATATTTATACAAATCTTCTTTACTATCTTTTTCTTTTATTATTATAAATTCATCCCCACCTAGCCTAAAAATTTTTGTCTTTGAATTTATTAAGGTGATTAGCCTGCTTGAAACTTCTAGTAATAACTCATCACCTACTGCATGACCTAGAGTATCATTAATAAGCTTAAACTTATTTATATCCATAAGTACTATAACAAATTTCTTATTACTTTCTCTTTCTATTTTATCTAGGTATTTTTTTAAACTTAATCTATTTCTAAGTCCTGTTAATGAATCTGTATGTGCTTGCTGCTCTAACATCTTATTTAATTCTTCACTTCTATGTAAAATACATCTAAATCTATAAATCATTAATTCAAAGTCAAATTTAAACATATTAAATTCTTCTATATTACTTTTTGACCATTGAATTATTTCTCCTTGCTTTAAGTTATTTGGTGTGTTTCCTACAATTGATAGTAAGTTGCCTATATCTTTTTGCAGTGCTTTTTTTATATATTTAATTAAAACAAATATAAATAATATTATAATTACTAAAAACTTAACTTTAGTAATTTCTTCATCTAATATTATCGCTCTTTCTCTAGCAATATCAGAACTACCATCTATAGTTTGCATGATATTCATATTCAATTCCTTGTATACATTTCTGCAATTCAATACAAAATCAAAAATAAATGGAATAAATATAGAAATACATAAAATGTGAAAAATAATATCTTTAACTCTTATTGTATAATTTTTATTTTCTCCTGTAATAAGATTACTTGATATGTAAGTTATTACTATATCTGCAATTAAAGCATTTAGCAATCCATTTATAATCACATTTAGAATAGTAAATTTTAATGATATATTTAGATTTATATATGTTAGATTTAATTTTGATGATATAAAGATTAAGCCTAGAAAGATTACCCAATAGGTTGCATCTTTAAAAAACAATCTTTTCAATATACCTATTTTATTTAGAATTCCTATAAATATAATTTCAAATACCATTAGTAATTTATAAATATTAATATCCCCAGTAAAATAAGTCATTGCTAATATTGAAATAATAATAATTCCAGCATATTTTAATCCATAAAGATTTAATATGATAAGCAGTACACATGATAATATACTAATATTAACACCATAGATATTTAAATTTATTATATTTGATATAAATGCTAAAATACTTAATAAAATTATTAATATTATTTTTATTAAAGTGTTTTTTTTATTAAATTCTATCTTATTACTTATCATTATAATCAATCCCTGCATAAATTACTTTTATAATAGTATTTGCACTCTTAGTGCTTTATATAGATTAAGATTAATTTTATTTATAATAAAATAAGGATATCTATAAAAGATACCCCTATTATCTTAACTATTTATTTAATTTTACATTATATTTTAATTACTTGTTTAATTTTGCATTTATAACTTTTCCTGCAACCTCAGCAGCTTTACCTGCTCCATAGCCTCCATTTTCAACAATTACAGCAATTGCGATTTGTGGGTTATCAGCTGGTGCAAAACTTACAAACCATGAATGTGGTTTTAATGGATTACCTTTTGCATCATTGTGATCTGCTGTACCGGTTTTAGCAGCAGCATTAGTTCCCTTTAAGTAGCTCCATACACCATTTTTTATATTCTTTTCAACTAGTCCTTGCATATATCCTTTAATAGTATTAGCATCGCTTTCACTCATAGCTTTACTAAATTCTTTCGGCTTAATAGTATCTACTACATTACCTTCTTGATCTAAAACCTTACTTACAAGATCTGGTTGCATTATAACACCCTTATTAGCTACAGCACATGTTGCTAAAGCCATTTGGATTGGAGTTGCAAGTATTGAACTTTGACCTATACCTGTTTGTGCTAATTGACCTGGGTCAACTTCCTTAGGGAAGGTACTTTTATTTATTGTAAATCCATTAGCTGGAATATTTTTATTAAATCCAAAGGCTTCTGAAGTCTTCATAAGTTTCTCATTACCAAGGTCCATTCCTAATGTTCCAAATACAACATTACTTGAGACAATGAATGCTTTTCTTAAATCTATACTTCCATAAGATGCACCTTCTGAATTGCTCATAGTTCTTCCATCTTTAAATTTAATACTTCCAGTATCATTAAATATCTTATTTTGAATTCCTGGTATATTCTCTAATGCACTTGTAGCTGTAATAATCTTAAATGTTGATCCTGGTGGATACAGTCCAATAGTAGCTCTATTTATTAAAGGACTATTTTCATACTTTCCAGCATTAGCCTTTTCCATCTCTTCTTTTAAATTATTAGGATTAAAACTTGGCTTAGATGCCATTGCTAAAACAGCCCCTGTTTTAGGATCAAGGGCAACTACAGCACCTCTATTATTACCTAATGCATCGTATGCTATCTTTTGAAGCTTAGTATCTATGGTCGTAACAACAGTATTTCCGATCTTTTCTTTATCATCTCTAGTAAAGAATGCATTCTTTAGGTTTTCTATACTTGGATCACTTAAAAGCTTTTTAAATCCTACTGATGTATTATTACTTGTAGTTAACTCCTTATCATAAGCAGCTTCAAGTCCTGATTCTCCATATACACTACTAACATATCCTATTGGATGTGCATATAAAGCCCCAAATTCATACTCTCTAGTTTGACTGTTATTTTTTCCTCTAACACTCTTAGCAATTACTTTTCCACTACTATCTAAAATTTCGCCTCTTAGGACTTCATTCTTTTTAGCCCACGCTCTTTGATTACCAGGCATTTCTGCAATCTTAGGAGCTTTAAACACTTGGAAATAAGCTATATATGAAATAAGAGCTACAAGGCAAAATAAAAATACAATCATTACTTTTTTTACACTATCTTTAATATCACCTTTCATGTTAGCCCTCCTCTGAAATTTTCTGTAATATACCTAATGCAAAGAACATTGTAAGCATTGATGAACCACCATAACTTATAAGTGGTAATGCTATACCTGTTAAAGGAATTACCGCAAATATTCCTCCAATTATAACTAATACCTGACAAGCTATCATAGCACTAAATCCAACTGCATTAAGTTGAAGGAATTCATCATCTGTAACAAAAGCTGTTCTTATACATCTATAGAATAATAAGAAGTATACTATCATTATACCTATTCCAAATATTATCCCAAACTCTTCACATATTATTGCAAAAATATAGTCTGTTGTATTTACCGGTACAAACCCTGGATATCCTTGACCAAGTCCTGATCCAAACATTCCACCTGATGAAATTGAATAAAGCCCTTGAACTATTTGATACCCTTGATCTTGTGCATACTTCCAAGGATTCTGCCATATTTCAACTCTTTGTCTTACGTGTCCAAATATCTTATATGCACCAACTGAACCTACAGCTGAAAGGGCTAAACAACTAAATATATATTTTTTCTTTCCTGTTGCAATATATAACATAGTTATTGATACACCAAAGAATATTAATGCTGATCCTAAATCTCTTTGAAGTACCATACAGGCTAAACTATACATTACTACTAATGCTGGTTGAGTAAGATGTTTTATATTATTCTTAGAATTATCCCCAGTTTTATATTCTCTAAGAGCTGCTGATAAATATAATACCAAAGCTATTTTACCAAACTCTGATGGTTGGAAACTTACTGGCCCAATTATAACCCAGTTCTTTGCTCCATAAACTTCTGTACCAATTATAAGAGCCATTGGCATAAAGATTATAATAGCTAGCATATATAAGTTTTTATACTTAGCAAACTTCCTAAAATCCGGAAATGCTTTTAAGATTATCATATAGACAACTATGCTTAATAAAAACCATACAAGTTGTTTCTCTGCAACTTTTGGATTTATTCTATATAACATAGCTATTCCTATAACAACTAATAGACATGAAAACGTAAGAATAAATTTATCACCATCTGGATAAAACTTCCTTACAATGAAATGTGCAATAAAAATAACTACACATAATATCCCGCCAAAATATAGTGCATTCTTGTCTATAGGATCCTTTATGATAGCTAAATTTGTGAAAAGAGCTATACATAGTAAATATGTTAAGCCTAGCATTATGGTTTCTCTCTTACCTTTAAACATTAAATCACCTCACGCCATCTAAGACAGTACTTTAAATACTGCTGTTCCTATAGCTATTTGATCTTTTGTAAATAGCTTAACTCTTCCGCTTATTTTTTGACCATTTAAGAAAGTTCCATTTGTACTTTCTAAATCTTCTAATATTAGTGCATTATTTTTTACCATTATTTTGGCATGATTGCCTGATACGTATTGATCTGATAACACTATTGTGTTATTACTTCTTCTTCCTATTGTAGTTACATCTCTAATCGGTATCACCGAGCCTGCCTTTAATGCCGTATTATCCCCTATTTCTATTATCTCTATTCCATGATGTCTTCTTTTTGAAGGTACTGGTCTTCTATTATTTGCATTACTATTACTTTTAGTATTAGTTGGTGCACTTCCTCCACTCTTAACATCCTTGGCCATTATTTTTAAGGCATAGATTATTATAAAGTATAATAGTACGATAAAAATTATTCCAAATACGACTGCAATAAATTTTGAAAAATCCATCTTTTCACCTCGAAAAATTACTTTATCTTTTTGATTATACACCAAAATAATATTAAATTCCTACATTTATCTTACAATTATTGCTTACATGAGTAATTAACTAGCTTTCATAGTAAACTTTTCTAAAAGCTAGTTAATTATTTTATAATATTCTGTTTTTCTTGTTTACTTTAATATTTTACGTAGATAATATCCAGTATATGAATCTTTTATGTCACATATTCTTTCTGGTGTTCCTGTGCCTACAATCGTACCACCTTTATCTCCACCTTCTGGACCTAGGTCTATAATATAATCAGCACATTTTATCATATCTAAATTATGTTCTATTACTACAACAGAATTACCTGAATCTACTAACCTTTGCAATATTTGAACAAGTCTATTAACATCATCAATATGAAGTCCTGTTGTTGGTTCATCTAAAATATATAAAGTTTTACCTGTACTTCTCTTTGAAAGTTCAAAGGCAAGCTTTATTCTTTGTGCTTCTCCACCTGATAATTGAGTTGATGGTTGACCTAATCTTATATATCCAAGACCTACATCATAAAGTGTTTGAAGCTTATTTTTAATTCTTGGTATATGTTCAAAGAATTCTAAAGCTTCTTCTACTGTCATATTTAAAATATCATCTATATTTTTGCCCTTATATTTAACTTCTAATGTTTCTCTATTGTATCTTTTACCTTTACAAACTTCGCATGGAACATATACATCTGATAAAAATTGCATCTCTATCTTTATTATTCCATCCCCTGAACAAGCTTCACATCTTCCACCTTTAACATTAAAACTAAATCTTCCAGGTTTATATCCTCTCATCTTAGCTTCTGGTGTTTGAGAGAATAATTCTCTTATTATATCAAAGGTTCCAGTATATGTTGCTGGATTTGATCTTGGAGTTCTTCCTATTGGGCTTTGATCTATGTCTATTATCTTATCAATATTTTCATAACCCTTTATTTCTTTATGAGCACCAGCTGGATTCTTACTCCTATTTACTAATTTATTTAATCCTTTATAAAGAATTTCATTTACTAAAGTACTTTTTCCTGAACCTGATACTCCTGTAACCATAGTAAGCATTCCTAATGGGAAATCTACAGTTACATTCTTTAAGTTGTTTTCCTTAGCTTTTGAAACAGTAATTTTATTACCATTTCCTTTTCTTCTTTCACTTGGTACTTCTATTTTCTTCTCTCCAGTTAAGTACTGAGCGGTTATTGATTCTTTACATTTTTTTATTTCTTCCATCGGTCCTGCTGCAACAATGTTTCCGCCATGCTCACCAGCTCCTGGTCCAATATCAACAACATAGTCAGCTTCTCTTATTGTATCTTCATCATGTTCAACTACTATAACAGTATTACCTACATCTCTTAAATGCTTTAATGTTTTAATTAGCCTATCATTATCTCTTTGATGAAGTCCAATACTAGGTTCATCTAGAATATAAAGTACGCCCATAAGTGCAGAACCTATTTGAGTCGCAAGTCTTATTCTTTGAGATTCCCCACCTGACAAAGTACCTGAACTTCTTGAAAGATTTAAGTAATCTAATCCTACATTTACTAAGAACTCTAATCTACTAATTATTTCTTTTACTATTTGCTCACTTATTATTTTATTCTTCTCTGAGAACTCAACATTATTTATGAAGTCTAACTCCTCTTGTATTGAAAGCTCAGTAAATTCATAAATATTTTTATCTCCAACAGTTACAGCAAGAGCTTCTTTGTTAAGTCTAGCTCCTTTACACTTAGGACAGTGCTTATCGCTCATATACTGTTCTATTTCACCTTTTATAAAATCAGAATTAGTTTCTCTGTATCTTCTTTGAAGAGCATTAATTTCTCCTTCCCATACAGAGTTATAAGTAGCTTTTACTCCTTCTTTTACGTAATCTACTTTTAATCTCTTTCCTTCTGTTCCATATAAAAGTACCTTTACTATATCTTTTGGTAAATCCTTTATTGGAGTATTTAAATCAAAATTATATTCTTTACTTAATGCTTTTAAGAAGGAAAATGTCCATGAATCATCCTTTAATCTTCCTTCACCCCAGCAAGCAATTGCACCTTGCATAATACTTAAATCTTTATTTGGAATTACTAAGTCTTCATCTATTTCAATTAATGTTCCAAGTCCATCACAATAATCACATTTACCAAATGGTGAGTTAAATGAGAACATTCTTGGTGCTAATTCTTCTATACTTATTCCGCAATCAGGACATGAAAATTTTTCACTATATAAAGTATCTTCCCCATCTATTTCGTTTATTATGATTAATCCTTCACCTAATTTTAAACCAGTTTCTATAGAGTCTGTAAGTCTTCCTTCTATGCCTTCTTTAATAACTAATCTATCTACTACTGCTTCTATATTATGCTTTTTATTCTTTTCAAGTTTTATATCCTCTTCTGTAAGATCATATATTTCTCCATCTATTCTAGCCCTAACAAAACCGTTCTTTTTAATATTTTCTAATATCTTATCGTGAGTTCCTTTTCTACCTCTTACAACTGGAGCTAGAATTTGTATTTTTGATCTCTCTTCAAGCTCCATAACCTTATCTATAATTTGATCTACTGATTGTTGACTTATTACTTTTCCACATTTAGGGCAATGTGGTATACCTACTCTAGCATAAAGAAGTCTCAAATAATCATATATTTCTGTTATTGTACCTACAGTTGATCTCGGATTCTTACTTGTTGTCTTTTGATCTATTGAAATTGCTGGTGATAACCCCTCAATATACTCAACATCAGGCTTATTCATTTGACCAAGGAATTGCCTTGCATACGCTGATAATGATTCAACATATCTTCTTTGACCTTCAGCATAAAGTGTATCAAAAGCTAATGATGATTTACCTGAACCTGAAAGTCCAGTAAATACTACTAGCTTATCTCTTGGTATCTCTAAGCTAACATTCTTTAAATTATGTACTTTAGCTCCCTTTATTATGATTTTATCCTTCATATCATTGTTACCTCTCTTTTAACTTATAGCTTTATTTTAGACTTATATTTCTTAAATAATCCTCGAACATAAGTTCTCATAAGTTAATTTTAAATATATCTTATTCTATTGTCAATTATATCACTTGTATCTACTATTATTAAGTAACAAGTAGTATTACTTACTAATTTTTAAGAATTATTAAGATTTCAATAAATTTGCTCATATTTAAACTTATATATATTTTAGTTGCAAACCTCTAGACATTATTTATATAAATAAAAAAAGCATTCCTTAATCATAATATATATACTTAATACCTTTATTATAAATCTGAATCTTGTCATCTTTAATTAATATAATATATAAAAAGAGAGATTAGATTTCTCTAATCTCTCTTTTTATATATTATAACCTTTTTTCTCTTATAATAATTTTAACTGCTTCTTCAGCCATATCTCCTGTAAATCTCACACACTGATCTTTGTGCTCTGGAGAACCCATAGTTAAGCCTTTAGTTAATATTCTGCAACAAGTTACTCTATTCATTTCTCTAAATTTATCATGTAATTCTTTAGATAATTCTAAAGTCTTGTCCACTTCTTTCCCTTTAGCCTCACTTCTACCAAACATCATTCCAATTACCATAACTGCGCCAGCTAATGCTCCACATGTACATCCAGATCTTCCTATACCAACTGGAAATCCTGATGCAAACTTAACAACATCGTCACTTAATTCTGTCATAAATTCATCCTTTAAAGTTTTAACTATAGCCTCTGAACAGAAGAAATCTCCATTTCTATAATAATTCTCGGCAGTTTCCCTAACTCTTTTAATATCATCTTTAGTCAAACTAAATCCCTCCTTAATTACATACATTATAATTTTAACATATATAACTGGAAATCTTAGTTATTTTCTACAAAATTAATATTTCTTTTAGTATAACTAATTAATTTTCTTAACAGCTTGTCTGCACTCACTATAATAAACGCCATTCCTATAAATGCTATAATTAAAAATACTAAATAATTGAAAAACTCAGCAAAAGTTATAGTATTTAAATCTAGGAACGGATACGGATATGCCCCTATAATCTTTCCTATAAATAAAGCTCCAAATAAATATACTATAGGGAATATAATCCATCTACTAATATCCTTGTACTTATATTTTCCTTTACTACTTAAAAGCAACCAATCTAAAATAAAAGCAATTGGTGAAAACCCATGTAATATATAGCTTTGTATTTTTTCAATTCCTTGCTGCTTCCAAGCTGAATTTAAAACAAAGAAGAATACTATTCCTGCTATACATATATAAAGTGTTATTGCTCCTCTTACACTATCTTTATTTAAAAATTCTATTTTTTCTCCTAAAAATGATTTATTCATAAACCAAAGTATTACTAATATGTTACTATACTCCGTAAAGTATGAGAAAAAGCCTAAAACTCTACCTGTATATGTAGGTATTTCGCTAACTAACATTTGATTAGTAAATGATCCTATTATGGCTAATAATATAATAATTCCAGCTAACCCTCTCCAAACCTTATGCGTCTTGTTCATCTATCCACCTCTTAATCCTTAATTCTTCTTATTAATTATATGAAATTTATTTTGATTGTCAAATAATTTAACAATTAAACTATATTTCCTAATTAGACTTGAACTATTATAAAAAAAAGAAAGTGATTACTAACAAAATAGTAATCACTTTCTTTATCTAAAGTTCAATGAACATATAGCAAACCAATAGTAAGAGGTCCCATTATAGTAATTAAAATATTTCCTACTGCATAGGAAGGTGTATAACTTAAAGCAAATATACTACTTCCATTTTCCTCAGTTATGGCATTTAATGCAGCTGTTATTGTACCTGCACCACAAAGTGAACCAATTATATCTACTGGTTCTAATTTTAAAGCATACTTTCCAAAATATAATGAAAGTACATGTGGTATTAAACATACCAATACTCCTATTAATAATACTGCAAATCCCATTGATTTTAATGCAGGAACAAATGCACTTCCAGCTTGCAAGCCGACTACAGCAATAAATAAGTTTAAGCCTACACTCTTTAAAAACCAACGTGTTGATGCTGGTATTTCTCCAAAACGTGGATGTTTATTTTGATACCATCCAAATAATAGACCTGAGAATAATGCTCCACCACCACTTCCAAGAGTTAATGGTACATCATGTATTGTTAATGCAAGTGTGCCTATTAAAACACCTGCTATAATCCCAAATGTTAAGTAGCTAACATCTGTTGAAGTACCATTATCTTTAGCATAACCAAATTCCTTTATTATTTTAGCTATAGCATGTTTAGGACCAATTAGTGTTAATATATCTCCATTTCTCATATCTGTTTCGTCTTCTATTTTCTTGCCATTTCTTTTAACTGACTCTAACATAATGTTGTTGCTATATAAGTCTTTTAAATTCTTTATATTGAACTCTTTAGTTAACATTATTTCTGACTTCTCTAAAGATATATTCATATACTTTTCATCAGATGTTTCTATCAAACCACAATTAGCAGCTTCTACAAGGTCTGTAATATCACCTATAAGTGTAATATAGTCACCTGCAGATATAATTATACTTTGATTAAAATTAGTATCTTCACCATTTTTAAATACCTTTTCAAAAGTTACTTTATTATTAAAGCTCTTTTCAATATCAGATATTGATTTTCCTATATATGATGAACCTTCATTAACTAAGAAAGAACGCATCTTTATATTATTCATTATGCTTGAATTATCTGATATATCTTCCTTAAAATGAATCTTTTCAATCATCTTCTTTGTTTCTTCTTTTAGGTTTACTCCTAAAAGCATAGGCGCAATATTCTTTAAGAATATAAGTATTCCTACTGTTCCAAATACATATGTTATTGCATATGCAATTGCAACCTTAGATTGCATGGCTACCTTTATTGCATTTGATGCATCAAGTCCATTTATAGCTGATGTTGATGTACCTATTACTGCTGATTGTGTAAGAGAACCTGCAATTATACCAGCACCTTCCCCTGCACCTACATGGAATACTTTAAAGCAAATCATTGCAACTACAAATGCAACTACACTAAAAAATACTGAATGGATAACTAATTTTACACCTGATTTTTTCAAACTATTTACAAAAGCAGGACCAACTTCATACCCTATTGTAAAGATAAAGAAACTAAAAAATATGTTCTTTACTATAGCTGATATGTGGAATAATCCAAACTGTCCTATAATTAATCCAATTATAAGAGTTCCAACAGTTGAACCTAAGCTAAATGATTTATACTTCAGTTTACCTATTAAATACCCAAGTGCTAAGCAAAGAAATATTGCTACACTTGGATTTTTTTCTAAAAAATCAATAACTACATTCATACTAAAATCACCTTCTGTATTTAATTAATTGATTTATACTAAAGATTATTTTTGTTTTTTATAATCACTATAATATTCAGAAAGTAATTCTAATACTTGTTTTGCAATATTCTTATATGCTTCATCTGGAAGGTTAGCTTCTGATACTCTTAAAGTTCCAGTGGTTGCTCCAAATCCTACCCCTTCCATTAAAACTACACCATTTTTTTCTGCTAATTTTAATAAGAAATCAATTGGTTCAAATTCATTCTTTAGATATTCTTTGAAATTAGCATTATAGTGACTTTCTGCTAAAGCATATATATCTATTAATGAATAGTATTTTGCATTTTCCTTACTATTATCTTCGTCAATTCCTAATGTAGAGAATAAATCGTGATATCTTGAAGCTACTAATTTTTTAGAGCTTTCAATATATGGATCTTTTTCTTTGGTAATTAATGCTGTTGATGCAAATAATGCCATCATAACTTGTTGAGGTGTAGATAATCCTGATGTATGATAAAGTCCAATTGAACGACTATCCGCAACTAAACGATCTATAAATTTTAATTTACGTGGTTCTAAAGTTACAAGTCCATACCTTGCATCAAGTTTCTTTAATTCATCTTCTGGAAGTTTTGCTATTAATCTATCAAATACATTTTCTTCATTTGCAGCTATTAAACCAATTCTCCATCCTGTTGCTCCATATAATTTTGAGAATGAATATACAAGTAAGGTATTATGTGGTGCAACACTGTAGATTGTTTGGAATCCATTTACGAATGTTCCATAAACATCATCAGTTATAATAATTAAATCCTTACACTTTTTAACAATTTTAGCTATTGCATCAAGGGCTTGTTTATCTAATGCCTTTGAGCCTGGATTTGAAGGATTTACAAAGAATAATGCTTTAATACTTTCATCTTCTAATTTTGATAATTCATCTACTGAGATAACCCACTTATTTTCTTCTTTTGATCTTAAATCTATTTCCACCATTTCATAATCATCAAGTTCTGGAATTTGTAGATATGGTGTAAATATTGGTGTATTAATTGCAATTTTATCCCCTGGCTTTATTAATTTATTTTCTTTAAGTGAATTAAAGATATAGCAAATTGCAGCTGTTCCACCTTCTGTTGGAAATACTGCTGTCTTACCTTTAAGATCTACACCATTATATAATTCTTTTTGTAGATACATATTTAAAATCTTTTCTACATTAGTTAAACAGCGACTTGGAACTGGATAGTTATTAGCAATCGCTCCATCAACTAACTCTTTTACTAGTTGATCTCCATCTATACCTAATTCATTTTTATAATATTCAATTATATTTTTTAAGAATTTATCTATATCTTTACTATCATCTAAGAATGATTCAAATCTTTCTTTAATGCCATCTAAAGTTGTATATCCAGCTAGATTTCCATCATGCATTGTTCTTTGAGACTCTAATACTCCAAATTCAATAATTCTTGAAAAAGCTAATCTTGCCTCAGTATTAATCCAATTAGGATTTCCTCTTCCTGCATTTAAGAATACATTATGCTTTTCATTATTTTTAGCAAGCTTTAACATATTGCTGCTAATTTCAAATGCCCCTAAACTTTCTAATTTCTTTTCATCTTTTTTTGTAATCATATTGACCACTCCTTTTAATACTTAAAATTTTCCTCTTTATTTAAATATTAATTCTATAGATATATTAATTACCTTAAATACATACTAATTAGTTATTACAGCTTCTATATTAACGCTCTTAGTATTTTTTTAAAGTCATCAATTATACAGTTTTTGCAATTATTAACCATTAACTTGATAAATTTTATATTTTTTCCTATGTAATCTTGTAATCAATTTCATATTAATATGTCTTTTTCCTTATTTATTATAATTATTAATTTATTTTGTTTATATTTTGTAAAATATTCAAAATTACTTAATAAAAAAGATTAGAGTATTTTCTCTCTAATCTTTTTAATAACATTTATTTATTTTTTATCTTTTAAATTCTTAATCATATCTCTGAGTTCAGCCGCTCTTTCAAACTGAAGATTCTTTGAAGCATCCATCATCTCATCTGTATACTCTTTAATTAATTTTTCTCTTTCCTTCTTAGTAAGCTTCTTAGGTTGATTTTCTATTTCATACTTAGTTTCTTCTTCTGCTACCTTTGTAGCTTCAATTACTTCCCTTACATCTTTTATAATTGTTTGAGGAGTAATATTATGCTCTTCATTGTATGCTTCTTGAATAGCTCTTCTTCTTTCTGTTTCTTTTATGGCTCTATCCATTGAACCAGTTATATTATCTGCATACATTATAACCTTACTTTCTGAGTTTCTCGCAGCTCTTCCTATTGTTTGTATAAGTGAAGTTTCTGATCTTAAAAAACCTTCCTTATCTGCATCTAATATTGC
The DNA here is from genome assembly GCA_040144665.1 of Clostridium perfringens. Lineage (GTDB taxonomy): Bacteria > Bacillota > Clostridia > Clostridiales > Clostridiaceae > Clostridium > Clostridium perfringens_A. Next base: position 95,705 of record JBBVGE010000449.1, read on the forward strand.
AACTAAAGCAACTTCTGGAATATCAAGACCTTCTCTTAAAAGATTAATTCCAACTAAAACGTCGAATTTACCAAGTCTTAAATCTCTTATAATTCTCATTCTTTCAAGGGTATCTATATCAGAGTGCATATAAGTAGTTTTTACTCCAAGCTCTGTTAGATATTTTGTTAAATCTTCTGCCATCTTCTTAGTTAAAGTTGTTATAAGAGTTCTAAAACCTCGTTTTGTTGTTTCTCCTATTTCTCCATATAAATCATCAATCTGACCATTAACTGGTTTTATAATTATTTGTGGATCTAATAATCCTGTAGGTCTTATTATTTGTTCTGCAACCACTTTTGCATGTTCTTCTTCATATTTAGCTGGTGTTGCACTTACAAATACAACTTGATTTATTTTCTTTTCAAACTCTTGGAATTTTAAAGGTCTATTATCATATGCACATGGAAGTCTAAATCCATATTCAACTAATGAATCTTTTCTTGATCTATCACCAGCATACATTGCTCTAACCTGTGGAAGTGTTACATGACTTTCATCTATAAACATTAAATAATCGTCTTTCGGGAAGTAGTCAAGTAATGTTTTAGGTGGAGTTCCTGGTGCTCTTCCATCTAGTATTCTAGAATAATTTTCTATACCGCTACAATATCCCATTTCTCTTATCATTTCTATGTCAAAGTTAGTTCTTTGTCTTAATCTTTGAGCTTCTAATAATTTATCCTCAGCATTTAAAACTCTTAATCTCTCTTCAAGCTCTTCTTCAATTACTGAAATAGATCTTTCTAATACTTCTTTTGAAGCGGCAAAGTGAGATGCAGGATATATTTGAGCATGATTTCTTTCTCCTAATATTTTTCCTGTTAAAACATCAAACTCTCTTATCCTATCAATCTCATCACCAAAGAATTCAACCCTTATACCCTTATTTGATGATGATGCTGGAATAATATCTAAGGAGTCCCCTCTAACTCTAAATGTACCTCTTGAGAAATCAATATCATTTCTTTCATACTGAATTTCTATAAGCTTCTTTATTATCTCATCTCTATCTTTTTTCATTCCAGTTCTAAGGCTTATTGTAAGTTTCTTATATTCATCTGGATTACCAAGACCGTATATACATGATACTGATGCAACTATAATAACATCTTTTCTTTCAAAAAGTGCTGATGTAGCTGAATGACGAAGCTTATCTATTTCATCATTTATTGAAGCATCCTTTTCTATAAATGTATCTGTTTGTGGCACATATGCTTCTGGTTGATAGTAATCATAATATGAAACAAAATATTCTACTATACTATCTGGAAAAAACTCTTTAAATTCTGAACAAAGTTGTGCTGCTAGAGTTTTATTATGTGCTAAGATAATAGTTGGTTTTTGAGTTCTTTCTATTATATTTGCCATAGTAAATGTTTTTCCTGACCCCGTTACCCCTAAAAGAGTCTGAAACTCATTACCTGCATTTATTGATTCTACTAATTTATCTATAGCCTTTGGTTGATCTCCCGTAGGCTTAAATTTAGATTTTATCTTAAATTCTCCCATGATTTCACCTCAATTTCATGTATAATATAATTTTTTAATATATCATACCTAATTAATTCTTTACTAAATTCAATCTTATTTATACATTATCCCAAAATTTATTCTTTTGCAAATAGTATTTATTTTACTAAAATCTATTGTAATACAAAGAGGTTTCCTATATCTATTTTCATTTCTATTAGCTAAATTAATAAAAATTATATATAAGAAACCTCTTTATTTTAATTATAAATTTTTTTGTTCATTTTTTATTTTTTCTAGTATTTCATTTATTCTTTTCTTATTGATCTCTATCTTTCTATCATCATCTACAAATCTAGGTACAAGAAGCATTCCTGCTCCTTTTCCTTTTCCAATCTGTACTTTCTTTCTCTTACCTTCTCTGCTATCTACTTCAAGTTCTACATCAAAGTGATTATTTGCTAAAGCTTCGTATATTTGTTTCTCATTCTCTATAGTCTTACCTTCAAGAGATAATATCCTATCTCCAACCTTTATTCCGGCTAAATAAGCTTTTGAGAATGGTATAACCTCTAGTACACAAATACTGTGTTCATCGCTATAAAAGATAGGTTCTTTTTTATCTTCTATTTTTCTTTCAAATCTAATAAAAGCCTCATAAAGTAATGGCACTAATATTATTGATATTATTTTACCTGCTAGTCCAAATTCTGCTATGGTAGATATTAAACATATAATAATACCATAAGTACTAATATATATTCCTGAACTTACACTCTTTTTTTTCTTTGTATTAGTAAATGTTGCTGCATTATAGTTCACTACACCAAACAAAGGTATCATAGTTAGTATAGAAGCACTTATTAAAGTTAATGTATTACCATTTGAAAGTATTGGCCACCATCCAGATATGTTTATATTATTATGAATTATATCAGAATTCATATTACTAGATAATGCTATAAACAAGGTAATTGGTATTGCCCAAGACCTATTTAAAACATATCCTCCAATTAATTTGTTATTCTTTTTTGAAAATGCAGGTATTGCACCTCTACTTCCATCAAACATGATAATACATCCTTGGATTATATGTATAATCCCAATAACAATTATAAATGATGATATATTAAATTTTAAGAAATTACTACTATCTCCGCCTATATTTAAATATGTAACTATTATGCTTAAAACTCCAACAAATCCTCCTGAATATGCAAAACTTGTCAATTTTGTTTTAAAGAAAATTAGTAGTATTGATATAATAAACAGTAATTCAATTCCTGAATTCTCTTTAAATACTACTCCCAATATACTAAGCATTAAACTTGCAAAAATTCCTCCAATTAATCCTAATGTTATTTGTGATAATGTAAGTTCTAAGGGAGAGTTAATACTCTCCCCTATAACCATTTTTTGCATGAAAGCAATTTTTCTATTTTTTAAGTAAAACATTACGCCAAGTATAACTAAAAGCAATAATAGAGAAGGGTCTATGATTATATGTGCTAATGATCTTAATGTGTATAAAACTAAATCCATTGCTCCTCCTAAATCAACTACTTATTTATTTTGTTATCTATGACCTCCAAAGCTTTCTTAAGTTGATTATCTTTATCTTTACTGTACGGCTTATTTAAAAGTTCTTTAGGAATTTCAACAACATCGTCTGGCCTTATTCCTTTATGATGGATATTCTCTCCATTTGGAGTGTAATACTTTGATATAGTAACCTTTAAAGCACTTCCATCATCAAATTGAACTGGTGCCTGAACTATTCCTTTACCAAAAGTATTAGTACCTACTATTGTTGCAACCTTATAATCTCTTAAAGCACCTGTAACAACCTCTGAAGCACTTGCACTTCCTCCATCAACAAGAACAACTAATGGCATACCTTCAGCTATTCCTCCTTTAGAAACTTCTTCAGCTTTGTTATCATATTTATCTACTGTATATGTTATTAGTTTACCCTTAGGAATGAATTGTGATGCAACTCCAACTGCTTCTGACAGATATCCACCTGGATTCCCTCTTAAATCCAATATCATTCCTTTCATTCCCTTTGCTTTTAGAGCTTCTATTTCTTTTTTAAAATCTTCTGTAACATTAGCATTGAATGACGTAATTTGTATATAGCCAACATCTTTTTGAATCATTTCACCCTTCACTGAATCTGTCTTTATAGTATCTCTCATAACTTTAACATCAAAAGGAGCTGCATTTCCTCTTTGAATAGTCAATGTTATTTCTTCTTTCTTCTTGCCAGTGATTAAAGAAGTTGCTTTATCTACATTAGATCCAACTTTTTCACCATTTACTGCAACTATTACATCATCACTTTTAATTCCAGACTTTGCAGCTGGTGACCCTTCTATAGGTGATATTACAGTTACTTTACCATCTTTAACACCAACATAAACGCCTATTCCCATGTATTCACCTGAATTTTGTTCATTAAACTTTTTAAACTCATCTTTATTCATATAGATTGTATATGGATCACCTAAAGAATTTACCATACCTTTAATGGCACCTTGTACTGCTAGTTCATCATTAATTTCACCATCGTAATTTTTAACTAATGCATCCCTAACTTTAAATAATTCTTTATATTTATCTATGTCTCCAAATTCTTTAAATGTACTATTTACCTTAGAATTTGTTGATGCAAGCACTACTCCTCTCGTTGCAAAAACATTTCCTACATAAAAACTTCCAAAACACAAACAAACAACAAAAAGCACTCCTACTATTATGTAGACTAGCCTTTTGTTGCTTTTATTACTATCTTGCTTCATTAAAAACATCCTTTCTAAATTCTCAATGCTATATATTTTAATAGTATAAACCATAATACCCAATTTTTCCATATTAAAATAACTCAGTAGGAATTTATTCCTACTGAGTTTATTATAGTTATATTTTATTCAATTCAATAAATTTTATACTATTAAGAATTTTCTTAATGAAGCGTAACTTGAAACTCCACCAATTATTAATCCGCCTAATGCAAATTGCCATAATAATGTTGTACCTACATAACTTACTGGTATTAATGAAACGTATAGCATCTTACCAGCTATCCAGCTAACAGCTCCTTTATATAATGCAAATACTAATCCAGTTGACAGTAAAGAACCTATAAGTCCTATTATCATACCTTCAATTATAAATGGCCATCTGATAAACCAGTCTGTTGCACCAACAAATTTCATTATACCAACTTCTCTTCTTCTTGAGTAAACTGTTAGTTTTGTTGTATTCATTATTAAGAACACAGCGACCCCAACTAGTATAATAAACAATACTCCACCTATTACTTTAACACCATTTACAACCTTAGTTATTGTGTTTATAAGGTCTTGTTGATTACCTATACTTTCAACTCCTGGTAAGCTTTGAACTGCATCAGTTACTGATTTAGCATAACTTGAATCATTTAACTTAACTACAAATGATGCTGGGAATGGATTTTTCTCTAGGCTATATCCTTCTAATAATCCCTTATTATCCTTTGTGTTTTCTTGGAAGTTTTTAAAAGCTTCATCTTTTGATTCGTAATGTATTTCCTTAACTCCTGGAAGCTCGTTTAACTTAATTTCTACTTCTCTTTGTTCAATTAACTTAATATCATCTTTTAAGAACACCTTAAGTTCCACTTTTGATTGAACATCATCAAGTGCTAATCCTACGTTCTTAGTCATAAGTACAAATATACCTAATACGAAGAATGTAATAAGTACCGTAATAATTGAAGCAAAACAAATTGTCTTATTTCTTCTTAAGCTTTTAAAAGCATCAGAAATAAAATGATTTACCGTATTAATTTTCATCGTTGTACCTACCTTTCTTCTCATCTCTTGCAATTTCTCCCTTTTCAATAGCTATAACTCTCTTCTTCATGTCATTAACTATTTCTTGGGCATGTGTTGCCATAAGAACTGTTGTACCAGCTTTATTTATATCATCTAATAGTTCCATGATTTCTTTTGCTGTATCAGGGTCTAAGTTTCCTGTAGGTTCGTCTGCAATTAAAACTGTTGGATTATTAACTATTGCTCTAGCTAATGATACTCTTTGTTGCTCTCCTCCTGATAATTCATGCGGGAACATCTTATACTTATGTGATAAACCAACTAGTGATAATACCATTGGAACTCTTCTTCTGATTTCCTTTGGAGTAGCTTCAACTACCTTCATAGCAAAGGCTACATTTTCATAAACATTTAAGTTTGGTATTAATCTAAAATCTTGGAATACCATTCCAATCTTTCTTCTATAATAAGGTATTTGTTTTCTCTTTATCTCTGATAGGTCTTTTCCAGCCACTATTAATTGTCCTGAAGTAGGCTCAACCTCTTTTAATATCATTTTTATGAATGTTGATTTACCAGCTCCAGATGGACCAACTAAAAATACGAATTCCCCTGATTCTATTTCTACGTTAACATCTGATAGAGCTTTTACATTATTATCGTAAATTTTAGATACGTTTTTAAATTCTATCATCTCTAAACACTCCTTATAGATTTGGACTCACTCCATAAACCCCTTGTCCATTGTACAAAATCATTATATCACATGTCTTACGACATATAATATAAGATTTTATTAAGTTTTTAATATTATTCCCAAATACGACAAAATCCTTTGGAGCATTTTGTAATATTATGGGTGGTAAAGTTCTGTAAATCCTTCTCCTAAAACCTCATGAACTTCTCCAACAGTAATAAATGCCTTACTATCTACTTCTTTAATATGATTTTTTAACTTTATGAATTCATTTCTATTTAATACTGTATATATTACAAAGTTTTCTTTTTTAGAGAATCCACCAACACCTTTTAGACAAGTACATCCTCGTTCAAGTTCATCCAAAATAAATTTGCTTATTTTCTCAGTATGTTCACTTATTATTATTATTTGTTTACAAGCATTAAATCCTTCAATAAATTTATCAACTAAAATACCTAATATAATTACACTTAACATTGAATAAAAACCTAAGTCTAATCCAAATACATAAGCCCCTGAAAGTGTAATTACAAAGTCAACTAGTAAAAGTGCTTTACCAATATCCATGTGACCAAATTTATTAAGTAATTTTGCCAATATGTCTGTTCCACCTGTTGATGCATTTTTATTAAACACCAAGGCCATACCAAATGCAGAAATCAAAGTTCCAAAAACCGTCGCTATTATTAAGTCTTTTGTAATTGCAAATGGATTTAAAAATCTTTCTATAATCCACATTACTAATGATAAAATTAAGCTTGCATAAATAGTTCTTCCTCCAAAGTTTCCACCAATAAATAAAAATGCAACTGCAAATAATATTATATTTATTATTAATGTAATTATTCCAACCCCAAGTGCAGGGAAGAAATCATTTATAACAATTGCAAGACCGGTAACTCCACCTGCTGCTAATTCATTTGGTGCAAAGAAATACTCTACAGAAATAGCTACAAGAATAATTCCAAAAGTTATTAATGCGTACTCTTTTATTGTACCTTTTTTCATATTAACACCCCAATTATATAGTTTTATTTATGATATTATCTTTCCTAATTTTAGATATACTATTCTATATCTCCAAATCCTTTTCCTAAAACATCATGTGCTTCATTTACAATTACAAAGGCATCTGGCTCGTTGTCTCTTATAAATTTTCTTATTCTCATAAGCTGTGATCTTCCAACAACACAATATAGTACATCTTTCTCTTTATCTGTATATCCTCCTTTCCCTTTAAAAGTAGTGCATCCTCTATCAATGTCTCTAATTATGTACTCTTTTAATATATCTATCTTTTCTGTAAATATTACTACCTGATGGCATGTATTAAAACCTGATATTACCTTATCTATAACAATTCCATTTAATAAAACACAAATAGATGCATATATACCCTTTTCAATCCCAAAGGTTGCAGCACTTAATAAAACAACTATAATATCAACCATTTGCATACCTTTTCCCATATCTATATGGAAAAACTTATTTAAAATCTTCGCTATTATATCAGTTCCACCTGTTGATGCATTTTGAGTAAATACTATTCCAAGCCCTATTCCAAGTAAGACTGTCCCAGCTATAGTTGCAAGCATAGGGTTGTCCGGAATCCCAACTGGTTTAATAAATCTTTCTGTGAACCAATTTATAAAGGATAGCCCCATCGCTGCATAAATTGTCTTTCCGCCAAAGCCTTTACCTATAAATATAAACGCAATTATAAATAAAAATATATTCATAACTGCCATTAATGTTCCAAGATTGGCACCTGGTATATAATTATTTACTACTAATGCAATACCAGTAACTCCACCTCCTGTTATATTATTTGGTACATAAAAAAACTGAATAGCTATTGCTACCAATATTATACCTATCGTTATTATCCCATACTCTTTAATTTTCCCTTTCATTTTTACCTCCTATTTTTATAATAAAATTATTTTCTTATAAAAAATAACAGTATAGTACCCCTACTATACTGTTATATCATATTTATTTTATATTTATAACAAATTTTGCTATTATTTTTTACATTTTATTGCTTTTTTCGCTTTTTCAGCTATATCTTTTGCTGTTAATCCATAAGCTTCTAATAATTCATTTGGTTTTCCGCTTTCACCAAATTTATCTTGAACACCAACCTTTAATACTGGAACTGGATATTCTTCAGTTAAAACTTCAGACACAGCTGATCCTAAACCACCTATAACACTGTGTTCTTCAGCAGTTACTAAAGCACCTGTTTCTTTAGCAGCTTTAACTAATAACTCTCTATCTATTGGCTTAATTGTATGTATGTTAATTACCCTAGCTGATATTCCATCTTTAGCTAACATTTCTGCTGCTTCTAAAGCTGCATCAACCATTATACCAGTAGCAACTATTGTTAAATCATTACCTTCTTTTAAAGTAACACCTTTTCCAAGCTCAAATTTGTAAGTGTCTTTATCATTTATTACATTTACAGCAGCTCTACCAAGTCTTACATAACAAGGTCCATCTATTTCTGCAATAGCCTTTATTACTGCATCAGTTTCAACTGCATCAGCTGGGTTTATAACTGTCATATTTGGTATACTTCTCATTAATGATAAATCTTCAATTGCTTGGTGAGATGCACCATCTTCTCCAACAGTTAATCCAGCATGAGTTGCACAGACTTTTACATTTAATCTTGGGTAACAGATTGAATTTCTTATTTGTTCGAAAGCTCTTCCAGCTGCAAACATTGCAAAAGTACTTACATAAGGAATCTTTCCGCAAGTTGACATACCAGCAGCTACTCCCATCATGTTAGCTTCAGCTATTCCCATATTAAAGAATCTTTCTGGTGCAACAGCCTTAAAGTCTGCAGTTTTTGTTGATTTTGAAAGGTCAGCATCTAATACAACTACGTTTTTGTTCATTGATGCTAAATCTTTTAATGCTTTTCCATATGCTTCTCTTGTTGCGATCTTATTACTCATATTATTTTTCCCCTCCAATTTCTTTTAAAGCTTCTTCACATTGTTCTTTACTTGGAGCAGTTCCATGCCAGCTTGCTTGATTTTCCATAAATGAAACGCCTTTTCCCTTTACAGTTTTACAAACTATAGCAGTTGGCTGTCCTTTATGATTTTTAGCTTTTTCAATTGCTTCTAAAATTTCATCGTAATTATGTCCGTCTATAACTAATACATTCCATCCGAAAGCTTCGAATTTTTTATCTATTGGAGAAGGATTCATTACTTTTGTAATATCTCCATCAATTTGTAGACCATTGAAATCTATAAATATTGTTAAATTATCTAATTTATAATGAGCTCCTGCCATAGCAGCTTCCCATACTTGACCTTCTTCTAATTCACCATCTCCAAGTAATGAATAAACTCTATAATTTTTGTCATCAGCCTTTCCAGCTAAAGCCATACCTACAGCTGCTGATATCCCTTGACCTAATGAACCTGTTGACATATCTATTCCTGGTAGATCATTCATGTTAGGGTGTCCTTGAAGATTTGATCCAAATTTTCTTAATGTGCTTAATTCTTTAGGATCAAAGAAACCTCTTCTTGCTAGAGCACTATATAATACTGGTGCTGCATGACCCTTTGATAAAACAAATCTATCTCTATCTTCCATTTTAGGATTTTTTGGGTCTATGTTCATTTCGTTAAAGAACAATGTAGTTACGATATCAGTTGCAGATAGTGATCCGCCTGGATGTCCTGAAGCTGATTCTGTTAGCATTGATACTATATCTTTTCTTATAATTTTAGCTATATCCATTAGCTCTTGTTTATTCTTTTTCATTTCATATCCTCCCAGTTTAATTTAACATTTTATAGATTTAGTTTTCCGTTATTTACAGATTTTATTTTACCACACAAATTGTTCTTTGTATACACTATAATATACGCTATTTCCTAATAGTATTGCATATTTAACCATATAGAGTATACTATTTCTAATAGTGTATCATTTTTCGATATTTATCTAGTTTTTTCTTCAATTTAATAAATATTATAAAATAATAAAAGCTACGCAGATGTAAACATTTGCGTAGCTTATTTAAAAACTTTTTTTAAAGTAAATTTAGACTTATCAGTAAAGCCTTATTAACTTTCTTCATATCTTCTTCAGTCATATGTCCTATTTTTTCTTTTAATCTTCTTTTATCTAAAGTTCTAACCTGCTCTAATAATACAACAGAATCTCTGTTTAATCCATATTCCTCCGAAGATATCTCAACATGAGTAGGTAATTTCGCTTTATTAATTTGAGATGTTATAGCCGCAATAATAACAGTTGGACTATATCTATTACCTATATCATTTTGAACAATTATCACAGGTCTTATGCCACCTTGCTCCGATCCTATAACCGGGCTTAAATCGGCATAAAATATATCGCCTCTTTTTACTACCATAGTCGTCATAAGAATTATCACTCTCCGCAAAGCCATGTCTCATAATCATTAACATCAACTAGTTCATGTTCTGTCATCAAAGCTAACTGTAAATTTAGAAAAGCCATTTCTTGGTATCCCTTTTTCATAAGCTTTTCTGTTTCCTTACTAATTTCTTTATCTATATATACTATTAGATTATCACTATTATATTTACAATTATTTTTTTCTAGATACATTTTTTCTAATTCCTTTTGACATGACATGATAATTCCTCCCTATTTACCAAAGAGTTTTTATGTATATTTAAATTATATATAAAAATATGTCATTGTGTCAAAGGATTTGTCACATTTGTTTTAATTTGTTCTAATTTGTCTTAATTTATAAATAATTTTTAGTGCTTATCACTTGTCCACTTTCATATATACCAAATACTTTTCTGTTAAGCGTATATATAAATTTATAACCAATAGTATTTAATTTATTAGTTATATCATTAGCATAAATTTTTATTTTCTTCTAACAACATAACTTTACTTTTAATTTTAATGTCTGAAATATAAGCTACATAAACTATATATTAATCCATACAAATTTTACCTACAACAGTATTAATGTACTATTTATAATCACTTTTGTTTCTCTGCTTAAAGTTCTAGTATAGCCATCTGCATATTCCTATAGGCAATGTTTTGTATTAAATTTTGTACCATCAGTTATATAACTCTTTTCATAACTTATGTACGTTCCTTCTCCGACTTCTTTAAGATGAACTACATTGCTCTTTAATGTTAGCACTGGCCTTATTTTTTTATTTTATTAGATGGATAATGTTCGTAAACTATTATCCAAAGACTTTTAGTATCCAAATAATATTCTTTTAACTTAATTATAAAAATACTATTTGATACATATTTAATCCCCACTTTACTCTTCTACGCCTTTTCCTGTTTATAAAAATCTATATATCTCATATCAGTATTTAGCGCTATATGTACTTCTGCAATTTTATTACTTAACATTGCAACTTCTGAGAGTTTTTTTGTATATTCTAGAAAATATACAGTATTTTCAATATCGTACTTTAAAATTTCATCACTAAAGTTTATTGTATATACCCTAATTTTATTATAGCAATTATTTGTTATCATTTGTAATTTTTTTACTTCTCTTATGTTATTTTTAATGATATCTAAATTAACTTTTGCAAATACATATTTAATATTGTTTATATTTAGATTATCTTTACTTTAATAATTAATTGCAAAGTCTTCTTCATTACATATCTTATTCTTATTAAACTCTCTATATTCTATTTTAACTCTTTCTGAGCCTTCATTATCGAAAATTTTTATTAACAATGGTTCTTTTTTAGACTTATCTATATATAAAGTAGCTTTATCTAGATGATTATTGTTTATTATTAGATCAAAGTCAACTTTTAAATATTTTAAATCTCCCCACTCTTCCTGTCCTTCTGAAATTTCTACAACAGGATTTTTAAAAATTTCACTCATTACTCCTAATGGATATAAGTTATCTAAATCTCTTTTTATTTCATATTTCTCTTTCTTTTTGTTATATAACATAGTCAAATTATCTTCATTATAAAATTTAGTAAGTTCTTCTCCAAAATCTATTCTAACCCCATGATCATCACAGAATAAAACTTTAGTCTTCTCAGTATACGTTCCTCTAGTATTAGTTATTGTATATTCAGCAATTGTATCATATCTCTTCATATTTTTTACATATTCTAAGATTTCTTCATTTGTTGGAACTGCAATATGTCTAAATGATATTACTAATATTATAGATATAAATGGTATTATCATTAATAATAAAATTAATATCTTTTTCTTTATGTTACTTTTTTCTGGCTTTATATTCTTATTTTTTATGTTCTTATTTTTTATATTTTTTATATTCTTTACTTTTTCTAAAAGCTTCATGGCCCCTCCATTGTTTAATTACTCACTAATACTAATATTAAACTTTGAAGGGATTTATTCTAATTTTCACATAATTTTTCTATTGTTTTAGGTAATTCTTCTATTATATCTCTTGCATTTACACTATACCTAGTTCTTGATAATTCATCTCCTATATATCCATGAATATATGAACCTAAAAGAGTTCCTTCTATTATATTAAGGTTTTGTCCTATAAGAGAAGCTATAATTCCAGTTAAACAATCGCCCATTCCTCCTGAAGCCATCTTGCTATTCCCAGTAATATTTATAAATACATCAGTACCATCTGTAATAACCGTGTTATAACCTTTTAATAAAACTATAATATTATTTGCTTTTGCAAATTTCTTTGTAATATCAATTCTATCCTTTTCAACTTCACTTATAATCTTATCTGTTAGTCTAGCCATTTCTCCTGGATGAGGTGTTATGACTGTTCTTCCTTTTAACCCCTTAATTAGATTCTTATTTTCACTTATTATATTAAGAGCATCTGCATCTAAAACTAATTTACAATCAGTCTCTTCTATAATCCTTTTTAGAATAACTTTACTATCTTCAGCTTTACTAAACCCTGGTCCACAAGCTATAACATCAAATCCATCTATAGTATCTACATCCTCATAGCTTGAATATTCTTGTATCATAGCTTCAGTAAATCTACATTTTAATGCACTTGATACATCCTTATGTGTCAATAAAGTCACTAGCCCACTTCCAGTTCTAACGCAAGCTTCCGTTGTTATAAATGCCGCTCCACAATATTTTTTACTACCTGCAACTATCAATATCTTCCCATAATTCCCTTTATGCCCTGTTTTCTTTCTTATAGGAATCATTCTTTTATATTTATCTTTTGATAGTATGTAAGTTCTTTCACTATTTTGCTTTTTTATATGCTCTGGTATATCTATATTAACTATTTTTATATCTCCAGTTAACTCTATAGCCTTAGTAGACATAAAACCTTTTTTCATAACTTCAACTGTACATGTAATATCTGCCTTTATAGCTTTTCCAAGTTCTTCTCCAGTATCAGAATCCATTCCAGATGGTATATCTATTGCTACTGTAAATTTAGAGTATTTGTTTATTATTTCTATTATGTCTTTATGAATACCAGAAATATTTCTATTTAATCCAATCCCGAATATAGAATCTACTATATAGTCAGCTTGAATCACTTTTTATATTAAAGTGTTTTTTATATTTTCTTCCCTATCTATATTTATAATAGGAATATTTAAATTTTCAACTATTTCTAAATTCAAATTACAATCATTACTTATTTTCTTTATATCTCCAACTAGAACTATCTCTACATCTTTATTTAATAAATGTAGTTTTCTTGCTACTGCTAAACCATCTCCTCCATTATTTCCTACTCCACAGAAAATAACTATTTTATTTCCAATATCTTTAATAATATTAGTTATTCCACTTGCTGCATTTTCCATTAAAACTATTGATGGAATTCCAACTTTATTAATTGTCTCATTATCTATCCTTCTACAATTATCTCTACTTAAAATCTCCATCCAGTTATGCCTCCTCAATTACAACAAAAGCAATGGCAGTATCTAAATTATGAGATATACTAGCATGTATATTTATTTCTTTAAGATTTAAATGATTAGTCACCTTATCACTTAAAATAACTTCTGGTTTACCTAATGAATCTCTTAATACTTCAATATCATTAAAAGCAAATCCTCTTATGCCAGTACCTAAAGCTTTACTTACTGCTTCTTTCACAGCAAATGAGCCAGCTATAGTCTCTCCTTTTAAGTTTCTACTTTTTAAGAATTCTATTTCTCTATCTGTAAACATTTTCTCTAAAAATTTAGGATTTCTATCTACTGCCTTTTCAACCCTGTCTATTTCAATAATATCAGTTCCTATACCAACTATCATCTTAATTCATCCTTCCCTGTACTATATTATATATACTACATTTTACTATAAATTGATGATGTTTGTTTTTCTTATATCCTCACTACGCTTGTACTTCTAAACATATCTTATCAAAATCCCCAACGTATTCGTCAGCATAAGGCCCTATTATATCAACTAAATGAATTGGTGATACTTGATTTTCATAAAGCATCTTTAATAATTTGCTAACCTTTTCTTCTATTGGTGAAATTAAATCTATTGAATCTTTAAAAGAATCTATAATTAGATCTCCCTTAATATCAATTCTTTCTATTTCTATACCAAATACCTCTTCTTCTCCCATTAAACTTTTTATAAGCTTGTACTTATATTTCCTTTCAATACCATTTGTAATTCTTGAAAATACAAATTTTTCTTTAACCATGATAATCCCCCTCTATATGCCATAAATATCTCTTCTAGTAAAATATATCATAGGTATGTTGTGAAATATGTCAAAGGATGTTCTTGTAAATATTTTTTTATTGACATGTTTCGTACTTTTCTAGGTGTATATCTATATTTCAACAGTCAAAGTAGTCAATAATTAACTTAAAAATACTTTTCTTGTCGACTATTGTTTAATTTAATTCATAATTAATTTTCATGGAAATTAATACCTGTTTAATGTAAACTTTTACCACACTAACTTTTTACTAAAATATGGATAAAAGTATATAAAAAAAAGAGCCATTAAGCTCCTTTTTTCTCTCTCATATCCCCTAAACAACCATAATTGAAACGTGAATACGTTACCATTACCGATGTTTTTATTATAACATATAATTCTCTAAAATTACAATATATTCTAACATATTTTTTAGAATTTATAGATTAGTATATACTAATCTATAGCTTTGTTATCCTCTTCATGTACAGAACTTGATTCGCTTCTTCTTCTACCGACAAACTTAAAATCTTCTAAAGAAACTTCTGCTATATATTTTTTATTTCCTTCTTTATCCTCATAGCTACCTGTTCTAAGTCTTCCACTTAAGCTTATATAATCACCTTTTCTAAGATACTTACATATAACCTCTGCTTTTTTCCCCCACACAGTTATAGGAATTAGATCTGACTTTCTTGTGCCATCTAAAGACTTAAAACTTCTTTCTACTGCAATGATAAATTTTGAATTTACTTTCTCACTACTTTCTAGATATCTAAGTTCAGGGTCCTTTATTAATTTTCCTAATAATACTATTTTATTCATTCTTATACCTCCTGAGCAATTATACCTAAAAGTATTTCCTTAATTGTAAATATTATTCAATATACAGTATTATATTTGACTAATTTTGATGGTATAATTATTATGATGGTAAATTAATCTATAATATAATAGGAGGGATTACATGTCAATATTAGTTTGTGGAGGCGCTGGATATATCGGAAGCCACATGGTTGCTGAATTATTAGAAAATGGAAATGAAGTTGTTATATTAGACAATCTTGAGAAGGGACATGAAGACGCGCTTCTTGGTGGCAAATTATACGTAGGTGACTTAAGAGATAGAAAGATATTAGATAAAGTATTTAGTGAAAATAATATAGAAGCTGTAATTGACTTTGCCGCTTATTCTTTAGTTGGAGAAAGTATGACTGAACCACTAAAGTATTTTAATAATAATGTTTATGGAACTATAAATCTTCTTGAAGCTATGAGAGATCACAATGTAAAATATATAGTTTTCTCATCAACTGCTGCTACTTATGGAGAACCAGATGAAATTCCAATATTAGAAGAAAGTAAAACTATACCGACAAACGCTTATGGTGAGTCAAAACTTATTGTTGAAAAAATATTAAATTGGTGTGATCATGCTTATGGAATAAAGTACACTACTCTTAGATACTTTAATGCAGCTGGTGCTCATATAAATGGAAAAATAGGTGAAGATCATTCTCCTGAAACTCATTTAATTCCACTTATATTAGACGTTGCTTTAGGTAAGCGTGACAAAATAATGATATTCGGTGATGATTATAATACTGAGGATGGAAGCTGTATAAGAGATTATATACATGTATCAGACTTAGCTTCTGCTCACTCTCTTGCCCTTGAAAGATTGATGGGTGGTGGAGAAAGTAGAATCTATAACTTAGGAAATGGGACTGGCTTCTCAGTTAAAGAAATGATTGAAATAGCAAGAAAAGTTACTGGACATCCTATACCAGCTGAGGTTGCTCCTCGTAGAGCTGGAGATCCAGCTGTTCTTATAGCTTCAAGTGATAAGGCTGTAGAAGATCTTCATTGGATGCCTCAATTCAATAGCGTTGAAACAATAATAGAAACTGCTTGGAAATGGCATAAAAATCATCCTAACGGATATTCAAAATAAATTCTTAAACTTTAAAATAAGCTTTTTAGAAAAGAAAGGGAATATATCGTTAATATATTCCCTTTCTTTTCTCATTATCTAAAACAGAATTTAATTCTACTCCAAACATAAATACTATAGATGTTATAAAGAGCCATATCATTAATACAAATACTGTCCAGATACTCCCGTAAAGCCTAGAATAATGACTAAAATTATTCACATAAAATGAAAAACCTAATGAAACTATCAGCCATCCAAGAGTAGATGCTATAGCTCCTGGTATTGTATTCCTAAATTTAATTTTTCTAGCTGGTGTCACTTTATAAATTGCAGCAAATACTATAACCATCATAGCTATTATAATTACATATCTTAATATATTCCAAATAAAATTTATCAGATGCTCAAAGGGTAGTACTGTATTTAAAAACTTTCCTATTAAATCACCAAATACAAGCATAACAAGTGTGCTAATAATTGTTAACGCTAATGCTATAACACTTATCATTCCAATTACTGCTCTTTTAATAAACGATCTATTCTCTTCTATGTTATAAGCCTTATTAACTCCTTTGGTTACGGCTCTAAAAGCAGAAGAAGCAGACCAAATTGTTAATATTACTGATACCCCTAACAACCCTGTATTCTGAGAATTTACAACTTCTTCTATTGTCGTACTAGTTAATTCAAATACTGCCGTTGGTAATATTCTTTGCAATCCATCTAATACTTCGTTAGAATTTAATTTACTAAATCCTATTAAAGTAATTAAGAAAATTAAAAAGGGAAAGAATGATAATACTAAATAATATGCTAACTGTGACGCTAAAGCAAAAATATCATCTCTCTTAACCTTAACAAATAAATATAAAAATGTGTCTATCATTGATCTGTTATTAGAATTTTTTTTCATTATCTCACCAATATTATTATTATTTTTAATGTTTTATTTTATAATATATCATTTATTTCTATTTGTAGCAAAAATATATTTATTATACTTCTACTATTTTATATTTTATCTATTTAATATATGTATTTATTAACGTTTTTTACTATAGTATAATTTATAATATGGTTTAAATTAAGATTATTATACATCATTTTTCTATAAATTGGAATTTTGGGTATATAATATAATATGAAAGGGAGTGTTTTATTTGTTATATACACTTGAAAACGAATCAACTAAAATAACTGCTAGCACTTATGGTGGAGAACTTCACAACTTAATATCAAAGAAAAACGAAACAGAATTTTTATGGAATGGTAATCCTGAATATTGGAAATATCATGCACCAATTTTATTTCCTATAGTGGGTAAGGTCAATAACGGTGAATATAGAGCCTGTGGATCTACATATAAGCTTCCTCAGCATGGACTTGCAAGAGTCTCCAATTTTGAAATGATAGATCAAACTAACGATTCAATAATTTTTGAGTTAAAGTACTCTACTGATACCTTAAAGGTATATCCTTATAAATTTTCACTACAAATTAAATATACCCTTATTGAAAATGGCGTTAAGGTTACTTATATAGTAAAGAATCTAGATAACAAAACAATTTACTTCTCAATTGGAGCACACCCAGCATTCTTATGTCCAATTGAAGAAAATGAAACTATGAGTGATTACTATTTCGAATTCAATAAAAAAGAAACCTCTGATATTATGCTTCTTACTAAAGATGGATATTTTAATCATGAAAGAAAAGATTATTTAAAGGATGAAAATATAATTCCATTAAGCAAAGAACTATTTGCAAACGATGCTTTAGTCTTTGATAATCTAAAATCAAATAGAATATCTTTAAAGTCAAAAAATCATAACAAATCTCTTACTATGGATTTTGAAGGATTCCCATTTATGGGTTTATGGTCTAAAGCGGAAGGCGCTCCATTTGTATGTATAGAACCTTGGTATGGACATGCTGATTATTCTGACTTTACTGGAGAATTTAAAGATAAAGCTGGAATAGAAAGGTTAGATGTCAATAATACTTTTGAATGTAGCTATACATTAACTTTATCCGAATAATCTATTAAATATAAAATTAAGATAAATAAAAAAGTCCATAAGGACTTTTTTATTTATCTAATTATTGATTATATAGTTTATAAATAGTATCTAAGTAATATTCCACTCTCTTGGAAGTAAACTTTTGTATTTTTGTGTTAAGTATCTATCATCTACAAGTAATGCTTTACCTTCATCTTCTTCTGTTCTTATTACTCTTCCAACAGCCTGTAAAACTTTGTTTATTCCAGGATATATATATGAATAATCATATCCTTTATTTTCAAAGTAGTCTTTAATAATTTCTCTCTCTATAGAAATCTTAGGATAACCGACTCCAACAATAACTGTGCCAATTAACATGTTGCCAGGAAGATCTATTCCTTCAGAAAATATCCCGCCAAGGACAGCGAATCCAACAATATTATTATTTTCTCTAAATTCAGATATAAATTTTTCTTTATCCTCTTCATCCATTTCTCTATCTTGAACTAACATTTTATAGCCATCAAATTCTTCATTTATGTTATTAATAAACATATCTAAATAATCATATGATGGAAAGAATATTAATGAATTTCCTTTTCTCTCCTGTAGAAATTCACTAATTTTATTTTCTATATCTTTTATAGTTCTTTCTCTAAACTTAAATCTAGTATTAGCAGGATGTACATTCGCTTCAAATTTACTGCTATCAAAGGGTGATTTTAATCTTAATCTATAAGAATCTTCATTTCCACCAAGTAATTCAATATAGTAATCAATTGGTGACAATGTTGCTGAAAAAATTACCGTCCCCTTAATTTTATCTGTAACAGCTTTAATTTTATCTGCTGGATTTATACAAAATAGCGTTATACTAACTTCATTATTATCATTCTCAACATAAGTAACATATTCGTCTCCATAATATTCACTAATCCCAATAAATTTATTTATATCAAAATATAGATCAAGTAATTCATCATAATATGGCTCACTCTTAAGCTTAACTAACAATTCTTCACTTTCACTTATAAAGGATCTAAGATATTTATATAATTCTTTAGGTGCATCTTTTTCATAATAGTTATCTTCTTCTCTACTTTCACATTCTCTTCTAATAGTTACAAAATATGAATTTATTTTATTTACTATTCTATAGAGATTTGGAACCCTACCCTTTAGTTCTCTCCTCATCTCTAAAAATTTAGATTTATTAAGTGTTGCAGAGTACATACTTCTTCCACGATCTACTAAGTTATGTCCCTCATCTATAAGTAAAGCAATTTCATCTCCCATATCTTCAACTACTCTTTTAAGTCCAACTCTTTTATCAAAAATATAATTATAATCGCAAATTACTCCATCACACCAATTGATCATATCTAATGATAGTTCAAAAGGACATATTTCATTTTCTTTAGCTAACTTAAGTATTAATTCCCTATCAATATTTCCGCATACCTTTAGTAAATAATATATAACATCTTTACTTTTCTCATAATAATCAACTGCATATTTACATTCATCAGGGTTACAACTAACCTTATCATTTAAGCAAATCTTCTGTTTTGCTGTTAATGTTATACTTCTAAATTTTAATCCTTCTTCCCTAAGTATATTAAGTGTATTTTCTGCCACTTGACTATTTACTGTTTTTGCAGTTAAATAAAAAATCTTTTCTTTTATTCCTTCCCCTACAGCTTTTATAGAAGGAAATAATGTAGATACCGTCTTTCCTATCCCTGTTGGGGCTTGAGCAAAGAGTAATTTTCCATCCCTCATAGTTCCATAGACAGCTCGTGCAAGTTTTAGTTGCCCTTCCCTATATGATTTAAAAGGAAACTTTAATTCCTTTATTGAATTATTTCTACTCTCTCTATGATTAACAGATAAAGCTATATATTTCTCATACTTTTTTATTATTTCATTTAAAAATATATCTAGCTCTTTTATTGTGTAATTTCTTCTAAAACTTTTTACTTCATCACTTTCTAATTGATAGTAGCTTAATTGTATCTCAATATTTTCTAGTTTATTTTGAATAGAATATATATAACCATATACTTTAGCTTGAGCCCAATGAAGTTCATTTGAATCGTCAACTTCTAATAATGGTCTATATGTTGATTTTATTTCTTCTATTATTACACCTGACGGTTCATATATTATTCCATCAGCTCTTCCATCAATTTTTAAAATAAATTTTTCAAGTTCAAATTCGTCACTTAAATAAACTTCTCTTTCATATTTATCAAATATTTCTTCGTTACTTTTTTGAAGCTTCTGATGAGCTCTTATTCCTTCAACAGCTCTTTTAGATGTAGAAAATCTACTATCAATACTTCCACTCCTAAGTATAAATTCTACAAGACCTCTTACAGACTCTCTTATAACTTCCTTATTCATAGCATTTTCCTCTCAAATTTAACCTTAGTTATAATTATATCACTTTTCAAATTTACTCATAACATTAGATAAATTGTTTATACTATTAGTTAGTACTTCAAGCTTTCCTTCTATTCTTATAAGCAAATACAATGAAATAGCAATAGGAAAACCTACATTACTAGCAACTTCAATAAAACTTTCCATATTAATATCCCTCCTTATAAATCATAAATATGCACTTTTATAAATTTACAAGAAAATATTTTAAATATAAAAAAGATGATGTCCTACCATCATCTCTATAATTTAATCTTCGTGATATTCATTTACTATCTTCTGAACTAATTTTTTAATTACACTTGCTTGCGCTATTAAAGATAATACTAATAAGAATGTTCTAATTCTTCCTTCTTCATTATCATTTAAATGTAATTCTTTAACTATATCATCTAATTTTTCTTCCGTATCTACAGATGTTGATAAAAATGAGTCTAAGCTTTCTTTCTGAGTTTCTGCAAACATTTTATATGCTGTTTCCCATGATATAATATCATCAGTTCTATCATTAATTTCATTGAATGCTAAGCTAAATACTTTTTTTATTTCTTCCGTAGTAAGTATAGGTCTCATATAACTAAGTAGCACTAATTGAACTAAATGTATTTTAGTGTAACCTCTTTTTTTACCATCCTCAGGCTTTGTTATAACTTCACTCTTAATGTAATTTTGAACTATATTATTTGTATATTTATCATCAGCGAATTTATCGTTTAAATAGTCAATAACCTGGGATAAAAATAAATCATATTTTGGCAAATCATCATAAGAAATCATACTTCCTTTAGACATCTCTTCAGCAAGTTCATTAATATAATCTGCATTAATTTTGTTACCCATCTCTCTTCACCTTTACCTCCATATAAGTCTTAATATTATTATATAGTATAGATAAACTTATTACAAGTTACTTTTAGCATTATTATACTTTATTCTTTCCTTAAAAAATATATTTAAACATATTTTTTAAAAATATTATTTAATCAGATTATTTTGTAATATTTCCGTATTTTTTAATATATATTATTTATAATATTTTTCTACAAATTTTTTTATATTTTTCGACTTTTATTTCACTATTATTCATCCATTAATTACATTACATTTAAAATTTTGATACCTTTTTTTCAAAAATTTTTCGTTTTCTTTAATATTTTTCCTTTTAACACTTGTAAACAAGCCATTTTTAGTTTTATAATAGTTGAGTGCCAAATTTTAATTTGTAAACTATTGACATTTCTAGAATTTGGTAGTATATTAATTATTGTAGTATTTAATAGTAAATTTTGTAGTTTAATAAAACTTAATATTTTTACTGTTGACTTTAAATTACAATTTTGGTAAGATAACATAGTAAATTGTCGAATAATGAAGAATTTTGCAATTTATGATTAATGTATAATTTGAGGAGGAAACTTTTATGAAATCAACAGGTGTAGTTAGAAGAGTAGATGAACTAGGAAGAATAGTTATTCCAATAGAGTTAAGAAGAACTCTAGATATAGCAGAAAAAGATGCTTTAGAAATATATGTAGATGGTGAGCAAATCATCCTTAAGAAATATGAGCCAGCTTGTATATTCTGTGGAGATGCTAGAGATGTTGTTAACTACAAAGGAAAGAACATCTGCAAAAACTGTTTAGCTGAATTAAAGAGATAGTATGACTTAATATATAAATATATTCCCCTAAAATATATTTATATTACTATAAGAAAACCACTGAGTTAAGCTCAGTGGTCTTTTTGTACTTATAGATAAAATTTATATATTTGTTGAATATTTATATATTTCATTTTTAGGTACTTTTCTATCTTTTGCAACCTTTTTAATTGCATCTTTTTTACTAAAACCTTCTTCTATATACTTAATTATATGCTCTTCTATAGAAAGTTCTTCAAATTCAGCTCTTTTTTCTTTTTCTATTTCTTCTTCACTTAATCCATCAAGTACAAGTACAAATTCTCCTCTTGGTGAATTATTATTAAAATGCTCTATTACTTCTGATAACTTTCCCCTAACTATTTCTTCATGAAGTTTTGTAAGCTCTCTGCAAGCTGCAATATTTCTATCACCAAAGTTATTTAATAAGAAATCTAGTGTACTTAATAATCTATGAGGAGCCTCATAAAATATTAAAGTTTCTTTTCTATCTTTTAATTCTTCAACTACAACTTTTCTTGATTTAGTGTCCCTTGGAAGAAACCCTTTAAACATAAATGCTGAACTATCTAATCCTGAATATATTAATGCAGTAGCAAAGGCTGTTGCTCCTGGAAGAACTTCAAAGTCTAAACCTTCTTCGATACATTTTTTTACTATAACACTTCCAGGGTCTGAAATTCCTGGCATACCAGCATCACTTACTAGTGCAATCATTTCTCCATTTCTTAGCCTATCTAATATCTCATCACTTTTTCCTTGCTCATTATGCATATGATAACTTATTAATGTCTTTTTTAAATTGAAATGATTTAATAATTTTATTGTTTGCCTTGTATCTTCTGCTGCAACTACATCTGCTTTTTCTAAAATCTCCAAAGCTCTTAATGTTATATCTTTTAAATTTCCTATTGGAGTAGGAACTAAGTATAATTTTCCTTCACTCATTATTTGTTATTCTCTCCTCTACCATAAATTTTATTTATTTCGTCTGAATAACTTCCATCTTCATTATATACATAAATCGGTGCGTCCCATTTTAAGAATGCCCCTCCATCTCTTTGTCCTTCAACTAATACTATATTAGGTGCTTTATTTTTATTTGGATGGACCATTCTTATTCTTTTAGGCTCTATTTTATATTTTCTCATTAAAGTAATTATGTCTGCTAGTCTTTCAGGTCTATGAACCATAAATAATCTACCATTATCCTTTAATAATATTCTTGATGCCTCTATTACGTTTTCTAAATTACATAATACTTCATGTCTAGCAATAGATAATTTATCTGAAGGATTTACTATTCCAGCATTATTTAATTTATATGGAGGATTAACTGTTATAACATCAGCCTTTTCTATTGTCTTTAGAAAATCTATATCTTTTAAATCTCTATGTATGAATTCAATATTATAAACTTCATTTAGCTTTACACTTCTATTTGCCATTTCAACCATATCTTCTTGTACTTCTATTCCTTTTATACTGTTTGGATTATACTTTCCGTATAACAAAAATGGTATTATTCCCGTTCCAGTGCAAAGATCAATGACCTTATGTTTCTTTTTTACATTTGCAAAATCTGATAGCAATACTGCATCTACTC
Source organism: Clostridium perfringens (assembly GCA_040144665.1). Taxonomy (GTDB): domain Bacteria; phylum Bacillota; class Clostridia; order Clostridiales; family Clostridiaceae; genus Clostridium; species Clostridium perfringens_A. The sequence continues at coordinate 120,074 of JBBVGE010000449.1, forward strand.
CAAATTTAAAACCATCTGTTTTCTGTATAAGCATTAATCCATTTAACTGTAGGTCATCAATATTCTCGTTATTTTTTATTTCAATATTATTATTTATTGCCATATTTACTCATCCTTCTACATTTGAATTTCTTTTTTAATTATACATTATTGAAATTCACTTCACAACTTAGGTAATATTATTCATTTCACAGCATATAATATTTGTATAATAATAAAAAAGACCTTAGAAAATTCTAAGGTCTCCTTAATGTATTAAAATCCTAATTTAATATTCTTCTTGCTCCGTAGAAACTCCATATTGGTGATACTTTAACTACATCTCCTGTACGAGGTGCATGTATAATATTACCGTTACCTACATATATTCCAACGTGTCCTGCATGTGGGAATACTAAATCTCCTGGCTTAAGTTCTGATCTTGATACAGCTCTTCCTGATCCAATTTGATCGTATGTTGTTCTACCAATGTATATTCCTGTTGCCTTACTATAAACATAGCTTGTAAATCCTGAACAGTCAAATGTGCTTGGTCCTGTTGCTCCATAAACATATGGCTTTCCTAATTGTGCATAAGCCATATTTAACACAGCTTGTACACTACCTGATTGAGCACCATTATTTGATGATCCTCCACTATTATTTGATGATCCTCCACCATTATTTGATGATGATCCAGCACTTGCTGATCCTCCTCTATTTGGAGTATTTTGTGAAGCTCTAGCTGCTGCTTGTTGCTCTTGTTGCTTTCTTGATATAGCATTTTGTCCCTTTGTTATAGCTGCATCGATTTCTTCAATTACAGTTGGACTTTTTATTTGACTATTTTTAATATCTTTTAATTGTGATACTGCACCCTTTAATTCATCAATTGAACTATTTGAGTTATTTATAGTATCTAATTGTCCTGATATTATTTGTCTTTCCATCTTTGAAAGATACTTCGCATCGAATTCTTTTTGAGCTGCTTTAGCATCATCTGCTAACTTTTCTTGGTCACTCTTTAATTTTTCAAATTTACCTAACTCTTGTTGAGTCTCAGTGTTTAATTTTTCAAGCTTCTTACTCTTATCTTGAAGAGATGTCATTTTATTATCTAAGCTCTTTTGATTTGCAAGTAGCTCGTCTACAACATTCTTATCAAGTTCTACTAATCTATTTGCAGAGTCTAATCTACTTATTAAATCTGAGAAACTATCTGCTCCAAAGATTAATGAAAGATAACTAGTTTGTCCACCTGACTTATAAAGTTCTCTAAGTCTTCCTCCAAGAACTTCTTCTTGGCTTTTCATCTTCTCTTTAGTTTGTTCCATCTCTTTTTGAGTAGTTTCCATTTCTTTTTTAGTATTAGAAATTTCTACTTTATTATTTTGTACCTTTTGTACTAGTGGTTCTATTTTAACGTTTAAATCATCTATTTTATGTTGTATATCTGATATTTTTGCACCTAATTCTGTATATTCATCTCTTACTTGTTTTACCTCTGTGTTAGTTGGAGTAGCATATGCTGGTACAGCAGAACTTACAACTAACATGCCTGCAATAATTGCAGCAACAATTTTTTTTCTCATGAGTATATCGGTTCTTTATGAACCTACCCCCCTTTCAAATTCTGTGTTTCTTACTAGAAATACATTTAATATTATATCATCACATCTTTAATGGTACAACCTTAATTTATTACATATTCCTTAAAGTCAACCTCTTTTTTAAAACAATTTTGTAAAAATATATAATAATTGATACTGTTTACATCAGCTTATATCAATGATTATACAACTATTCCCAAAAATAATTGTTTTTTCTAAGATGCTTAAACTAAGCCCTGTTAGTAATTATATATTTCTAGATAACTTGCCTATTATTTATTATAATTTATAACTTCTTACCTTAATAAATAAGAAGTAAAACTATCTAAAATCCGTTTATATTATTATAAATTATCTCTTGATTAATACCTTATTATAGATATTATATTTCTATAATATCACAAACATTACAAAATTGTAATGTTTTTTTTAATAAAAAGTAAACAAAGTTGACAATTGTACTATTTTTGCATATAATATAACATGTTGTTACGGGGTGTGGCGCAGATGGTAGCGCGCATGGTT
>JBBVGE010000450.1:0-325 GCA_040144665.1 Clostridium perfringens
GATAGAGTTATAGGAATGCATTTCTTTAACCCTGCAACAATAATGAAACTTGTTGAAGTAATAAGAGGTATGGCTACTTCACAAGAAACTTTTGACAAAGTAAAAGCTATGTCAGAAGCTATAGGAAAGACTCCAGTAGAAGTTGCTGAAGCACCAGGATTTGTAGTTAATAGAATACTTATCCCTATGATAAACGAAGCTATTGGAATATATGCAGAAGGAATAGCTTCAGTTGAAGATATAGATACTTCAATGAAATTAGGAGCTAATCATCCAATGGGACCTTTAGCTTTAGGAGATTTAATAGGATTAGATGTTTGCTTAG
>JBBVGE010000451.1:0-243 GCA_040144665.1 Clostridium perfringens
AAATAAAGGCTGATGATGCTAAAGTTGCTGAGTTAAACGATAAAATTAACTACATCATGCTAAGAATTCCTAATATACCAAACCCAGCTGTTCCAGAAGGGGAAACTGATGAGGACAATGTTGAAATAAAAAGATGGGGAGAACCTACTAAATTCAACTTTGAACCAAAAGCACACTGGGATTTAGGAACAGATTTAGATCTTTTAGACTTCGAAAGAGGTGGAAAAGTTGCTGGATCAAGAT
>JBBVGE010000452.1:0-223 GCA_040144665.1 Clostridium perfringens
TTCTTCTTTACTTCACTATTACCTAAAATATTAATTTATGCATCTTATACCTTTGTTGGTAGAAACGTATTTGATGGAAAAACAGTATTAATTTCTGTTATATCAATAGTATTATTCTGGGCAGTAACTATAATTTCTACTAAGGGTGTATCTTGGATTTCAAAAATAACAAGTATATCTGGTGTAGCTAGAATAATTTTAGGTTTAGGATTCATAGTATTAT
>JBBVGE010000453.1:0-258 GCA_040144665.1 Clostridium perfringens
GGCATACAGCAAGCCATCATAGCATCAGTTATTAATAAAACCTTATCTGTTCCTTTTTGTTTATAGGCAACTCTTAAACTTGGATATGCTATGTGAATACCATCTGAGATTGTTTCAGTAGTTATTTCACTATCAAAAACAGCACCTACAACTCCAGGTTCTCTATGAGTAAATGGAGTCATTGCATTGAATAAATGAGTGGCATGAGAGCATCCACACTTTATTCCTTCCATAGCTTCTTCATAAGTAGCTTTAGTA
>JBBVGE010000454.1:0-225 GCA_040144665.1 Clostridium perfringens
GAAAAATAGTAATTTAATTGGATTAAGAGATATGAAAATATTGCTTAATTTATATGGTAGCAATGGACAGCCTCTTAAGACTTCTTTAATAGGAGAGCATTTAGAGTTTGGAGATATTAGTACTAGAATTCAAAAGATGTGTAAAAGAATAGAAGAAGAATTAGGAATAGGTTTAGATGAAAAAAGCGAAATAGGAAGTTGGAAATATAAATTTAGACATTGGTT
>JBBVGE010000455.1:0-210 GCA_040144665.1 Clostridium perfringens
GCTAACTTAGATAACTTTGGTAAAAAGCTTGCAATCGGAATACTTGTTATCTGTGCAATAGTATTTGCTCTTAGCCTTTATAGAGGTGAAGCTATTATAGATGCATTCATGTTTGCAGTTGCCTTAGCAGTAGCTGCTATCCCAGAAGCTTTAAGTTCTATAGTAACAATAGTTCTTTCTTTAGGAACTCAAAAAATGGCTAAAGAAAAT
>JBBVGE010000456.1:0-273 GCA_040144665.1 Clostridium perfringens
CAGTTATACTCTTAAATACTTCACTAAATTTACTGCCAAAAAATTCTTTAATCTTATCAAGAGCCTTTGTAACAGATATTGTTGAATGAGAAGGCATTTCAGATATTATAGCATACCTAGTTTTACGCTCGACAAGTGTTAGCAAAACCTTATCTTTATTAGATTTTTCACCTAATACACAGTCTATTTCCCAATGTCCAAATTCTTCACGGTTTTCAATAGAATTAGGACGATCTGAAATGCTAGTGCCAAGCTTTTTCTTATTATGTCTTA
>JBBVGE010000457.1:0-4550 GCA_040144665.1 Clostridium perfringens
AAAAAAGACTAGAATTAATTCTAGTCTTTTTTATTGGTGAGATTAAATGGTATTTTTAATGCATTTGCATTTTAATTATTGCCAAATTAAATTATGTTATTCAAGTATTTTAAATAATTATTTTAATTTATTAAACATATAAGAATATGTAATTTTAACTGTATTGCAGTTGCAGCAGCTATAACTGCAAAAAAAGCAGGTGCAGAGGTTGTTCTATTTGAAAAAACGGATCTTCTACTTGGACTTGGAAATGTTGGCGGAATTATGAGAAATAATGGACGATATACAGCATCAGAAGAACTTATAGCTTTAGGTGCTGGTGATCTAATAAATTTAACTGATAAATATTCAAGACATAGAAATATAGATTTTCCTGGACATAAACATGCAAGCCTTTATGATGTTAATGTAATTGAAGGTGCTGTAAGAGAATATATAGAGGATATGGGGATAGAGGTATTTACTGAAACACGTGTTAAAGATGTAGATTTTGATGATGGGAAGATTAAAGGAATAATATTAGCAGATGATACTTATATTAAAGGGGATGTGTTTGTAGAAACAACAGGTTCAACAGGTCCTATGGGGAATTGTCTAAGATATGGTAATGGGTGCTCTATGTGTGTATTAAGATGTCCAGCCTTTGGTCCAAGAATTAGTGTAAGCGAAAGATGTGATGTTTGTGATATTCAAGGAGAAAGGAATGGAGATGAACTAGGAGCTTTCTCAGGCTCTTGTAAGCTAGCAAAAGAAAGTTTATCAGAAGATATAAGAGAACAATTAGATAAGACTGGTGTAGTTATATTAAAGGTACCACAAGAAGATATAAATTATGATAAATTAAATAGTAAGGTGTGTCAGCAATATGCTTTAAAAGAATTTGCTGAAAACATTATACTTTTAGATACTGGACATGCCAAATTAATGACTACTTATTATCCATTAAAGAAACTTAGAAAAATAAAAGGATTAGAAAAAGCAAAATATGTTGATCCTTATGCAGGAAGCAAAGGTAATTCTATTAGATATCTTTCTGTAGCTCCTAGAAGTAATGATATGAGAGTAAATGGTGTTTCAAATTTATTATGTGGGGGAGAAAAATCAGGGCTTTTCGTAGGACATACAGAAGCTATATGTACAGGAAGTTTAGCAGGACATAATTCTGTAAGACAAGTTATGGGAATGCCTTTATTAATAATACCAAGAAGTTTAGCTATAGGGGATATAATTGCATTTGCAAATGAAAAATCTAATACTAGAGATGGAAGGAAAGGTAGATATACATTTGCAGGATCTGAATATTTTAAGAGAATGAAAGATCAAGGATTATATATTACAGACATTAGTGAGATAGAAGGTAAAATAAAAAAACTTAATCTTGATAATATATTTGAACAGAAACTTTGCTAACAAATTAGGTCCACTTAAGATTTTATTTTAAGTGGACCTTTTTAAAGAAATTAATTGAATGAAACTTATTAAAGAAAATAAGTTATTAGGATATCAATACATAGAAGATAAATCACATCTAAAGTCAAGAGAAAAAATAAATTCAAATAAATTCTATGAGTGTTCTACAATAGAATTTATTTAAAAATCTTATTTTATGATGAATTGTAAAATTAAGTGCGACAATAAAAAAAGTTCATAAATGAACCGCTTCGTGTAAAATTAAGTTGCAACACAAAATACACACGGGGTGATTCAAATATGAACTATAAACATCTTACCACATTTGAAAGAAGTAAAATAGAGGTTTTAAATAAATTAGGATATTCTACTAGAAAAATTGCAAAAGAAATAAATAGACATCATTCAACTATTGCTAGCGAGTTATGCAGAAACAACAAATCATTATATAATGCTGAATTAGCAGAAACTAACTATCGTGTACGCCGTAAGGCATCGAAATATATTGGCAAATTAAATCTAAATTTAATTTCTGATATTGAATTAGCACTCGAAAATACCTGGTCTCCTGAACAAATAGCTAATACAGTAACTAAAGGTAATTTATCATTTAAAACAATTTATAGATGGATCCATTTAGGCTATATAGTTAATGGAGATTTATCTAAATTGAGACAAAAAGGTAAACGTAGCAAACCTTTTGAAACTAGAGGTAAATTCTTAGTTGGAACTTCAATCAATAATAGAAGTAAATTAGCTAATAAAAGACTTGAATTTGGTCATTGGGAGCTAGATACAGTCGTATCTAGTCGCGGGAAAAGTAAGGGGTGTTTAGCTACCTTTGTAGAGAGAAAAACTAGACTTTATACAGCTATTAAAATTAAAGATAGAACTGCTAATTCTATGGAAAAATCTATAAAATAACTTTTTAAAGCATTACCTTTAGGAGCTTTCAAGACAGCAACGGTTGATAGAGGTAAAGAATTTGCATGTTATAAAAATATAGAAAAAGATCTAGAAATTCCTGTTTATTTTGCAGATCCATATTCTTCTTGGCAAAGAGGAAGTAATGAAAATTCAAATGGATTACTAAGAGAATTCTATCCAAAGAAAACAAATCTAGCTTTAATAAAGAATAAGGAACTAGTTGAAAACTTGTTCCTTATAAATAACAGACCACGTAAGTGTCTTGGTTGGAAATCTTCTATTGAAGTTTTTTTATACGAAGTGTCGCAATTGACTTGACAATCTGTCTTATAAATAAAAAATTACGGGAAGTAAGTATAAGTGGATAATAGATTAACCATATTTAATTATAATCAAGCATATAATTTTTTAATATATATGAGTACTTTAATAAGTTCATGTGATAAGTATTGTAGCTATTATTTCTAATGCAGCTGATGAAATATTACAATACTATTTATAATTGATAATAAAAAATAGTTTTATAGATAAAGTTATAATAACAACTAATTCCATGTGAGTATTATATAATATTTACTTTTAATAAAAGGTTTAAATCTAGCCTAATACAAGCTTTAGGTAAAAATAACAAAACAACATAAATAAAATACAGTATTTAATAGAAGACTTGCTGTTATATAAGTATTGATTATTCCATAGTATATTTTTTTATTATAAGAGAAAACTATATATGATAATAAAACTTTATCTAAGGAGGAATTAAAATGGCACACAGTGGAGCAGAAGAAAAAAATAATACAAACACAAATCATTTTTTTAGGTGGGTTGTAAGATTAATCTTATTTGCGATTGTTTTAGGAGTTACATCATTTTTCACACCAGGATTCTCCATCAATGGATTATGGTCATTTCTATTAGCAGCAGTTATAATAAGTATTATAGATTATTTAATAGAAGCATTTATGGGAGTTGATGCATCACCTTTTGGAAAGGGTATAAAAGGATTTATTGTAGCAGCTATAATAATATATTTTACACAATTTTTAGTTCCAAATATGAACTCATCTATAATAGGAGCTTTAATAGCAGCATTAATAATTGGAATATTAGATGCAATAATACCTGGAAGAGTTATGTAAAATAAAAAAATAATTTAAATATATAAAAAAGAGCCTAGTAGGCTCTTTTTTAATTCAATATAATATCTTAAAAGAAATACTCGTAAATAAGTACTAAATAATAAAAAAATTATAACTTTCTATTTGATAATAATTATATAATCAAGTTATAATATAAGATATTTATAATTTGAAGGAGATGTATACGTATGATAAATAAAGAACTAATTAGAGAAATAATACAAGAAGAATTAAATAAACCAATTAATTTAGATATAATTTATCATGATAAAGATATGCCAAAGTTAGAAAAGATAGATAAAGGTAATTGGATAGATCTTAGAATAATAATTGGTGGAAAGAAGAATGGAATAAAACTAACAGAAAAAGATTTTAAAGATGGAATTTTAAGGTATAAAAAGGGTGATTCAATGATGCTATGTTTAGGAATATCTTTAAATCAACCTAAAGGATATGAAATTAATATTGTACCTAGAAGCTCTACTTTTAAAAATTATGGATTGATTCAAACTAATCATTACGGGGTAGGCGATGATACTTATATAGGAGATAATGATATATACTATTATCCTTGTTATGCACTAAGAGATGGAGAAATTACTTTATATGATAGAGTATGTCAAATGAAAATAAATAAAGCTATGCCAGAACTAATAATTAATGAAAAAGATAGCTTTGGAAATAATAGTAGAGGTGGTTTTGGTACCACAGGAACTAAATAATATATAGAAGTTAAATTTAGTGAATAAAAAGCATTTACATTAAAGTAGATGCTTTTTATTATTTTACATAAATCATGTAATACATATTAATACTTTTATATAAAATACTTGTAAATGATAATAAATAAAATAAAAAATCCAAAATAAAGACATAATAAAAAATATGAAACATATATTTATTAAAATAATATTAATAAAAGTTAGGAGATAGTATTATTATGGAATTATTTATATTTGTTATTTCTGCTTCATTAGGATGCGCTTTAGCGCTATATTGTTTTAATAAAAATGATAGTAGAGTTAGTTAAAAATAAGAATATTAAATATAAAAAAAGACCATGTAATATGGTCT
>JBBVGE010000458.1:0-276 GCA_040144665.1 Clostridium perfringens
TTTTAGTTTTAATATAAATATTTAATTCGGGGAGGAAATATAAATGAACTTATTAAATTTACCAAAGATAGAATTACATTGTCATCTAGATGGATCCTTAAGAGTGGAGACTGCTATTGAATTAGCTAAAAAAGAAGGAGTTAAGCTAGATAGCTATGAATATGATAAGGTAAAAGAATTACTAGTTATTCCTAAAGAATGCAATTCATTAGAAGATTATTTAAATAGATTTGCTCTTCCAGTAAAACTGTTACAAAGAGCTGAGAACTTAGAAAG
>JBBVGE010000459.1:0-213 GCA_040144665.1 Clostridium perfringens
AGAATTACATGATCTGAATCTGTAATTATTACGGCTCTTGTTCTTCTACCATAAGTTGCATCTATAAGCATACCTCTATCTCTAGCTTCTTGTATGATTCTCTTTATAGGTGCTGATTCAGGGCTTACTATTGCTACTAATCTATTAGCTGAAACTATGTTTCCAAAACCAATATTAATTAACTTTATACTCATTTGCTACCTCCTATTATTC
>JBBVGE010000460.1:0-497 GCA_040144665.1 Clostridium perfringens
CCACAAAATGAATTTTTACATGAAATGGGAGAAGGGTATAAATTAGCTAAAGATGTCCTTGAGGCTAATAATACTATAGAAAATATGGTAGCTTTACTTAAGAAATCAAAGGAAAAGGGATATAAAGTCTTTGTATCACCACATTATTACTATCCACATGACTATACATGGAAATTTGGATCAAATGGTGAGCATATGATGCACGAAATGAAGATGTTTGAAAGAAAAGGACCTTCAGAAGCAGTAGAAAAGAATTCAAGAGCAGATATACTTGATGAATTTAAGCCATATATTGAAGATGGAGAAACTATAATAGCAAGTCCACATAAAATATTTGGACCACAAACAAATGATTTAGTATTACAGTTAAGAAAACAAAAGATAGATACAGTAATACTTGCAGGAATGAATTCAAACATTTGTATTGAATCACATATGAGAGATTTAGTAGAACAAGGCTTCGAAGTTTATATTGCAAAAGATGCAACAGCAGCACC
>JBBVGE010000461.1:0-310 GCA_040144665.1 Clostridium perfringens
CAGGTATAGCTGCAGCCTTTGCAGGGGTATCAGGTGGATTTAGTGCAAATCTTTTCCCAGGACCTGTTGATGCTTTATTAGCAGGTATGACTACAGAGGGTGCTCATATGTTTGATCCATCATATTCAGCATCACCAGTAGGAAACTGGTACTTTATAATGGCTTCAACAGTTGTAATAACTTTAATAGGAACTTTAGTTACTGAGAAGATAGTTGAACCTAGATTAGGTAAATATAGAGGAGAACTAATAGCTGGTGATGAAGATGCTATGAAACCTCTTGATGAAAAAGAAAAAAGAGGATTAAAATT
>JBBVGE010000462.1:0-333 GCA_040144665.1 Clostridium perfringens
TCAGCTGTAAAGCTTCTAGGACCTTTCATAAAACTAACTATAACTTCATCTATAATCTCATTATTTTCATCTATCATATGACCATATCTCATAGTATATGGTTTTATATCTAATAAATCTTTTCCGTTTATTCCTCTGAATATTTTATTTACAATCTCAAGAGCTTTATTTCCTGATACTCTAATTATAGCTATTCCACCTTCTCCTAATGCTGTAGCTATAGCAGCAATAGTATCGAATTCTTTCATAAGCTCCTCCTTTATAATGATATTCTCAAATTTGAACTAATATTGATTTTACCCAACAAAATAGAATAAGTCAAAATTTTAAATC
>JBBVGE010000463.1:0-13242 GCA_040144665.1 Clostridium perfringens
CTTTTAAATTATAATTAGTTAAAATCTTCTTTATATAAATTTTCTTATCTATAGTATTTTTAACCAAATATATTTTGCTTTTGTTGTTTTCACTTAATTTACTTAACTCTTCATAACAAGAAAGTTTATATTCTAAAATGAGATTGTCCATGATGTTATTTCCCCTTATAATATTGATTTTACCCCTAATGAATTATATCATATTACTTGTACACCTTACAATTTATACTAAGGAGTTGACCTAAATGAATGAAAAAAATACATCTGAATTATTAGATCATCTAAAAAATACTACAGATATTAAAGCACTAGAAAACTATATAGATTCTATAAATAATTGTAACTATACTGATTTTGCTAAATATATAATAAATAAATGTAACGAAAAAGGTATAAAAAAAAGCACTCTTATTCATAATGCTTGTATTAGTAGAACATATGGATATCAAATACTAAATGGTGACAAACATCCTAGTCGTGATAAAATAATAAAACTTTGTATAAGTGCTAAACTTAATCTAGATGAAACTGAAAGAGCACTTGCGATTGCAAAAGTTGGTAAGCTTTATGCAAAAGATCCTAGAGACAGCGCAATAATATTTGCAATAAATAAAGGCCTATCTGTTATGGATACAAATGATTTTTTATTTAACTTAAATGAAAAATTTGCATTTAAGGACGAATAAAGAACGTGACAATTCACGTTCTTTATTTTTTTAAGTTTGTTGATTCATTCCAGTTTATATTACATTTAAGTACTAAATTTTTATTTTCTGATTTTTCTTCTTCAATAGAGTCAATTAAAATTCTTGCTGCACATTTTCCTTCTTCATATGTTGGCTGTGATATTGTCGTCACTGTTGGAGTTGCATACCTAGTCCACTCCCAATCATCAAATCCTATAAGACCAACATTATTTGGTATATTTAAATCCTGAGTCTTTATATAGTCATAAGATTTTTGAAGTACTTTCCCATTAACAGCGAATATCAAATTCTTCTTATCTAAATCAATATTTGTATTTATTACTTCATTAAGTTCTTTTCTTGTAATATTATCATCAATTACTTGAACTTTATAATTTACACCAAGTTCTTCTAGGGTATCTATAAATCCATTCATTCTTTCTACTCTAACCATTAACATATTTGGATCCTGCGTTAAAAGTACAAAATTGTTATATCCTTTTTCAACTAATTTAATAATAGCTTCTTTAGTTATATCATAGTTATTTGTTTTAACCCATTTACCTTTAAATTCTTTATTTACAGAATCTAATAATACTAATTTTTTACCACGATCTTTTATCTTATTTATTAGTTTTGTAAATTTTACAGTTGATTGAACAATAAATCCATCAACTCCCATATCTAACATCCTATTTATATATTTCTCTTCATAATTAAAATCATAATTACTACTTCCAACTATTATCTGATAGTCTTCTTTTCTAGCAACCTTATCTATTCCTTTTACTATTGTACTACTAAAAGGATTCGATATATCTGCAACTACAACTCCTATTAAATTCATCTTTTTAGAGGTAAGACTTCTTGCTACAATACTTGGACTATAGTTAGTTTCTTTAATTACCTCTTCTATTTTTACTTTTGTTTCTGCTGACATCTTTTCATATTTCCCATTTAAATAAAAAGATACTGTAGTTTTCGACGTTCCTGCCATATCTGCTATATCTTTTATTGTTACTTTTTTCATTGTATTCCACCTCTAAATCGGTTTACTCTATATTTACTTCGTTATACCTTTAATCTTGTCTTACTATAATGTTCTCCTTTTTTATGAATAACTATAACTTTTCCATAAAAAGGTATATCTTTATAATAATACATTTTGCCACCTTTATATGTTTCTTTATTAAATATTATAATAATATAACTTTCATCTTTAGATATTATAAATTCTTTAGAAAATGCTACTTCTTTACCAACATAATCTGAACTATTAAATTGCTTTATATTTGTTTCTTTAACTTCAATATCACTACCTATAATAATATCATAATTTATACTTTTGTTGTTAAATTTTAATAACTTTACTATCTTATTATTATTATTGATCTCATTATAACATTTTGATAAAAGACCATTAGTCATTTTAAAATTTTCTTCACTGATAATCTTAAGATTATCAGTTCCATTTTTCATGTCTACACCATTATAATTTAAAGATACTTTAACATTATTATCTAAATTATATATACATTCAAGTTCATGTTCTCCACTACACTTTACATCATTAATAACTACCCATATTGAGGGCTCTATATACAATACTTTTCTGTTTATTAAATATGGAACTCCACTTTTTAGTTCCCCTGTAAACGGCATTTCAACATAACTTATATTATCTTTATTTTTAAAATAATTTTTAAGACAATCTCCGTAGCTAAAGTAACTCCATGATTTATTAGGTACCCCATGTGGCTCTTTATCTATTACACATACATTATGAGCCTTATAGGACTTTAAATATGCCCTTAATGGATCTTCTTCTACATATGTATACCTACCACAATCAATAAGATATGGTTTACCTTTATAGTAAATTGATATATGCCCTAGGTCTGTATGCCCATGTCCACTGCCCAATGTTCCATTTTGAAGATAAGTATAACTTCCATCACATTCAAATGTATCCCTTATATAAATATTTCCTGAATCTTTAAAAATCTTGCACTTATCAATTGGTTCTTTTTTATTTAATTTATTAAATTCATCATATCCATTTTTTCCAAGTACCCATATACTCATTAAATCCATATCATCAAAAGAAGCCCATTTTAAAGTCTCATTATTAAATAAAACTGCAGCTTTAACTAACACATCTCTAACATCTGTTATATCACTATCCCCTTGTGCTTCTTGTGTTGATTTTGGGGATTTTGAATACATTAGATATTCAGCCATACTCTCTATTTTATTTATAAAACTATTATCTATTTCTCTATCAAGTTTTTTGCTATAATTGATGAATTTCATTGAACAATTTAAAACTTCTACATGATACATAATAGATTGCTCCCAATGTGATCCATCATCAAATACTTGCATCTCTATTTGTTCATATAATTCCCTCTCTGCCCAATTCCTTAAATCTTCATGTTCTATAAATTCATTGAGCCATAAATATATAGAACATATTGAAGTTGTTTGAAGTACTCCCCAATTACTTAATGTATATTTTCCTATATAAGCTTTCTTTAAATACTCTATTTGGTCTTTTATACTAAATATTATTTTTAAAATCTCTTCATCACTTAATTTATTTTCATCTATTAAATGAATTAATACCTCAATCCAAGCAAGACATCTAATCCCAGTATCAATTGTTCTTATAGTGTTTCCGCCTTTTATATTTATTTCATTATTATCTATCCAATTTAATATAAACCATTTTAATTTTTCAACATACCTATCATCTTTTTCAATATAATAAGCCATAAGTAATTTATTTAAATACTCATGCCTATTTAACATAAATGTCCATTCTTCATCTCCATTTGGTGTGTAATCCCACTTAAATGGATTTATTCTATATGGAATATTGCATTGTTCCATATCCCAAGTATTATCAAAAATAAAAGAGTTATTCATCATAAGCTTTGCGCCTATTAATTTTTTATTATATTCTTTAATATTTTTGCTTCTTATATAATCAATAACAAAGTATTTATCATATTTGTTAAAGTAATTTTCAACCTTAATTTTAAGATTCTCTATATTTTTATTATAACTTTTCATATAAACCCTCCATTAAACTATATAACATAATTATTATACTTTAAGAGGCTACAAACAATATACTTTGTCTGTAGCCTCTTAATCAGAACTTATCTATTTACACTTCCTAAGCTTTTATTGTTAATTAAATTATTAATTTCATCACTACTTGCTAAGCTAATATCCCCTCTTTGAGCATGTTTTAATACAGCAGCAGCTATTCCAAATTCAATAATTTCACTTTTATCTTCTAAATTATTATCTAATATCTTTTTAAGAACTCCAGTTGCAAATGCATCTCCTCCACCAATCCTAGATAACATATGAAACTCATATTTAGATGATCTATAAATTTCTCCATCTGAATAAAGAACTCCTGTAAGTGAGTGTATATTTAGTGCATTAGCTCTCCTTAAAGTTGTTGCTACATACTTAACTCCAAGTTCTTCTGTCATATACTTAAACTTTTCTTTTAGAGCTAAATCAGTTACTTCCTCTTTAGATGGATCTAAAAATTTAAATTCTTTTGGATTTTTAGTAAGCCATCCAAAACATATATAACTATCCTTAACTATAGGTTTTAATATTTCTAAAAACTCATCATAGCTTTCAAATAATTTAGCTCTGTAATTTAAATCTATGCTAATTTTAATATCTCTTTTTTTAGCTTCATTTATAATTTTTATGCTAATTCTTCTAACATTCTCTCCAAGTCCAAAAGTTATTCCTGAAACGTGTAATAGCTCTACTCCATTAAATATGCTATCAAAATTTAAGTCATCTTCTTCTATATCTGTTATTGAAGAATTCTTTCTATCATATATTACATTTGCACTTCGTGCACCATATCCTTCTTCATAATAATATAGTCCAAGTCTATCTCCCTTTACAACTACATTATCACAGTTAACCCCATAGGACATAAGAAAGGCCTTTGCTGAATTTCCTATTGCATTATTGGGTACTGCTGATATTATACTTGTCTCTACCCCTAAATTTCTAAGACCAATAGCTACATTAGCTTCTGCGCCCCCAAAGTACATCTCAAGAGTACTTGTTTGGTCTAATCTTAAATTATTAGGAGGAGTTAATCTCATCAATAATTCTCCTAAAACTAAAACCTTCCTCATTGTATATACCTCATTATTTCTTAAGATCTTTAATTAAATTTATATATTTTTTAGTTTCATCTTTAACTTTATCTGGATCCTTAAGTTTAGTTATTGCACTTCCAATACTTACAACTTCAGCTCCATATTTAAACCATTCACTAATATTATCATAAGATACACCACCAGATACCATAACTCCAATATCTTTGATTGGAGCTTTAATATCTTTTACAATTGAAGGGCTATAAGCTGAACCTGGGAATAGCTTTATAACGTCTACTCCTGATTCTCTAGCTTCAACTATCTCTTTAGTAGTAAAACACCCTGGTATATATGGTACACCATATCTATTGCATATTATTGATGTTTCTTTATTAAAATATGGACTTACAATAAATTCTGCACCTTTTAAAATTGCAAGTCTAGCAGTTTCCGGATCAAGTACAGTTCCTGCACCGATTAAAACATCGTCACTCTTATTATTAACTAGATTCTTTATTACTTCATCGGCATTTGGGATAGTAAAAGTAACCTCAATTACTTTGCACCCTCCATCTATAGCCGCTTTTGCAACTTCAATACCCTCTTTTGTGGTATCAGTCCTTAATACTAATACAAAAGCTTCTTTACCTATAGTAACTAATTTGTTAATTTTATTAATCATATTATCTCACAAGCCATCCGCCATCAACTGCAATAACATGGCCATTTATATAATCTGATGCTCTACTTGATAAGAATACTACTGTTCCCATAAGATCTGAAACTTCTCCCCATCTTTCTGCTGGAATTCTTCCAAGTATTTCAGCATTTCTCTTCTCATCTGCTCTAATTGGTGCAGTATTTGCAGTCTTTATATATCCTGGTGCTATAGCGTTTATTTGTACATTATGCATAGCCAATTCATTAGCAAAAGCACGTGTTATTCCAACCACTCCATGTTTTGATGCTGTGTACGGTGGCACAAATTTTCCTCCTTGGAATGATAACATTGAAGCTATATTTATTATCTTACCACTTCCTTGTTCTACCATAACTTCAGCGACTCTTCTTGAAAGATAATATACAGCGTTTAAGTTTATATTCATAACCGCTTCAAAGTCTTCGTCTTTGTATTCAAGAAGTGGTGCTCTTCTTATTGTTCCAGCATTATTTACTAAAATATCAATTTTTCCATATTCTTTTAAGCAAGTATCTACAACTACTTCTCTAACTTCCTTTTTAGTAAGATCTCCCTTTACAAAAACAATTTTTCTGCCAGAACCTTCTACAAGTTCTTTAACTTCTTGTATATTATCATCAAAAGAAGTTACTAATAAATCTGCTCCAGCTTTTGCTAATGCTTCAGCATAAGCCATGCCAAGGCCTGTATTCCCTCCAGTAATTATAGCTACTTTTCCTCTTAAATTGAAAAAATCTAATGAAAACTCTTTTAAATTATCCATAATAAACATCTCCTTATTCTTTTAAAGCTCCTATAATACTAGCTTTATCTATTTCTATTATTACATCTTTGGCTATTTCAAGTTTTACTATATTTCCATTTATTCTTTTAATCTTTCCATAAATTCCTGATATAGTAATTACTTTATCATTAATTTTTAGAGAAGAGAGAATTTTTTCTCTCTCCTCTTCTTGTTTTGCTAACTTTTTTTTATTTAAAAGTGGCATTATCATAAGAACTACCACTGGATATGCTGCTAATAATACTATAAGTATGAATGTTAATCTATCCATAAAAAATTAAGCTAGATCCTTTCTACATATAATAGAGCTCATATCTTTAAGTCCTTCTAATGAAGATTCAATTGTCTCTCTTATGTCTTCATCAGTACTAATAACTAAAGTTTTCATTACTATATCAAGTATACATCCAACTGATACTCCACCTATAACATATTGATTATTACTTTCTTCATTTAAAAGTACTTCTCTTGATGTAATTTGAAAAGGCGCTCCTCCAGTTATATCAGCAAAAATTATTAAATCCTTATTTTCACTTACATGTGAATGAATCATATCTGTGAACTTATCATGAGTTAATTCTTCATTTAAGTTTATAGCATCTATTCCGTCATCTACTCCAGTTAATAACTTTATAGCTGATTTTATTCCAGCTGCATATTCCCCATGTCCTACAATTAAAATCTTCATTATATCTATTCCTCTCTAATCTATTATCCTAATATTCCAAGTACTGATCCAAGTACTCCTATTACTATTGTTAAAGCAACAACATGATAAGTTGTCCACTTACGTTTCTTAATTAAGTAGAAAACTAATATCGTAAATAATGCTGGTAATAATGCTGGCGCTATTTTATCTACCATCTCTTGTATAGCAACTACTTTTTCTTTACCATCTGGCATTGCTGCTGTATATTTTATTGGAATTTGTAATTTAACAAATGATACCGCAAGTCCTGAAATTACTGTTACACCAATCATACTTGCAATTTTTGATACTCCCCCCATTTTTTCACTTAAAGTTTCAATAACACTTGTACCTAATTTATATCCCCATAAACCGGTTAACAACTTAATAGTTAATAATATTCCATTCATTGCTAAGAAGAATAATAATGGTCCTGCAACTAATCCATCTTGAGCTAATGATGCTGCAATTGTAGAGAAAAGTGGCGCTAAACAGAATTGTGATAATGAATCACCAATACCTGATAATGGTCCCATAAGTGCCATTTTTATTCCTCTGATTTCATCAGTTGGTGTATCTGCTTCAAGCATTACTAAATGTAGACTTGTTATAAATGGTAAGAAGTGAGGATTTGAGTTGAAAAACTCAATATTATTATCTAGTGTATTCTTTAGTCCATCCTCATTGTTCTTGTATATCTTTTTTAGTGCTGGATACATTACGTTAGCATATCCAAGCCCTTGATAGTTTCCATAATTAAATCCATTTTGCAAAAAATACGATCTTAATGATACTTTTACATAATCACTCTTTTTTAAAACTCTATTAGATGCCATCTTCAAATACAACCTCCTCGTCTTCTTCATTTCCTCCATTTGATTTACCATTATGCTTTATTCTGAAGTACTCCATTAAAGCAAACATTGTTCCAACAAATGCTACTCCCATTACAGGTAAATTTAAATAAGCTACTGCTATATAACCAAGTAATACAAATGGTATTAATTCTGTCTTCGCCATAACTGTTAAAATCATTGCAAATCCTACTGCTGGTAACATTTTACCTGCTACTGATAATCCATTAATAAGCCATGCTGGTATAAGTTCTATAACCTTTTGTAATCCTTCTGCACTATAAGCTCCTGCAAACCCTATTAAGAAGCCTACTATAATAAATACAAATATTGTTGCATTAGCTGCTATTCTAAATTGTTTGAAATGTTTCTTTTCAAGACCTTTTTTAGCATAAGAAGTTAATCCTGTTGCAAAAGTATAAGTTGCTGTTATTAAGAATTGGAATGCTACTGCAAATGGGAATGATAATGCAAGTGCTGTCGCTGTATCCATTCCACTACCCTTCATAGTTATTGCCATAATTGTTCCAACAATTCCAGGACCCATTGGATTTGGAGGAACTGTTCCACCTGCTCCTACACCAAATCCCATGAATGCAAGTTCTCCAACAGCCCCCATTGCAAGACCAGTTGGTATATCACCTAATATAATACCTACACCAAATGATAATATAATACAACGATTTGTATAAATACCTAATAGCATACCTGCTAGACAGAATGCTGTCCATAGACCTATCAGTACACATTGAATTAATGATATTTCCATTATTATACCTCCATAAATAAATTATATTGTACCTCCTAGAGCTTACCTAGGAGGATTTTTCATAAAGCAATTTAATCTAAATATTTTGTTATATCTACTTGAACTGCTCCATCATTCCCTGATGGAGTAGTTTTTGTATTAAACTTAATTCCATATTTTTCTGACATTTCTTTGATGGCAGCTTTATCTTCTTTTCCTAAATAAATAGAACGAGTTACCTGTTCTTTACCTTCGCAATTGTGTATATTACCTAAATTTATTTCTTTAACTGGGACTCCACCTCGAATTAATCTTAATGCATCATCTGGTGTTTTACATACTATAAATATTTTTTGCTTAGGTGATGCTTTAAAGATTACATCACATGTATGCTGAATTGAGAAAAATCTCATTGCAACAGATTTTGGAACAACAGTTTTCATTAAAGTTTGTTGAATTTTATCTTCACTTACTTCATCATCTGCAACTATTACAGTATTAACACCTAAAGCATTTAACCACATTTGTCCTTGTCCATGTATTAATCTTTGATCCACTCTCATCATTTCAATATTTGGTGTATTCATAATTTTTCTCTCCTCTTTTACCAATATAATTCCCAATCCTTATAGAACCTAATTAATGCTTCTAAATAGTAATAATCTCCCCATATATTACCTTCATCTACTCCTTTTCCTGAATGCCATGAATAAACTCCGTGTAATAAAACCGGTTCACCTTCTCCAATATTAGGATTTGTATAATTATCAATTAAGGATCTAAGGATTGTATGCATTGCATATTTATATACTTCCTTACTTTCATCAACTTCTGGAAGATATTTATTCATTTCATGCATTCCACATACTGCAATTGCAGCTGCTGACGAATCTCTTGGTTGTTTATCTCCATCATTAAATATTAGATCCCAATAACATACATTATCCTTAGGTAATCTATTTAAGAAATAATTTGTCATTCCCTTATATAGATTAAATGCATGAGTATTTTTTGTATTTTTGTAATTTAAAGGTATTCCATACACGCCCCAAGCTTGTCCTCTAGCCCAAGCTGATTCATCATTATAACCTTGTCTAGTTACCCCTTTAACTGGAGATCCATTTTTGGGATTCATATAAAATGTATGGAATGCTGATGCATCATCTCTAATAACATAATTACATGATGTTTCGAAATGTGTTTCTGCAATTTTTCTATATTTATCATTTTTTGTTTCATTGCTTGCCCAATATAATAACGGAATATTTAATAAACAATCTATTATAAATCTATAATGATCTTTATGTCCTAGCTCTCCCCAAGCTTGAATAAAACCACCTTTTTCTTGATATCTTGAAATTAATTTATCTGCCGCCTTTATCGAAGCTTCTTTTGCAATTTCTGACCCTGTTAATTTATATGCACTAACACATGATAGTGAATAAAGGAATCCTAAATCATGATGATCTATTTCGATGTCTTTATCTACTCTATTTTTAAATGATAAAACATTCTTTTCTGCAAGTTCTCTGTATTTGTTATCTCCAGTATATTCGTATGCTAGCCATAATAAGCCTGTCCAGAAACCATCTGTCCATTCTATATTTTCTATGATTTCATACTTAT
The DNA here is from genome assembly GCA_040144665.1 of Clostridium perfringens. Classification (GTDB taxonomy): domain Bacteria; phylum Bacillota; class Clostridia; order Clostridiales; family Clostridiaceae; genus Clostridium; species Clostridium perfringens_A. Next base: position 10,235 of record JBBVGE010000463.1, read on the forward strand.
TATTCTTAGTTGCTGAATATGGAAACTTTTCTTTAAAATATTCCATATTTGCATCTATCTGTTTAATAACATTTTCTATAGCTTGCTTTACTTCTGATTTACTCAATAAATTACTATTTAAAAACTCATCTCTTTTTTTTATATCTTCAATATTTATATCCTTAATCATAAATTTCTCCTAAATGCTATATTATCTTAATTCATCCATTCTTATTGCATCCATATCATCAAATGTTTGATTTTCTCCACACATTCCCCATATAAATGTATAATCACTTGTTCCTACACCTGAATGTATTGACCAGCTTGGAGATATGATAGCTTGTTCACTTTTTACAACTAAGTGTCTTGTCTCATCAGGCTCACCCATGAAGTGGAATACTCTTGTATCTTCTTCCATATCAAAGTAGAAGTAAACTTCCATCCTTCTTTCATGAGTGTGACATGGCATTGTATTCCATGCACTGCCTTCTTCTAAAACTGTCATTCCCATTAATAATTGGCAGCTTTCACATACATTTGGATGTACATATTGATATATTGTTCTCTTATTAAGACTCTTAGCATCTCCAAGTCTTACTGGATTTGCTTTTTCTATTTCAATCTTAACAGTTTTATACTCCTTATGAGCTGGTACTGAATTTATATAAAGTTTTGCAGGATCTTCTGGATTTACTGATTTGAACTTTACTTCTTTGTTTCCTTTTCCTACATATAATCCATCTCTTTTGTTTAAGTTATATTCAACGCCATCTATAGTAACTATTGCAGCTCCACCTATATTAATTAATCCAAGTTCTCTTCTTTCTAAGAAATAATCAACTCCCATTCCTTTTCCTGCTTCAAGAACTAATTCTTTATAAACCGGTTTAATACCTCCAAATATTATTCTATCAACATGACTATAAGTTAATTCAATATTGTCATCAACAAATATTTCTTCAACTAAATAATGTCTTCTAAGATCCTTTGTAGTATATTTTTTTGAATCCTCTGGATGATTCGCATATCTATAATTCATAATACCCTCCTTAAAACTCTGACTTAGTAAACCGATTTTTTTAAACCGCTTTACTTAGCTTATGAGTTTATTATATTTTCTTTTGAAAAGGTTGTCAATATAAATTTATTATATTTTTATAAATATTTTATTTATTTTTTTATATAATTAAACATTTTTATAGCATATATTATTTTTAGTGCATTTTTTGACTTTTTATTTCATAAAGAATGTAAAAATAAAAAACTAAGAATTTAATCTTAGTTTTTTATTTGATAAATTTATTTAATTCTATACCATATTTCTAACGTCAGTTTTTATATTAGTTTCTATATCATTTAATACTTCTTCTTTTCTAAATTCCTCTATTGTTTCTTCTTTTAATATCTTATTTAAAAGAAGTGCAACAATTGTACCTGTTGATATTCCGGATGAAAATATCATCTTTATTCCCTGAGGAAGCTCAGATATAAATTCAGGTCTAAATGTAACCCCAAGCCCTAATCCTATTGATGTTGCTATAATTAATAAATTTCTATTATTTATTTTAATGCTACTTAAAGTTTTTATTCCAGCAGCTGCTATAGTCCCAAACATTACTATTCCGACTCCTCCAAGAACTGGTGCTGGCATAATATTTATAAGCGCTGCAAATTTTGGGAAAAATCCAAGTAATATTAAAAGTATTCCTGCCATCATAGCTATAAAACGGCTACCATTTTTAGTTAGTGGTATTAAGCCAACATTTTGACTAAAAGTTGTATTTGGGAAAGACCCTACTATTCCTGCAAATAAGCTTCCCATACCGTCAGCTAATACTCCTCTTCCTATTATTTTATCATCAGCCTTAATATCTGTTACTTCACAAATAGAAGCTAGGCAACCAACAGTTTCTATAACAGTAACAAAATATGCTGGTATAAAAGTTAATACATACTTTATATCAAAATTTACTCCATATTGAAATATATTAGGCATTGCAAACCAACTTGATTCCTTAACTAAAGTAAAATCTACCATTCCTAGCGGAATGCACAATATATACCCTATTGTCATTCCTATAAGAATTGCTGCACTACTTACCATACCCTTACCATATCTATTTAAAAGTAATGTTATAACTAATACAACCATTGCTATACTTATGTTCTTCATACTTCCATAATCAGTACTTTCTACTCCACCAGCTGCCCAATCAATAGATACTGGTACTAATGTTAATCCAATTAAACATACAACTGTTCCTGTTACAATTGGAGGAAATAACTTCATTAACGGTCTTATAAAAAAACTTAATATAAATTCTAGTATCGATCCTAAAATTGTGGCTCCAATAATTCCTGGAAGCCCTGCAATTGAACCTACTGCAATTGATGGTGCAACAAAAGTAAAGTCTGTCCCCATGACACAAGGTACCTTTGCTCCAAAAGGTCCAATCCCCTTAGATTGTATAACAGTTGCAACTCCTGATGCTAAAATTGAAGCACTTAAAAGTGCAGTTGATGTTGCTCCATCCAGACCTAATGAACTTGATATTACAAGCGGTACTGCTATAATCCCTCCAAAAGCTGCAAAAATATTTTGAAATCCTAATAGTACTTGTGCTGCTAATTTAGGTTTATCATTAATCCCATATATTAACTTATACTCATTGTTACTTTCTTTAATTTTCTCCATCTTATTTCATTCCCCTTTTGATATATTTATCATCTGCTCTATTTAATTTTTAGGGATAAAAAAACACCTCAAATAAAATTTGAGGTGAATAAATTTAACAATAGTATTATCTATATACTAAATTTATCTTTACCTCGTAGTCTGCTAATTTACGGCTAGCAGGTAGAAACTTTCGGACCCTATTTCCGATGATATACGAGCAGTTTCTATGATATGTTTCATATTATATCATAAAATTTAAATTAAAAATTCATTAGCTTTAAAATTATTAAACTTTTAAATTTAAACATTTACCTTTATCATAAACATATAACTTTTCTAAATTTGAAAT
>JBBVGE010000464.1:0-336 GCA_040144665.1 Clostridium perfringens
AGCAAGAGAAAGACGTCACCTAAGAGTTCGTAAGAAGGTATTCGGAACTCCAGAAAGACCAAGATTATCTGTATATAGAAGTGAAAAGAACATATATGCTCAAATAATAGACGACGTTAATGCTGTTACTTTAGTAGCTGCTTCAAGCTTAGATAAAGCTATCGAAGTTAAAGGAAGCAACAAAGAAGCTGCTAAATTAGTTGGAGAATTAGTTGCTAAAAGAGCTATAGAAAAAGGAATAAATGATGTAGTATTCGACAGAGGTGGATACGTATATCACGGAAGAGTTGAGGCTTTAGCTAGCGGAGCAAGAGAAGCCGGATTAAAATTCTAATC
>JBBVGE010000465.1:0-235 GCA_040144665.1 Clostridium perfringens
TCTATGTTGTGATCTCCTTCAACTAGACGTATGTTCTTAACTTTTGTACCCTTTTTTAAAGCTGATGAAGCACCTTTTACTTTAAGGTCTTTTATTATAGTTACAGTATCTCCATCTTGAAGTATATTTCCGTTTGAGTCTTTAACTACTAATACATCCTCATCTGCATTTTCGCTTCCTGGAGTCCACTCATAAGCACATTCTGGGCAAACTAAAAGACTTCCATCTTCATATG
>JBBVGE010000466.1:0-331 GCA_040144665.1 Clostridium perfringens
GCTGAAATTGATGAAGTGGCATCAATAGAGCCAGCAGTTGAAGTTATAAAACTAGAAGACAAGTATTTAGGAGAAAATACTATTGAAGAAGGAAAATGGGGAGAGAAAAAGGTTAAAAAGAAAGTAACATTTGTAAATGGAAAAGAATCAGAAAGTGAAATAATATCTGAATCAGTTTTGAAAGAAGCTGAGAGTACAAAAATATATAAGGGAATAAAAAATCCAATTAACTCTAATATGGCATTTTTAACTCATCCAACTAGAGGAGGAGTTATAACATCTGTCTTTGGAGAAAAGAGTAGAGGAGGTCATAGAGGGGTTGATATAGCTG
>JBBVGE010000467.1:0-214 GCA_040144665.1 Clostridium perfringens
TTCGCAATATGAGGACTAAGCAAATTAAATTAAGGAGGTCTTTATGATTAAATATGTAGTTGTAGCGTATTGTGGGTTTGGAGATATGATTAGTCCACAGGGCTATTATTCAGATAAAGAAGAAGCAGAAAAAGCACAGAAACGTATTAAAGAAAATTTTAATAGTTGGGTTGTAAGTATTGTAGATATACCAAATTAATTCACAATACCAAGA
>JBBVGE010000468.1:0-202 GCA_040144665.1 Clostridium perfringens
GATGCCATTTATAACTTCACAATTTATGCCTCGTGAATTTGGAGACAGACCTTATGTTGTTCCTAAGAATGCAGTTAACTTTGCTTTCCTTGGACAATTTGCAGAAACTTTAGATGATCCAGGAAGAGATACAGTATTTACTATTGAATACTCAGGACGTACAGCTATGGAAGCGGTATATGTATTAACTGGAGTTGAAAAG
>JBBVGE010000469.1:0-275 GCA_040144665.1 Clostridium perfringens
TTTTTCAGCAGCAAAGTCCTTATCTATAACTGCTGGAACTCCTTCTAATCTATCTCCATCCTCTATTACAGGGATTCCACCGCCTCCGCAAGCGATTACAATAAAGCCATCATCTACCATAGTTTTTATAGCTTCTTTTTCTACTATATCTACTGGCTTTGGTGAAGCTACTACTCTTCTGTATCCTCTACCAGCATCTTCTTTCATAGTATATCCTTTATCTTTTTCTAACTTTTCTGCTTCCTCTTTTGTATAGAAAGAACCTATTGGTTTAG
>JBBVGE010000470.1:0-4176 GCA_040144665.1 Clostridium perfringens
AAAATGAGGAAGACATATGTCTTCCTCATTTTATTTATTGTAGAGTTATTTTATAATTTGCTATTTATTTCTCTAGAAGCTCTATCTTCTCTATCATACTCTGATATCTTTAAAGCATTTTCAAAATTAAAACCATCAAGTTCATCATTTTTACTTAAATCCTTAGCCTCTAAGACTTTAAGTCCAAGTTTTAATAAATCTTTGCTCTCTTTTGCGCCTCCAGTAGATATATCTCTATGGATATTATTCTCACATATAACTTCTAGATTTGAAATGTTGTGAATTTCACTATTTTTATAATGAATAAGCACACTCGCTATTATAATTATTGGTAATATTATTGATACCACTATTTTTTTATGGCTAATCATTAAACCACCTCGTATAATGTTTGTGATTTATTCTCTGTCTATATTTTAAACTTTAGCTAAAATTATTCAAGTTAAAATTTTGTAATAATTAAATAAATTTAGCTTTATTTTCTATCTTGTTAAGTATAAACATAATAATTTTATTGTGTTTTCTAAAGCACTGTAATGAGTTCTCTCCATTCCATGTGATGCATGAACTCCAGGTCCTATAAGTGCCCCTCTTATGTTGTTTCCGCCCCTTAAAGCAGCTCCAACATCTGAACCGTATCTTGGATATATATCTACCACATAGCTTATATCATTCTCTTTAGAAAGGTTAACTAAATCTGTTACCATATTGTAATCATATGGTCCTCCTGAATCCTTAGCACATATTGAAACATCATACTCAGTACATTGTAGATCTAGACCTATACATCCCATATCTACTGCTATCATTTCTGTTATATCAGAAGGTATATAAGATGAACCATGTCCTACTTCCTCATAAGTTGATATAAAAATCTTTGTTTTATAACTTGGCATTATATTTTCTCTTTTAAATAGTTCTAAAAGAGATAAAAGACATGCTACGCTTCCCTTATCATCAATAAATCTTGATTTAACAAATCCACTATCAGTTATAGTAGTTTTAGGATCTATAAATATAAAATCTCCAGCTGAAATCCCAAGATTTAATACATCCTCTTTATTCTTTACTACTTCATCTATCCTAATCTCCATATTTTCAGGATCTCTTTTTTTAGAAGTTGCATCTTCATATACATGTACAGCTGCACTTTCACTTAAGAATGTTCCAGTATATTCTCTTCCATCTCTAGTCCTTACTTTGCAATACTCACTATCAAGAGTTGGAACTATAGGACCTCCAATTAAAGTGAACTTAAGAGTACCCTTACTTGTAATTGATCTAACCATAGCCCCTAGTGTATCTACATGTGCTGATAATCCTATAACTTTCTCATCACTCTTACCATCAATTGTAATTATTCCACAACCTTTATTTGTTTTTTCAAACTTATACCCAATAGCTTTAACTTTATCCTCAATCATATTCATAATCTCAAAACAAAAGCCACTTGGACTATTAAATTCTAATAATTCTTTTGCAGTATTTAATACATACTCTTTATTTATAGAAAATTTCATAACCTCATCTCTCCTTCTTTTTCCTTTTATTATATATTATAAATCTACATTTATATCAATACTTGAAATTGAAACTCTTCTTTTGGCATTGTATATAAAATTACATTTAAGCATATCCCTTTTGTAACTATATTGTTTTCTTTTATATACTCCTTTAACCTATCTATTGCTTCATTTCTTTTATTTTCCTTATAGGATAGGCAAAGGTATGTACCCTTAGGTATTATTAAATTACTATTTTCCCTTCCATGTTTAGTTACAATAAATATATTATTACTTTTATTATGCAAGTCTTTATAATCTTTAATGTATATTCCTTTTTCTATTATTCTTCCATTTAAAAGTGACTTTTTTTCATTTCCAAACGCTCCAAATATATCTTCTCTATGTGCTACTATAAAATCTGTGCTTTTATCTATATTTTTATAAACTGCATATCTTTCTTCTATGTCTTTTACATATATATGCGGTATATTACTACGTTTCATGCTATATTCCATATTTGCTTTAAGTTCACTTATATCTTCTTTTATAAGCTTTAAATTTTCTATTTCATTTTCTATCTGACGTACCTTCTCATGAAGAAACAATATAAACTTTTCAGAACTCGTATCTTTATTTAATATCATCTTTATATCACTCAAAGGAACATTTATTTTTCTTAGATATTTTATAAATCTTAATTGTCTAAATTGCTCACCAATATAATATCTATAACCAGTTTTTGAATCAACATGTTCTGGTTTTAATAAATTTATTTTATCATAATTTCTTAACCTATCTATTGATATTCCTGTTATTTTTGATACTTCTCCAATTGAATAATATTTTTTCAAATTAAATCACCTAACTTTTAAAATACCTCTTTACTCTAGTATTATACTATAGTTTATAATTTATTTTTAAAGCTTAGAAACTATACTAAATATAAAGGAGGAAATACTTTGTTTACTAACAAATTAAAAATAAGCATATTTAAAGCTATATTTACAGTCTTAATATTAATTACCTATAAAACTCTCTTTGGAAATTATAATGTTGCTATTGGTCTTATATTAGCTCTAAGTTGTATATCATTTTTAAAATTTGATTTTACTTTACATCCATTATACAAAAGTATATCCTTTATTGGATTAAGTTTCTTCTTATTATTAATGTCTTTTTTAGCAAGCTTAAACCCACTAATTGGTTTAAGCATAAATATGTTTACTATATTTATAGTGTCATATATTTATATAAATACATCTAAAAATATGGTATCTTATTTGTTTATCTTTATATATATTTATATGATAAGTATTCCTATACCTTTAAATCTTTTACCACAAAGATTCTGTTCACTTTTGTTTGGAGTTTTTGTCATAATAATTAGTCAATTTTTATTTAATAAAGATAAATTTAAAACCTCAAGTACAACTATGATACTAAATGCTCTCTGTAGTATAGAAAAAGAAATTAAAAGCATTTTAGAAAATAAGTATAGTAAAAAAAATAATACTTTAATACATGATAGCTTAAGAAATCTTTTACTTCTTATAAATGATAAAAATTTAAATAGTATATTTTCTAAAGTATTAAGCAAACCATACTTTAATGTTGCAATAATTTTAGAGAGGATAAATACTCTCATTAATAGAATTAATATGTTAGAAGATACTTCATTTAAAAACGAATATTTAAAAGATTTATTTTCTATAATTTCTAATATTATAAAATCTATTAACGATAAAAAGTCTAATCATAGCTATGTTGATTTTTCGAAGAAATATAAAAATTTATATTTAAAATCTAATATCATTTTGGAGTGTACTAATTTAATAGAAATGCTTTGCTTGAATATAGATGCATTAAATAACCCAATTCAAACAATTAAAGTAGATTTGAAAGAATTAATTTCTAGAAAGCATAATATAAAATTTAACTCTTTAAAATTCAATTTTTCATTTAAGATTTCAGTGATAATTTCATTATCACTATTCTTTGTAGACAAGTTTAATTTAATTAATGGTAAATGGATGATAATTACTATCTATGTTTTAACGCAACCTTTCATTTCAGAAACAATAGTTAAAACTAAAAAAAGAATTAAAGGAACAATTCTTGGCATATCATTATTTACTTTAATTTTTGGAGTTTTACATACTAATATACCAAATATTTTATTTCTATTTTTAATATTATCTGTATATTTTTATGCGACAGATTATTATGTAAAGGTAATATTTACTTGTATGTTAGCCTTAAGCATAAACCTAACTACTAGCAGTTTAGAAACACTTTCTACTTTAAGGTTTTCTTTTATAATTTTAGGATCATTTATATCAATTTTATTTAGTAAGTACTTTTTACCTTATACTCATTCAAATCATATTGAGGACTTAAAAGACAAATATTTAACGCTTTCATCAAATATGATTTCAGAGTTTTGTACTGTATTAGATGAAAAAAGTAATAAAGAAAATTTAATAAAACTTGCTTTAGATTGCAATACAGTAGAATCAAGCCTCTTATCTCTATCGAAAGATTTAAATGACCCTTCAATAGAAGAATTTATAAACTCTGAATATCTAGTAATAAGTCATATCCGCTTATCCACTTTAGATTTCTATCATTGTAAATTTAAAGGAGTTTAATCTAAATATTTAGATTAAACTCC
>JBBVGE010000471.1:0-249 GCA_040144665.1 Clostridium perfringens
CCACACCATCTTCTACTTTCTTTTGGCTAGCATATGAATAAGCTGCATACTTAGGATTTCTAAACATATCAGAAACTCCATGGTAACAAATTTTATCTCCTGAACCAAAGGAACTATGTGTATTATAATCAAAAGCACACCATCCTATGGCTCCACTTATTTCATCTAAGCCAAAGGATTCATTAATAACTCTCAAATGTCTATAAGCATGTTCAACTTTTTTACATTCTTGATCAAAGCTTTTTGTTG
>JBBVGE010000472.1:0-443 GCA_040144665.1 Clostridium perfringens
GTACCAATTGCACAGGCTTATGCTGGGCACCAATTTGGTCATTTTACAATGCTAGGAGATGGTAGAGCACTCTTATTAGGAGAACATGTAACTAAAGATGGTAAAAGATATGATGTTCAATTAAAAGGGTCTGGTAGAACAATCTATTCAAGAGGTGGAGATGGAAAGGCTGCCCTTGCACCTATGCTTAGAGAATATATAATAAGTGAAGGTATGCATGGTCTTGGAATTCCTACAACTAGAAGCCTTGCTGTAGTAAATACTGGTGAGGAAGTTTTAAGAGAAAGATTTGAACAAGGTGCTATATTAACAAGAATAGCTTCTAGTCACATTAGAGTTGGAACTTTTGCTTATGCAGCTCAATGGGGAACTTTAGAAGATCTTAAAAGTCTTGCTGACTATACTATTAAAAGACACTTTCCTAATATAGCTAATAGTGAAAA
>JBBVGE010000473.1:0-384 GCA_040144665.1 Clostridium perfringens
AAGGTGCGGCATTTGTTAAATCTGTTGATATAAAATCAGGAGACTATGCAGATACAAAAGACTCTGACATAGTTATAATAACTGCTGGAGTTGGTCCAAAGCCAGGTGAAACAAGATTAGATATTATAAATAAAAACTTAAAAATCTTCCAAAGTATAGTACCTGAGGTTGTTAAATATAGCCCAAACTCAATACTTTTAGTAGTATCAAACCCAGTTGATATTTTAACTTATATAACTTACAAGCTTTCTGGATTCCCTAAAGAACGTGTTATTGGATCTGGAACTGTCTTAGATACTTCAAGATTAAAATATATGCTTTCAGAACATTTTGATATAGACGCTAGAAATGTTCACACATATATAATTGGAGAACATGGAGACT
>JBBVGE010000474.1:0-12612 GCA_040144665.1 Clostridium perfringens
AGTACTTAGATATTTTAAAATATCTAAGTACTTTATTTATATATAATATATTTTTATTCTAATTAATTCTTATAAACACCTTTTAAAGTATCTTGATCTATAATATGACCATCCATTTCTTTATATAATTCATTTAAATAAAATCCATCTTCTAAATCAAGCAATTTATCTAATGCAAAAACATGAAGTTCATATGTGTGTGGTGCATCAGGAGGTGCCATTCCACCATAGTAGCTTGATTCTCCTCTACTTAAATTTCCACCAAGGTCGCTATGCCAACTATTAATCCCTTGGATAAAATCTCTAGCATTTTGACTTTCATTTTCCATAATATGATCTTTAGTTATATTAGCTGCAAGCCAATGAATCCATGTAAAACCTTTAGTTACAGGTTGAGAATCTTTATCCTCTAACACTAAAGCAAAAGATACTGTATTTGTAGGTGCATCTTCTATCTTTATAGGTAATGAATATGTTGGCATTCCAAAACTATTAAATTGACTTCCCTTTTTTCCATACTTTTCTTCAATGACACCATTATTGATGCCTGAACTGGTTACTTTCATAATATCTCTCCTTTTTCCCTAGTTTAAATTTTGATTAAATTATAAGACAGTAAACTGTCTATATAAATTACTCACTTTTTACCTATATGTTATTTATATTTATTATTAATGTTCTAATAATATAATATTTAAAATAACACTCTAATCATAAATTCTCTTAAATTTCTAACTAAATATATAAAGCAAATAAATATCCAGTTATAAATGCACTTTGAAGCTTTACTATATCTTCTTTAAAATGTACATGATCTACATAAATATCTTTTCCTAAAGTACTTGTAAATGTATAAAGGTCAATAGATGATACACCATTATCCATCATAATATTATCTGCTATTTTGTTATATTTTAAAACATCCTTATTATAACGCAGGAATCCAACCTTTCTCTTGTTATGAACTTCATCGCAAACAGGAGTTGTTGTAACCCAAAAAACCTTTTTAGCCATTTTATTTGCAAGTCCAATAACTTTATTTAAGTTCTCTTCATAAGCTTTCTCATCTATTTGAATTTTCTTAGTTTCTCTATCTACCCTTATATCATGTAATCCACAATTTAATAATAATATTTCATATTTAACACCCTTATTATACTCATCTTCTAAGTACTCTAAAACCATACTACTATCACCAGCATTTGCTCCTATAGGCTTATCTAAATCTTCCATTGCTTCTTCTAAATTGCTTTTTCTACTGTAATTATATTTACTTTTAATCATGCCCTCTAAGTAAGGTCCATAATTTAGAGATATACTATCTCCAATAACAAATACTGTTTCTTTTTTCATTTTTACGTCTCCAATTAATATTATTATTTTATAAATTATTATACATAATAAATTTGAATTTTTTTAATTTTATCTGTTAATAAAGAAGCACCAATCTGTTAAGATTGATGCCCAAAATTTTTATAGAATGTTCTTTAAATCTTCTAATTTATATATTTGATATGTAGGTTTTATACAGGTATCATTAACCTTTTTTTCTGGATTATAAAGACAAGTATCAATTCCAGCATTTGTTCCACCTTTAATATCAGAGGATAAACTATCTCCTATCATAAGGACTTTGCTCTTATCTTTATAATTAATCTTATATAATGCATATTCAAATATCCTAGGATCTGGCTTTGCTATCCCAATTTCATCTGAAATAACAACTGCTTCAAAATATTTTCTTATAGTAGACTTATTTATTCTATTAGTTTGTGCTTCTTTTAATCCATTAGTTACAATAACTAATCTATAATCCTTACTTAAAGCTTTAATAAGTTCCTCTACTCCATCAAATAAGAATGTAGACATTCCTAAATACCTCATATATGCATCACTAACCTCTTTAGCATCTCTTTCAATATCTAAAGCCTTAAATAATCTTCTAAAGCGATCAATTCTTAAATCCTTTGAAGTTATTGTCCCTTTCTCATACTCTTGCCATATAAGTGTATTTATTCCCTTGTATATCTCCATACATTCTTCTTTATTATCTGATAATTTAAAATCATCTACACATTTTAAAAAGGCAAACTTTTCTCCTTTTTTAAAGTCAAATAAAGTTTCATCTATATCAAATAATAGTACTTCATATTTCATTCTTTAAATCCTCACTCTCTTAAATACTACAAATAATTATAATTATTTATTACAAATATTTCAAACTTATTTATTAGCTTTCCGAAATTACTCTATTGTAATCTTTTGAGTAAATCTTTTGATTATATATTTAAAATAATCTTTAAATATTTCCTTAAGTCTATCCTCAAAATACTTTTTAAATTTTCTAATATTATTTTCTTTTTTGAAAGAAGATAGTACATTATTTAAAGATATTTTAGAAATATTAATTTTTATTTTAAATAAATATAGCCACCTATCAATTAAATCATGACAGGTGGCTATACTTATCTTTTAGATCTCTTTTCCATAATTAATAATAGTATAAGAATAACTATACCTACAGCACTACATATCATTCCTATATTTAAAAATGGTGTTTCATAAGTTAACTCTATTTTATGATTTCCAGCATCTAATTTAGCTCCTAAAAATGCTTTATTTACAGCGAATGTCTCTACACTCTTATCGTCTATCTTTAGCTTCCATCCCTTAGAGTAAGGAATTTGGAATGTAATAACTCCATCTACAGAAGAATTTATACTACCTAAAACTTTATCACTTGATATACTATCTATATTCATTGAGTTTTCTTTTAATTTACTAAATTCATCCTCATATTCTCTAATAGGCAAATTAAGTATTTCTAAAGATTCAAAGCTATATTCTCCAGGCTTTTTAAATTTTAATACAATAGGTTTATTATCATTTATCTTTTCATCATAATAACCTAAGTTAATTAATGTAGCATCCATATCAAAATATCCTGATGCATCTAATGAATCTGGTTGTACAAAACTCTTACTTACATCTTTATAGGATGCAGTTACAGTAAATCCGTCACCTTTACTAGTTCTAATAAATGGCATTATAATATCCTTTAATGAGGTTGATTTTTTATCCTTATGCTCATTTGATAACTGTGCATATTTTAGTCCGTCAATATTTACATATAACTCTCCACTTGGAATTTTTTCATCTTTAATCTTAAGAACTACTTTTTGATTAGGCTCAGTTACTATAATCTTATCTTTAGTCACCTTTGCTGTACTACCGCTGGTATCAAATAATATATTGTTAATGTTACTCTTTATACTTTCAACATTACTTTCTATATAATTATCATCAACACTTGCAGTATAAGCTAAGGACTCTTCCTTTTCTAAACCATTTAACTCATCAAATTTATCTTCACTTAATACATTAGAATATACATACCCAAATGGCATTACATCATTTTTTTCATATATTGAAAAATTCTTAACATCTTTAATTTTCTTTATTGATGTATCTAGGTGTGGATCTTTATTCTTCTTACCTATATAATATTTTACGCCCATTATATTACTAACTATATAACGATTATCAAAATTAATTATTGGAGAATTAGGTGTAAAAGATCTATTATTTAATGTTCTTGAAAACTCTGATAAATATCCATTATTTACTGATAAATACGAATCTATGCCGTTATAGTTTAAGATTAATGAATTATTTCTTGTATTTCCTCTAGACACATTATCTGTTTTAGAAGTTCTATAAAAGCTTTGATCTATCTCTTTTATATACTTCTCTGCACCATTAAAAGAATTCTCATAATAATTTAATGATTTATTTTTATCCATAAATTGATTTACATAATTCTGTCCATTAGGAGTATATCTATAATAATTATTAAAGGCTATATTTATTGAAAGTAATATTAAAATAACTAAGAAAAATGATCTACTGTTTTTTATAATATTATTTGGGGCTTCTACCTTTAAATAATATAAAATTGCACCTATAGTCATAGCCCCTAAGAAAAGACTTGGGAACATTTGATTTTTTATCATTTTAACTTCTGTTTTCATAACTGCAAATACACCGAAAAATAAAAGTATATAAAACATCCATAAAATATCTTTTTTTCTTATTCTCTTTAAATTATCAAATCCAACACATATTATCACACTAGAAACAAAGGTAAATACCAATGTCCATCTATTTGATATTGAAGAAAGTCCATTCATAATTGAGCCAAAGATAGGTATTAAAGTCATAAAGAAAAATATAATTGTCATATAAAAATAAGTTGAATGCTCTTTTCTATATCTAAAAAATAGTGGTAAAAATATAAATGTTAATATTGGTGATGTTAACATTGTCCAAAATGGATAACTTCCACTTGAAATTGATGAATAAATTAAATTTACATAATATGATATAGGATATAGTAGTATAGTAGACTGGTTATTATCACTTACAATTCTAGATGAAGTAAATATTGAGTATAATGTTGGTAGTAAAATAATACCTGATATTAAAATCCCTATGAAAAAATATAAAATTAAATTTATGAAATATTTTTTGAAATCTACCTTTCTAATTCTATTAACTTCAAAATATCTTAAAAATGCGTATATTATACTTATGATTGCAATCATATAACAAAAATAGAAATTAGATATCATAGATATTGCTACAATTATAGAGAAAAGATATTTTTTCTTATTTTCTATAACATTCTCTATACATACAAAAGCTAATGGCAATATAATTAATGGATTTATAAAATATGGATGTCTAACAGCTGACATTAATACAAATCCTGAAAATGCATAAGATATACTTCCTAGAATTGATGCCTCTTTAGAAAAATTCATCCTTTTTGCATATACAATAAATGCTAATCCAGATAGATATAATCTAAGGCAAATTAAAAATTCATATGCTATTTCTAATTTATCTAATGGGAACAGCAAAGATATATAAGAAAATGGATCTCCTAGAACATAATAAGAGTAAGTACCTATTACATCACTTCCATAACCTATTGACCATGACCATTCTGGAAATCCATTCATAGGATTCTTTAAAAACTCTCTAACTATCTCATTAAAATCATATAAAATTGAATAGTGCTGATTAATCCCATCTAACTTCCAAATAATGCTCTTACCCTCTATAAAAAACAGAAGATAATATAATAAAATTAAAATTAAAAATATTCCCGTATAAATTAGTACTGGGGATTTTTTTATTGTGCTTTTAACTTCCATAAATGTGTCTCTCCTTAATATTTAAATAAATTTACAAGTATAAATTCTAAAATCATACTTGTAATTATTACCACAAACTAGACAAGTCATTCATACTTAAATTTATTTTAATTATTAATATATAATATAATATCCATTTATTACAAATATTTCATTTTGTTTGTATAATATATAGGGGGTGTTTTAATGTTTATAAAGTTTATTTTAATCCTATCCGCTGCTTTACTTCCAAGTATCATAGTTAAACTTCTAGCTAAATCTCAAAGGGTAGTGGATTTTCTAAAACTTTATTCTAAAAATATAATTATTATTCTAAGGTTTACAAGTATAATTGGACTTATTGCTCTTTTTTCTAGCTACGAATTATTAGAGAAACGTATATTCATACTTTCACTATTCTCTTTATTTTTAATATGTTTTAGTTGCTCTTTGTCACAATATATTAGATATAATATTATTTCAAAAGAAAGTATAAAAAATCTAAGATAATAAATAAAGGCCTACATATGTAAGCCTTTATTTATTATCTCTATTAACTTTATTCTATAAATTATTTATTGTAATTATATAGAATACTTCTACTTAATCAATTCTTTTATAATGTAGAGTCTACAAATATATTAGATTATAAAATTAATTATAATACACAGTATCCCACCAATAATTAGTGACATCATACTTATACTTGCACTTATTGTTGTCTTTAAACTATTTCTTCCTTTATCTTTTTCCATCTTAGATATTTCAAGATTAGCACTTCCTATATATTGAGCATTATTTTGCCCAAGTCCTTGAATTGATACTCCCATAGGATCTCCTCCAATACATGAGAAAATACCAATAATCACAAAAATAACACCTTCAATAAACAGAACATCTTTAAATATATAATCTGTGTATCTAGTAATTATTAATGCAGTACCAAATAATAAAGCAGCCCATATTATTCCCCAAATGGCACATTTAATTAAGGATTTAACTTGAATCTTCTCCACAGTAAATTCCCCCTTTTTTATTAAAATACCTTTTACAGTATCTTATGATAATTATAATTTAATTACCACAAATTGTATATAAAGTTCGGATATTTAATAACTCCCTCTGATTATATCTAAACTTCTATAATGAATTTTATAAATTCATGTTACCTTAATAATAATTCAAAGTAACACCTTCACCTATATACTCTTCTTAATTGCATATACTAATAAACTTTTCTATCTATCCAAAATAAAAAAGGAGCATTTCTACTCCTTTTTCAATATTCTTATATATAAGCTATCTTTATAGATTTATCAGAATATACCCTTGTCCATACTGTGCCTATTTATCATCATCTTCACTAATACCTCTATATTCTGTATTCTCCTTAGATATTCCATTATCCTTAGGATCTCCATTTTCTTTATTTTCACTAGAACCTATAACCTTTCGTGACATAAATGGCCACCAACTAGCTTCTCTAAATATTCTAACCATAGCTGGTATAAATAATGGAAGAATAACTATTGCATAAAGAAGTATTCCTGTAAGGACAACTAATGATATTTCTACAAGAGATAAAACTCCTGATGGAAGCAGTGCTGCAAATGTTCCGCTAAGTATTATTACAGCTGATATTATAACTCCTCCCATTATCTTCATTGTTTTAATCATACGTTCTTTAATTGGCATTCCTTCATATTGATTAAATCTTGTCATTATGAATATAGAATAATCTATTCCAAGTGCCATGAGGACAACAAATCCAAAGAAGGATGTTATCCAAGAGACTCCTGGATACCCCATTATCTTCTCTACAATTAATTCAACTATGCTTAATGAAGTAAAGTAAGTCAATACTAGAGACACCATTAAGTATATTGGCATAACTAATGATCTTAATATACAAACTAATACTATTGATACACCAACAATAACAAATACTACTGCTTTATCATAATCTGAATTTGCCATTAATTTAGTTTCATAGCTTGTACTAACTATACCACCAATACCAATATTGGCATTTTCAAGTTTAGTTCCCTTAACACTATTTTCTAATGTATTTTTAATCTTTGGTATCTCTGCCATAGCTTCATTAGAATATGGATTTTCTTTAAATGATACATTTATTTCTGTAAGTTTTCCATCTGAACTAATATATTGATTTAATGCTTTTTGGAACTCACTATTATTAAATATTTGTACTGGAACAGAAATTCCTGAAGCATTATATGAAAGGTTTGCCCAGTCATTAATGTAACCATTAGCATATTTAAGCCCATTTTCAATTTCTTCTAATCCACTTGCACCTGATGATAATCCAGTTGACAATTTATCAACTTGATCTTCAAACTCTTTAAATCCAGTTTTTATTTGACCTTGTCCTGATTTAATTTGAGTTAATGCATTAGATATTTCAGGTACTTTGCTTAATATCTTTTTACTTCCGCTATCTGTTTTATCTAAGCCATTATCTAAAGCATCTAATCCTGCTTCTAATTGGCTAATACCACTATTAAACTTGCCTAATCCAGCAGTTACTTCAGCAGATTTTGAATTCAGCTCATTCATTGAAGTAGCTAAAAGCTTAATTCCATTATTTAATTCATTTAATTGATCAAGAGAATTCTTTATCTGACTTGATACTTTATTTTCTATTTGTTTTTGTAAGCCTTGTGTTTCATTAGATAAGTTTTCTACATTATCAACTACTGCCTTAAAGTTATTATCTTTCATAACTTCAGGATGCTTACTTATATATTCTGTTATGTTAGATTTAAGAGTATTAAACATTTTTTGAAGCTGTGAAGTATCTATTGCATTTGCACCTGAATTAATTTTCTCAGTAAATCCATTTAACTTTTGCGATACTTTATTTAGATTTTCTGCAACTTCACCATATCCCTTTTGTATCTCACTTTGTCCTGTTTTTAATTCTTGTAGTTTGTCTCTTGCATTTTCAATTCCTGATTTTAATTTATCTGTACCACTTGTTTCTAAATTTATACTATCAGTTAATTCATTTAATGCTTGATCTAGCTGATCTACACCATCTTTTGTTTTAGATGTACCATTTTGAAGCTTAGTAACATCCTTTTGTGCAGTATTGAGTTGTGGTTTTGAATCATTTAATTTATCACTGGCACTACTTAAACCATTCTTAACCTTATTTAGTCCATTTGTAGCTTTATTTACACCTTTATCAACTTGACCTGCTTGATCATTTACATAAATCTGATCAAGTCTTGTACCTGTTGGTCTTGTAACACTTAAAACTGAACTAATATTATTACTAGAATTTTTAAGATCCTCTGATATCTTTTCAATTAATGCAATATACTCTGGAGTCTTCATATTAACATCATTTTCAAGATAAATTGATGTTGTAGAAGCCTTACCTTCTCCAAAACTATCTGTTAAAATATTAAAACCTTGTTTTGAAGAATACTGGTTTCCTATTTCATTTATATTATTAAAAGATTCATCCCAGTTATTTAAAATAATAAATGGAATAGTTAAAACACCAACTATAATTAAAGTTTGAATTGGCTTTCTAAATGCAAATAAACCAAGCTTTCCCCATAATTTATTTTCTTTTTCTCCGCCACCCTTTTTAGATGGCCAGAATACATTTTTACCAAGTAAAGCCATGAAGGCTGGAACTATTGTAAATAATGCTAGTACTAAAAATACTATACCAATTGCAACAGCTACTGCACTTCTATAAAGATTAAAAGAAATAAAATTAAGTGAAGCAAATACTACAAAGACTGGTGTTGCACTAAATAATACTGTCTTCCCAGCTGTTTTATAGGTTGTTTTTATAGCTTCAAATCTATCTTTCCCATTTCCTAGCTCTTCTTTAAATCTACTTAATAAAAGAATTGAGTAGTCAGTACCTATACCAAACATTATGCAAATCATAAATATCTGCGTATAATTTGAAAGTGGGAAATTAAACTTATGAGCCAATATAGCTACAACATCTTGAGCTACAAGATAACTTATCCCAATTGTCATTAATGGAATAAATGGTGCAATTATTGATCTAAATACTATTATAAGTACAACAAGTATAAACACTATTGTTATACCTTCTGTCTTTTGAAGGCCTTTTTGTGCTGCTATATTTACATCATCTTGTATGAATTTACTTCCTGTAAGATAAGTTTGAACCCCTTGTGTCTTTACCTTAGATTCAAGTGCCGCTCTTATTTCCTTGATATCTTCTGGAGTTGAATTTAATGTAAATAATGCAATTATTGTTTTATTATCTTTTGATACCATTTGAGATTTTAACTGTGGATTATTAAAGCTATCTAATACATTTGATATATGGAGATTATTTTCATCATTTTTTAAATTATTTATAGTATGTTTTATATTTTCTTTATTTGCATCTGTAAGTTCGCTATCTGAATGGAAAACTGCTATACAGGAATCATTAGAATTTAGTCCGTGATCTTTAGCTAATTGTTCTGCTACTTTTGAAGAATAATCATTCGGTAGCTGTATTCCTCCCTTTTCACTAACTAATTTAGTAAGTGATGGAGAGGTTAATGTTAAAAATATTATTGCTACTATCCAAATAAATAATGGAATGCATTTTAATATCTTTTTCTTGCCGTTATGCTCCATAAATTACTCTCTCCTTTATAAACTTTTATTTAATCTATCTCCAATAACTTTTAATTCAAAATGAATTATATACTTTTAATAATCCAGAGCTTATTATGTACTTAAATCATTATGTATTTGAAACTACATTCAAATACATAATCAGTATATCAACTGCCCTAAAAAAGTCAAAATTAAAAGAGATATTTCTCATACCTCTTCTTAACAATCGTTTATATCTTTATTATTTTTAAAAGACTCTATTAATATTATTCATACTTTATAAATCATGTACTATCTAATATGTATCTACTTATTATTAAAATTTTAATATTTTATATTATTATTTTAATATAAATCCTTTATATTCCACTTAATATTGAACTTATTGTTAATACCAATTCTTAAAATTCAGTTAATAAAATAAATTATTTTTCTTCACTATATTTTAACCACATATATTGCAAATTGATTCAAAAATTCTCTTCAGATTCATTACATAACTTTATAGCATCCAAATTTTAAATTCAGAAAAACTATAATCATATGCTTGTTTCTTAATTTATTTAATGTTAACATTGTTTACATAATATACATTAAATATAAAGAGGGATGATATGAAAAAAACATATTCAATAATAGCATTAACTATACTTACAACCTTAAACTTACTGTCTTGTTCTAAAGCAAAAACACAAGAAATAGAGGAAACAAAAGAAACATCTGAAATAAAATATAACAATAGTGACTCAACTAAAGATTATGATTATATTCATTTATCTCCAAATCTTAAAGATTATTTTAATAGAAAGGGTGAAATCCTCTTTGAAGGAAGGTTTAAGAGTGCTTATTCCTTTAATGGAAAAGAATATGCATTAGTTGAATCTAATGATGGTTCAAGTGTCATAGATAAAAAAGGTACTTTAGTTTTTCCTTTTGGTAAATACCTTAATCCTATTATATTGAATGACGGATTTATTAGCGTAGCAACTGAAAGTGAAAATTACGGAGTAATTGATAATAAAGATAATTTAATTATTCCTATTAAATATGACAAAATTACTCAAACAAAACATAATAATTTTATTGCAGAGACTTTAGATGGAAAGATGTGTTTATATAATTCAAAGGGAGATTTAATAATACCTGAAGAGTATAGTTATATAGATGAAATATCAAAAGATAGATTTTCTTTCAAAGATAAAAATGGGAAGCTTGGTTTAATCGATACTACTGGAAAGATACTTGTAGATTCAATTTATGAAGAAATCCTTGAAGAATCTGAAGGATATATTTGTGTAAAAAAAGATGATAAATATGGATACATAAATAAAGATGGACAAGAACTAATACCATTTCAATATGATGATGCTAACTCTTTTTATGATAATTATGCAAGAGTAAAACAAGGAAAAAAATATGGAGTTATAAATAATAAAAACGAAATTGTTATTCCATTTAACTATAGTGATATTTATGCATTTGAATCAAATTATAATGACTATTTAATTTCTGATAACTATAACTCTTATAATCAAATTCTTAGTAAAAATAAAAAATCCTCTCAAGTATTTATAAATGATGTTGCAGTAGCATCCAATAATGGAAAAGACTTTTTAATAAATAAAGATAATGTAAAGATATCTAATGAATATGACAAAATCATGCTTCAATCTGGTGCCTTTATTGGAAATAAATCTGTTAATGAAAATAACTCTGTTATTATAGATTTTAATGGTAAAGAAATTTCAAAAGGATATGGTTTTATAACTGCCCAGCCTTATGGATTTTTGACTGCAAAAGAAAACTTTGAAGATCAACTCTCTACCTTAGTACGAAATGATGGAAAAGTTATATTTGAAGAGAAAGATATAGAAATTTATCTAGATTCAGTATCAAGTGGATTAATTCCAGTACTTTTTGAAGATAAAGCTATAATATTAGACAAAGAAGGAAATTCTGTATTAGAATTTAAAAATGATTCAAAAAAGGGTAATGTAAAACGAGTTACTATATTAGAACCAAATCTTTATAAAGTAATATATGAACATAATACTATAGATTTAATAAATGACAAAAAGACTATTATAAAAACTTTCTACTATTAAAGTTATAACAGAAAAAGAACACAACTAAAATCTAGTTGTGTTCTTTTAATTTATTTATTATTTTTCTTTCTTGATACAAGTACTAATATTATTCCTACTGCTATTAATGCAATACATGCATATAAATATTTTATTTCATAGCCAGTCTTTGGAAGAATATATTTCTTGATTTTATTAATAATTTGATTATCTTTTGGCTTATCTATTTTATAATTTGTATTTGGTTTATTATTATCCTTTAGATTATTATCTATGCTGCCATTTTGTTTATTGTCAGAATCCTTTGGATCATCATTTGGTTTATTATCTTCTTTCTTAGGTTCCTTTTCTTTTATTTTGGTATTCTTAACTATTAAGTCTACAATACTTTCAGTTTCACCTAAAGTTATTTTAAATTCATGCTTTGAATTATCTAAAGCATATCCTTCTGGAGCCTTTGTTTCTACAAAATAGTAATCTCCTGGTCTTAAATTTTCTACTACTATTTGTCCATTTTTATCTGTAGTGTATGTTCCAAGTTCCTTGTTATCCTTAGAATATAATTTAAATTCTGCACCTTCTAATTTCTGAGATGTTTCACTATCTTCTTTAGTAATATTTAATAAACCTAAAATTATATTATCCTTTGCAGTTACTTCTGGAACCTTTGCAGTTTCTCCTAAAAGTATTTCAAATGGATATTT
>JBBVGE010000475.1:0-19237 GCA_040144665.1 Clostridium perfringens
TGTTTCACGTGAAACATGTTTCACGTGAAACATTAAATATTCATTAGTTCTAAAATTCTATTTAAATCATCATCTGAATAGTATTCAATTTCTATTTTCCCTTTTTTATTCTTTGAGTTTATATTTACCTTTGTCCCAAAATGATCTTGAAGTCTATTCTCAACATCTTTAACATAAGGATTAACTTTAGTTTCTTCCTTTTTTTCTACTTTTTCTTTAAATAAAGACTTTATTAATTTTTCTAACTCCCTTACTGAAAGTTTTTCATCTATAATTCTTTGAGCCATCTTATATTGTAAATCTTTATCCTCAATAGCCAATAAAGTTCTTCCATGACCTTCTGAAATTACGCTTTCAATTAAATATTGCTGAACTCTTTCATCTAAATTAATAAGTCTCATAGTGTTTGTAATGGAAACTCTAGATTTTCCTATTCTTTGACTTAATTCTTGTTGAGTCAAATTAAATTCATCTATTAGCTTTCTATATGCTAAAGCTTCTTCAATTGGATTTAAATCTTGTCTTTGTATATTTTCAATTAATGAAATCTCTAAAACTTCTTTATTGCTTAAATCCATAACAATAGCTGGTACTTCTTTAAGACTTAACATCTTAGCTGCTCTCCATCTTCTTTCACCTGCTATTATAATATATTTTTTTTGATGTTTCTTTAATATAAGTGGTTGTATAATTCCATGATTTTTTATAGATTCTGCAAGCTCAGCTATATTGTCACTATCAAAAAACTTTCTAGGTTGATCAGAGTTATTTATTATTTTATTTAAAGGAATTAATGTACTTGATGAAGCCTTTTCTTTTAAATCTATTTTTGCTTCATCTTGAATT
Organism: Clostridium perfringens; assembly: GCA_040144665.1. Taxonomy (GTDB): domain Bacteria; phylum Bacillota; class Clostridia; order Clostridiales; family Clostridiaceae; genus Clostridium; species Clostridium perfringens_A. The sequence continues at coordinate 847 of JBBVGE010000475.1, forward strand.
TCATCTGGAATTAAAGCACCAAGACCTTTTCCTAACCCAAACTTTTTACTCATTTACTCTCACCTTTCGCTACCTTTTGTCTTTTTAGAAATTCCTTTGCTAATCTTGAGTAAGCATCTGCTCCCTTACACTTTTCATCATAAAGCATTATAGGTAGTCCAAAACTTGGAGATTCTGCTAACCTAATATTTCTAGGAATTGTATTTTCATAGACACTATCTTTAAAGTACTTCTTTACTTCATTAAATACTTCATTGCTAAGATTTGTTCTATAATCATACATTGTCATGATTACACCCTCTATTTTAATTTTAGAGTTTAATGACTTCTTTACAAGCTTAATAGTATTCATTAGTTGTCCAACGCCTTCTAATGCATAAAACTCACACTGAATAGGTATTAACACAGAATCACAAGTTGTTAATGCATTAATCGTTAAAACGCCTAATGATGGTGGACAATCTATAAAAATGAAGTCAAAATCATCTTTTACTTCATTTATTTTGTCTAATAGTATTCTTTCTCTATTTTCTTTTGTTATAACTTCAACCTCAGCTCCAGCTAATTCCATTGTTGATGGTGCTATATATAGATTTGAAATAAGATCGCTATGTATAATAACCTCTTTTAAACTAACATTCGATGTTATAACATCATACATGGAAAATTCTAAACTTCTCTTATCTAAACCTAATCCACTTGTAGTATTACCTTGAGGATCAATATCTATTGTCAACACCTTATAACCTGCCATTGCAAGATAAGAAGCTAAGTTAATGTTTGTGGTTGTCTTTCCAACCCCACCTTTTTGATTAAATATACAAATTATTTTCATATCTAGCTCTAAGTATTTATAGAGCTTCGCACCCCCTCTCTCTCATAGTATATTATATATTTTTTTATGTAATAATTAAAGCTAAAACTGACAAAACAATACATTCTTAATAGTTTATTCAGCTTTTGCTTATTATTAGATTGCAGTCGCTTTTTTTCAACAAAAATCGCATAAAAAACCACTAAAAATATCAATTTTTAGTGGTTTAAATTAAAATTTATTTTTTCTTTTTAGGAATGTTTACTGTAATTTGTATATACTCTTCATGATCCGCCATATCATATTTTGCAGGTATACTAAATTTATCAAAAACTTGCTTTATGGTATTTACATAAAGTTTTGCTGGAAATACAGTTGTTATTTTCTTTTTAGTTTTCCCATTTAGCTCTTTACCTGCAATTTTTAGTAATTCTTTATTTATTAACTCTTCTGTCTGTCTTACATTTAAATTATTTTTTATAACTTTTTTTATTATATTTAATTGAAGTTTTTCATCTTGAAGAGATAATAATGCTCTTGCATGTCTCTCAGTTAAATTATTAGCAACACATATTTCTCTTACTTTATCGCTAAGCTTTAATATTCTAAGTTTATTTGCTATAGTTGATTGTTTCTTACCCATACGTCTTGCTAATTGTTCTTGAGTAAATCTATGATCATGAATTAAATTATAGTATGCTTCTGCTTCTTCTATAAAATTTAAATCTTCTCTTTGTAGATTTTCTAATAATGCAATTTCAGCTGATTCTATATCAGTTATATCTATTAAATTACATGGAACTTGTGTAAGATTAGCAAGTTGTGCTGCTCTCCATCTTCTCTCACCAGCTACTAACTCATAGAAATCCCCTCTTTTTCTAACAGTTATAGGTTGAATTATACCATGAGTCTTTATAGATTGAGATAATTCCATTAAAGCATCATCATTAAAGTATTTTCTTGGTTGATATGTATTAGGTATTATATCCTTGATATCAATTTTTAGTATTTCGTTATTCATATTGACACTACCCATCCCTTATAAATTTCCAATAATTTTTGTTTATATATTAAATTTCGCCACTTACCATTTTCTTCCTTCTTTTTCCTGAATAAATTTCAATTATTTCCAGATATTATATGGTACTATATTACATATTATAACATACTAATTATTTTAGTGGCTTCTTCGCTACGGTTCCTGCTTTTCTAGGATATGTTTTAGGACATGCTTTTATCTTTTCAACAACAACTATATTATGATTTAAGTTAGTTTCTTCTATAAGTGTCTCATCAACTCTTAATAATTTTCCACCTAATATCTCTAAAGCCTTGCTACTATTTTCTAATTCTTCTTCAATTGCAGGTCCCTTTAAGGCAACAAAATATCCTGATACTTTTACATAAGGCAAACAAAATTCAGATAATACTGCCATATTTGCAACAGCTCTTGATGTTGCAATATCAAACTTTTCTCTTAAATCTTTATTTCTTGCACCATCTTCTGCTCTAGAATGAATAGTTGTAACATTTTTAAGCCCTAATTCTCTAACAACTAAATTTAAAAAATTTATTCTTTTATTAAGTGAATCTAATAAAGTTACCTCTATATCTTCTCTTAATATAGCTATCGGCATACCTGGGAAACCTGCACCTGTTCCCACATCAATTACAGTTTTAGCATTCTTAAGCTCATCACTTTTAAATGCTTTTATACAGTCTATAAAATGCTTCTTTATAAACTCTTCATCCTCAGTAATTGCAGTAAGATTAATCTTTTGGTTCCACTCTTGTACTAATCTCATATATTTAATGAATTTATCATACATTTGTTCATTAAATTCTATATTAACCTCATCTGCCGCTGTTTTCATTAAATTATAAAAGTCCATATTTGCCTCCTTTATGGCTCTAATTCTCTTTATTTGATTGCTTACCATAATGATATTCTAAGTAAACTAATAATACAGAAATATCAGCAGGTGATACCCCTGAAATTCTTGATGCTTGACCTATACTTATAGGTCTAATATTACTTAGCTTTTGTATAGCTTCTGTTCTTAATCCCTTAACATCAGTATAGTCTATATCTTTAGGTAATAGTTTCTTTTCGAATTTCTTAAATTGCTCTACTTGATCTAATTGATTTACTATATATCCTTCGTACTTAGCAATTATATTAATTTGCTCACCAACATTATCAGGATATTCTGGTCTTTCTGGATCAAGCTCTACAGCTGAGAAATAATCAAGCTCTGGTCTTTTTATTAATTCATAGAAACTAATAGGTTTTTTAAGCTCTGTGCTTCCAAGTTTAACCAATATATCATTATTTTCTGTTTTATTAGTTATTTGTAGATTTTTTAATCTTTCAAGTTCGTTCTCAATATTAGTTTTTCTTTCTATAAATCTATTATACCTTTCTTCTGATACAAGACCTACATTATATCCTATTTCAGTTAATCTAAAATCTGCATTATCTTGTCTTAGAAGTAATCTGTACTCAGCTCTTGATGTCATCATTCTATAAGGTTCATTTGTACCCTTAGTAACTAAATCATCAACTAAAACTCCAATATATGCATCAGAACGAGTAAGAACCATCGGCTCTTCTCCTTTGACCTTCAATGCTGCATTAATACCAGCAACTAATCCTTGTGCCGCTGCTTCTTCGTATCCTGAACTACCATTTAATTGTCCTGCTCCATAAAGACCTTCTATATTCTTAAACTCAAGAGTTGGTTTTAATTGAGTAGGGTTTATTGAATCATATTCTATAGCGTATGCTGATCTCATTACCTCAGCATTTTCAAGTCCTTCTATAGTTCTTAACATATTTATTTGTACATCTTCTGGTAATGATGATGAGAATCCACCAATATACATTTCAAGTGTATCTTCACCTTCTGGTTCTACAAATATTTGATGTCTTGACTTATCTGGGAATCTCATAACTTTATCTTCTACTGATGGACAATATCTTGGTCCTATTCCTTTAATTGATCCATTATATATAGGAGATCTATCTATATTATTAGCTATAACTTCATGAGTTCCTTCATTAGTATAAGTTAAATAACAAGATATTTGTTCTCTATCAATATTATCATTCATAAATGAGAATGGTACTATCTTGTCATCACCTTTTTGCTCTATCATTTTTGAAAAATCTACTGATTTTCTATTTACTCTAGGTGGTGTTCCTGTCTTAAATCTTCTAAGTTCTATTCCTAAGTCTAGTAATGTTTGAGAAAGATCATTTGCAGGTGATAATCCATTAGGACCGCTATTGTAACTTACATCCCCTATTATTATCTTAGCTTGTAAATATGTTCCTGTTGCTAAAACAACTGCTTTACAACCAAATACCGCTTCATTCTTTGAAACTACACCTTTAACTTTTCCATATTCAACTATTAAATCAACAATTTCTACTTGTCTAACATAAAGATTATCTTGTGATTCAAGAACCTCTTTCATTCTTTTTTGATATTTTAATTTATCAGCTTGCGCTCTTAATGAGTGAACTGCAGGTCCCTTTGATGTATTAAGCATTCTTGATTGAATATATGTATCGTCTATATTAAGACCCATTTCTCCACCTAATGCATCAACTTCTCTAACTAAGTGACCTTTAGCTGTTCCCCCTATATTAGGATTACAAGGCATCATTCCAATTGCTTCTAAATTGATTGTACATATTAATGTCTTTAATCCCATTCTTGAAGCTGCAAGAGCAGCCTCGCAACCTGCGTGGCCTGCTCCAACAACAATTACATCGTACTCTCCCGCATTGTATCTCATATACTTCCCCTCCTATTTTCCTACACAGAATTCGCTGAATATCTTATTAACTAAATCCTCTTCAAGCTCTGCACCTGTTATTTCACCTAGTGCTCTTAATCCTGAAGTTACATAAATAGAAATTAAGTCTAAAAATTCGTTCATTTTCAATCTATCCTGTGCTATTTCGCAATTCTCTAATGCTCTATATAATGCTTGCTTATGTCTACTATTTGTAATTATTAAGCTTTCATTATCTACTTCTCCATTAAAGAATAATTCTTTAATTTTTGATTTTAAGTCTTCTATTCCAAAGCCAGTCATGGCTGATATTTCAATAAAGTTATCTAATCCGTTTAATTCTTCTAATTGAAGTTTACATTCTAAATCTACCTTATTTAATAATACTATTGTTTTTTTATTTTCTATTGATTTAATAATTTCTCTGTCTTCATCATCTAAAGGTCTTGAAGTATCAAGCATCAATACAACTAAATCAGCTTCTTCTAATTTTTCTTTTGATCTTTCAACCCCAATTTTTTCTACAATATCTTCAGTTTCCCTTATACCAGCAGTATCCGTAATCTTTACTGGTATACCTCCAAGATTAATATACTCTTCTATTACGTCTCTTGTAGTTCCTGGTATATCAGTTACAATCGCTCTCTTTTCTTGAAGAAGTGCATTCATAAGAGATGATTTCCCAACATTAGGTTTTCCTATAATTGTCATTTTAAGACCTTCTCTTATAATCTTACCTTCATTTGCACCCTTCAATAACCTATTCATGTCAGTTATTGCTTTATTAAGACTCTCTGAAACCTTCACAGGAATAGTTGCATCTGGCTCTTCATCATCTTCTGTAAAATCTACATCATATTCAATAAGTGCGAGTACATCAAGTAAATAAGCTCTAAGCTTATTTATTTCCTGGGAAAGTGAACCTCCACTTTGCATAACTGCTGATTTCATAGCTAAGTCTGTCTTTGCAGTTATAATATCCATTACTGCCTCTGCTTGACTTAAGTCAATTCTTCCATTTAAAAATGCTCTTTTTGTAAATTCACCAGGTTCTGCAATTCTTGCCCCACTTTTGATAACTTCTTCAAGAACTCTATTAGTAGAAACAACACCCCCATGACAGTTTATTTCTACAACATCTTCAGCTGTAAAACTTCTTGGTCCTTTCATGTAGCTTATTATAACTTCATCTATGACTTCACCGCTTATACTGTCAATAATATTACCGTATTTCATAGTATAAGTCTTCATATTATTTATATCAAAATTATTTTTGCCTCTAAATATACGTCCAACTATCTCTAATGATTTATTTCCTGAAACTCTTATAATTGCTATTCCACCTTCACCTTGTGCAGTAGCAATCCCACATATAGTATCAAATTCTTTCATTATTATCCTCCTTAGAAGTTAATTCCTTCTATATAGTATAACCAAACAAAACTAATATCAATTTTACAGAAATATATTTAATAAGTCAAAGCTATATATTGCTTGTTTTGAATTATTAATGCAATTTAAAAAAAGAAAGCCAAAAACTTGGCTTTCTTTTACTTATTTAATGCTATTACAACTCTTCTGAAAGGTTCATCGCCTTCACTATAAGTACATACAGTATCATTTCCTTGTAATGCAGCATGTATTATTCTTCTTTCATATGGATTCATTGGTTCTAGTTTAAAAGGTCTTTTGCTTCTTTTTACTTTATTAGCCGTCTTTAAAGCAACACGCTTTAAGGTTTCTTCTCTTTTAGCTCTGTAGTTCTCAGTATCTAAAACAACCTTTTTATAAGGAATATCATGACCTTTATTAACTACTAAAGATATTAAATATTGAAGTGAGTCTAAAGTTTCTCCTCTATATCCAATTATTAATCCCATCTTTGGACCAGTTAAATCAACTTTTACAACATCATTCTCTTCACTAATTCTTACTTCAGCTAAGATTCCCATAGAATCCAAAACATCTCTAATAAATTTATGAGCATCTTCTATATAATCTCTTTTTACAGTAACTTTAACCTTTGCTGGTTTATTTCCTATAATATTTAAAAATCCTTTAGAACCTTCATCTATTATATCTATTATAACCCTATCTTTAGTAACGTTTAATTCTTTCAAAGCATTTTCTACTGCTTCATCAACATTTTTACCTGTTACTTCAATGAATTTCATATACCATATTCACCACTCTCATATAATACTACTATATATTACTTCTTTTTCTTTTTCTTATCATATCCTTCTGGCATTGCAAATCTGTTCTTTTGATCAATTTTTGCACTCTCTTCTTCTTCTTGTTCTTTCTTTTTAGCCATTACTGGCTTAACATTTAAGAAGTAAGTTTGTACTAATTGATATACTCCACCTACTACCCAATAAATAACTAGTAATGAAGGGAAGTTAAGTGACATGAATCCCATCATTAATGACATACCAACATTCATTGGCATCATATTCATTCCTGATGATTCTGCTGCTGGATTTGCTTTTGTCATTAAATATGATGGTATAAAAGTACTAAGTGCCGCTAATACAGGTAGTATATAGTATGGATCTTTTCCTGCAAGGTCAGGTAACCATAAGAATGATACATTTTGAATTCCTTGTATTTGCATGAATGTATAATAAAGAGCCATTAATATTGGTAGTGGAATTAACATTGGTAAACATCCACCTGTCATGCTAATATTATTCTCTTTGTAGATCTTCATCATTTCCATATTTGCTTTTTGAGGATCATTTTTATACTTTTCTTGAACCTTCTTTATTACAGGTTGGAATTCCTGCATTCTTCTTGTTGACTTTATTGATTTTATACTAAACGGTAATACTGCAGTTTTTATAATTACTGTTAAAACTATAACTGCTAATACATAAGCCCAACCTGGATCTGTTACCCCAACAGAAATGATTAGTTCATGTAATTTATCAAATACGATAGTAAAAAAATCAGTTATCGGCTTGAATAATGTCGTCATATTCTTTTATCCTCCCATACTCTATTTAACAGGATCATATCCTCCCTTGCTTAAAGGATTACACCTTAATATTCTCCAAACTGCCATAAGTCCCCCCCTAAAGGCACCGTATTTTTCGACTGCCTCTATCGCATATTGCGAACAAGTTGGCACATATCTGCAGCAAGGAGTTTTTAATGGAGATATATTCTTCCTATAAAATCTAATTAGATTTATTACTACTTTCTTCATTATATAGGCCTGCTTTCTTAAATAAATTCATCATAGCTCTTTCGACCTCATGAAAACTTTTATCCTTCATATTATTTCTAGCAATAAATATGAAATCAAAGCCTTTTTTTATAGAAGCTTCATTTAATCTGTAACTTTCCATAATTAATCTCTTACTTCTACTTCTTACTACACTATTTCCGACTTTCTTACTAACAGAGACCCCTATTTTATTATAAACTTCATTATCTGAATTCTTATTATTTCTATTATTATAAGTATATAATACCAAAAGATTATTTGCTAAGGACTTTCCTCTTCTATATACCATTCTAAACTCATTGTTCTTTTTTAATCTGTATATCATGGGTATTTAATACTCCTTTTTTCCTACATTGTAGAAAAAAGGCCACTAAAGTGCGGCCCTTATGCTGTTAATTTTTTTCTACCTTTTTGTCTTCTCTTTCTAAGAATGTTTCTTCCTGATGAAGTCTTCATTCTCTTTCTGAAGCCATGTTCTTTTTTTCTTTGTCTTTTTTTAGGTTGGTATGTCATGAACATTTACACTACACCCCCTTCAATTAAAAAAATTTATATAGCGAAATAACTATACTTCTCTTTATATTTTAGATTTACCTTATCATTATATATATATACCTCTGTTATGTCAAGAATATAGCTTTTTGTTGATAATTCTATTAAGTATATTGCAAAAATTGTGGATAACTTATTGAATCCCCTTATTTACTTATGGTATCATAAATAATGTATTGTGAATAACTTGTTCTGAAATAGAACTTATCCACAGTTGTGGATATATCTGTTGATAACTTGTTCTTTTTTTCTTGATAACCTAAATTATGGCTAATTTTTTTTGCTGTAATAGGCATAATTACTAGAATTTAAGATAATAGAAGTTTATTCCATAATATATGTGGATAACTCATATTTAAAACTAAACTCCACATATTTATTAACATGTGAATAATTTAATATACATATATTTTAAAAAAATTATTTTTGTTAATAATATGTTGATATGTTGTTATTACAATGTTATTAACATAATTTTTTAATAAAAAATAAAAAAAATTTTTGACTGGAGGATTAGAAATGGATGCAGAGCTGAAAGAATTATGGGAAAAAACACTGAATATTATTAAGGGAGAACTAAGCGAGGTCAGCTTCAATACATGGATCAAAAGTTGCGAACCTATTTCTATGTCTTCAGATACTATAAAAATCAGTGTTCCTAACGCCTTCACTCAAGAAATACTTGAAAAAAGATATAAAGATTTAGTTGCGAATTCTATAAAGGCTATTTGCTCTAAACTTTATAATATTGAATTTTTGATAGCTTCTGAAATTCAAAGTGCTGAAGAAGAACAATCTGAAAAAAAACAAAAGAAAATAAAAGATGATAAAAAAGTTATAGTTAATGATGAGATGAATACTAATCTTAATCCTAAATATACTTTTGATTCTTTCGTAATAGGTAATAGTAATAGATTCGCTCATGCAGCATCTTTAGCGGTTGCCGAATCACCTGCTAAAGCATACAATCCTCTATTTATATATGGAGGCGTAGGTCTTGGTAAGACACACTTAATGCATGCTATTGGTCATTATGTTTTAAAAAATAATCCAAGTGCTAAAGTTGTATATGTATCATCTGAAAAATTTACTAATGAACTTATAAATGCTATAAAAGACGATAAAAATGAGGAATTTAGAAATAAATATAGAAACGTAGATATTCTACTAATAGATGATATTCAATTTATAGCTGGAAAAGAAAGAACACAAGAAGAATTCTTCCATACATTTAATGCTCTACATGATGCAAATAAACAAATAATTCTATCATCTGATAGACCCCCAAAAGAAATACCTACATTAGAAGATAGATTGCGCTCTAGATTTGAATGGGGTTTAATTGCTGATATTCAAGTCCCAGACTTTGAAACTAGAATGGCTATATTGAAGAAAAAAGCAGATGTAGAAAATTTAAATGTAGCTAATGAAGTTATGGTATATATAGCAACTAAAATAAAATCAAATATTAGAGAACTTGAAGGAGCATTAATAAGAATAGTTGCTTATTCATCTTTAACTAATAGAGAAATAACTGTTGATTTAGCTTCAGAAGCATTAAAAGATATAATTTCTAAAAAGCAAGGTAAACATATAACTATAGAAATTATACAGGATGTAGTTGCAAGCTACTTTAACTTAAGAGTTGAAGATTTAAAATCCCAAAGAAGAACTCGTAATGTATCTTATCCAAGACAGATGGCTATGTATTTAAGTAGAAAACTAACTGACATGTCTCTTCCAAAAATCGGTGAAGAATTTGGTGGTAGAGATCATACTACTGTAATACATGCTTATGAAAAAATCTCTGATAATTTAAATAGAGATGAAAGTTTACAACATACAATTGACGATTTAACCAAAAAACTGACACAAGGGTAATTTTTTTTCCCTTATTGTACAATTATCAACAATTGTAGATAATAACTATATAACAACCTGTGGATAAACATAAAATTTAACTTGCTTGTGGATAACTGTGGATAAGGTATACTTTTAGTTACTAACTTATCCACACTATTTTTTTATAAAATGTTGTTGATTTTACTAGGCTAAGAGTAGTTATCAACAATTCCACAGCCCCTACTACTATTATTACTATAAATTTTATATTTATCTAACTAAATAAACCAATCTTATCTGTGAATAAATAAGGAGGATTATAAATGATATTTATATGTGAAAAACAAAAATTACAAGAAGGTATCTCAATAGTACAAAAAGCTATTACTGGTAAATCAACAATGTCAGTTTTAGAAGGTATCTACATAAATGCAAATAAAGATGGATTAACTTTAATTGGATCTGATATGGATGTAAGTATAGAAACTAAAGTTAATGCTGATGTAATAAATGAAGGTAGAATCGTTATAGATGCTAAAATATTTGGTGAAATAATTCGTAAATTACCAAATTCAGAAATAAAAATTGAAACTATGGAAAATGATACAGTTCAAATAACATGTGAAAAATCAGTATTTAACGTAGTTTATATGAATGCTGATGAATTCCCGGAACTTCCAAGTTTAAATGAAAATATGAAAGTTGAAGTTCCTCAAAATATATTAAAAAATATGATAAAATGTACATCTTTTGCTATAGCTCAAGATGAAACAAGACCAATACTTCAAGGAATTTTATTTGAAGTTAAAGATAGAACTTTAAATCTTGTTGCACTAGATGGATATAGATTAGCTATTAAAAGTGAATATTTAGATAGTGATTTTGATATAGAAATCGTAATTCCTGGTAAAACTTTAAATGAAGTATCAAAAATATTAGAAGATGTTAATGATTTAGTCCAAATAACATTTACTAACAACCATATTTTATTCAATCTAAATAAAACAAGAATAATTTCTAGGTTATTAGAAGGGAAATTTGTAAATTATAAATCTTTATTACCTGAAGAACATAAACTATTAGTTACTGTAAAAAAACAAGATCTTCAAAATGGTATTGAAAGAGCTTCTTTAATGGCTAAGGATGGTAATAACAACTTAATAAAATTAGAAGTCCAAGATGAGGCTTTAGTTATAACTTCTAATTCTCAATTGGGAAAGGTAAGGGAAGAAGTTGGCATAAATCTGCAAGGTGACAAAATACAAATTGCATTTAACTCAAGATATTTAATAGATGTTTTAAAGAACTTTGAGGAAGAAGAAGTTGTTATGGAAATGACTTCAAGTGTAAGTCCATGTATAATAAAAGCAAAAGAAGCTGATAATTATAAATACCTAGTATTACCAGTTAGACTAATAAGATAAAAGAAGGAGGAAATAAAATGCATAAATATACTAAGTTTTATGCATTTTATTAAACTATAGAGATATGAAAGAAATTAATATTAATACAGAATTTATAAAGTTAGATGCATTCCTAAAATGGGCAGGTATTGTTTCATTAGGATCAGAGGCGAAAATTTACATACTAGAAGAAATGGTAAAAGTAAATGGAGAAGTTTGCACTCAAAGAGGTAAGAAACTAAGAAGTGGAGATATAGTTAATTTTGAGAAAGAAGATTATAAAATAGTATAATTGGATTAATTAGGTTATAGTTACCTATAAACCACAAAAATAAGCTTTTATTCTTTTAATATGATATAATTAAATGGGTGTTTATAAATGTATGTAAAAAAGCTTAAATTAATAAATTACAGAAATTATGAAAATTTAGAAATAGATTTAGGAAGACATGTCAATGTATTTATGGGAGATAACGCTCAAGGTAAAACTAATATCTTAGAGGCTATTTATTATTGTGGTTTTGCTAAATCTCATAGAACTTCAAGAGACAAAGAGCTTATTAATTGGAATGGAGACATATCATTTATAAGCGTAAGTGTCGGAAAAGATAGATTAGATAAAAAGATTGATATTAACATCCTAAAAGACGGCAAAAAAGTTATTAGAGTTAATTCTATAAAGATAAATAAGATTGGAGAATTATTTGGAACATTCAATGTTGTTATGTTCTCACCAGAGGATTTAAAGATAATTAAAGATTCTCCAGGTATCAGAAGAAAATTTATAGATATGGAACTATGTCAATTAGATTCTAAATATTACTATAATTTAGTTCAGTATAATAAAGTTATGAATGAAAGAAATATTGTTCTAAAAAATAGAAACCTTGATTTAGATATGTTAGATATATATGACATGCAATTAGCTAGCTTCGGATCATATATAATCGAGCGAAGAGTATCATATTTAAAATCTTTAAATCAGTATTCTGAAGATATACATAAAGAAATTACTTCAGGAAAAGAAAAGATAGAATTTAAATACAATTCTACTATAAGAAATCTTGATAATATCCAAGATGAGTTCTATGAAATATTAAGAAAAAATAGAAAACGTGACGTAGATAAAGGAATTACTAGTCATGGACCTCATAGAGATGATTTCTCTGTATATATAAATAATGTTGATACAAAAAGCTTTGGATCACAAGGTCAACAGAGAACAGCAGTACTTACTATGAAGTTCGCATCCTTGAGGATTATAAAAGAGATAACAGGAGAATATCCAGTATTATTATTAGATGATGTATTATCTGAATTAGATTTTAATAGAAAAAGATATGTTTTAAGTTCTATTGGTGAAATACAAACTATAATAACATGTACTGGAATTGAGGACTTGAATGATTACTTAGATAAAGATTCAAAGTTATTTAAAGTTAAAGAGGGAGTAGTCTCAAAATAGAAGGAGGAATTCTAAATGTTTTTGCACTTAGGAGAGAATGTTGTAGTTCCTATAAAAGACGTTATTGGAATTTTTGATTTACAAACAACAATGTATAGTTCTGATACAATTCAATTTTTAAGAATGGCAGAAGAAGATGGATTTGTGGAAAGAATAACAAATGATAAGCCGAAATCATTTGTTATAGCAGAAGTTGATAAGAAAAGTAAAATATATTTATCACCAATTTCTTCATCAACATTAACTAAAAGAACAGATTTGGAATATAATCCGTAAGTCCAATATACCTTCATTAAGACAAATCGAAATAAATTTTAGGAGGAATTTATGTTGGAACAAAATAAACAAAGCTATGATGAAAGTCAGATACAAGTTCTTGAAGGCTTAGAAGCCGTAAGAAAAAGACCTGGTATGTACATAGGTAGTACTAGTTCAAGAGGATTACATCATTTAGTTTACGAAATAGTAGATAATAGTATAGACGAAGCATTAGCAGGATATTGTAAGAATATTGAAGTTACAATAAACGAAGATAATTCTATAACAGTAAAAGATGATGGAAGAGGTATGCCAGTTGGAATGCACCCTAAGATGGGAAAACCAACTGTTGAAGTTATAATGACAGTACTTCATGCTGGTGGTAAATTTGGTGGAGGTGGATATAAAGTATCTGGTGGTCTTCACGGAGTTGGTGCATCAGTTGTTAATGCACTTTCAGAAAATTGTTCAGTAACTGTAATGAGAGAAGGTAAGCTTTGGAAGCAAACTTATGAAAGAGGAATAGTTACTAGCGATTTAGAAGTAGTTGGTACAAGTGAATCAACTGGTACTATAGTATACTTTAAACCTGATAGTGAAATATTTGATGAAACAGTATATGATTTTGAAGTACTTTCACAAAGATTAAGAGAGCTTGCTTTCTTAAATAAGGGAATAAACATAGTACTAAAAGATAAGAGATACGATAAAGAACAACGCTATCATTATGAAGGCGGAATTAAGTCATTTGTAGAATATTTAAATAGAAATAAGCAAGCACTTCATGAAGAACCAATATACGTTGAAGGCTTAAAAGATGACATAATGGTCGAAGTTGCTCTTCAATATAATGATGGATATAACGAGAATATATTTACATTTGCAAATAATATAGACACTATTGAAGGTGGAACTCACTTAGTTGGCTTTAAAACAGCTTTAACTAGAGTGTTTAATGATTATGCAAAGAGATTTGGTCATTTAAAAGAGAATGATAAAAATCTTTCAGGTGATGATATAAGAGAAGGTTTAACTGCTGTAATATCAGTTAAAATAGGTGAACCACAATTTGAAGGTCAAACAAAAACAAAACTTGGTAATAGTGAAGTTAGAGGAATAGTTGACTCAATTGTTGGTGAAGGTGTTGGAATATTCTTAGAGGAAAATCCAAATATATCAAAAATTATAATTGATAAAGCTTTAATGGCTGCAAGAGCAAGAGATGCGGCTAGAAAAGCAAGAGAGCTTACAAGAAAGACTGTTCTTGAGAGGTCAGCACTTCCAGGTAAACTTGCAGATTGTTCTTCAAAGGATCCAATGGAATGTGAAATATATATAGTCGAAGGAGATTCAGCGGGAGGTTCTGCAAAGCAAGGTAGAGATAGAAAGTTCCAAGCAATTTTACCTTTAAGAGGTAAAATAATGAACGTTGAAAAACAAAGATTAGATAAGATTCTAAATTCAGATACAATTAGATCAATGGTAACTGCGTTTGGAGCAGGAATTGGAAAAGATTTTGATATATCAAAAATAAGATATAACAGAATAATAATAATGACAGATGCCGACGTAGATGGAGCTCATATAAGAACATTATTATTAACATTCTTCTATAGATATATGAGAGAGTTAATAGATGGAGGCCATGTTTATATAGCACAACCACCATTATATAAAGTTACAAAATCTAAGAAAGATTTCTATGCTTATACAGATGGAGAGCTTGACAGTATCTTAGAAGAGGTTGGAGGAAAGGATAATTCAACAAATATTCAAAGATACAAAGGTCTTGGTGAAATGAATGCATCTCAATTATGGGATACAACAATGGATCCAGAACAAAGAGTATTATTAAAAGCAACTGTAGAAGATGCTATGGCTGCTGATGAGATATTTACAATACTTATGGGTGAAAAAGTTGAGCCAAGAAGAGAGTTCATTCAAGAAAATGCTAAGAAAGTAAGTAACTTAGACATTTAGTACTAAATACGAGGTGAAGTACATGAGTTTTAATGAGGGAAAAGTAATACCCGTAGATATAAAAAACGAAATGAAGAAGTGTTACATAGACTATGCAATGAGTGTTATAGTTGGTCGTGCACTTCCAGACGTTAGAGATGGTTTAAAGCCTGTTCATAGAAGAATATTATTCTCAATGCATGAATTAGGTTTGGCTCCTGAAAAGGGATATAGAAAATGTGCCAGAATTGTCGGTGAAGTATTAGGTAAGTATCACCCACATGGTGATAGTTCAGTATATGATGCTTTAGTTAGAATGGCTCAAGATTTCTCAATGAGATACATGCTTGTAGACGGTCATGGTAACTTTGGATCTGTAGATGGTGATAGTGCGGCTGCCATGAGATATACAGAGGCTAAGATGAATAAGATTGCAAGTCAGATGCTAAGAGATATAAGCAAAAATACTGTAGATTTTATTCCAAACTTTGATGGTGAAGAAAAAGAGCCATCAGTATTACCATCAAGATTTCCAAATCTATTAGTTAATGGTTCATCAGGTATAGCAGTTGGTATGGCAACAAATATACCACCTCATAACTTGGGTGAAATTATAGATGGAACAATAATGCTTATAGATAACCCAGAAGTTCAAGTTCTTGATTTAATGACAGCTATAAAAGGACCAGATTTCCCGACTGCAGGAACAATAATGGGTAAATCAGGTATAAGATCAGCTTATGAAACTGGTAGAGGTAAGATTGTTGTTAGAGCTGAGGCTGAGATAGAAGAAGAAAACAATAGACATAGAATTATTGTTACAGAACTTCCTTATCAAGTAAATAAGGCTAGACTTATAGAAAGTATTGCTGATTTAGTGAAAGATAAAAGAATCAATGGAATATCTGATTTAAGAGATGAATCTGATAGAGAAGGTATGAGAATTGTAATAGAACTTAAGAGAGATGCTAATCCAAGCGTAGTCTTAAATCTTTTATATAAGCATACTAAAATGCAAGATACTTTTGGTGTAACAATGCTTGCTTTAGTTGATAATGAGCCACAAATACTAAATTTAAAACAAGTATTATCACACTATGTAAACTTCCAAAAAGAAGTTATAACTAGAAGAACTGTATTTGAATTAAATAAGGCAGAAGCGAGAGCACATATACTAGAAGGATTAAGAATAGCTCTAGATAATATTGATGAAGTTATAAGTATAATAAGAAACTCAAAGACAACTGAGATAGCTAAGAATACACTTATAGAAAGATTTAATCTTTCAGATAAGCAGTGTCAGGCTATATTAGAAATGAGACTTAGAAGACTTACTGGACTTGAAAGAGATAAAATTGAAGAAGAGTATGCAGAACTTATGAAAGAGATTGAATACTTAAAATCAATTCTTGCAAGTGAAGAGAAGCTTCTTTCAGTAATTAAAGAAGAGTTATTAGAAATTAAAAATAGATATAGCGATGAAAGAAGAACAAAGATTGAGAACAATGTAAATGAAATTGATGTTGAAGATTTAATTCAAGAACAAGAAATTGTTATTACATTAACTCATACAGGATATGTTAAGAGAATTTCATCAGATGTATACTCAGCTCAAAAAAGAGGGGGTAAAGGAATCCAAGCGATGGCTACTAAAGAAGATGACTTCGTAGAGCATGTAATGGTAACTTCAACTCACTCAGATGTATTATTCTTCACAAATAGAGGTAGAGTATATAAATTAAGAGGATATCAAATACCTGAAGCAGGAAGAACTGCTAAGGGAACTAATATAATAAATCTTATACCTATAGAGCCTGATGAGAGAATAGAAACTGTACTTACTATAAATGATGTATACGAAAATGGATATCTATTTATGGGAACAAAGAATGGTATAGTTAAGAAAACAGATCTTACAGAATTCAAAAACTTAAGAAAGAATGGTCTTATTGCTATTAACTTAAGAGAAGGTGATGAGCTTCTTAAAGTTAAGATGACAAGAGGAGACGCTAATATCATAATGGTTACTCAAAATGGTTTAGCAATTAAGTTTAATGAGTCAGATGTTAGACCTATGGGTAGAACAGCATCAGGAGTTAAAGCAATAAGCTTAGCTGATGATGATATGGCTGTATGTATGGATATAGCAGTTGATGAAGAAGATTTATTAGTAGTTAGTGAGAATGGATTCGGTAAGAGGACACCAATAAGTGAATATAAAGTTCAAAATAGAGGTGGTAAAGGATTATTAACTTATAAGATAAATGAGAAAACTGGTAAGTTAGTAGGAGCTACTGTATGTAAGGCTGAAGATGAACTTATGATGATAAACACTAGTGGTGTAGCAATAAGAATAAATATTGATGATGTATCAGTAAGTGGTAGAGCTACAATGGGAGTTAAGTTAATGAGAACTCTAGAAGAAGAACAGGTTGTAGTTATAACTAAAATTACTAGTGATGATAATGAAGAAGATGATGATGAAGTTCAAACAGAGTTAGGAATTTCAGAAGAGAATGTTGAGGTTGTTTCTGATAATTCATTAGATGAATTAGTAAAAAGAGCAACTGAAGACGAAGAATAAGAAATAATAAAGCCCTTGGATGATTTTAGTTCTCCAAGGGTTTATTTTTTATATAAAAGAAGATTTTATTAGACTACAAGTAATAAAAAAGTGAGTTTTATTATTAAAATACAACGTTAAAGAGCAAAATTTATAAATGATTAGGTAATTATATTGATATAGATATAAAAATATTTAGCTAAAATCATAAAAATATAACATAATCTTATCCACGTGTATCGCTAATAGAAAAAATAAGAAATACAAAGAAAAAAAGAGAAAATTGATATTAATATTATTAAAATGAGATAATTATAAAATGAACATAATTAGTTATATGTTATCATAAATCTCGTCGCTGATGACGAAACAAAAACAGCTTAACAAAACATGAAAAAAGTTTTTAAAAAGTTGTTGACAAAGTTTTAAAACGGTGATAAGATTTAATAGTCGCTTGAGGGCGACAAGATAAAATGGTCTTTGAAAATTGAACAGAATA
>JBBVGE010000476.1:0-205 GCA_040144665.1 Clostridium perfringens
AACTAGTTTAATTGGGGGAACTCCTCTTTATGATACATTACAAAAAAGAAGTAATGAGGGATGTTACTTTGTAGGAACATCAGCAGGGGCTTCTGTTATGAGTGATGTTATGATAGTTGGTGGAGAAGAAGAGGAATCACCTAAAAAGAGTACACTAAATATGTCTGCAGGATTAGGTTTAATTAAAAATACTCTTATAGATCAA
>JBBVGE010000477.1:0-482 GCA_040144665.1 Clostridium perfringens
AATAAAGAAGATATAATTATATCTTCTTTATTTTTGTATATATAATTTTAAGTATATTGAAAAAGATATAATATATGGTAAAATAGTAGTAAATATGAATAATATTCATATTTACTACTATGGGTGAGAGGGGAATTTAAAATGAACAAAAAATTATCATTAGAAGTTAGAAGAGATGCATTAGCAAACAAAGGAACTCAAAATGCAGCTTTAATTGCAAAGGTTAATAGAAAGCTTAGAAAATTAGAAGCTTAATTTAAATATGATTTATTAGCTAAAAAAATCATTAAAAAGGCATCAATTATGATGCTTTTTATTTTTATAAAATAAAAAATACTATTGCTTTATTTAAAAAATATGATAGAATATATTTAATTTAAAAAGCAATTCGTATAATCCTTAAAATATGGTTAAGGAGTTTCTACCAAGAACCAATAATTCTTGATTACGAAGAAAAGATTCAAAATTTTGAATCTTTTCTT
>JBBVGE010000478.1:0-351 GCA_040144665.1 Clostridium perfringens
GAGTTAGACTACTTATTAATAGATATGCCACCAGGAACAAGTGACATAACATTAACAGTAATGCAAACATTCCCTATAAAGGAATTAGTAATAGTTTCAACACCTCAAGACATGGTATCAATGATAGTTAAAAAACTAGTTACTATGGCTCATAAAATGAATGTTTGTGTAAGAGGAGTAGTTGAAAATATGGCTTACATAGAGTGTGAGTGTGGTAAGAAGATGAGAGTATTTAGCAAGAAATCTTCAGAAGAGCATGCTGAATATTTAGGACTTCCTCTAATAGGAGAATTACCAATAAACTTAGACTTAACTGAAGCTTTAGAAAATGGAAAAGCTGAAGAATATGTG
>JBBVGE010000479.1:0-61699 GCA_040144665.1 Clostridium perfringens
TATATTTTTAGCTGCTAAATCTAAATCAGCATCTTCTAAAACTATTGCTGCATCTTTTCCTCCAAGCTCCATAAGAAGTGGTTTCATAGTAGTTATTTTTGAAATTCTTTGTCCTATTTCTGTACTACCTGTAAAGTTTACAAAATTTATATCCTTATGAGATACAACATAATCTCCTATTTCACTACCTCTTCCTGTAATTGTATTTATAACACCTGCTGGTACTCCTGCTAAATCAAAGGCTTTTGCTAAGTATAATCCACTTAAAGCTCCTTGAGTTGCTGGTTTAAATACTACAGTATTTCCTGAAACTATAGCTGGTGCTATCTTAGAAGCTGCTAAGTTTACTGGATAATTAAATGGTGATATTGCAAGTACCACACCTACTGGATCTCTATTTACAACTAGCACCTTATTCTTCTTATATCCTGGGAAACTATCTCCTGAAATACTTTCTCCTTCAATATTTTTAGCTGAATCTGCTGTAAATCTTATAAAATCTGAAGTTCTAACAATCTCTGACTTTGCGCTCTTTCTATCTTTTCCGATCTCCATTATCATAATATCAATTAATGTTTCTTGATTTTCTAATAATATATCTGCCGTCTTATATAGAATTTCACATCTTTCATTTAATGGCATATTGCTCCATGATTTTTGTGCATTTTTAGCACCTTCTATGGCTTTATCAACTTCTCCTTTTGACATAGCTTTAACTTTGCCGATTACATCATTATTTAAAGGTGATTTTATTTCAATTAAACTACCTTCACTTGATATCCATTTTCCATTTAATAAATTCTTAAATGTACAATCATTTTCTTTTATTGTATTTATCATATTTATCACTCCATTTATAATTTTCTTCTTAAGTTATACTAATATGTTTTTTCCAAAACTTAATTTATGAACTAATTATAAATCGTAACCTTTTTTAAAAATATGATTCAAAATAAAAAATGAAAATTTATATATAATTTCTTAATCCCTCTTCATCTAATACACGTATTTGTTTTATTTTTACTATTTTTATTAAGCCTTCTTCCTCAAAACTTCTAAGCTTTCTACTTAAAGTTTCTCTAGTTACACCAACGCAGTTTGCCATATCTTCTCTTGACATTTGTATATTAATTTCATTTTTATCTCCATTAACATTCTTGCTCTTTTCTAATAAATCTATTAGTAAATATGCAACCCTTGAGTCTGCGTCATTTGTAGCTAAGTTTTGTGCTAGGTTTTCCATATTAGCTAACCTTTCTCCTACACTTTGTAACAGTTTTATTCCTATTTGAGGATTCTTAATTATTATCTTTTTCATTTCTTCATTACTAAGAATACATATCTTAGTATCTTTTATTGCTTTAGCGCTAAAATTATGGATAGAACTATTTACTAAGTTAAGCTCACCAAAGAATTCACCTTCAGATAATATGTGTAATATTTGCTCTTTGCCATCTCTTGTATATTTATATAATTTAACTTTTCCTTCATTAACAAAAAACATATTATTTGCTATACTTCCCTCATCAAATAACACTTCACCTTTTGAATATTCTTTATGATTAATACTTTTTACTATTTCTGAAAGTTCATCACAATCTAAATTTTCAAATATGGGAACTTTACTTGCACAATACTTTCCTCTACATTCATTACAACAATTAACACAGTTATTATTCATATTAACCACCTTTTCATAGATTATTTTTAAAATCACATAAAGAGTAATCAGTTTTAATTCCTAATTACTCTTTATCCTTAATCATATATTTCAATTATATACTTTATTTAATTTTAATTACGTAACATATATTACAGTATTATTTTGTTATATCATTACCTTTATCAAACATTTCAAAATTTATATCTTCTTTATTTATTCCCATAGATACTAGATTTTTATACACACATCTCATAAATTCTGTTGGTCCACAGAAATAGAATTCACTCTCTTTATCTAAGTTAGCTTCCATCCATTCTCTACTTATTCTTCCACTTATACATCCAGAATTATTTGCCTCTTCTTCAGTAGCTCTTGTATAGAATATAGTACTTGTTATATTACTATTTTCCTTGCATAACTTTTCTATTTCATCTTTAAAGCTATGATTTTCTAAGTTTTGTGTGCTATATATAAACTTTACATTCTTAGTAGTATTAGCTGCTTCGTATGCCATAGTTAACATTGGTGTTACACCTATTCCTCCACCAATTAAAACAACATCTCTATTATTATCTTTTAAAAAGAAGTTTCCAATTGGCATAGTAATTTCAATAGTATCTCCTACATTTACTTCATCAACTAATATCTTGCTTACATATCCTTTTTCTTCTCTCTTTACACTAATTCTATAAAAATCATCTTTGTGATTCATTGATAAAGTGTATTGTCTTGGCTTTGTATATGTATTATCTTTATTTTTAATTCTTACTGCTATGAACTGCCCTGCTAAGAATTTAGGTAATTCTTTATTTTCTAAATCTTTTATGTAAAATGAGTATATTCCAGTGCTCTCTTCTATCTTATTAACTACTTTAACTTCTTTGAATCCCTTCCATTTTAAGTTTTCCATTTTTATTATACCTCCAATTATATTTAGCTGTTTTTTTGCATTTGTCATTATTATAACTACAGGCATAAAAAAAGAATGTGATTTAAAATAAAAACCTGTAGTTAAATTTACTACAGATTTAGAATATCCTATAAAATTTTAATTATAATTTTATAAAATAAAATATGGTTTTTCTTTTAGTCATCTTTCAACTATATTAATTTAAGTTATTAAATATATAAAAAATATAACAAAAAAGAGCTAAGCAATTATATTGCTTATACTCTTATATTTATTTCACTTTCATACTTTACTTAACTACAACCTTATTATGAATTCTTAAATAAAAAAACATTACTAATATCACTTAGCTAAGTTATATTTTTGATCTATATTTTTATTACTGTTAATATCTATTATATCCTTATTCTTTATTTCAAAAACTTTATCACAAATATTTAATATTGGTGTTCTATGAGTAACTATTATACATGTTGGACTATAATCTAAATTTTTTATTGAATCTATTATAAGCTTTTCTGTTTTTATATCTAGTGCTGATGTTGCCTCATCTAATAATAATATAGGTGATTTTTTTAAAATTGCTCTAGCTAATGATATTCTTTGTTTTTGTCCTTCAGATAAATTATTAACTTGAGTATCTATTCCTAAAGGAAGCTCATTTACAAATTTTCTTGAATGACTTATTTCTAATGCCTCATATATATCCTCAATAGTTTTATTCTCATTTGAATATAATAAGTTTTCCTTTATACTCATTGAAAATAGCATATTTTTTTGTGGTACATACGACATTAGTTCCCTATGTCTATAATTCAAAATATCATCATCAATTAATATTTCTCCATGCTCTAATTTTATAGTTGATAACAATATATTTAACATAGTACTTTTCCCAATACCAGAGTCTCCAATTATTCCAATTATTTCCCCAGGTTTTATTGTTAATGATATATTATTTATAATGTCTAAAGTGTCATCATACGCAAAGCTTACATTTTTAAATTCAATACGATTATTAAACTCTAAAGATTTTCTTGATGCTTCATTTTTTTCTATTTTTATACTATCTAAATCTATAAGTCTTTCTATTGCTGAAATTGAATTTATTATAAGTGGTATATATCTATAAAGTGCAGAGATTGGATTTTGAACTTGTCTATATAACTGAATTAACATCGTAAAATCTCCTATTGATATTTTTTCTAATGCTAAATTAAAAGCTCCCATAGAAAATACAAATATATAACCAGATGATGTTCCAAAATTAAATAAAAACGAAATTATACTATTTAACTTAGCATTCAATTTACTTAATTTAAGATTTTCATGTTGAATTGATTTCATATAATCTAAATTTTTCTTCTCCATCTGAAATGTTTTTAATATAGCAATATTTTCAATAGACTCATTCATATGTATTTTATTTTTCACATCATTTTTTTGGATATCTTTATATAAATATTTTTGCTTTTTCATAAAAGAACTACTAAGAAAAGTTGATATGCAAGCAAATATTATAACTATAATAGCAAATATTGGCTTCATATTAAAAAGCACTATAAATGCTGATACAAATGTTGTAATTAATGAAATAAAATTAGGTATAATATCACACATAAATGATGTAAAACAATCAATATCATTATCTAATCTATTTATTATATCTAAATTTGTATAATTAATTTCATTACAATTTTTCATATAAATAACTTTCTTATATAAATTAAATTGTATTCTATTAGCTAACTTTGTACGTATTATAGAAGATATATTTACCCTTATTGGAGCTATTATTAAATCTAACAAAGAAATAGACACAAAAATTATTATAAATATTGTTAGCAACTTCATATTTTTTTGAGTTGCAGAATCTATTACATTTTTTGAAATAATAGTAGAAACTACACTCATTATAGAAAATGTAAAACTAAGAAAAATTATTAATAATATATAATAAATTGATTCTTTACAATTCTTATATACCCATTTTATTTTTTTCATTATAAAACCTCATTTATTTAATTATATAAATATAAAAAGTAAGCTCCTATGTTTTATAGGAGCTTTTCTTTTAGAATTAATATCTTACTTACATGGTGGGTACCATGTTCCTATATGATAACAGTACCATTCATCGTCTGTCCAATCATCTCCACAAGCTTTTGATGATTTAGTGCTTGGTTTAGTATACATATCTTCTCCTCCTCCATTATATATGAATTAAATAATTCATATTTATTTATTTATGTAATATTCTTCTAAGATAGTCTTTCTTTTTTTGCAAGACCCATCTGGTTTGAATATATTACCATAAGCTATATATGCCTTAGCTGGACATCCAGCATGACATGTACTACTGTAAACACATTCTTCACATTCATTAATAAAAAATCGTCTCATTTTTATCAATGATATTAACTTTTTATTTTTATCACTACTTAAAATACTATCTATATCATTTTCATATATATTACCAATAGCAAATTCACTTGATGTGAAGAATTGACATGGAAAAACATCACCATTAGAAGCAATTCTCAATACATATTGAACTCTTTCTTTATCATCACTCAATTCACACTTGTATATTGGGTTATCTTCATCATATGTTATATTTATATTATATTGATTATTGTCCTTTATCCATTTAGATACATTACTTATTACTTTCGTATCATTAATAATTAAATTAAAACTACTAGTTCTTTTTGTAGTTATAAAATCTAATCTTTTTATTTTATATTTATTACAAAATTCTATAATAGATATTATGTTATCTTCTGTCGCATTATCTCTCCAGATATTTGCTCTTAAGTTTAACATTCCATTGTATCCGTATTTTTTTAAATTCTCTAACGCAAGTAACTGTTTCTCAAATGTACCCTTTCCTCGTGAGGAATCATGTAATGACTTATCTCCTCCATCTAACGTAAATTGTAATCCTGGATTATATTTTGATAATAATCTAGCTGTGTCATCATTAATCAATGTACCATTACTTATTATGTTAACTTTTACATCCATTTTATAACAATAATCTAGCATCTCTTCTATATTAGGATGTAATAGCGGTTCTCCCCCAGATAGAATTACGCTATCTAATTCATCACTAAAACATTGGTTTATTATATCCTTAAATGTATTAATATCAATAATATCTTTATTTTTTAAGGTATCAGAGTTATAACAATATATACAATTCTGATTACAAGAAGATATAATCTCAATATATATTGATTTTAATTCTGCATTACTAATCTTATTGTATTGTTTTTCTTCCTTATTATTTAAATTACTAATTAATAATCCCTTTTTCATAAAATCATATATAGTAAAATTTACATCTTCCAACACCTCATTTATATCTATATCTTCATCTATTCCTTCTATCAATTTTTTTGCAATATCCATATTAGTACTTGAATCTAGTGAATTATATATAAATGCTGAAGTAGAGTTTAATATATGAGTTTCATTTGAAGTCTTATCTAATAAAATTAATCCTCCATCTTTAGTAGCTTGTACTAAAACTTTTTTCTTAACAAGTTTTTTCATATTATTCTCTCCATTAACTTTTTTTAACAATTAAATAATAACATATAAATCCACTAATTTCAACAAAATTTGTTTAATATTAGTAATATTTTAATTTTTATGCATTATATTCATTTTTTAATTTAGAATTTTTAATTTTATTTATGAATCTTTTTATATTTTATATATATCTAAAAGAGACTCATAAACTCCCTTTATTAAATTCTTAATCAAAATGTATACTAACTTTTCTTGTTCTTCTTTTATGTAAAGTTCTTTATAATCTGTATATCTATTTCTTCATTTTAATATTAATCCTGAATATTGAAATGCACCCTATTAAGTAGATATTACACTAGCTATTTAAGCTGTATCTACTTAATAAGATGCATTTCTTCCCATTTACTTTGTTTTATCCGTAACTTTTTTATAGCCTTATTAACTTCGGTCAAATATTATCAATAGATATCAGAGTACGTTTTTGAATCTTTAATTAGATTATCGCAGAAATTCGCTACATCGCTGCCAGTCACTTCTAGTACACCTTTTCCCAAGGCTGCACCTTCTTCAAAAAGATCAACAATCCCAGATAGCAAACCTATCCCTTCAGTTAATTCAACAGGACCAACCTTAAAGAGATATTTTTGAATCTCTTTATAAACAATCTGATAATCTTTTGGGAGCGCTTTGACACGTGCTATGTGTGCTCGCCACTCTTTTTTTTCTTCGATGATATCTTGTATTCTCATTTTATCCTCCTATTTACCTAATTTTTTAGCTATATTACTATTTAGTTGCTTGCGCCACTTGTCACGAAAAGACTTTGCCCCTTCTTCGCCAACCAGCTCTGAACAGAAGCTTTTGATATCGTCACCCAAAACCTCTTGTACACTCTGACCATCAGAAGCCATTTCTTCTAGAAAGCCAAGCACACCGTCAAGAATTGGCATAAGGTTGCGGCCACTGAAATCTGAGTACTGCCAAAGGTTATCGTTAATTTTTTCCCATGCCGCTTGATAATCAGCTGGTAGCTTTTTAGCTCTCAATTCAAAATTTTTAAATTCTTTAGTAATGTCACTTCCCGTAATTTTTTCCCAAAAATTCATAATCTCTTCTCCTTTAATTCGTTAATTTTTGTTGAAACAAATTCCCATTTTGCCCAGAATTTCTTTAACTCCTCACGTCCCGCATCATTAAGGGCAAAAAACTTTCGCGGAGGTCCTATATCGGATTTCTTTTTCGTAATTTCTACTAATTTATTTTTCTCAAGCCGTACCAAGATAGTGTATACCGTACCATCTACAACATCTGAAAATCCAAGCGCATTCAGCCTCCTAGTGATTTCATAACCATATATTTCCTCATGACTGATAATTTCAAGAACACAACCTTCAAGTACACCTTTTAACATTTCCGTTATATTTTCCAATAAAATCGCCCTTTCACTATTTAGTATTACTTATTACTACTATATAGTATCACTTATTAGTATTAGCGTCAATATGATATAATTATTTTTTAATTTTATCAGTTAAATTTAAAATGATACTAAAAATAAAGACAAACAACTTATAATAAAAGTACATACTATACTTTTCTATACTTAAATATAATTATTTTAAACATTTGTATAAATAAAAGAGCCAAGCAATTATCTTGCTCAGCTCTTCTATTTATCTTATTTTAGCCTTATTCTTTTTTAATTCCTTCTCCCAACGCTCTTTCCTTGCTTCTGTTTAACTTGCATTTCGTGTCGTTAAACTTACTTCGGAAAAATCATTGTTTAGTCGGAAAAGTTAAAGTTTAATTAAATGCTACAATTTCT
Source organism: Clostridium perfringens (assembly GCA_040144665.1). GTDB lineage: Bacteria > Bacillota > Clostridia > Clostridiales > Clostridiaceae > Clostridium > Clostridium perfringens_A. The sequence continues at coordinate 7,936 of JBBVGE010000479.1, forward strand.
TAGAAAGTTTAACTACAACCTCACCATGCGGTGTATTTGGGAACATATCCTTAACTCTTGTCTTCTCTATCTTGTATCCAGCTTCAATTAATCCCTTAAGATCATTTACTAAAGTCTTAGGATTACATGATACATATACAATCTCCTTAGCATTAAATCTTATTACATATTCTAATGCCTTAGGGCTTACTCCACTTCTTGGTGGATCTAAGATTATAATGTCTGGTTTATCCTTAACTTGCTTTATAGTCTCAGCAACATCACCAGCTATAAATGTACAGTTATCAAGTCCATTAAGCTTTGCATTTTCACGTGCAGCTTCTACTGCTTCTTCAATAAGCTCAAGGCCTATAACCTTCTTAGCCTTAGGTGCAACTATTTGACCTATAGTTCCTGTACCACAATAAAGGTCAAATACTACTTTGTTTTCTGAATCTCCCATGAACTCTCTAACTATACTATAAAGACTTTCTGCCCCTTTAGTGTTAGTTTGAAAGAATGAGAATGGTGATATCTTAAACTTTAACCCTAAAAGTTCTTCCATTATATGATCTTTTCCATAAAGAAGATTAACTTTTTCAGGTATTACTGCATCTGATAATGAATCATTTTCAGTATGAAGAATTGAAACTAATTCACCATCAAAGTCTAATCCTTTGATTATATTAACCCATTCTATTAAATCAAAATCAACTTGTGTTGTTGTTACAAGGTTGACTAATAATTCACCAGTATTTTTAGCTTTTCTAATAACTAAGTGTCTTAAGAATCCTTCTCTCTTCATTACTCTATAGTAAGGAAGTCCAGTTTCTCTAAAGTATTCTACTGTAGCTTTTATAACTTTTCTAAAGTCTTCATCTACTAATTTACATTGATCAACTGTTATAATACCAAAGCTTGCATTTTTCATGTGCATACCAAGGCAAAGCTCTCCACCTTTATGCTCATCACCAAATGTAAACTCCATTTTATTTCTATATTCCCATTGATCATCACTTCCTGTTACACCTTCATACTCTCCAGTTGTAACCTCAGCATCTTTAAATAATTCAAGAACTTCTTCACTTAAAAGTTCTAATTGCTTTTCATAAGTAAGGTTCTGTGATGAACATCCACCACAAATTCCAAAGTGGGGACATTTAGCTTCTATTTCATAAGGTGCCTTTTCTAAGACTTCTAAAAGTTTAAGCTCAGCATAATCTGCTCTGCTCTTTTTAACTCTTCCCTTTACTATTTCTCCTGGGAAAGCATTTTTAACATATATTTTCTTATCCTCCTGAGTTCCTACACCTACTGATGGGAATTCAGTTTTCTCTATTTTAACTGTAATTTCTCTTGCTCTTCTTCTGCCCACGCTTTGTTTCTCCTATTCTTTAAATTATCCGATTCCTAATATTCTCTTTCCTATAGATCTCTTATTCTTTGCTTCAAATATAGGGAAGTATAATATATTAACTACTACATAAATTATAAGTAAAATTGGTGTTGGTTCAGCTACCATGTAACCTATAAATCCTATTAATAAATCAAATACTAATAATAAAATTGCTGATACTCCTAATATTACTGCTTGATCTAAGATATTTGAAAATAATTTCTTTATAAATGATGGATTTGCATCAACTTCTACAGTAATTTTCTTATTATTTTCTTCTTCAACCACTTCATCTTTAGTTGCTTTCTCTTCTGTAGGTTCAACTATAATCTCCTCTTTAACCACTTCTTCTTTAGGATTTGCTTCTTTTTCTAATTCTAACGTTTCTACTACTTCTTCTACATTAGTATCTTCTTGATCTTTAATATTCATACTTTCTTTTTTACTCATGATAGTCCTCCTAAATTTAATTTATTTAATTATTTAATTCCCTCATTTGTGTTTTCAGCAAGTTTATATATCTTAGTTGATAAAGTATATACTATATAATCTTTACTTACTGCAAACTCTTCCGATAAACCGTTTATATTATCATCTATTATGCCTTCTTTTTTGTCACTCTTAATTATATCCATTATCTTTTTATTTATATCATCATAATTTCTATCTTGAATACCAGTCATGATAGCTGCATATTGAGCTATTGAAGTATCTCCTAGATTGAATTTATCATCTTTTATTGCACCTTCACCATCAAATTTGAGTGAAAGCTTTAGTTGTAATCTTCCTGAATCTTGTGCATCTCCTAAAAGTTGTGATTGGAATTGCATACTTTCAAGCCTATTCTCTTCTGGATTCTTATTATCTAGATATATTGATTTAACACTAGCGGTAACCCCATCTATCTGTTCAACTTTATCCTCTTTTTTGTAATCTAGTCCAAATTCTTTAGTCTTATCTTCAATAGAAGTCATTAAACTATTACCTTTGTCAACAAATTCATCATGAGTAAAATCTTTAATCCAATCCCCTTTTACATCTTTAAATTGCTCTTGATTATCTATATTAAGTTCTGCTTTCTTTGCACTTTCATCTGTGTTCTTTTGCTTTTCATCGCTGCCACATCCTGCTAGTGAAAATAATAATGTAGCTGTTATCACTAGACCTATAATCTTTTTAGTCATATATTTACCTCCTAAATAGACCCTCTATTATTGAAATTTGTTCATATTTTTTAATTATAACATTCTTACTGCCATTCTTACAACATTACGCGTCTATTTTCAACTCTTTTTGTTATTTTTCTACAATCTAACTCTTCTAAAAAGGCTAAGGCTATCTTTCTATTTGTTTTTAAAATATCCCTACATTCTCCAAGAGTTATCTCTCCTTTATCTTCTAAATACTCTTTTACTTTTAATACTCCATAATTAAAGACTTCCACTTTTATTATCACATCATCATTTAAATGAAGTATCTCCCCCTCTTGCTCTAAAATATTTATAATTTTCTTGTATTCTAATTCACTAATATTATTGCTCTGTTTTATAAATTCTAAATTAGCATTTATAAACCCAGCATTAAGTTCTTTTAGTAAATCTCTTCTAAAGTTTTTCTGATTTAAATTTAATCTTCTCTTGAAATTAGATAATGAGATTATTTCCCCGGAAATTGTCATAATTCCGTCTTTGTTTAATAACTTTAACATCTCATTGAATTCTTTAGGTTTAATATCCTTCTTTATAACCATTTTTCTTAATGATTCTTTAGATATCCCAATTTCTAATGGATTTTTATTATGATAGTTTATGAGTGACTCTAATAATTCATCTTTTATTATATCTAACTGATTAACTGAAAATATAATATTTTCCTTACAATTTTTAATTATTTCTATTTTTTTCCTAAAAAGTAGTTTTTCTATAGCTTTATCTATATTAGTTTTATTAGAATAGTTCATGCTAATCAGCTCACTTATATATAGAAATTCTTCTCTTCTTAACTTATCTAATATATTATCTTCAATACTACCTTTTTCTTTTAATATAATATTATTTAAGTATAACTGATTACTCCCTTTTATCTTCCTTCCATTAGGTTCAATTACTCTTCCACCACCAATATTATACATAGGAGAATAATTTCTTAAGTAATAATAATCTCCCTTTTTACTTATTATCTCTTCTTCTAATCTTAGTTGTATATATTTTTTATCCCCATCAAGAATATGTATTCTTCCCATAATCTCTTTTGTTCCATGATAAATTCTAACTCTCTGCCCCTTCTTTATATCATCAACTTTATTGTTAGTTATATTAAATGAACAATCTATTATAAATGATGACTCTATATTCTCTTCACTACTTATAACTTCACCACGCTTAATATCATCTTTTGCTACTCCAGTAAGATTAATCGCACACCTATTTCCTGATATTCCTGTAACTTGTTTCTCCCCATAACTTTGAATTTCTCTAACTCTTACACTCTTTTTTGATGGATATAACTTTAATATATCTCCTTCTTTTACTGTCCCTTCAAGAGCTGTTCCTGTAACTACAGTTCCAGAACCTTTTATAGAAAATACTCTATCTATGCACATCCTAAATGGAAGATTATCTAAATTATTTTCCTTCTTGTTATCTAAAGTTTCCTCAAAAAACTCTATTAATTCTTGTATTCCTTCTTTTGTTTTCGTAGATGTTTTTATTATTCTTGCATTTTCTAATATAGTACCTTTAAAAGCTTCTCTTATATCATCAATAATTAATTGAATAAGTTCTTCATCGCTTTTATCACATTTTGTTAAAGCTATTACTCCATCTTTTATATTAAGTCCATTTATTATTTGTAAATGCTCTATAGTTTGAGGCATTACCCCTTCATCTGCTGCAATTACAAATAATACTGTATCTACTCCAGTTATTCCTGCAATCATATTTCTTATAAACTTTTCATGTCCTGGAACATCAACAAAGGACACTCTTCTATTTGACTTAAGTATTAAATCAGTAAAGCCTAAATCTATTGTTATTCCTCTTTTTTTCTCTTCTTCTAATCTATCAGTATCAACACCTGTAAGTTCTTTAATTAAGGATGTCTTTCCATGATCTATATGTCCACAAGTTCCTATCATTAATGTCTTCATATCTTTTCTCCTATATTTTTAAAAGCTTCCTTTATTACCTTTATATCATCTAGTATAAGACATCTTCCATCAATAATAATCTTTCCTTTATTAACTCTAACCACTATTGGTATATTATTTTTTCTAAGTTCTTCTTCTATTATATGTTCCTTTATAAATTCACTACTAATCTTTAAGACATATGTATCAAGTTCTAAAAGTGGAAGGGAACCACCTCCAGCTAAAGATTTCTCTAAACTTTTCTCTATACTAAACTTCTCCCCTAAACTTGATAATTCTTTAATTAATAAATCAATCTTATTTTCAATCTCTTTAAGTGGTAGAGTTAACATATTTATAGTTGGTATATTAAAGCTACATCCTTTAATATACTCCTTAAAAGTTGCTTCAAGTGCAGCTAATGTGAATTTATCTACTCTAAGTGCTCTATTTAATTGATTCTTTTTTATCTTCTCTATCCAAAGTTTTTTCCCTACAATTATTCCACATTGTGGACCACCTAAAAGTTTATCCCCACTAAATGTAATAATATCAACACCATCTTCTATACATTCTCTAACTGTCTTTTCATCACAACCTCCATCTATTTCTAGCCTCTCTATAAGACCACTTCCTAAATCTTCGATTATAGGTATATTATATTTTAGGCTAATATCTAGAAGTTCTTTAGATTTTACCTCCTTTGTAAAACCTAATATTTTATAATTTGATGTATGTACTTTAAGTATTGCACTTGTATCTTCACTTATTGCTTCTTCATAATCTTTAAGATGAGTTCTATTTGTAGTTCCGACTTCTACAAGCTTGCCTCCACTTAACTTCATTATTTCTGGTATCCTAAAAGAACCTCCAATCTCAACTAGCTCTCCTCTTGAAATTATCGCTTCTTTATCCTTACATATTGTATTTAAGACTAATAACACTGCCGCTGCATTATTATTTACAACTAGTCCATCTTCAGCTCCTGTTAAATACTTTATATCTTCAATTACATTCTTATATCTACTTCCACGTTTTCCTGATTCTAAATCATATTCTAAATTTGAGTAATGACTTGCTGCTTTAATTAAAGAATCCTTACTACTTTCTGATAATATTGACCTCCCAAGGTTTGTATGTATAACTATTCCTGTTCCATTTATAACTCTTTTAAAATTCATATCATCTAATGAACTAATAATCCTTTGAAATTCCATTAAACATTCTTCCTTTAAAGAAAAAATGGAGGAATTATCCTCCATTTTTAAAATTCTATTTCTTAAAATGTCTATGGAGAGTCTTAATTTTTCAACAACTAAATCCCTTGGTAATCTATTAAGATATTTTTGAACCTCTTCTTCTTTCAAAAGAGTATCAACTTTTGGTAATCTTCTTAATAGTTCCATATAAAAACTCCTCCGCTAAACTTTTATTTAACAACTATATTATATTCTTCTTTTTCTATTACACGCCCTATGACCCAAGACTTTATATCCTTTTCTTTAAATTCTTTTAGAATATTATTTCCAGCCTCTTCACTACATGATATAAGAAGTCCTCCTGATGTTTGAGGATCAAATAGTATATCTTCAAGCCAATTAGGAACATCATAAAGCTTATAGCTATTGCTAATATAAGCTTTATTTTGATATGCACCCTGCGGAATAAGACCAAAGTTTGCATATTCCTTTGCTTCTTTTATATACGGTATACTTTCTTTATGTAACTCAAAAGTTATACCTGAGCCTTCAGCCATTTCATTTGCATGTCCCATAAGTCCAAATCCTGTTATATCAGTACAAGCTGTAATATCGTATTTTCTTATGACTTCTCCAGCATATTTATTAAGGAGCGACATCCATTTTATAGCTTCATCTAATCCTTCCTTTGATGCCATCTCTCCTTTAGCAGCAGTATTTATAATACCTACTCCTAAAGGCTTTGTAAGGATTAATATGTCACCAGGCTTAGAACCACAGTTCTTAAGTATTTTATTAGGATGTACTACTCCTGAAACTGAAAGTCCATACTTTGGTTCATCATCTTGAACAGAATGACCTCCAATTACAACAGCACCAGCTTCTAATACTTTATCTGCGCCACCTTTAAGGATTTCTCCTAGTATACTTTTATCTAAGCAATTAGGGAAACATACAATATTTAATGCTACCTTTGGATCTCCTCCCATTGCATAAATATCACTTAATGAATTTGCAGCTGCTATTTGCCCAAAGGTATAAGGATCATCTACAACTGGTGTAAAGAAATCTAATGTTTGAATAAGTGCTATATCATCACTTAATTTATATACTGCCCCATCATCCGATGTGTCAATTCCTACTAATAAGTTGTTATCTACCATACTTGGTATGCTTTTTAAAATATCTGAAAGAGCACCCGGCTCTATTTTAGCTGCTCAACCGGCAGTTTTTGCGTAATTGGTTAACTTAATCATTTATGCCACCCCTTTTCTAAGGTCTATATCTTTATTTTACATCATGATTATAAAATATCAAAATACTTTATACTGATATAGAATCCTTTACCTTTAAAAAGGTTCCTTCACCAATTCCACTTACATTTTTAATGTCTTCAATAGATTTAAAACCTCCATTTTCCTCTCTATAACTTATTATAGCCTTAGCCTTAGATGGACCTATCCCACTTATTTTAACAAGTTCACTTTCATCTGCAGTATTTATATTTATTAATCCATTACTATCATTACTACTATTTAGAGATATATTACCTGATATGGTGGGTGCAGCTTTTTCGTTAGAATCATTTTTAGCTTCTTTAATCTCTTTGATTTCCTCTTTACTTGGTATTACAACACATTTATTATTTGTAAGCTTCTCAGCTCTATTTACTAAATCAAGGGATGCTTTATCTGTAAGCCCACCTGCTTCTTTTATAAGGTCTTCTACTATACTTCCTTCATCTAGATAATATACTCCCTGATTTTTAACTTCACCTTTTATATCAACAGCTATCTTATTGTCTTTAAGCTTTATAGTCTCTCCACTTTCTTTATTTTCTTCTTTTGATGTATTTTCTATATTAACCTTTGATGTTTTACTTTTAGCATTTCCATTTTGAGAACTATCATTTAAATCTTCATTATCCTCTTCAACAAAAATACTATCATTGTTGTTTTTATTAAGATTATCCCTTCCACTAACTATATAATTTATAAATAATCCACTCCCTATAATTAGCGCTATTATCATTAAACCTATACTCTTCTTTTTTGAATCCATACAAATTCTCCTACTTTTTTTCTAAATTATTAACACTTTTAAAATAAACTATGCTAAAATTGTGGAAAATAAAAGAACTTTTTGTTAAAATAAAAAAGTCAAATCTAATAATAAGGAGAGCTTATGAGTAAAAAATTTAAATCTGTGGTAAAATTTCTATTTTTTATACCTATTTTCTATAGTTTGATTTTAACTAGTGCAAGTGCACAAGAAGCCCCTCCGAGTATTAATGCAGAATCTGCAATATTAATCGATAGTAAAACTGGTCAAGTTTTATATTCTAAGAATGGCAACACTAAACATTTTCCTGCGTCAACAACTAAAGTTCTTACAGCCTTAGTTGTACTAGAACATACTAAGCTAACTGATATTGTTACAATAGGAGCTAACCCTCCTTTTGCAAAGGGTAGTTCAATTGGCTTAAAGGAAGGAGAAAAGTTTACTGTTGAAACACTTCTTACAGGTCTTCTACTTGAATCTGGTAATGATTGTGCCGAAGCTTTAGCAGAACACGTTGGAGGATCTATCGAAGGATTTGCAGAAATGATGAATAAAAAGGCAAAAGAACTTGGATGTAAAGATTCAAATTTTGAAAATCCAAGTGGATTACCAAATGATAAGCATAAAACAACAGCTTATGATTTGGCATTAATAATGAAAGAGGCTATAAAAAATCCTGATTATGTTAGAATATCAAGATTATTGTCTGTAGAGCTTCCACCTAGCAATTTAGATGGTGCTAAAAGATGGACTAATAATCACAATCATTTACTTAATCCAAATTCTAAATATTATTATCCAAATACCCTTGCTGGTAAAAGTGGATATACAGATATTGCTAGACATACTTTTGTTATATCTGGAGAAAAAGATGGTCAGATATTAATTGCAGCATTTTTAAAGGCAGAAGATAAAAATGAAAATTATAAGGATATGGGGAAGCTTTTAGATTATGGCTTTAATAATTTTAAAGATTATAAGTTATATTCTAAAGATGAAGAAGTTGATAATATAAAAATCACAGATGATGTTAGTATACCTCTAGTTATTGATAAAGATGTCTTTTTCACTGGTGACAAATCTAATTCAGATAGTATAAAGCCTACTTTAGATTATAAATTACCTAGAATGATAAAAAAGAAATCTCTAAAAAAAGGTGATGTAATAACAAGTGCTAAAGTAATAGTAGATGGGAAAACTATATCTGAAGTTAATTTGTTAAGCGGAATTGATAGAGAATATAATTTTAAGATAGCAATATCAGAGTTGATTGCAAATAATTCATTTAAAATTATATGTATATCAATATTTATAGTAATAATAATTTTAATTATTATTAGAATTATTATAGTTAAAAATAGAAGAAAAAAGAGAGCCTTCTATAATAAATGGAAACATATTAATAATAATAAAAATACCTATTAACATAAAAAGCATCAATTACTTAATAGTAACTGATGCCTTTTAATTTATTTAATCTTTTCTATTAATTCTTTTAAATCATCTGGAAGCTTTGCTCTTAAGCTTAATGGTTTTTCAGTTCTTGGAGATTTAAAATCTAGCCCATAAGCATGAAGTGCTTGCCTATTTATAAAATCTTTTTCTTCATCTCCATCACCATATAAGAAATCTCCATATATAGGATGACCTAAATGAGATAAATGAACTCTTATTTGATGTGTCCTACCAGTTTCAAGTAAACATTCAACTACATCTCCACCCTTAAGACTTTCTAGAACCTTATAGTGAGTTATACTTCTTTGGCCTCTATCATCTACAACTCTCTTTATACTGTCAAATCCATCTCCTTCTTGAGGTCTATATATTGGAAGGTCTATAGTTCCTTCTTTTTCTTTTAAATTTCCATGGACAACTGCAATATATCTTTTCTTAATATTGTTCTTCTCCATTTCCTTTGACAGTGCCATATGTGCAAATTGATTCTTTGCAATTAAAATAAGCCCTGAAGTATTCATATCTAATCTACTTACAAGTCTTACTATACAGTTTTCTCCAGTTTCCCTAAAGTAATTTATAACACCATTAGCTAATGTTCCTGATTGATATCTCTTTGTAGGATGGACAACTAGAAATGGTCTTTTATTTACAACTAGTATTTCATCATCTTCATATACAATATCTAAATCCATCTTTTCTGGGGTAATATCTTGGCTCTCTTCTCTATCTAAGTCTATTTTTAATTTATCCCCTGTAGATACCTTAAAATTCATTCTAACTACTTCATCATTTACAAATATTCTTTCTTCCATAGCTGCTCTACTTATAAGTCTTGATGAAAAGTTTAATCCTTCTTTTAAATATTTTCTAATCTTAATTCCATCATATTCTGATGGTACAGTTTTTTCTAAGATACTCAAATCTTAAAGTCCTCCTAATTTGTAAATATTAATAGTTTTTAGCATCATTTCCAAGTATAACTACTACATCATACCCTGTATCTGCATACTTTGAATCAATACTTTCGTAATCAGTTATTGATTTAAAATTCTTCTTAAGAGAATTCTTTATATTATCATTATCAACCATAATTACACTCTTATCTCTAAGATCTGTATTACCTGTGTCAACATTCTTATATCCAAGTTGTCTAAGTTGAATTTGATAAGTTGCTGCAAGCCCACTTATCTTTGTTGCATTTAACACCTTTATTCTTACATCTTCAGGCTTTATCTCTGAGCTCCCTGAATCTGATGAATTAAGTCTTTTAATTAAATCCGTATTTTCTTCTTTATTAAATATGAAATAAGATTGGCCATCTATCATTTTAGCATTTCCTTTAACTGTTACCATCTTAATATTACTTGGTTTTATTGTCATTAGCTTTAATGCATATTTAAACATTGTGCTTCCAGTCATATTAGTTTCTACATTTTGCTCTACAGATCTAAGTATTGCTGGTATTTTAAAGATTATTGATGGGCTAGCACATTTTTTAACAACTTGTTCTAAAAATGCATGCTGATTTTTTATTCTATCTATATCTCCATTTGGAAGCCCTGTTCCATCATTATTTTTTCTCCATCTAAAGAATTCTTCGGCCTTCTTGCCATCTAGATGAACTGTCGTTCCTTTTTTAAAGTCAATTCGTAGATTTTGAGACTTATCTGTGTAATCCATATTATGCTCTATCTTCATATCAACTCCACCAATTGCATTAATAAAGTCTCTAAAACCCTTATAATTTACTTTAGCTAGGTAATTTATCTTAACAGATAATAATTGCTCTACTTCTGTTATTACCCTTTGATCTCCTCCAATTGGATAAGCAGCGTTCATCTTCCACCTACGTCCATTTATATCAATTAAAGTATCTCTTGGTATTGATACTATATTTACCTTCTTAGATTTAGGATTAAAGTTTATAAGCATCATTGTATCTGTTCTCTTAATAGCTTCATCATTTGGATTATTTACATCTCCAACATCCATTCCAAGGAGTAAAATATTCACTGTTTGATCCATAGGGACTTCTACTGGTGCTATCATCTTATCTGTGCTTATGTTATTAACAAGCTTTGCTATTCTTACTCCGAATATTACAAGAAGTATTAAAAGAGCTGCAACTATTATTCCAAATATCTTCTTAAATGATATTCCTTTTTTCTTCTTTTTCTTTGATAAATTCTTTTTTGAATTTCTATTTTTATTCTGTATATTATTAGGTACTGCTCTTCTAGATGAATTTCTAATACTTTCAAAATCTCTATCTACAAAGTCTTCCTGTGACATTCTTGGAGAATCAACTCTTCTCCTTACATCATCAACAGGAATAGTTCCATTCCCTAGACTTCTCCTACTTGCTTTTCTTCCTCTTTTTAATTCTTCATTTCTTTTTGCAATACGTCTTTTTCTTCTTATAGCTTCTTCTCTTTCGCTTTCGCTTCTTTTCCTTCTTGAAGAATCCATAGATCTTCTATCATCAGTCAAAATTTTTACACCCCATCTCCAATCTAAATTTAAGTTAAGCTTTATTTAATATTAAATAATTTCTAGCTTTAACAGTATTTAAATCTATAAGCTGACCTCTAGATACTAAGTATTTTATAGTATGGTCCATCCCCATAAGTACACCTTCATCTAGATTTTCTAAAACCTTTTGCCTAATTTCTTCAACACCATCATATACTCTTGATGGTTCAATCATATCTGAAATATAAATAATCTTATCTAGAGTACTCATATTTTCTTTTCCTGTTGTGTGCCATCTCATAGCTTCAAGCACTTCTTCATCATCTATATTAAACTTTTCTTTAGCAAGTACTCTTGAAACAATGCTATGCCAAAGCTCTGGTGTTTTTTTCTCATCTATTGTTAATTCTATATTATTCTTTTTAATAATACTCATTAATTCTTCAGTTGTTAAATTCTTACCTACATCATGGCATAATGCCGCTAATGCTGCTTTATCTTCATCTACACCATTTAACTTAGCTAATTTCTTTGCTGTAGATACAACTCCTAATGTGTGCATATATCTTTTTGGTTTTAAATTTTCTTTTAAATAATCATAAATATAAGTAATTTCCATATTAGTTACCTTTATCATAAAGCTTCTCTCTTTCAATAATTTTAAGTACCTCTTTTGGTACAAAAAAGTCCACTTTTTTCCCTTCCCCAATCCTTCTTCTAATATCTGTTGATGAAATTTCTAAATCTAATATATTTAAAAATATAATTCTTCCATTATATTTTTTTTCAGCTTCTTCTTTTTCTTTTTGTAAATCTTCTTCTTTGAAACCCGGTCTTGTAAATACAACAAAATTACAAAGAGAAAAAATCTCACTTACATTTTTCCACTTATCTAAATCAACAAGGCAATCCGCTCCTGTTATAAAGTACAGCATTACATCATCACTATTAAAGTGTGCTAATGTCTTATATGTGTAACTGAGTTCTCTTTTTTCTATTTCATAATCCGAAACCTCAAAATCCTCAAAATCTTTAATAGCTTCTTTAACCATTTCATACCTTAAAGAAGCCCCCGTTACATTACTTAAAGTTTTATGTGGGGGACTTCCATTTGGTATAAAGATCACCTTATCTAAGCCTAATTTAACTTTTGCCTCATAAGCTATATAAAGATGTGCATTGTGGATAGGATCAAAGGTTCCTCCAATAATCCCATACTTTTTCATCTATTATTGGTTTTTAAATTTTCTTGGTATCTCTATTTTTGGTTTCTTTGAAGATCTTTTATATAAAACTATTTTACTTCCAATTGCTTGAACGCCCTCACATTTTATCTCTTTACATATAAAATCTGAAGCTTCTCTTGCAGTAAATCCACTATTTTCTAAAACTTTTATCTTAATAAGTTCTCTAGCTTCTAGTGCATCTCTTACTTGTTTTAAGAAACTCTCCTCTATTCCATTTTTACCAATTTGGAATATTGGTTGCATATCATTAGCCAAGCATCTTAAATAAGCTCTTTGTTTTCCTATTAGCATTCTTGTTCCTCCTATAATAAGTATTCGAATTCGAAGTCATTAAGGCTTACCATATCACCATCTTGAATTCCCATTTCTCTTAATTCACTAAGTACTCCCTTATTGTTTAATACCTTATGGAAATATCTTAATGAATCTGCATCATTTACATTAACTGCACTTAGTAGTCTATCTACAAAGCTACCTTCAACAAAGTAAGTATCGTACTCTTCGCCTTTTTCAACTCTAATTTCATAAGTGAACTTCTTATCTTCAGGAATGTATCTTTCTTCATCTGATATTTCAAGTCCTGTTATAGGAATTTCCTTAAGCATTCTTGCACATTCTTTGATTACTTCGTCAACACCATCTCTAGTTGCAGCTGACATTTTATAAACTTTATCGAATCCTAATTCATTAACCTTCTTTTTGAAGTTTTCAAATACTTCTTCATCAAATAAAAGGTCTGTCTTATTAGCTACTACTATTTGAGGTCTATCCCAAAGTTTAACTGAATATTTCTTAAGTTCTTCATTTATCTTAATGAAATCTTCAACTGGATCTCTTCCTTCAAGTCCTGATATATCAACAACATGAACTAATAATCTAGTTCTTTCTATATGTCTTAAGAACTCAAGTCCAAGTCCTACACCTTCACTAGCACCCTCAATTATTCCAGGAATATCTGCCATTACAAATGCTTCAACACCTTCTGCTGCAACTACTCCTAAATTTGGTTTTAATGTTGTAAAATGATAGTTTGCTATCTTTGGCTTTGCTTTAGTTGTCATTGATAAGAATGTTGACTTCCCTACATTTGGGAATCCTAAAAGCCCAACGTCTGCAAGTAGTTTTAATTCTAAAACTATATCCATTTCTTCTCCTGGCATACCTGGCTCTGCAAAGTTTGGTGCCTGTCTTGTAGGTGTACAGAACTTACAGTTTCCTTTTCCACCTTTTCCACCTCTTAGAAGAACATATTCATCATCTTTTTCTGAAAGGTCACAAATAATTTTGTTACTCTCAGCTTCTCTAATGATTGTTCCCATTGGCACTTTTATGTAAAGATCTTCTCCATCTCTACCATAGCACTTTGATGTACCACCGTTTTCTCCTGGCGCTGCTACGAATTTTCTCTTGTATTTAAAATCCATTAAGGTTGTTATTCCAGTATCAACTGTGAAAATAATGCTTCCGCCTCTTCCACCATCTCCACCATCTGGTCCTCCAAGTGGAACATACTTTTCTCTTCTAAAAGAAACTGCTCCATCTCCACCTCTACCGGACTTTACAAATACCTTGGCCTTATCTATAAACATATACTCACCTCTCCTTTTGTAAAATCTCTATATTCATATTATTCCTTAAGATATGAATAATAAATCTACATATTTAAAAATATTTTCTTCATTATAACATAATAGTATTATATATAAATAAAAAAAGCACTATTTAATACTATTATTTAAGCAAATCTTTATTTTTTGACATTTAAAAAGCACCCAAATTCATGGGTGCTTTATATAAATAACTACTATTCAGCTATTTCTTCTACATTTACTGGGTAAACAGAAGCTTTCTTCTTGTCTCTTCCCATTCTTTCGAACTTAACAACTCCATCGATTTTAGCGAATAGAGTATCATCCTTACCCTTTCCAACGTTGTTTCCTGGGTGGATCTTAGTTCCTCTTTGTCTTACGATGATGTTTCCAGCAAGTACGAATTCTCCGTCAGCTGATTTAACACCTAGTCTCTTTGACTCAGAATCTCTACCATTCTTTGAGCTACCTACCCCTTTTTTGTGGGCAAATAATTGAAGGTTCATTATCATCATGTCACTACACCTCCTCTTTTAATAATTTTATATATTCTCTACGTTTATTATCTCCAAACATTTGATCCAAGCTAGAAATTACACTTTCTAAACTCTTCTCGAAGGTTTTAAGTAAAACCTGTGACTCTCTTAATTCCTCCTCTGAGAAATCAGATAAGTCTAATTTCAAATATCCGTCTCCAATCTCGTATGTACAATTCAGTTTTAAAACTTCATCTATACCTATAAGAACACTTTGTGATAAGACTGAAACTGAGTTACAAACCATATCAAAAGCTTCTCCTACCAATAAGACATCATTATTAAAATCTCTGTCTCCTGGCATTGCGTGATTATCAATGACGAATCCTTTAATGTTGTTACTTTGATAAAAAATCTTTGCACTAATCATAAGACTATGCTTCGATCTTTTCGATAACTAACTTAGTGTAAGGTTGTCTGTGACCAGCTTTTCTTCTGTAGTCCTTTTTAGCCTTATACTTGAATACTGTTACCTTCTTAGCTTTACCTTGTGATACAACTTTAGCAACAACTTTAGCTCCTTCAACCATTGGCTTACCAACTGTTAAAGTTTCTCCATTAGAAACAGCTAATACTTCTGTTAATTCAACTTGTGAATCTACTTCTGCTTCAAGCTTTTCAACGAATAATACGTCTCCTTCTTGAACTCTGTATTGCTTTCCTCCTGTTAATACTACTGCGTACATTAAAACACCTCCTCATAACGGTCTCGCCACTACGGGTACAAAGTAAAACTTTGTTTCATAAAAAACCCTATCGTGAGCGGTTTACTAACCTATCTTAACATATCGTCTATTTTTTGTAAAGAAATTAATTAATATTTTTCAATACCTTTAATCTTATAATCTGCAAGGTTTTCCTTTTGATTTTTAAATATTAAAGGTTCTATCCTATATCCATCAATTCCTTCTGAGAATTTAAGGAATATTTCTTTATCTAGTCCATCTATATTTTTTAAGAAGCTAAATAAATCACCCTTTACATCTTCCTTATAAATGTTATCTAATTCTATAAAGAAACTCTCTATAGTATTGTCTTCAACAGATCTTAATATATCATTTCTTATTAAATCTTCAATATATGATAATTTTAAAGTATTACCTAGTCCTTTGCATAACGGACATTTATCTTCTATTGAATCATATATACTTTTTCCTCTACGCCTTCTTGTAATTTGAACTAAATCAAGTTCTGTAAAAGGATATATCTTGCTATTTCCCTTATCATTTTTAAGTGACTCTTTTAATTCTTTCATTACATTTGTTCTTTGACTATGATCTCTCATATCAATAAAATCTATAAGAATTATTCCACTTAAATTTCTAAGCATTATTTGCTTTCCAATTTCCTTTGCAGCTTCTAAATTTGTTTGAAGAATTGTTTTATCAAAACTTCTTCCTTTAATATTCTTTCCACTATTTACATCTATAATATACATAGCTTCTGTTTTTTCAATAACAATATCTCCACCACAATTTAATTTCACTTTATTATGTCTAAGTTTTAAGATCTCTTTTTCAATATTGTAATAATCAAATAATGTACGCAGTCCATCATATACTATTATTTCAATATTCTTTTCTCCGTCTAAGAATGACTTAACATAAGTTTCATCTTCAATGTTATCAACATATATTTTTAGATTTCCTTTTGTTATATTGTCTCTTAAAACCTTATTTAAAGCTACATCTTCTCCATAAACTTTTGAAAGTTCAGTACTATAGTTAAGTTTTCTGTTCATTTCATCCAATATCTCTTTTAGCTTATCTCTTTCAGCTTTAAGGATTTCTATTGGAACATTAACAGCTTCAGTTCTTACAACAATATTAATTCCATCAATTTCTTCAAGTTCTGCTTCAATTAATTTCTTTTTAACTTCATCAGTTATTCTCTTTGAAAATGATATATTGGTCTTCCCTTTTGTAAATACTAGATACTTTCCAGGTATACTAAATTTATTAGTAAGCTTTGCACCTTTTTCATTTAAAGGTTCCTTTAAAACTTCAACTAAGATTTCATCACCTTTTTTAATATCTGATTTTTTTAATTCTTCACTATAATACATGTATCCTTCTTTATCTAATCCTATATCTAAAAATAGTGAATTTATTGCAGGGACTATGTTTTTAACTCTTCCCTTGTATATCTCGCCATAAGTTGGTTCATTACTTTTTTCTTCTATAAAGCATTCCTCTAACTCATTATTGTTTTTAACTGCAATCCTTATGGATTTTTCTCTTCTTTCAATAAAAATTTCTCTCATCAAAATTCCACTTCCTATACACATTTATAAAGAGGTACTAATTTATCTTCCTTCATGAAGTACATTTCTTCTCTCTTTATTTGAACGAAAGCTTCTTCATCACAGTTAGTTGTATTTTCTTGTATAAGTTTTACTAATAAGTCTGGTGCTAAATGCTCTCTACTTCCTGAGCTTATTAATACATTTAATATAACCTCATTGTCTTTAACCCAATATTTTAGTTCATGAACTAAAGGCTTTATATCAACTTCCCTTACACCTTTTTTACTTCTCTTTGTCATTACCCAATCTTCTCTACTTAAAAGAGTTTTCATTTCCTCTTCAAAGTTTTTAGTATCTTTGTAATGCATCTTTATTGTATATCTTGCTGCATCTATTAAAGCCATAGCCTGTGGTACTTTTTTAACATTTGGAATTACTTCTATACCAACTGCGCCTAAAAATCTTACTCCACTTGCAGTGCTTTTATTAAGTCTTTCTACTATTTCCTTTGGATCAACCTCTTCTTTTAAGACTACATCCATATATTCTCCTTCTGAATATACTCCAACTGAAAGTGGTTGTGCTATTGAAAGAGACATATGTGGATTAAATCCTTTTGAATAGTCAACAGGTAATCCTGATCTTCTAATAATCCTTTGTATTGTTCTCATTAAGTCTAAATGAGCTACAAATTTTATATCTGCCTCTTTAGTGAATTTTATTAGATATCGCACCTTCAAAACACTTCCCTTCTCTAAAGTTAACGTTGATTCCACATCCTGTACATCCTTTTCTACAGTTTTGTGTAAGCTCAACTCTTCTAGCCTTTTCATTTTCTTCAACTAAGTATGCTCTATCAACTCCGATATCAATGAAATCCCAAGGAAGTATTTCATCATAATCTCTTTCTCTATAAGCATAGAAGTCTCCATCAACATTACATTCAGCTAAAGCTTCTTTCCAAGCATCAAAGTTAAAGTATTCTGACCATCCATCAAACTTACATCCTTTTTCAAATGCCTTTATTAAAACATCACAAAGTTTTCTATCTCCTCTTGCAAATACTGCTTCCATATATGAAGTCTTTTGCTCATGGTAGTTATATGTAATACTTCTTGACTTTATTGACCCTTTAACTGCCTTTATCTTTTCATTAACTACTTCAATTTTTTCCATTGGTGCCCATTGGAATGGTGTAAATGCTTTTGGTACAAGTATTGATGTACTTACTGTAATCTTTAGACCTTTTTTTCTAACTTCCTTTGGAACAGTATAATATTCATTTACCATCTTTTCTGCAAGCTCACCAATAGCTGCACAATCTTCTATATTTTCATAAGGAAGACCTATTATAAAGTAAAGCTTTATTGTGCTCCATCCGTTTTCAAAGGCACTCTTAGTAGCTTCAAGTATTCTCTCTTCAGTTAACCCTTTGTTTATTACGTCTCTCATTCTTTGAGAACCAGCTTCTGGTGCAAAAGTTAATCCAGTTTTTCTAACCTTTTGGATTTCTTTTATTAAATCAACTGAAAATGCATCAACTCTTATTGAAGGTAGTGCTATACCAACTTTATTTGCTTCATGTTCTTCCATTAACCCATGGATAAGACCTTGAATATCTGAATGGTCACATATACTTAATGAAGCTAGTGAAATTTCTTGATATCCTGTTGCTTTTACTAATTCTCTTGCTTGGTTAATCAATGTTTCTCTAGTTTTCTCTCTAACCGGTCTATAAATCATACCGGCTTGGCAGAATCTACATCCATTAGTACATCCTCTAGCTGTTTCAAGCACTATTCTATCGTGAACAACTTCAGTATAAGGTACTATCATATCTTCAATTGGGAATTCCACTTTATCAAAGTCTCTTACAATTCTCTTCTTAACTACTTTAGGAACATCATCGTACTTTGGAGTAAATTCTTTTATTGTTCCATCTTCATTATAAGTTACATCATATAGTGAAGGTACATATATACCTCTTATCTTTGATATTTCTCTTAAGAATTCTTTCTTCTTTCCGGTGCCTTTATACTTAGCATATACATCTAAGACATCATTCATCATTTCTTCGCCTTCTCCAAGTTCAAAGAAATCTACTATATCATATAAAGGCTCTGGATTGTATGCACAAGGTCCCCCTGCCATAACTATAGGCTCATCTTCGCCTCTTTCTGATGCTCTTATTGTGATATTTGACATATCAAGCATATTTAATATATTTGTATAGCTCATCTCATATTGTAGAGTAAAGCCTAGCATATCGAATTTATTAAGTGAGTCTTTAGTTTCTAAAGCATATAAAGATACATTATTAGCTCTCATTTCTTTTTCCATGTCTGGCCATGGTGCAAAAACTCTTTCACAATATGTATCTTTTCTATTATTTATTGTATGATAAAGTATTCTTGTTCCTAAGTGAGACATTCCTACTTCATAAACATCTGGAAAACAAAAAGCAAATCTAATGTCTACTTCTTTTGGGTCTTTAATTACTTGATTTAGTTCTCCACCAACATATCTTGCTGGTTTCTCAACCTTGCATAAGATGTTATCTGAAATTTTATTCATTAAATTACATCCTCCTAAAAATTACTTTGTATATAGTTTCATAATTAATCTACTTATCCATATACATCCCTATATTCTAGCATAAATTAAATTTTTGTTCTACTAAAAAAGAAACCCATTACTGAGTTTCCTTTAATCCATTAATATATTCCTCTAAGGTTATATTTCCAAAATTTTTTAATCCTTCAAGTAGTTCATCTTCATGAATTATCTTAAGAAGTTTAAGTTCCTCATCTAATACATAAAAAGTATTAAATTTACTTTTATCAACTAATCTCATTACATTAAGTAATTCATTTTTATAGAATACTGATACTGTTCTATTTTCTATAAAATCATACTTTTCAAGTTTCTTTCTCTTTTTAATTATATCTCCCATTATTATATACATTGTCCAATTTTTTTCTAGAACAGTTGAATATATTATCAAAATTCCCATTAAAAATAAGCTTAAATTTACTTTATGTAAAAAGATCATAATAAAAAATAACACTATTAAACAAGCTGAAGATATATAACTTATCCAAGTAGTTATTTTTTTACTCTTTATATATGAATTATATTTTGATAGTACTATTTCTAATACTCTCGATCCATCTAGAGGATATGCAGGAAATAAATTAAATATGAAAAGTCCTATATTTACTTCATATCCTATCTCCAATATAGGAAGATTAATTGCACTATATAAAGCATACAAAATGCACGCCAAAACAAAATTCATAATAGGTCCACTTAAGTATAATATAAGTTTTTCTTTATCTATAAGATCTTCAATGTCTGAAAGTTCAGCTTTCGCTCCAGTTATCCCAAGTTCTAAATTATAGACCTTGCATCCTAGTTTACTCCCAACATAAATATGTGTAAATTCATGCAGTATTATAGATATAACTCCAATTAAGATTTTGCTTTCAAAGCTAACTGCAAGCAATAATAATACTACCTCTATAATTATTAATTTATAAGACTTTTTCATTTCGCCCCTCAAAAACATTTCTAGCTATTAAAATCATCATCCTTTAAAATTAATATATTTTCCTGGCTCCTTAAATTGTCCCATATAACTAATTTTAAATTCTATTTTATAATTTTTATCATCAACCTTTGTATTAAAGCCTATGCACTCCCCTTTCTCAATCTTGTCTCCTTTTTGCACATCTAGTTTACTTATCATATTGTAGTAACTTTCTATTCCATTACCATGATCAATTACTAAGTTGCTCCCTTTATCACTTGATGTTATTTCCTTTATTTCACCATCAAGTACAGCAAAAACCTCTTTCTCTTTTGTTGCCTTTATACTAACTCCATCTTCTAAAGTTTCTATCTCTCCTATTAAAGGAGGCATTAAATTCTCATTTATTTTAGTTTCTATTCCATCATCTTTTGATATTTTACTTTTAAACTCATTAAATACTTCTATAACATCAAAGTTATCAAGCTCAAATTCTGTGGCCATAACCTCTTTTGCATTTAAGTAAATATCATTTACTTCTTTATAAGGTGCATATTTTAATGCCATCATAATTAATGTAATTATTAATATCCCTATAGTTTGAGTTAATAAAATAGAAAGCATCCCTCCTTTTTTCTTTATTCTACCTTTCCCATAATGAAAATTTGAATTACCTCCATTTTTCGAAACTGGTACATATCTACTATTATTTGTTCCTATGTTTTTATAATATCTTTCATACTGATCTCTATAACTTCCCATCTTTATTATCTCCTTGTTATTTAGCACTACTTTATTATATTTTTAAAATTAGTATTTTATGAAAACACATAAATAAATTTATTTTTTATAATGCCATAGATCAACATAATTATTATTTTAATTATATTAAGTTAATGTAAACCTATTCTTATAAATATTGAATTATATTTATAATAGGTCTAGAATTTTAAATGATAACCTTAATATAATTTGTAATTTTTCTGTGGGAATATATTGAATTTATTAAAAGGAGTGAAATTATGTTAACGAAAAAAATATCAAAATTACTTTTTTTAGCTTCAATTACCTCAAGTATTTTGCTAGGACCACTAGCACTAAATGCATTTGCATGTACAACAGTTGTTGTAGGAAAAAATGCTACTGCCGATGGATCAACAATTGCTGCCCGTAATGAAGATGCTAAAACTGCTTGGGATAAACGATTTGTTGTCCATCCTCATACCACAAATAAAGAAGGTTCTGTTTATAAATCAAAAGGAAATGGATTTACATACAAGCTCCCAAAAACAAGCTATAAATATACAGCTACTCCTGAATGGACGCAAGATGAAGGTCAATTTGAAGAAGATGGTATAAATGAACATGGTGTAGCCCTTAGCGCAACTGAAAGTGCAACTGCAAATGATAAAGCACTAAAGGCTGATCCCCTTGTTAAAGATGGTATTGGAGAAGATTCTATAACATCAGTAATTCTTCCTCACGTAAAGACTGCCAAAGATGGAGTTAAAATGCTTGGAAAGATAGTTGATGAAAAAGGTTCATCTGAAGTTAATGGAGTTATAATATCTGATAAAAATGAAGTTTGGTATATGGAAATAGGTTCTGGACATCATTGGGTAGCAAGAAGAGTTCCTGATGATTCATATGCTATAATTCCAAATAAACTATGCATAGATAAAGTAGATTTAAAAGATACTAAAAATTACTTAGGGTCTAAGGATTTAGTTAAATTTTCAGAAGATAAAGGATTATATAACCCTAAAAAAGATGGCGACTTTAGCTTTAAAAAAGCATTTGGTACAGAAAATGATAAGGATGCTAAATATAATAATCCTAGAATATGGGATGGTCAAAGGATATTGACCCCTTCTGCAAAGCAAGATATTACAAGTAAAGACTTTAAATTATTTATGAAACCTGATAAAAAAATAGAAGTTAAAGATGTAGCAAAAGTTTTAAGATCTCATTATAATGGCACAGAATATGATCCTTATGGAGAATATAAAGATAAATATAGACCTATAAATGTTGCCTTCACAATGGAATCTCATATATTGCAATGTAGGCCTAATATGCCAAGTGCTGTAGGTGCAGTGCATTGGTTAGCTCTTGGTGTTCCTGAAACAAGTGTGTATGTTCCTTTCTATTCTGGTATAAATAATACTCCAAAAGCATATAGAGAGGGGACAAATATACCAGACTATACTTCAGCTTATTGGACATACAGAAGAGCTGGAGCATTAACTACTCCATATTATAATGATTATATAAATAAATATACAAAGCCTACTCTTAGAGCTGTAGAAGATAAAATTACAGATAATCTAAAAGAAACTGATAAATACGTTTTGGATCTTTATAAGAAAAATCCTAAAGAAGCTGAAGATTACATGACAGATTATTGTACTAGAATAGCAAATTACTCACTTCAAAAGACTGAAGAAGTAAATAAAACATTACTAACAGAAACAACTAAACAGACTCCTGTTCATCACGATTCAAATCTTTAATATAAGGAGGATAAACATATGGATAACAAAAAATTTCTTCATAATAAATTTATGCTTTCAATTTTAAGTATATTTATAATCTCCACATTAATATATGGATGTGGAGACAAGGAAGGTTCACCAAGCAATATAACAAAAGAAATAGAATCTCTTCCTAAGCCTTCTTATACAACTTTAAAGGATGCTGCAAAAATAGATGAAATAAAAGATCAATTTGAAAAGTTATCAG
Organism: Clostridium perfringens; assembly: GCA_040144665.1. GTDB lineage: Bacteria > Bacillota > Clostridia > Clostridiales > Clostridiaceae > Clostridium > Clostridium perfringens_A. The sequence goes on from JBBVGE010000479.1 coordinate 31,516, forward strand.
CTGATGATAAGAAGAAGGTTAAAAATGCTGATAAATTAAAGCAAGAAGAAGACGTAATAAAAGCAATAAAAGAAGGTCACGAAGCTGCGGATAAAGATTTTAAAGTAAGTGAAAAAGTATCTCAAGAGATAAAAAACTTAAATATAAATGATTCAAAAGAAGTTGAAAAAGTAACTAAAGATTATGATTCATTAACTGAAGCACAAAAAACTCTTGTAGTTGATTCAAAAAAAATAAATAGATAATTAAAATTTAGTATACATTTATAGAACAAAAGGGTAAGAAATTTTATTATTTCTTACCTTTTTATTTTGAAATCTCATATACTCAAATTCTTATCTATATATTTATATCTATCTATTTTTCAATTATTCTTATAAGTGATTTAACTACTTTTATTTTAATAAACAAATGGAAGCAGCCTTAAAACTACTTCCACTAATTATATATCTAAAATCTAATTTTCTTTCTTCTCATTCCTACATTTAGAACTAAACCTATTGACATTATTGTTGTTAAAAGTGAACTACCACCATAACTTAAAAGAGGTAGTGTTATACCTGTTATAGGCATAAGTCCGATAGTCATACCTATATTTTGTAGTATTGCAAATAAGAAATATGATACTAATCCAACACATATTATTGATCCAAAGATATCTTTTGATGTTCGCGCAATAGCTATCATCCTACTTATAAGTAATCCATACATAGTTAATAGAAATATAACTCCAATTAACCCCCAGTGTTCTGCAACAGCTGCAAATATAAAGTCAGTTTGAACTTCTGGAACATGCTGTGCTGCATATCCTGAACTTGCATCATTTGCAAGAGATGGTCTATTTCCAATAACTCCTCCAGATCCTATTGCAATTAACGATTGACTAAGGTGATAACCAGAACCTGACATGTTAGCTTCTGGATTCATAAATGATGTTATTCTTGTTTTTTGATAATCTTGTATAAGTCCTGAATTCCATACAATAATTATCCCAAGAAATAATGCTAATAATCCTCCACCTATTACTTTTATATCAAGACCTGCAACATAAAATATACCAAGTACTATAAAGAATGATACCATAGTCATTCCCATATCTGGTTGAATTACAATAAATACTACTGGTACTGCTGCATAAAAAACAAGTGTAAAGAAATTTCTTAAATTATTTATCTCTAAATCCATTTCTTCTAATTTTTTTGCTAGCATAAGTATCATACCTATCTTTGCAAGTTCTGCTGGTTGCAAAGATACTGGTCCAAATACAAGCCATCCTCTAGCTCCACCTCTAACAGCACCTAAAAATCTTGTTGCAATAAGTAAAATAACTCCACCCCAATAAAAAATTGGAACATAATTATAAAGAACTCTATAGTCAACAGCCATGAATATGTAAAGTGCTATAAGTGAAGCCACAAGCCATATTAATTGCTTTCTAGCATAGCTAAACCCATAAGTCCCTTTAGTTGCAAGATATATATTTAAAATACCAAACAGTACTAATATTATTGTTGAAAGTAATAGTACTTTATCTATATCCCTAATCTTTTTAAAATCTAATTTATATTTGCTATAAGTTCCTTGTCTATCAAATAATAAATCCCCTCTTAACAAAATCTTTCACCTCCCGAAAAACCTGTATTTCTATTATATCTTATTATTTTGTTATTCTCTATAATAAATCCTTCTTAAATATGAAAAATAATAAATTTTTAATATATAAAGATTTTCTAAATTTTCAACATAAAAGGCCCCATACTTTAACTGTATGTAGCCTTTTTAGTTATAAATATTCTTCTATTTTATTCTCTAACTTATTGACCTCTTATGTTTTTAATAGGTATATTAGCAACTAGTGATGAAGCTGCTTCTCCCTCTTCAATATCGCTTTTACTTACTGATATCTCTACATCTTCCGCTGATATCTCTATATACTTTGAAAGAACTTCTAATATTTCCATTCTTATTTGCTCTAAAGTATCAGTTGGAAGATCACCTCTATCATGTATAAGTATCAACTTCAATCTATCTTTAGCAATATCCTTTGGCTTAGGTTTATTATTTGTAAAACTACTAAAGAACCCCATTTCAAATACCCCCTACTTACGCTTGAATAACTTCATTATAGATCCAAAGAAACCTTGTGGTCCATCGCTTAAATCCATAAAAGGTACATTTTCGCCAGTTATTCTCTTTGCTATATTTCTAAATGCTTCACCAGCTCTTGCTGATTCTTCTAAAACTATTGGTTCACCTTTATTTGTAGAAACAGTTATTTCTTTATCATCAGGTACAACACCTATTAGTTCAATTGAAAGTGTTTCGATTATATCACTTACATCAAGCATGTCTCCTCTTTGAGTCATAGCGTAATTCATTCTGTTTATAATTACAGAATGATCTTCAAGCCCCTTAGCATCTAGCTTTCCAATTACTCTATCAGCATCTCTAACAGATGTAATTTCTGGATTTACTACAACTATGGCCTTATCAGCTCCAATTACTGAATTTTCAAATCCTTGCTCAATACCAGCTGGAGAATCTATAATTACATAATCAAACTCTTCCTTTAGTTCTTTTACAAGTTTAAGCATCTGTTGTGCACTTATATCATCCTTGTCCTTTGTTTGTGCTGTTGGAAGAAGGCATAGATTTGGAAATCTTTTATCTTTAATTAAAGCTTGCTTTAATCTACATCTTCCTTCTATAACATCAATTATAGTATATACTATTCTATTTTCTAATCCCATTAATACATCTAGATTTCTAAGTCCTGTGTCACCATCAACAACAACGACTCTCTTTCCAAGTGCTGCTAATGCAGTACCAATATTCGCTGTTGTTGTAGTTTTTCCAACTCCACCTTTTCCTGATGTAATTACAATAGATACTCCCATTTAACAATCCCTCCATGCTCTAATAAATATATTTATTCGGTAAGTACGGTTCTACTATTATTGCCCCATCTTTTATTTTTGCAACCTCTGGATATTGGGGCTTTTCTGAATCCGGTGATAATGTCGCAATATCTGAAATCTTTAATATTTCTGGCTGAAGACTAAAAGCTGCAATTATTGCTTTTGCGTTACCATTAGCTCCTGCACTAACATTTCCTTTTATACTACCTAAAACAATAATATTACCAGTTGCTATAACTTCTGCACCACTATTTATGTCACCAACTATAACGATATTTCCATTATAATTTATGCACTGACCACTTCTTACTGTTTTTCTCAAAAATTTTGTTCTACCCTCATACACTCCCGAAAAAGTCTTCTTATCCTTATCTTTATCTTTCGAAGATTCATCTTGCAATATAATATCTTTTATTTCTATTTCATTAAATAATACTTCTTTAAGATGTATTAGGTTTTTCTCATTGATCGCGCTTAAATTTGTGCTAATGGTTAGTGTAGAGTTTTTATAAAAACGCTTCCCCTTTGATAATTTACTAATCAAATGTTCTAGCATTTCTTCAAAACCACTAAATTTATTCATATTTATGATAGCACTTAAGCCACTTCTATTACCTTTTATAACTATTTTATCATCCATTATTGGTTTCCCTCCACCAATCTTTGTCACTTTAACATTATTCTACAAAACATAATAAAATCCTTCTATTATTATAGCATTAAAATGTAAGTATTTGTAGTTTTAGTTTCTTTTTTAAAGTAAAAACAACACTGATACCTCTAAGGTCCAATGTTGTTTTTTATTAGTGAAAATTATTTAAATATAATTATTAACTTTAATTTTTAGAAGCACCTTTGTTTGAAGAATCTTTCTTATCCTTATCTGAATTATCTTTTTTATTAGCTTTTTCTTGTTCAGCTTTTTGTGCTTCTGCACTATTATCTTTTGGTGCATCTAACACATACTTTTTAAAAGTAGGTGAACTCTTTGCATACGCTGGATAATCCTTTAATAATTTATCTTTAAAGTATGCTTCATAGACAGCTTTTGCAACTGGTGCACTATATGCACCATGACCACCATCGTATATAACCGAAACAACAGCTATTTCTGGTTTATCAATAGGTGCAAAACTTACGTATGTTGCATAAGGTGATCTACCAAAATCTCTTTGATCATTTGAATAATCGGCCGTACCTGTTTTACCTGCTGTTTTTATAGGGAATGAACTAAATACCGCTGAAGCTGTACCACCTTCAGCATCATTTGCTTTTCCCATACCTTCTTTAACTGCAGCAAGGGTTGATGGACTAATATCTATCTTATCAAGTACTTTAGGTTTAAACTCTTCAACAACTTTTCCATTCATGTCTGTTACACTATCTACTAAATGAAGGGAATATCTAGTTCCTCCATTTGCAAGAGTTGATATATATGCTCCAAGTTGAAGTGGAGTATAGTGATTTATACCTTGACCGATGGCTGCATAAACAAGCTGACCTGGTGATGTCATTTCTGATGCTTTATCTGTAACAACATATCTTGCAATAGCCTTAGACACTTCTCCTGCCTGCTCATCTATATTTGCTTTTTTATTATATTTATCTTCATATTTTTTAACATTATTCTTATAAATATCTGAATTTTGCATTATACCTTTTACATCAGACATAATACTAGCTGCAAATTCATTTTGGCCCATAGTAGTCTTTCCTGTGTATATTATTTCAAATCTATCTTTAATTTTTTGTTTTAAATCTACTTTAAGATTCTTCACCTTTTCTGAATCATCATCTCTATATGAGAAGTCAAAAGGAATAAAACTATATACTCCTTGATACGTAGCTAATGCTGATCCATTTGAAGTTTCTTTTTCTAAAAAGTCTGCTATTTCAAAATTTGCAAGCGCTACTGTACTATCTTTAAATGTCTTAAAGTTATATGTTTGACCTGTAGTATTTTCTTCTATCTCTATTCCTGTTGATGGATTAGTCTTACTATTTGGATCTACTCCAAGACCAAATTTCCAAGCATATTTTGCTATGGTATTTAAAGAGTCTGGTCTATTATTTCCTCCTCCATCTTTCATATATAATCTATATGCAGTTTCATAGAAGAAAAAGTTACATGAAACTTGAAGTGCCTTTTCAACATTAGTAGGTCCATGACCACCACGGGTTGATGAATATATCCAACATACAGGTCCAAAACTTTTACCAAATGTTTCAGGGTGAATATTAAATTTACCTGTAGCATTTATATAAGTATCAGGTTTTATTACCCCTTCTTGAAGACCAGCTACAGCTGTTACTGGTTTAAATATAGAACCTGGAGGTAATGTACCTAAAGTTGCATAGTTATAAAATGGCTTTGCATACAAGTCATATGGATCTGTTCTATAACCATTCTTATCTTTAGGGAATAAATCATCTACTGATTTTCTAACTCCTGTCTTCTTTATAAGCTCCTTACCAAACTTTTCAAGGTCTGGTGCGAAATATTGTTCTGTTTGAGCTTTAGTAAGCTGTCCTGGTATTGCAAAAAGATTAGGATCAAAGTCTGGATAACTTGCAAGTCCAAGTATTTTACCAGTATTAACATCTATAGCAAGAGCAGCTCCTCTAGTTGCATTTGGGAAAGTATGCCCGTCTGAATCTCTATTTTTTGTTCTAACTTCATTTATTGTATCCTTTAATGCTTCTTGCATAGCATATTGAATATTTTTATCTATAGTAAGATTTACATTATTACCTGGATAAGATTCTAATTTAAATAATTCTTCTGTTTTTCTACCTGCTGAATTTACCTTAACAGTTTCTCCACCTTTAACACCTTTAAGTTCATCTTCGAAGGCTGCCTCTATACCAGATTTACCCACAAGATCTGTTGATGGATCATAACCTCTTAATTTATAATCATCTTCTAAAGAACTATTAATTTGTCCAACATATCCAAGAACTGCTGACCCTAAATTCTTATAAGGGTATTCTCTAACTGGTTGAAGTTCCACACCAATACCTGGCAAATCATTAAGTTTTTGATAAATTATAAATGCTGTATCTTTTTTGATATTACTTGCAATAGTTACAGCCTTATAACCTTTAAAACTTTGCATCTTTATAGCATCTTTAACAACCATATAATTTCTGATATCATTTAATGAATATTTCTTTAATATAAGATCTGTTAATTCTTTTCCAGTCATTTTTTTATATTCTGTTTTTTCCGCATCTGTTGGATTAGGATTAACAAGTCCTATTAAATCATAAGTTTTTACTAGATAGTAAAATGCTTCTTCTGGAGTTTTTTCTAATAATTTTTTATCTATTTGTGCCAATTGATCATCTGTTAAATCACCAGTTGATCCCTTGTAAAGTTCTTGTTGAACTTCTTCATTCATTCCTCTATCTTTTAAAAATCTTAGTTTTTCATATTCCTGATTATCAGGTGATGAATCCTTATACGCAAAATAGAATTTACCTTTATCGTCGATCTTTACTAATAAATCATCTTGAACATTTTCTTTATTATCTTTAAGAATTTTGAAAATTGAAGCCATTGTACTATAGAAATCTTTTTCTGATTCCTTTGTTGTTGTAAATGTTAATGTATAAGTTTGTCTGTTTGTTGCTAATACATTACCATTTTTATCTAAAATTTCTCCTCTCGGAGCTTTTTCTGCAATAAATCTAGTAGAATTTTGATTTGCTCTATCTTCATAATCATCATGTTTATAAACTTGTAAATAAACTAACTTTAATGATATTACGCAAAAGATTATTAACATTACAATACTAAGCACTGTATATCTGGAAAGTTTTTTCTTCTTACTTTTTGGTTTATTAACTATCATTTAAACCTCCACTTATTGTTTACATCTTCAGTATCTGAAAACATTAGCACATACTTATATACTATAAATGCTATTACTGAATTGTATATGGCAACTATAAGTATATTATTTAAAAGTACTTTGTAATTTAAGAAGTATAATATAGTAAAAACAACTAAATGTTTAACTATAGTAGCTCCAAAAACTGTAGCTACTGGAACTAGTTTTCTCTTCTTAAATACTCCATTACCTATATAAGCTGCTAATATACATATAAACATATTAACTAATGCATTTATTCCTACCCCATTTGCAAAATAAATATCTTGTAGTATTCCACTCACTGCACCAATAAAGACTGCATCTTCAGCCCCATTTATTAATGAATATAGAATGGCAAAAATAAATAGTAAACTTGGAAATCCACTATATATCCCTAAAAAAGGCATTATAGAATTATCAATTACTAATAAGAGAATAGATATCAAAACTACTATTAATTTTTTCATATCATCACCTCTTAATACTTAATATCACGTTTGTCTTTAGGTACTACGATAAATAAGCCTTCTAGTTTATTAAAGTCAACGCTTGGTTTAACGACTGCATTTTTCATTACATTTACCTTATCTTCTTCAACTGATACTACTTTACCAATCATTATATCTTTAGGATATATTTGTCCAAGTCCTGATGTAACTATTGTATCTCCCTCTTTTATATTTGAATTCATAGGAAGATTTTCAACCTTACATTCTGCATTTCCATTTGTTCCTCTATACCCTCTTAATATTCCAGTATTTTCTTTAGTGCTTTCTACCTTTACACTTACTGCAATATTTTCATTTAAAATACTTTTTATTATTGACCAATTGCTACCAACTGATGTAACTTGACCAACTAAACCATCAGCTGCAATTACTATCATGCCTTTTTCTATTCCGTCATTCTTGCCTTTATCAACTATATAACCATCTAATATATTTCCCCCAGCATATCCTATAATATTAGTAGCTACATAATTATAGTTATCTCTTGAATCTTTAAAATTTAAAACTTTCCTTAATTGATCATTTTGTTGTTTAAGATCTGAATATTCTAAAAGTTTTTTCTTAAGATCTGAATTTTCTTTAGTAAGATTACTATTCTCTTCTTTTACTGTAGAAAAGTTTAAACATAAATCAACAAAGTCTTTTATCTTTATATTAACAGTATACGCAATTTTCTGTATAGGATTTAATGCTGCACCTGCACCACTTTCAGCAATATTTTTGTTTGGATCTTTAAAGGTGAAAATAATTAAGCCTAAAAATGCAACTGACAGCACTATTATAGTGACTGCCAGTTTGTTCTTAAGACGCTTCATGCTCTTATCTATCTTCCTTACTAATTCTGTCGAAATCTTCTAAAGCTTTTCCAGCTCCTAGAACAACACAATCTAATGGTGATTCTGCAATATGTACAGGCATATTAGTTTCTTTCATTATTAAAACATCTAATCCTTTAAGCATTGCTCCTCCGCCAGCTAACATTATTCCTTTTTCCATTATGTCGGCAGCAAGTTCAGGTGGTGTTTTTTCAAGTGTTGTTTTAATTGATTCAATTATTGCATATACAGGCTCTTTTAAAGCATCTCTTATTAATGATTCTGAAATTTCAACTACTTTAGGTAATCCAGTAACTAAATCTCTTCCTTTGATTTCCATCATTCTTTCTTCATCATCAACTTTATAAGCTGATCCGATTTCCATCTTAATTTGTTCTGATGTTCTTTCACCAATCATTAAATTAAATTCTTTTTTAATATAAGCAATTATTGATTGATCTAACTCATCACCAGCAACTCTTAATGATCTGCTTGTAACTATTCCTCCAAGGGAAATGATAGCTACTTCTGTAGTACCTCCACCAATATCAACAATCATGCTTCCTGTTGGTTCACTTACTGGAAGCCCTGCTCCAATTGCCGCTGCCATTGGTTCTTCCATTAATATAACTTCTCTTGCACCTGCAAGTTTAGTTGCTTCTTCTATTGCTCTCTTCTCAACTTCAGTTACTCCTGAAGGATAGCATACTATTATTCTTGGTGCCTTAAATGCGCTCTTACTTGCAGCCTTTTCTATTAATGACTTTATCATTGTGTGTGCAACATCAAAATCTGCAATTACACCATCTCTAAGTGGTCTTATAGCAACAATGTTTCCTGGTGTTCTACCTATCATCATCTTTGCTTCTGTACCAACTGCAAGTGGTTTTCTTGTTGTACTATTTATAGCTACAACTGATGGTTCTCTAAGAACTACACCTTTACCTTTAACAAATACAAGTGTATTAGCTGTTCCTAAATCTATTCCCATGTCTTTACTAGTTCCGAAAAATCCCATTTTTCATTCCCCTTTCGATTATAATATTCCTTTTTCTTTTAAGCTTACGTAATTATTTCTACCTATTATAATGTGATCAATAAGTTTAATCCCTATTATATCTCCACTTTGATTAATTCTGGTAGTAACCTTTATGTCTTCACTACTTGGAGTTGGGTCTCCTGATGGGTGATTATGACATATAATTATTGAAGCTGCACTACTTCTTATAGCTTCATTAAATATTTCCCTTGGATGTACCAAAGAAGAATTTAAGCTCCCCTTAAAAACATCTTTAATTTTTATAACTTCATTTTTAGTATTTAGTATAATCAATTTTAATACTTCTTGATTACTTGTTCCCATTTCACCATAGAGCATATTTGCAACCTCTCTTGGTGATGTAATTCTCTTAAATTCATTAAAAGATTTATAGGTATTAAACCTTCTAAAAAGCTCAGCTATTGCAAGTATTTGCGAAGCCTTTGACTCTTTTACACCTTTAATTTTTGTCATTTCTTTTACTGATGCATTTAAAATACCATTCAACCCATTAAGTTCTGTAATTATTTTTTGACTTAAATTTAATACATTTTCACCCTTAGTTCCAGTTCTTAAAACTATAGCTAAAAGCTCTGGATTGCTTAAAGATTCTGCACCGTATCTTAATAATTTTTCTTTAGGTCTTTCATTTTCAGGTATATCCAACATTCTAAGGTAATTGTCCAAATTTTCTTCTCCTTACTTTATTAGAATATCCCTCCCCCTTAAAAATTATTTAGTTACTCTTTTAATCATCTTATATGTCCCATTAAGTGGTAGTCCAACTACATTATAATAGTCTCCTTTTATGCCTTCTACGAAAACTCCACCTTCGTCTTGTATTCCGTAAGAACCTGCTTTATCAAGGGGACTTCCACTTTTAATGTATTTCTTTATTCTGTCATCACTAACTTCTGAAAAAGTAACCTCTGTTTTAAAACTCTCACATATTATCGCTTTTGTTTTATTATTTATAATACAAACTCCAGAATAAACTTCGTGAGTGTTTCCACTAAGCATTCTTAGCATTTTAAAGGCATCTTCCTCATCTCTAGGCTTTCCTAAGATATTATTATTAAAAGAAACAACTGTATCTGCAGATATTATTATATCCTCGCAACTTGCATTATTTAAAACAGCTTTTGCTTTACCTAATGCAATTTCCTCCACATACTTATTAATGTCACCTTTGAATTCGACATTTTTCTCATTAAACTCACTGATCATAATGTCGAAATCATCAACTATTCTTTTGAGTAATTCTTGTCTTCTTGCGGATGCTGATGCTAATATAAACTTCATAATATCCCTCTTTATAAATAACTTTTAATATACTATAGTATTTCCATTTTCAACTTATTTAAATGCAAATACTATATATTTTCAAAATAATTTTAGGTGTAGTATTCTTTAAATCAAAGATTACTACACCTAATATAGTTTATCATTTTATAAGACCATAAACAAGTAGAAACACCTTATAAAGATAGAATTAATTTTTTTTTAAGAATTGCTTACACTCTATGTTTTATAAGCATTTTATATATGAATTCTAGGGATTTCTTAGCACCATCTCTATTTAATTCTTTTGGTAATTTTTCTATATGTTCCCTTAAATTTTTAAGTTCATCATTTTCTGTTTTATCTTTAGAATCTTTTCCAAGTTCACTTGTCCATTTTTTAAAATCTGTCGTATTTACACTTTTTACTTGTTCATTCTCTAATTCATTTAAAATTTTCATAAAACCTGTAATTATCTCGTATATCATTGAGTTTTGAGTATCACTTAATTCATACTCACAATTTATTTTAACATTAGCTATTTCTTTTTCTGTTAATTGATCACTTACTTTACTTACAGCATCTTCTGTATATATTCCAGCGATTACTCTAAATTTTCCATCTTCTTCTATTATAAACTTATTATAAGTTGACGGAATATCATTTAACACCTTTTCTGCATTTTCTTTTTTTCCATAATATCCGCATTGAATCATAGAAAATCTTTTTTTATCTCCAGTTTCTGTAACTTTAGCAGATACATCTTTATCTGCACCTTCTTTATTGCTATTGTCTTTATCTTCAGTATCTATTGTACCACTTTGCTCTGTCCCCTCAATAGCATTTGCTTGGTCTGAATTTGGAGCATTATTACCTTTAAATAAAACTTTTCCTATAAGTAATCCTATTACTATGGCTAAAAGTATTCCAGCAATTCCTATTGTTAAAAAGTTTTTTCCTGGCTTTTTTCTTGGTTTGTAATTATATCTTGTGTATCCCATTTTATCCCTCCTAAAACATTACTTTATTAAAATATATTAGGAAGGATATAATAATATTCATTATGTAAAAAAATCTTCACCTAAAATTTTAGGTGAAGATTTAAAACTAATAAGGGATTGTTTTGATAAATCAATGTATATAAAATTATTTGTTAGCTGCGTAAAAACATCTTTTTGGTGAGATAATTTTCTCCTCTTTTTTTAACTCTTTAATTGCTTTATCAACTTCTTTCTTATCAATTCCTGAAGCCTCTGCAATTTGACCACCTTTTAATGGTTCCTCTGAGTTATTTAATACTTCTAATACCTTTTCTTTTATATCCATAAAAATTACCTCCAAAAACAATATTATTTACTATGGTTTTATTATATATCAATCTACTCGGAATTACAATAATAATTTTTAATTAATAATAACTATTACTTAATTGCTTTTAATATATTTAATAGATATTCCCAAACATTTTGAACTGATTCTATACTCATATGCTCTTGTGGAGTATGAACATCATAAAGATTTGGACCAAAACTAATCATATCTAGGTCTCCTAATCTTTCTTTAAATAATCCACATTCAACACCTGCATGGATTGCAACTATCTTTGGTTCTTCTCCATACATTTCTTTATATACATCTTTACAGATTTCTCTTATCTTTGATTCGCTATTATATTCCCACTCTGGGTATTCAGCATTAGTTGTGAAACTTCCGCCTAATATTTCTGTTATTGTCTTACTTCTTAAAACAATTTCATCTTTTAATGTAGCAACTGAACTTCTTACAGCACTATCTATTCTAACTTTATCTTCTGAAGTAGTAACTACTCCTATGTTTGTTGAACTTTCTACTAAACCATGCATAGATTTACTCATTGTATTTACACCATTTGGGTAAAGGTATAAAAGATTTATAACATTTTCTGTAGATTTTTTATCAAAGGTCTTTTTAGCATCATTACATTCTAATATTTCTAAAGTTACCTTTGGGTCTTGAACTTTAAATTCATGCTTAAAGATTCCATCATATCTAGCTATTTCAGCCTTTATATCTTCAGCTTGATCTTTTGAAATAGTAATAACTGCATCAGCTTCTCTTGGGATAGCATTATCTTTAGATCCACCTTCTAAGTGAGCTAATCTTATATCATAATTATCATAAAGATCTTTCAATAATCTTGCCATAAGCTTATTTGAATTTCCACGACCTTTATTTATTTCCATTCCTGAATGTCCACCCATAAGCCCTCTAAGCTTAACTTCTAAAGTTACATGTCCATCTTCTTTATCTTCCCAATTAATATTCATGGCAGCTTTGCTTCTTACTCCGCCAGCACAGCTTACTAAAAGCTCTCCTTCTTCTTCTGAATCAAGGTTTAATAAAATCTTTCCATTTATATGTTCAGGTGATATATTCATAGCTCCTGTCATACCTGTTTCTTCATCTGAAGTTAATAATACTTCAATAGCTGGATGCTCTATAGTATCATCTGCTAAAATTGCCATTCCATAAGCAACAGCTATTCCATTATCAGCTCCAAGTGTTGTGCCATTTGCATATATGTAGTCTCCATCTACTCTTAATTCAATTGGATCTTTTGTAAAATCATGTTCTGTTCCTTTATTTTTTTCACAAACCATATCCATATGACCTTGAAGTATAACTCCTGGCGCATTTTCATATCCCTTTGATGCAGGCTTTTTAATAACTACATTTAAAGCTTTATCTTGTATTACTTCTAATCCAAGGTCTTTAGCAAATGAAACTAAATAATCGCTTATTCCTTTTTCATTTCCTGAACCTCTTGGAATTTTTGAAATTTCCTCAAAATATTTAAAAACTAATTTTGGTTGAATATTTGTTAAAACTGACATTTTTTATCTTTCCTCCTATAATTTATGATAAAATTGTATTGTAGATGATTTTAGTATATCATAGTCTGTTTATTTTAAACTAATAATAACAAATATTTAATTTAGTTTTTTAAATATTTGCACATACTAAATATCTATGATATTTAAAATAATCCAACAAATATTTGCGAGGTGATTTTATGCAAAAAACAAAAATGATTTTTACCATTGGACCTGCAAGTGACTCAGAAGAAGTCTTAAGAGAGTTTATAAAAATAGGTATGAGTGCTGCAAGACTTAACTTTTCTCATGGAACTCATGAAACTCATAAAGAAAAGATTGATTTAATAAAAAAAATAAGAGAAGATATGAATTCCTCAACAGCAATTATCCTTGATATTAAGGGACCTAAGATAAGGACTCATAATTTTGAAAATGATAAAGCTGAACTAAAACAAGGTGATAGATTCTCATTTATATGTGGTGATGAAATCCTTGGAGATAATTCTAAATGTTCAATAACTTACAAAGATCTTTATAAAGATGTTAAACCTGGTGGTACTATGTTAGTTGATGATGGACTTTTAGTGTTTAAAATTGATAACATTGAAGGTAAATCTATAAATTGTACCGTTGAAGTTGGTGGAACAATTAAAAACCATAAAGGTGTTAACGTCCCAAATGTTAGTATAAACTTACCATCAATTACAGAAAAAGATACAGATGATATAATCTTCGGATGCCAAAATGGAGTTGACTTTATAGCTGCTTCTTTCATAAGAAAAGCATCAGATATATTAGATGTTAAAAAGATACTCAAAGATCATAATGGAACTAATATTAAAGTAATTGCTAAAATAGAGAGCCAAGAAGGTGTAAATAATATAGATTCTATAATTGAAGTTGCAGATGGAATAATGGTTGCCCGTGGTGATATGGGAGTTGAAATTCCTATAGAAAAAGTTCCTATAATTCAAAAGAAAATTATAAGAAAATGTAATAAAGCTGGAAAAGTAGTTATTACTGCAACTCAAATGCTTGATTCTATGATTAGAAATTCAATGCCAACTAGAGCGGAAGCTTGTGATATTTGTAATGCAATATTTGACGGAACTGATGCTATAATGCTAAGTGGTGAAAGTGCTTCTGGTAATTTCCCAATAGAAGCTGCAAAAACTATGTCTAAAATAGCTATAGAAACTGAAGAAAACTTAGACTATAGTGATCTTAATTATAAAGGTATAGAACCTTCAAATCTTTCATTCTCTGATGCTATAAGTTACTCTGCTTGTAGAACTGCAAATGCAGTAAATGCAGAAGCTATAGTTGCTGCAACTCAGAGTGGTGCAACAGCTAGATTGCTTGGAAAATATAGACCTAAAGCTCCAATAATCGCTATAACTCCATTTGATTATGTAATGAGAAGTTTAGCTCTTAATTTTGGAGTTCTTCCAGTTCACTGTGAAATGTTTAATACAACAGATGAAATATTACGTGAAGCAAAAAGAATTGCAAAAACTTTTGATTTCGTAAAAGAAAATGATGAAATCATAGTTGCTGCTGGTATGCCAACTGCACACGTAGGTGGAACAAATATGCTTAAAATTGAAAGAGCTTAAAAATATAAGGATACTAGAAACTTCTAGTATCCTTAATCTTTTAATTAGAATAAATCTTTAAATAAGTCTCCAAGACTTACTCCATCATCTTCATTATTAACATATTTAAGATATTCTGCACTCTTTTCAGCAGCATCTTTTATACTTAAAGCTAACTTTTTAGCACCTTTATCTACATTTAATACTTTAACTTTAACCTTTTGGTTAATCTTTAGTACATCTTCAGACTTTGCAATATTTTCATCTGTTATTTCACTAATATGAACTAATCCTTCTACACCTTTAAAGACTTCAACAAAAGCACCAAAACTTGTAAGTCTTACCACTGTACCTTCTAAAGTATCACCTATTTTCATTGAATCACCGTGAAGAGTCCATGGTTCTTTGTTTACATCTTTTAATATTAATGATAATCTTCTGTTTTCTAAATCTACATTCCCAACGTAAACTTCTACTTCGTCTCCAACAGAAACTACATCTTCAACTCTCTTAACTCTTTCCCAAGCTAAGTCATTTATATGAACTAATCCTTGTACTCCACCGATATCAACAAAAGCACCAAATTTAACTATGTTTTTAACTACACCTTTTCTCTTTTCTCCACTTTTAATTTCTGCCCATAAAGATTTTTGATTCTTTTCATAAGATTCTTCTTCAATAACTCTTCTTGAAGCAACAACTTTATTATTATTAAAATCTAATTCAATAATTTTTACTTCTAATTCTTTTCCTACTACTGTTTTTATATCAATTCTTTCTCTTGAAACAAGTGAAGCTGGTATGAATACTCTAACTGATCCGTACTCTGCAACTAATCCACCCTTAACTTCTTCTTTTACTTTAACTTTTATTATTGTTCCATTATTGAAAGCATTTCTAATTTCTTCTTTTTCTTCTTTTAGTAAAGCTCTCTTTCTAGATAACTTTACAAAACCTTCCCCATCATTAGGTGAAAGCACAACAACTTTAAATTCATCATTAGGCTTTACTACCTCTAATGGATTTTTATCATCTACCGTAAGCTCTTCTCTTGTAATAATTCCATCAAATGCGTATTTGATATCCATAGTTACTTCTTTATCATTTACATCGATTACTCTACCTTCTAATATGTCTCCTTTATTAATTCTCTTGACATCATAAGAACCTAGTAATTGATCCATAGTATTTTCATTTGTCATTTAAATTCACTCCTTCTTTTTCCCCACATATACTTCAATCTTAATTTTAATCTATCAATAAATTTAATACAAGAAAAAGCCTTATTTTTTAATAATTAAACATTATTTATCTTAACCCATATATTAATTATATAAAGGGATTAATTTATCTTGGAGGTATCATGGAAATATTAAAAAGACTAAATTTCAAAAGAAAAGCATCCATAAAGAAATATGAAGAAATAGTAGAGCTAAAAAGTACTTTAGATGATTTATCCTTAGACTTCTCTAATTTACTTGATAAATTATCAACTCTTAAAACTGATATTGAGTGGATAAAAGATCTTTGCTCAAATTATGATTCTAAAGTAAAGTTAGCATTACAAAAGGGAAATCTTCATCTTGCAAAGAAAGCCCTTGAAAAAAAATTGACTTCAGAAATAGAATTAAGCTCTCTTGAAGATAAGTTTGAATATTTATCAGAAGCTAAATCTACTACTCGTATACTATTAAAAGAATTAGAAGATGAGTATGACAGCATAGTAGTTAACTATGAGAATAAACTTAATTCTAAAGTAGCATCTTCTATTAAGATTTTCTCAAACATAGAATTAACATTAAAAACAGAGTTATCAAAAATTGAAAAAGACCTTAATAATCTTTCACCTTCCTCTTCATCTTTTGATATAAATATAGATGAAGAAATAAAAAAATATCTATAAAAGGGAGCAATTAAATTGCTCCCTTTTATAGAATCTTACATTATAATTTTTCTATTTCTTCTACTGTCTCTAAATCATATCCAGCATCATCTATTAAGTCTTTTAGTTCTTCTTTAGTTAAATCGCATTCAACTATAGCTTCTCCAACTTTTACTTCGTATTGCTTTACTTTGCCGTTACCTGCGAAAGCTCTTTCTACGTTATCTACACACTTTTGACATCCCATGCCATCAATTTTGATTTTGTATTTTGTCATAATAATCACTCCTTAATTTAACTATTTAAAATAGCTTTTTCTTTAGATGTTTTATTTTTATGTTTTATTTTATATAAATTTAATTTTAAATTTATCATATTAGAATTTTGGCTTGAATCCCTTTAATCTTAATGCATTTAATAGAACTGATACTGAACTTAAACTCATTGCAAATGATCCAATCATAGGATTTAAAAGAGGTCCTCCAAATAGTTTTAAAATACCCATAGCAACTGGAATACCTAATACGTTATATCCAAATGCCCAGAATAAATTTTGTTTTATATTTCTAATTGTTGCTCTACTTAATTGAATAGCAGTAACAACATCTAAAAGATCACTTCTCATAAGTACAATATCTGCTGATTCTATAGCAACGTCTGTTCCTGAACCAATAGCTATACCTATTTCTGCTGTAACAAGTGCTGGCGCATCATTAATACCATCTCCAACCATTGCAACCTTTTTACCTTCTCCTTGTAGTTCTTTAACTACATTTGCCTTACCTTCTGGAAGAACATCTGAAATTACTCTATCAATTCCAACTTGCTTTGCAATTGCCTTTGCTGTCTTTTCATTATCACCAGTTAACATTACAACTTCAATTCCCATAGCATGAAGAGCTTTTACAGTCTTTTGGCTATTTTCTTTTACAGTATCTGCAACTGCTATAATTCCAGCTAAACTTCCATCTATAGCTATAAACATTGGTGTCTTACCACTGTCTGCTAATTCATGTGCTTTACTTTCAATGGCTTTAATATCTATACTGTTTCTATCCATTATCTTTCTATTACCAATTACAATATTTTTTCCTTCAATATTTGTATTGATACCTTCACCTGGTATAGAACTAAAATCTTTTATTTGTGGTAACTCTATATTTCTATCTTCAGCTTCTTTTACAATAGCTTCTCCTAGTGGATGCTCTGATCCCTTTTCAGCAGCTGCTGCAAATTTTAGTAATTCATCTTCTTTAATAGAAGTTGATACTATATCAGTAACCTTTGGTTTACCTTCTGTAATTGTACCTGTTTTATCGAATACTATTGTATTAATCTTGTGAGCTTCTTCAAGCGCTACACCACTTTTAATAAGAACTCCATTCTCTGCTCCCTTACCTGTACTTACCATAATTGCTGTTGGTGTTGCTAATCCTAAAGCACAAGGACATGCTATAACAAGAACTGATATTAATATATTTAATGAAAATTCTAAATCTTCATTACCTATAAAGAACCAAGCTAAAGCTGATAAAATTGCAATTACAATTACAACTGGTACAAAGTATCCTGAAATAATATCTGCAAGTTTTGCAATTGGTGCCTTTGTTCCTTGAGCATCTTCAACTAAGTTTATAATTTTTGAAAGAACTGTATCCTTACCAACCTTAGTTGCTTTGTATTTAAACATACCATTTTTATTTAAGCTTGCTCCAAATACTTGGTCTCCAGCCTTCTTATCTACAGGAATACTTTCTCCTGTAAGCATAGATTCATCTACGCTTGTTGTACCTTCAACAACTTCACCATCTACTGGTAATTTTTCTCCTGGCTTTACAAGAATTATATCGTTAACTCTAACATCATCAATTCCTACAACCTTTTCTTGGCCATCAACTATTATTGTTGCAGTTTTTGGCGCAAGCCCCATAAGCTTATTTATAGCATCTGAAGTCTTACCTTTTGTAATGGCTTCTAAGAATTTACCTAAACTAATGAACGCAATAATCATACCTGCTGATTCAAAGTATAAATGATGTGCAAAATGCACTTGACCTTCATGAATCTTTACTAATGCATATACTCCATAAAGTATAGCAGCACTACTACCTAAAGCGATAAGTGTATCCATATTAGGACTTAAATGGAATAGGTTTTTAAATCCATGTATAAAGAAGTCTCTACCTATAACAACAATGATAAGTGCTAATATTAATTGTATAGATGCATAATTAAAAGGACTTGCATCAGGACTTATAATATTTGGTAGTTTAAGCCCCATCATAGGCCCCATAGCTATTATTACAAGTGGTATTGCAAATACTACTGACCATATAAATTTATTTCTAGCTTTTTTAATTTTTTCTTCTGAGTCCTTTTTATGATCATTTTTATCTGTATCTTTTATTTCTATAGCTTCATATCCAGCATTTTTTACTGCTTTTTCAATATCCTCTGCTGAAACCTTTCTTTTATCATATTTTACATTCATATCTTCAACTGCAAGATTTACTGTAGCTTTATCCACACCATCTAATTTGTTTACTGCCTTTTCAACATGAAGTACACATGATGCACAAGTCATTCCTTTTATTTTAAAATGACCTTCTGATGCATCATCTTCATTAATTTCTTCAGCACCATATCCAGCCTTTTCAACCTTTTTTATAATATCTTCTGAGGATATAACATCCTTATCAAACTTAACAGTAGCCTTTTCTGTGGCAAGATTAACAACTGCACTCTCTACCCCATCAGCTTTATTTAATACCTTCTCTATTCTGCTAGCGCAAGATGCACAAGTCATTCCTGTAATATTATAATTTTTATCAACTACATCGTCTGATTTTATTTCACTAGCCTCATATCCAGCTTTTTTTACCTTTTCTTCTATTTGTGTAGTGTTTACTTTATCTTTATCAAAATTAACTGTCATCTTCTCAGTTGCTAAATTTACTACAGCTTCATCAACACCATCTATCTTATTTACAACTTTTTCAATTCTATTTGCGCAGGATGCACAAGTCATTCCTTTAACATTAAACTGTCTCTTCATTTATTTCCCTCCCTCATATAGGTTATTTATTTTTCTATAGTATTTATTTAAATTCTTCTTATGTACTATATAGATAAATAAATTTTATTTATCTATAAGTTTTGTTAATATGCTTATAATTTCTTCAACTTTAGCATCATTCTCTTTTTGATCCTTATTAACTAGACTTTCTTTTACACAGTGATGCATATGTTGTGTTAACACATGTTTGTTAGCTTTTTTAAGAAGTCCTTGAGCTGCTATTATTTGATTAGAAATATCAATACAATATCTTTCATCTTCAAGCATTTTTATTATTCCATCAATCTGGCCTCTACAAGTCTTTAAAACTTGCATAGCTTTCTTTTTATCATCATTCATATATATCACTCCCCTTACCCCCTCCCTATGGGGGTGTCTTTCTTTATATATTAATATACTCTTATCGATAACTTGTGTCAACACATTTTTCAATTTTTTATTTTAAACTTTAAATTATTTACATAACAAAGTTCACGTTCATAACTAAATATATAATTCATTAAATATCTTATATATCTACCTTTCTCTCTATTTGAAATCTATATTCATAAAAAATAACATATTAATTCATTAAAACAAAAAGAACCCAGTATTTTATATACTAGGTTCTCATTTATAAATATATTTATTTATTTTTTATTTCATTATAACAATAATTTATTATATCACTTCTCTTTATAATCCCTATAAATATTCCTTCATCATCAACAACAGGAACAAAATTTTGATTAACAGCAAGTGATATCAAACTTTCAATATCGGCATTTATTGATACACTTTTATGTGCTCTTCTCGTTTTAATATCTTTTACCTTTACGCATTCAGTATTTTTAAAATTAAGGTCTGGAGTATTCTTAAGTTTCCATAGTAAATCTCCTTCTGTTAGAGTACCAACGTATCTTCCATGCTTGTCTATTAATGGAATTGCCGTATATCCATGGTGCTCCATTCTCTCCATTACTTGTCTCATAGTCGATTCTAAACTCTCACAAACCACTTCATTTTTAGGTGTAAGAAAAAATGCTATATTCATAGTTATTCCTTTCCTTTTTAAATATTTTATTTATATACCATATATTATTTTAACATAATTCTATGAACATTGTTATAATGCTTTCTCTTTCTTAAGAAAATATTTATCTAATTTATAACTATAATCTGAGTATTCTAGTTCATCTATCATACTTCCAATTTCAGAGTAAATTACCTCTCCATGAAGTGTTTTCTTCACTACAACTTCATTAAGAACAGAACCATCACATTTTGAGCATCTACCTACTGATATAAATCTCCATCTATATGGCATATAATTAAAGTCTAATTCCAATTTTTTATTACATCTTGGACATAATGATTTTACTTTAGATATATCTAAATTAACATCATTTACATCCTTTACGGTTATTGCTGGCATATCATAAATATTCTCTATTATATAATTTTTCACAATTCTATGATTGTATAATTGCTTAAATACAAGAACAGTAAATTCCGCATCATTTAAAGCATCATGCAAAAGCCTATTATCTATTCTTATATTAAGCCTCTTTAATGCATTTTTTAGACTTAGAGATTTTTTAACACCTAAAATTTTACTTGTATATTCCTGAACATCTAAATATCTTTCTATCCATTTTAGGTTTTTAAAGCCATGATGATGTGCATTTATTATAATCTGTGCAACATCATCCTTAGCCCAAGAACAAAATACATCTTCACCAATAAAATTTTTAAGTTTCTTTATTCCTTCGTCGAAACTAATACCCGAATTTAACTCCTTTTCTGTTATATTTGTTATT
Organism: Clostridium perfringens; assembly: GCA_040144665.1. GTDB lineage: Bacteria > Bacillota > Clostridia > Clostridiales > Clostridiaceae > Clostridium > Clostridium perfringens_A. The sequence goes on from JBBVGE010000479.1 coordinate 53,160, forward strand.
TCAGTTATTTCTGGGTTTAAAACGGGTATTATAGAAGGCTTAACATATTCTTTAAGTTTTCCTTGCACCTTCATATACTTATCTACTTTAATAGCACCAATTTCTATTATTTCATTTTGTATAGAAAGTGATTTCAAATCTGGATATTTCTCATAAAATTCAGGATAATGTTTTGTTATATTGTTTAAATTATTAAATTCTAAGTCTATTATTACATAACCCATACTTAAAAGTTCCTCTCTCTTCTCTATCCCTTTTATTTAAATTCAATACCTGCAAGTTTCATAAGGTGTATTGCATTTTGAGTCTCACTTTTTCCCACTCTTAACTTGTAGTCAAATTTTATTTTATTATCTTCATAATATTCTCTAAAATTATAATTCTCTATTCTATTATCAGATTCCTCTAAATTACAAAGGTCTAAATCATGGGTAGATACAAGTCCGATCGCACCACCATTTATTAATTGTTTTATAAGTTCAGTAGCTCCAATATGTCTATCTAAAGAATTAGTTCCCTTAAATATTTCATCTAGTAAGAAGAATACATCTTCTCCCTTCTTAGTTGCTTCTATCAATATTTTTATCCTAAGTATTTCTGCATAAAATGATGATATATTTTCTTCTAAATTATCTTTAGTTCTCATACATGTGTATATATTGAAAATTCCACATGTAAAATCATCACTAAAAACAGGTGCTCCAATATATGATAACAATAAATTTAAGCCAATTGTTCTTAAGAATGTACTTTTACCAGACATATTAGATCCTGTGATTAACGTTACTTTCTTATTATTTGAAAGGGAATAATTATTTCTCACAGCTCTTTCCCCTATAAGAGGATGCCCAATAGCTTTTCCTTTTACCTCTTTATTATCTGAAATTTTTGGGAAAGTAAATTTATCAAAATCAAAGTATATATTAGATATACTACTTAATGCATCAATTTCACTTATAACATCTATCCATACTTCTAATTCTTTTGAGTTTTTTACTCTCCAATCTTCTAAGTTCTCTACTATAAATACATCTGAAAATATTAATATATTTATTATTAAATAGTATGCATTACCTGAACTATCTCCTATCCAATCTAAAAGATTAGATAATTTCCTCATCTCTTCTCCACATGAATTTGAAGTATCACTTTTAAGCTTACCTTTTACTCCTTTTAAATATGCTGATTTAAATTCTTCTTTTTCTATAAGTTCTAATATTTCAGCATAGGACTTTATGGTATGCTTTATACTATTAAACATTTCTAAATCTTCTTTATAATCTTTTGTAAGTAACTTAATAACAGCAAAGTTAATTAAAAGTACTAATAAAATATAACTAGGTGGTATTATATTAATTACTGATAAAACTATACTTAAAAATGTTATAGCTATAAATAAATAAGCTACTAACTTCTTACTTATACCTTTTTCTTTCTTTTCCTTGCTCCAAGTTAAGAATGCATCTAACTCTTGAGTTTCTTTTTTCTTATTTTTTATTGTAGTTTTACCTTTTACTAAAAGTTCTTGTCTCCACTTTATCTTTTCTCCCAGCTCTTTAATTGCTTCTTGTTTCTTTTCTATTAATTCTTTTGTAGGTAATTTCTTTAAAGACAGATTACTTACAAGTTTTTCTCTTCCACCTTTAGTTAATGTATCGTTTATTAATTGGAATAATGAACTTTTCCCAAATATATCTATGTCCGAAGAGAATGGGTGTGAATCATTAATATATTCTGAACCATCATCCTCTATAGTCCTGAATTCTCCATTTATTCTTTTTATACCTTTTTCATTTATTTCTAGAAATCTCTCCGCTTTAATCTTTTCATTTATTAATTTATTATGATAGACAACAGTACATATTAAAACAGCAAGTAATAAAACCTCACCACCTATAAGTAATGATATATTACCTTGGTTATATAGTATATAACCTAAAGCTATCATCAAAACTACTATTAATAATCTACTCCATCCAATAGTAGCTATCTTCTTTTCCATTCCATCTATTTCACTTTTACTCTTTTTTATATTACTTTCATAATAATCTAATGCCTTAATAAAGATCGCCTCCCCTTACTATTTTTTACATATATTATAGCATATTAATAGTAAAAAAAGGTTTGATTAACTTCTATTTTAGTTAAATCAAACCTTTTTTCCTATTTATTTTCTTCTACTAAACTATTATATATAACATCTAAATCGTACTTCATACCTTCTAAATATGTCTTATCATCTTCGCTTGATTCTAAACTATATATTTTTTCAACTTTAGCTCCAGCTTCTCTTGCTAAAGTTTCTGAAGTTTTAGGTTCTGCTAAACTTTCAGAGAATATTGTTTTTATATTATTCTTCTTACAGTAAGCAGCTAGCTCTTCAAGTTTCTTTGGAGTAGGCTCTCCTTCTGCATATAAATCACTAATTGATTTTTGAGTTAACCCAAAATCTCTACAAAGATATCCAAAAGCTGCATGACCTGTCACAAAATCCTTATTCTTAAGCTTTTCAAATTTAGGTTTATATTCATTATATAATCCATCAAATTCTTCTTTAAGCTTATTATAATTTTTCTCATAATATTCTTTATTACTAGGATCTTTTTCGATTAAAGCATTTTTTATATTATTAGCTTGAATTGTTGCGTCCTTTAAACTTAGCCAAATATGTGGATCTACTTTATCTCCATCTTTTATTACATTGACATCTTTACTTGAATCGACCATCATAGTTTTACTATCCTTTAATTGTGCTTTTACTTCATCAAGCCAAGTTTCCATTCCAAGACCATTATAAACAAATATATCACTATCTGTAAGCTTTTTAAAATCTGCTGGCTTTATTTCAAAATCATGTGGCTCTTGTCCTGGCCCAACTAAAGTTAGTATGTTTATTTTATCTCCACCAATCATCTTAGTGAATTGTTCTAGCGGATAAATTGAAACTACAACGTTTAATTTATCGCCCTCTGCTTTCTGATCTGTCTTATCTTTAGTTCCAGAACATCCAATAAGACCAAGAGATATAAGTACTACGCTTAATATTCCTATTATTTTTTTCAAAAATTACACCTCATTTGCATATGATTTGCATTTGCATATATACAATTTTAATATCTCTTCCCATTATTGTCAATTCTAAATATAAATATAACTTGATTTTATATTATTTTTTCTTAATAATTCTTCTTCAATTGATTGACATGAGAATATTATAGTTTGAGCAAAATTTCTATTTTCTATAATTTTAAGACCTCTTTCTCTTCTAGTATCATCATATTGTATAAATGAATCATCAAATATTATAGGTACTTCTCTGCCTTTAAATATAAGTTCTATAAAAGCTAATCTAAGAGCTAAATATAACTGGTCATTTGCCCCATTACTTAAATAATCTCCTGAAAACATACTTGAATTATCTCTAACTACCATATCATAATTTTCACCAAGTTTTACCTCTGAATACTTATCTCCAGTTAATTCTTTAAATATATCCAAAATATTATTATTTAATGCAGGTCCAAAGCTTGCTCTTATATCTCTACCTGCTTTTTCTAAATTCTCTATAGCAATATTTAATGCAAGAAGTCTTTTATCTAAGATATTTATTCTCTCAACTAAATTCTCTAAATCTTCTTCAATTGCAGTTATAGTTCTCTTTCCTAAAAAACTTGTCTTTATTGTATTTTCTAAATCTTTTATCTTCTTCTCTAACTCTATTAGTAAATTAGATTTTTTTCTAATCTCATTTTCAATTTCCTCTTCTGATTCATAGCTATAATCCATATCTTCATTTATAAGATCTTGTAATTCATCTTTTATACTCTCTATATCTCTATCTTTCAGAAGTACTTTATATGTTTCCTCTACATTTTGAAGTGCCTTTTCTAGATCCCTCTTTTCTGATATTTTTTCTCTAAAGTCTTTTAGATACATCTCTAAATCTAATAATTGAACATTTTCTAAATCCATAATCTCTAGTTTACTTTTTATATCTTTCTCTTTTTCTTCTAATTCAAAAGTAATCCTACCTAAGCTTTCTTTTTTAGAATTATATTCGAGCTCTAAAACAGCTAAATTATTTTTAACTTTTCTAAATTCATCTAATTGACCATATATCTCATTTAATGTATCACATCCACAAAGTTTCATTATTGAAGATAATATTTTATTATTTTGATTATACCTCTCCTCATCATTTTCAAAAGATACTCCTTCTAATTGAATACTTCTCTCTTCAATTCTTAATTTAACCCTCGCTTCTAATACATAAAAATTTTCTAAGGTATTTACTGCTCTTAATAAGTTCTCATAATTATTACATTTTATTAAATGCATATATCTTGTAAGTTGTTCCTCAATATTTTTTATCTCTTTATTTAGCCTATCAATATTTTCTTTATTACTTAATTTATCTTCGGCATCTTTTAATACATTATTTGAATATACTGCAAAAATTGCTCCGCTAACTATAAAAATAGCACCTATAACATATAGACTTATTAAACTAACATTAGCTAAATTTGTACCCAGTATTAATCCGCCTATTATAGCTATAAATATTGAAATATTCCTTTTAAACTCTAAGTTTTTTCTTGAGTCTCTAATATTCTCATCATAATCATGAACTTCTATTTTTTCTTTTAATTCACGAAGTTTATCCTCATAGCTTTTAAATAATAGCTTTATTTCTTCCTTATGAGAAGTTAACTTAAATACATCACCTAGAAACTTTCTCTTTTGCTCTAATTTTTTTTCTTCTTCTTCTATTGATAATTTAATTTTTTTATTTAATAAAACTCTCTCTCTTAATCCCTCTTGTTCTGTATTTAATCTAATTAACTTTTCTTTTAAATCATCTTCCATAGATGTAAATACTTCATAACTATCTAATTTCCCGTTTTCACAAATTATTCTTTTCTCAATTTCTTTTAAATCGTACTCATTTTCCTTTTTTATATCCAAAATCGTTAGATATCTTTTATTTTCTTCACTTAAATCATTTATATAGTCCTCAGTAATTACTCCATTCTCTCTCTTTAACTGAGTATCTATTTCCTTTTCTTGTTTTTTTAATGACTCACTTTTCTTTAAATACGTTGTTATTTCACCATATTCTTTTTGAAGCTTACTCTTCTTTAAATATTTTTTAAATAACTCTAATTTTGTTATTTCTTCTCTTACTTTATTTCTTTCTTCTTTTTTATTAATAAGCTCATTTTCATTAGTTAAATTATCCCCAGATACCTTATAAGCCTCATATCGTTCTTCTATAACCTTTGAATATCTACTCTTTAATAGATCAAGTTCTCCACTTTTTCTTGAGGTAGTAAGTTCTTTTCTACTATCCTTTAATTTATTTATAGCTTTATCAACCGATACTTCTCCCTCTCCGCATCCAAAAACATCTATAATCCTTTGCATTATTTGTTCTTCTTTATCTTTAGAAACTAAAACCCCAAGCTGAGGTATAAATAATGTTTTTATAAAAGTATTACAATTAACTCCTAAAAAATATGTTCCCGGCTCATCTTTATTAATATCTTTTATTTCCTCACCAGTTAGTCCATCATAAATATATGAAATATCATCTTTTTTTGTTAATCCAAAAGTTCTCTTAATTATATACTCTCTTCCATTATGCTCTACTACAAGCTCACCTTGCATTTTTTCTCCCGAGAATGGTAAGTATCTTTTTCTTAAGTTGTTCTTAGTACCTCTTGAATTACCAAGTCCATAGAGCCATGCTCTTATAAAATTCTGTATTGTACTTTTTCCCTTTTCATTCTCTCCATATACAAGATTAAATCCTCTTTTAAAATCAATTTCTCTATCTTTAATACCACCGAATGATTTAATTCTAACTTTTTTAATAATCATCTAAGTTCACCTCCTCTTCACTTAAACTCTGAAGTCCAAGCTTTAATGCAAGTTCTAAAATTTCCTTTTCTTCTTCCTTTGAGTTATCTATAGATTCTTTTAAGTTTTTTATAAATAACCCCTTTATTGAGTGCTCATTTTCTATATTATCTATTTTTACAGCTATATTAGTCTTATCCCTTACCTTTACAAAATAAAAATCTTTCAAAAGCTTATCTGATAAAATATCTTCATTTATCTTAAAACTAGCATCTACTTCACCTATTAAATTCAATTTGAATATATCATTTTTTAAATCATATTCTTTAAGATCAGTTAAAATCTTCTTTTTAATTTCTCTATATCCAAATAAACCATCTATATTAATTTCTTTTTCTATATATTGTCTTTTACAGGTCTTTTTAAATTTTAAATTTACATAACCCTTACTAATTTCACCAATTAGTACACCCTTTTCTCCAAGTTCATCAAACCCCCTACCTTGAGGACACCCACTATAAGCATAACTAGTTAATCCGCTTTTCTCTACTCCATTAAATTTATGTCTATGCCCTAAAGCTACATAATCAGCTTTGCTTTCTTCAATATCTTTAACTGTTATTGGATTATATTCATTTGGTGAACCATTTGAAAGCTCTCCATGAATTACAACTAAATTTATTAAATTATTATCTACATTAATATCTTTTAACATTGATTTATTAACATAATTATCATTAAAAGCTGCGCCGTATATACATGTTCCAAGCTCTGGTATTAAAACCTTTTCTAACTCTCCCTTAAAAACATATACATTTTTAGGCCAGTCTACTAATTTATAAAAAGATTTAAAGTTATAAGGATCATGATTTCCAGGACTTATAAATACTCTAGTCTCATTCAATCTCTCTAATGCTTCCTTTATAAAGACTAACGTGCTTCTACTTAATGTATAATTATCAAAAATATCTCCTGATAAAAGCATTATTTCTACTTTTTCACTGTTACATAAATCTATTATCTTATTAAAAACTTCTTTTAGTTCTTCTTTACTTTTATTAGCTAATGTATTTTTAAACTCTTTAAATGGTGTATCAAAATGTATATCTGCGCAATGTAATATCTTTATCTTTTTCATACAACAACCTTTCTTTCAAACGAACTTTTGTTCTCATTTTATCACATATTTTACGCAAAAAGAAAGAGGATGATTTATAAAAATCATCCTCTCGGTACTAGAATACACCTTTTGTCCAGTGGTGTAACTTCCGAAGATCTAAAAGATCCCTTTAGTAGGTGCTTACTTTAAAGTATTTTCGTATTCTTGTACCATTCTTTTAACCATTTCGCCACCTACAGACCCACATTGTCTTGAGCTTAAGTCACCATTATAATCACTAAATGGAACTCCTAACTCTCTTGCTACTTCATTTTTAAAGTTGCTTAGACCTTGCTTTGCTTCTGGAACTATTACTCTATTTGACATAGCTAATCCCTCCTAAGGCTTACGGTATATTTGTAAGGTTAAATCTTTTTTTGATTTATCTTACAATAATAGTTTATCCTCAGATGTAATTTTAATTCAATGTAATTATAGGTTTATAAGGAATTATATTCTATATAAATGCTTTGAATTTATAACCATCTTTTTTCAACTTATCTATTTCATTTGTAAGTTCAGAATTTATCTCTCCTATATTTTTTACTTTATCGTTTAATTCAATATAAAATACAGTGTCTTTTTTATTTAAATCTTTAACGTCCTTTGTATTAGTTACTATCTTAATATTATTTTTATTAAAAATTTGCTTTAGGTCTAAATATTTAGGTATAATTGTATGTCCATTTTCTTCAATTTTATTGTAGTATGGATTGTCCTTATCTGAAATTTCATTATTTTCTATAAATGTAAGTTTAACTTGATTCTTTTTAGCTAAACTTATTAAATTATCAATATTATTTTTTATGTATCCATCTTTTGCATCTATTACGATATAGCCATTTGAATCATCATCTTCTTCTAATGATGTAATTGGTTTATAATTAACATCTATTATGGTATTTACCACATCGTTAACCCCATTTTGACTACTTTTTATTTTCATTTGTGAATCTATTACTTTTCTTTTTTCTTTTGAATTTAAAATTATTGCAAATGCAATTACACTAACAGTTATAAGAATCAAAATAAAAATTATAATACCTTTATTTTTTTTATTCATTTTCTCCTCCTATCGAATCCCCTTTGTTAAATTATATCATATTTTTGAAATAAATATTAACAAATTTATTTTTTTATTAAAATATTTATTTTTTTCTTTGTTTTTAAGGAATTTATATGAATATTTTGTATTATATTGTCTTTGATTCTATATTTTTTCGCATTTTTTTGAGAAATGCCTATATTTTTTTATATTAAAATACCTTTTGTTTGAAAAAAACTTTATACTCATTTTTATATAGCTATATATTTTATGATAAAAGTCTTCTTTTTTTAATCATTGTATACATTTTGTTAATTAATTTGATATTTTAAGGAGAATTCCTTTATCAGATAATAAATATTAACTAAATTATATTTTTAGATCTAAAAATATAAAGTCATAACCACCCGTAAAACGGGTGGCTTGTACTGAGGCTATAAGCCTAAAAATATATAGATTCGTTTTTTAATTAAAACT
>JBBVGE010000480.1:0-333 GCA_040144665.1 Clostridium perfringens
GAAACAAGCACTATATGCAGCATGTTTTATTGGAAGTTTATCTCCCTCTAAAGTTTCATTTCTGTACATATTAGTTACAGGAACCTCAGCTGTTGGTATTAAGAAATATCCATTGTTTTCTACTTTGAAAGCATCTTCTTCGAATTTTGGAAGCTGACCAGTACCAGTCATACTATCTCTATTTACCATGTATGGTGGTAATACTTCAGTGTATCCATTTTCAAATGTGTGTTTATCTAAGAAGTAGTTTATTATAGATCTCTCTAATCTAGCACCCATTCCTTTGTAAACTGTAAATCTTGATCCAGCAACCTTTCCACCTCTTTCGAAGTC
>JBBVGE010000481.1:0-235 GCA_040144665.1 Clostridium perfringens
GCTAAAAAGAATATAGATGACAATACTTTATTAATAATAGTAGATGTTAATAGTGCAAACTATGTATTAGATAGAGATTTAACAGAACTTATTGAAAGGGTGGTTGTAATAGACCATCATAGAAGAAGTCCTGAGGATATAAAGGGAGCACTATTAAATTATATTGAGGTATATGCTTCATCTACATCAGAACTTGTTACTGAAATGGTTCAGTATATGTTAGATAAGCCTACAT
>JBBVGE010000482.1:0-25074 GCA_040144665.1 Clostridium perfringens
TAGTCTATATCATAAATTTATGATATAGACTATTTTTACTTTAAAATTATTTTCTAAATACACCAAGTATAACTTTACTTATTTCATTAATTACTAAAGGCACTAATGAAATCAAAAATACAAATCGGAAATCTCCGAAAGATAATGGATAGGTCTTAAATACTGATGATAGGAAAGGAACTGAAATTATTAAAATTTGTAGCACTACACCTAAAATAAGTGAAAGAAGCAAAGCTTTATTTTTAAATATACCTACCTTAAAGATAGATTTTTTACTATCTCTTAATGAGAAGGATAAAAATAATTGAGAAATACTAAGAACTACAAATGCCATAGTCTGTGCATGGACAATAGAATCAGAGTAATACTTAAGACCAGTTTTGAAAGCAATTAATGTTGTAATTCCAACAGTTAATCCATTTATTATTAAAGTAAATATAGTATCTTTTGTAAATATACTTTCTTTTGGATTTCGTGGTGGATCCTCCATAACGCCTTCATCACCAGGATCTACACCAAGTGCAAGGGCTGGGAAACTATCAGTTATAAGATTAACCCATAAAATATGAATAGGTTGAAGTGGTGCAGCCCAGTTCAAAATAATAGCAACAAATAAAGCTATTACCTCACCGAAGTTACCTGAAAGTAAAAAAGTTATAGATTTTTTTATATTTGAATAAATATTTCTACCTTCTTCAACAGCACCAACTATAGTAGTAAAGTTATCATCTGTAAGAATCATATCAGCTGCACCTTTTGCAACATCAGTACCTGTTATACCCATAGCAACACCAATATCAGCAGCTTTTAGGGAAGGTGCATCATTTACACCATCACCAGTCATTGAAACGATATTTCCATGTGATTTAAATGCTTTAACTATCTTTACTTTATGCTCAGGAGATACACGGGCAAATATTCTATATTTATTTATATTATTTTTAAGATCTTCATCAGATAACTTATCTAATTCACTACCTTGAATACATTCATCAAAGTTACTTGAAATACCAAGTTCACGACCAATGGCATAGGCTGTGTTTTTATGATCACCTGTTATCATTATAGTTCTAATTCCAGCTTTGTCACAAAGTTCTATAGAGCCCTTAACTTCTTCTCTAGGAGGATCAATCATTCCCATTAATCCAACAAAAATTAAATCTTTTTCGATATCAGATATAGAAGTATCCTTTGACTCTATATCTTTATATGCACCACCTAGAACTCTTAAAGCTTCATCAGACATTTCATTTGATTTAGATAAGAGGTCTTTCTTTATAGGATCGCTTAAATCTTTTACCTCTCCATTTATAAGAATTTTAGTACATACATTAAACAATGAATCAATAGCACCTTTTGTATGAACTCTATAATGATTATCGTACTTATTTACTGTACTCATAAGTTTTCTATCTGAATCAAATGGTATTTCATCAATTCTATTATATTTATTATCTAATTCATCTTTATAATAATTAAATCTAACACCAACATCTAAAAGTGCTATTTCTGTTGGATCACCAGTATCACCTTTATCTGATAAGGTGGCATCATTACAGAGAATCATAGTTTCAAGTAGTATTTTTGAATTATAATTAAGTTCATTAATATCATCTACAGATAAAAGAGAGTTTGTATCATAAATTTTTCTAACAGTCATTTTGTTTAGAGTTAGAGTTCCTGTTTTATCAGAACATATGATATTTACAGAACCCAAAGTTTCAACGGCAGGTAATTTTTTTACTATAGCATTTTGCTTTATCATTCTTTGAACACCAAGGGCAAGAACTATGGCAACTATGGCAGGGAGACCTTCAGGAATTGCAGCAACGGCTAAGCTAATTGCAGTAAGTGCCATTTCAAATGTATCTCTTCCTTGGAATAAACCAATTACAAATATAAGTACACAGATAATTATAGCTGCTATTCCTAATATTTTACCAAGAGAGGATAGTTTCTTTTGAAGTGGAGTCATTTCTTCTTCTTCATTTTCAATCATTTTAGCTATCTTACCTATTTCAGTGTCCATAGCTGTTGCAACGCATACTCCAATACCTCTGCCGTAAGTTGCTAGAGTAGACATATACGCCATATTTTCTCTATCACCAACTGGTATATCTTCAGAGGGAAATACTTTAGTTGCATCCTTATCGGCGGGTACTGATTCACCAGTAAATGCAGATTCTTCAATCTTAAGATTAGCAGTTTGAATTAAGCGTAAATCACAAGGAATATATCTACCAGCATCTATGATTACAATATCACCTAAAACAACTTCCTCTGATGGAATTTCAATAACTTCACCATCTCTTTTAACTAATGCTTTAGGTGTTGAGAGTTCTTTTAGTGCAGAAAGCGCTTTTTCAGCCTTAGACTCTTGGACTACACCAATAATTGCATTTATTAAGATAACTATAAGTATTACAATGGAATCACTATATTCACCCATTATTGCGGATATAATTGCAGCACCAATTAGTATATAAATCATTGCATCATTTATTTGTGCAAAGAAAATGCTAAGAATAGTCTTTTGCTTTTTAGATGATAGTTTGTTTAAGCCATTTTTATCAAGTCTAACTTTTGCTTCTGATTCTGATAGTCCTTTGTTTTTATCAGTAGAAAATTCTTTTAAAACATCATCTATAGATTTGTCATACATAAATTATCACCTCTTTACAAAATATGATTAAATAAAAAAATATTTACTAAATATAGGGTAATCAGATTGATGAAAATAAATACATGGTAAATTTATAGAGATATGTACTTTTTTTTGATATAATTTAATATAAAGTAAAAAAATCTTATTAATTTATATTCAATAAGAGATTATGTCTTATAAAGAATATTTAATATATTAGCTTTAAAATACAATACTATAAATCAAGTATAAGGAGGAGAAAAATATGAAGAAAAAGATTACGGCTTTATTATTAGTGGTATTATCAATTTTTGCTTTTGTGGGATGTGGAAATAGTGAAGAAAAAGCTAAAGAAGCTACAAAAGAAATCAAAGTAGTAATTCCAGACGGATTACCAGCAATAAGTGCTGCTAAATTAATTAAAGATAACCCAGTAATAGAAAAGGGATATAATGTTACTTATTCAATAGAAAAAACACCAGAAAATATTGTAACTTCAGTTATGAAAGGTGAACCTGATATTGCAATAGTTCCATCAAATGTTGCAGCAACACAATATAATAAAGGTGCTGGATATAAAATTGCAGCTACAACAGGCTGGGGATCATTCTATTTAGTATCAACAGAAAAGATTAAAGATATAAAAGATTTAAAAGGAAAAGATATATTTAATATAGGTAAAGGACTCACACCTGATATAGTAACAAGAGATGTGTTAACTCATTTAGGATTTAATGTTGATAAGGATATTACTTTTAGTTACCTAAATGGAATTACTGAGCTTGCGCCAACAATTTTAGCAGGAAAGGCTAAGTTTGCAGTTATACCAGAACCAGCATTAAGTCAAGTTCTTGCAAAGAAACCTGATCTTAATATTATAATGAATTTAAACGATGAGTGGAAAAAACAAAATGATTCAAAATATGGATTCCCTCAAGCAACTGTAATAGTTAAAGAAGATTTAATAAAAAATAATAAAGAATTTGTAGATAAATTCTTAAAAGAATTAGAAAATAGCGTTAATTATGCATTAGAAGGTAAACAAGAGCTTGGAACAATCTGCGAAGAAATAGGAGTTTCAGCTAACAAAAATATAATAACTAAAGCTATAAAAAAGTCAAACCTTAAATATGTTCCAATAGAAGATTCAAAGAAAGAATATAATACTTACTTTAAGAAGTTAGAGAACTTCGATAAAAAGTCAATTGGAGGAAAGGTTCCAGATGAAGGAATCTACATGGAAAAATAAGTTAGAGATAATACTTGGAGCAGTTATATTATTAGTAATTTGGCAAGTAATTGCAACTAAAATTAATAATGATATATATATTCCAAAGCTTCAAGAAGTGTATACTTCATTCTTAGAAATAATTAGAGAAAAAGATTTTTTATTAACTGTATTTTGGAGCTTTTATAGAACAATTATTAGCTTTGGAGTTGCACTTATATTAGCAATAATTATAGGGGTACTATCTAGTATGTACCCCTTCCTAAATAATCTATTGAAACCTTTGAATTCTATAGGAAAAACTATCCCTACACTTGTGTTAGTAGTACTTGCACTTATATGGTTTGATAAAAATAGTGCACCTTTTGTAGTTGGTATAGCAATTGTATTCCCAATTCTTTATGATGGAATCGTAAATACACTAACAAAAAAGGATAAAAATTTAGAAGAAATGATGTTAATATATGAAGTGCCAATAGGAGAGAAAATAAAGAGAGTATATATACCCAATATAATATTTTATATACTTAGAATATTTGTTCCAACTATATCATTAGCATTTAAAGTTGTAATTGCAGGAGAGGTTCATGGACAGCCTAAATATGGTATTGGAGCCGCAGTTCAATTAGAAAAAATGAATTTTAATACGCCAGGGATATTTGCATGGATAATAATTATTGCTATAATATCATTGTTGTTTGAATTACTAAATAGAATTTTAACTGGAAAATATTATAGGTGGCAAAGAGATGATGTGTAAGCTAATATTAAAGGGTGTAAATAAAAGCTTTGGAGAAAAGAAAATACTAGATAAATTTAATTTGGTATTAGATAATCAAAAGATAAATTGTCTAATAGGAGAGTCTGGAAGAGGTAAAAGTACAATCTTAAATCTTATTTCAGGATTATTAGATATTGATAGCGGAGAAATAAATGGCTGTGATCTAAAGAGTGTTAGTTATATCTTTCAAGAAGATAGACTAATACCTTGGCTTACTGTTAAAGAAAATTTAAATCTTGCCTTAAAACATTATTATAAAGGGGAGGATTTAGAATTAAAGATAAAAGATGTATTAAAAAAGGTTCAAGGCTTAGAATGGGCTGATAAGTATCCAGATAAGCTAAGTGGAGGGATGAGACAAAGAATAAATATCGCAAGGGCACTTGGAAAGCCTTCTGATGTTATACTTATGGATGAACCTTTTAAATCTTTAGACTATAAAACAAAATATCTTATCATGGATGAATTTAAAAGGATTTTTGAAGAAGATAGGAGAATAGTTGTATTTGTAACCCATGATGTAGATGAGTGTATTTATTTTCAAGGAAAAGTGATAGTTCTTGGAGAAAGTCCACTAAAGATAAAGGGAGTTTTTGTAGATAAACTTCAAGAAAACAAAAAAAATATTATTGATTTACTATAAGGAGAAAATATGTTAAAGAAATTTATTAGTTATTATAAGCCGTATAAAAGGCTGTTTTTATTTGATATGCTTGCAGCACTTATAGCGGCAGGGTGTGATTTGGTATATCCATATATGACAAAGGAGCTTATAAATATATCAATACCAGATAAGAACTTGAGAATGATAGTTACTTTTGCAATTGCATTGATTATGATTTTCATTGTTAAAGCACTTTGTGCTTATTTTATGCAATATTGGGGACACGTAGTTGGAGTTAGAATGCAAGGGGATATGAGAAGAGAATTGTTTACTCATTTGCAAAGGCTTCCAAATAAGTATTTTGATAATAACAAAACTGGAGATATAATGTCTAGAATAGTTAATGATTTAAATGATATTTCAGAACTTGCACATCATGGACCAGAAGATTTGTTTATTTCAATTATAATGTTAGTTGGATCTTTTATAATACTTATAAATATTAATGTGTTACTTACACTTATAATATTTGCTTTTATTCCTATAATAGTTATTTTTACATTTGTACAAAGAAATAGAATGCATAAAGCATTTCTTAAAACAAGAGAAGAAACTGGATTTGTAAATGCTACTTTAGAAAATAGTATATCAGGTATAAAGGTTTCAAAGGCTTTTGTAAGTGAAGAGTATGAAGTTGAAAAATTTGAAGTGGGAAATTCAAGATTTAAAAAAGCACGAGAAAGTGCTTATAAAGTTATGGCCCAATATTTTTCAGGAGCTGGATTTTATGTAGATCTATTAAATTATATTGTTTTAATAGCTGGTGGTATATTCACTTTATATGGGAAAATAAATATAGGTGATTTTATGGCATATGTTTTATATATAAAATTATTTACAGACCCTATTAAAAAGCTTATAAACTTTATGGAACAATATCAAAATGGTATGACTGGATTTAAGAGATTTACAGATATATTAAGTGTTCAAGATGAGCAAGATAAAGAGGATGCTAAGAATCTATCTAATGTGAAAGGTAATATAGAATTTAAGGATGTTCATTTTAGTTATGAAAATAAAAAGATTCTTGAAGGAATATCTTTAAATATAGAGGCTGGAAAAATGGTTGCATTAGTGGGACCTTCAGGAGGAGGAAAAACTACATTTTGTAATTTAATTCCTAGGTTCTATGAAATTGAGAGTGGAGATATTTCAATTGATGGAAATAGTATTTATGATGCAAAACTTGATTCTTTAAGAAAGAATATAGGTATAGTTCAACAAGAAGTATTTTTATTTACTGGAACAATAAAAGAGAATATTCTATATGGTAATATGAATGCAACAGAAGATGAAGTTATAGAGGCTTGTAAACTTGCTAATATTCATGATTTTATAATGAATCAAAAAGATGGATACGAAACTTATATAGGAGAAAGAGGAGTAAAACTTTCAGGTGGTCAAAAACAAAGAATATCAATAGCAAGAGTATTTTTAAAGAATCCACCAATTCTTATATTAGATGAAGCAACATCAGCATTAGATAATACAACAGAGTATATGATACAAAAATCACTAGAAAAACTTTGTGTAGGAAGAACTACTATAGTTGTAGCTCATAGACTATCAACTATAAGAAATGCAGATGAAATAGTAGTTTTAACTGATAATGGTATTGAAGAGAAGGGTACACATAAAGAACTTATTGAAAAAGAAGGCGTGTATGCAAATCTTTATAATTCAGCTAAAAAATTAAATTAATATGAAATAAGTAAAGCTAGGTCAGAGTGATAAAATTTATAAGAACTCTGACCTAGTTTTATTTGTGTTTTAAAGAATATTATAAGAGTAATAGTTAAAAATAGTATTGACTAATAGTTTAAAAAGAGTTATTATTAAGAAAAATAAGATATACCCCTTAGGGGTATGAAATGGAGGAATTAATTATGCCAAGACACATTGGAGATAATAGTTTTAATACGGAAGTTTTAGATCAAAAAGGAGTAGTTTTAGTTGACTTTTTTGCAACTTGGTGCGGACCTTGCAAAATGATAGCTCCTATTTTAGAAGAACTAGAAACAGAAATGGAAAATATTAAGTTTGTTAAAATAGATGTTGATGAAAGCCCAGAAGTAGCTAACAAGTATCAAATACAAAGTATACCAACTTTAAAAGTATTTAAAGATGGAAAAGATGTTGATATGGTTGTAGGATTTTTACCAAAAGATCAAATAAAAGCTTTAATAGAAAAGCATATATAAGAGAATTTCTATGGATAGTAGATATGATATTGCTATAGTAGGTAGTGGTCCTGCAGGATTATCAGCAGCATTAAATGCAAAAATTAGAAATAAGTCCTTTATAATTTTTGGGAATAAAAACCTTAGTGATAAAATAGAAAGAGCTCCTAAGGTTAATAATTATTTAGGATTTACTTCAGGTACAGGAAGAAATCTTCTAGAAAGTTTCCAAAACCATATAGATAAGATGGGTATAGAAATTGTAAATGAAAGAATAAATAACATATATTCAATGGGTGATTATTTTACTTTAATGGTCAACCAAAAGATGTATGAAGCTAAAACAGTTATATTAGCAACTGGAGCAGAATATACAAAACCATTAAAAGGGGAAGAAGAATTTGTAGGAAAAGGTGTAGGATACTGTGCCACATGTGATGCACCACTTTATAAGGGAAAACGAGTAACTATAATTAGTTATAATGAAGAAGGGGAAGAAGAAGCAAACTTTGTTAGTGAGTTAGCAGGTGAAGTATTCTTTGTTCCAATGTATAAAGGTGATTATAAGTTAAATGATAATATAAAAGTAATAGAAGAAGTACCTATTGAAATTGTGGGTGAATCTAAAGTTTCTAAAGTATTATTTAAAAATGGAAAAGAACTAGAAACTGATGGTGTATTTTTATTAAAGAATGCTGTTCCACCAACCCAGTTAGTTCCTGGGCTTGAGATTGAGGATGGGCATATAAAAGTAGACAGATTAATGAAAACAAATATTAAAGGATGTTTTGCAGCAGGAGATTGTATTGGTAAACCATATCAATATATAAAATCCGCTGGAGAAGGAAATGTTGCAGCACTTAGTGCAGCATCATACTTAGGGTAAAGGTGTCAGAATTTCTGGCACTTTTTTTATTGACAAGTATATAATATGGAGTATAATATTATTTTATAATGGTATTGAAAGGGGGGATAAGTAATGATGGATTATAGAGAAGTATTTATTTCAAGAATTAAACAAGCTGCTAGTGATAAGTACAATAGAAGAGAGCTTTCAGAATTAAATTTTGAAGAGTTAAAAAAATTATCAGAAGAACTATCTTCAAAATAAGAAAGGAATAACATATGTTTATAGAACAGATGTAGAAAAGAGTAGTTAGATTATAAATATAACTACTCTTTTTGGTTTTTTATTTAAGAAGAAATAATTTTTTTATTAATATAGATTAAAAAAAGCAAGGTTAATTAGCCTTGCTTTTTAATATATATGAATTATCTTCTTTTTGTAGCTACTTCAACATTAACTCTTCTACCGTTAAGTTTAATACCTGAACATTTTTCAACAACTTTCTTTTGTACATCAGGATCTACTGAAACAAATGAGAAGTTTTCAAGTATATCAATTTTATTGATCTTTGATCCATTTATTCTAGCTCTATCAGCAATGAATTTTACGAAAGTCTTAGGTGATAATTTATCCCTCTTACCTATTGAGAAGAATAGTCTAACATCTTCAGATTTTGGAGCAGTTAGAGCATTTTCTTTATAGTCAAATGACATTTCATTATCAAATTGCATTTTAAGTAATGCAGCTATAGCATCAACAGGTTCAAAGTTTTCAGCTATACTTTCAGCAAGTGGTAAGTACTTTTTATAAGCTTTCTTTTCAAGTACTCCTTCTATGTTTGAATATTTATCTTGAAGTTTCTTTTCAAGAATTTCATCTACTGTAGGTATCTTAGCTTTTTCTATGTTACCCTTAGTGACTTTCTTAATTTCTCTCATCATTCCATTTTCTCTTGGAGTAACGAATGAATAAGCAGTACCTTCTCTGTTAGCTCTTCCTGTTCTTCCGATTCTGTGAACATAACTTTCAACGTCTTGAGTTAAATCATAATTTATAACGTGAGTAACACCTTCAACGTCAATTCCTCTTGCAGCAACATCTGTTGCAACTAAGAAGTTTAATGAACCCTCTTTAAATCTCTTTAAAGTCTTCATTCTATGAACTTGAGACATATCACCGTGCATACCTTCAACAACATAGTTCTTACTTTGCATTTCTTGAACTAATTCGTCTACGCCTTTTTTAGTTCTACAGAATACTATAGCTATTTCTGGATTATCATAATCTAAAACTCTACATAATGCTTCAAATTTATTTTTGTGATTAACTTCAAAGAATTTTTGTTCAATCTTAGATACTGTCATAGCTACTTTTTTAATTTCAATATGCTTAGCATCTTTTTTCATGTATTTATTAGCTAATCTTTTTATTTGAGGTGGCATTGTAGCAGAGAATAGAAGTGTTTGACGACTCTCTGGTAATTCATTTATAACACTCTCTATATCATCTATGAATCCCATATTTAACATTTCATCAGCTTCATCTAATACTAAATAATTAGCTTTGCTTAGGTTAAGTTTTTTTCTTCTGATTAAGTCAAGAACTCTACCAGGTGTTCCAACAACTATATCAACATGTTGGTTTAAAGCTTTTATTTGCTTAGTGATTGAATCTCCGCCATATACAGGTAATACCTGTAATTTTTCGTACTTAGTAAGCTTTTTAAATTCCTCATAAACTTGGATTGCAAGTTCTCTTGTAGGAGTAAGTATTAATGCACCAACATTATTTGATTTTTCGAAAGTATTAAGTATTGAGCAACCAAATGCAGCCGTTTTTCCAGTTCCTGTTTGTGCTTGCCCGATTAAATCATAACCTTCTGTAGCTAGTGGTATACTTTGCGCCTGTATTGGTGATGGCGCCTCATATCCTAAATCAGTTATCGCCTTTAGGATACTTTCTCTTAAGTTTAAATCTTCAAATTTTATATTATTCATTCAAATTTCCCTTCATCTATATATTAGTTATATATTTTTTATATATTTGTACCGTACATTCTATAATTAATTATCAACTTATTAAGTATAGCTTATAGAATAGGTAATTGTAAAGGAGGATTAAAACATTTAGTGAAGTAATCTATTACATATGGAGGATATTTGTAGAATAAATTAAAAATATAGAAAAAATGAATATTTAATAGAAAAAATAAATGACTATTGACTAAGAAATATAAAATTTGTATTCTTATAAATAGACAATTTTGTTATTAGGAATAAATATTGTGGAAAAGTAAATTTAAAGGATAGGTGAGACATGTTGATAGTTGTTGGCGGAATGATAGGACTTGGAAAGAGCTCAGTTGCAAAAATACTTGGAGAACATTTTAATTCAGATGTTTTCTATGAAAGTGTAGATGATAATCCAATATTACCTTTATTCTATAGTGAAACAGAAGAAGAAATAAATAAGAAAAGATATCCATTCTTATTACAATTATATTTTTTAAATACAAGATTTAAAAGTATAAAGGAAGCTTTAGTACATAATAATAATGTACTAGATAGATCAATTTATGAAGATTGGTATTTTGCAAAAAAGAATATGGAACTTGGAAGGATTTCAGACCTTGAAATGTCCATATATGAAAATCTACTAAATAATATGATGGAAGAGCTTGAGGAGCTTCCAAAGAAGGCACCAGATATAATGGTTTATTTAAAAGGATCATTTGAAACAGTTTTAGAAAGAATTAAACTTAGAGGTAGAGAGTTTGAAATAGATGATGATTTAAGAGATTACTATGAATTCTTATGGAAAGATTACGATGCTTGGGTAGAGAATCATTATAAAGCTTCAGATGTACTAATAATTGATATGGATAAGATGGATGTAGTAAACAATGAATCTGATAAAGAAGAATTAGTAAGACTAGTACAAGCTAAAGTGAAAGAAGTTAGAGAAAAAGAAAATATTGTATAATATTAGTACAAGCTAAAGTAAAAGAAGTTGGACAAGAAGAAAAAATGGTATAATAACGTAAAATTATTTTATTTTACAAAAGGAGATGTAGGATATGGGTTTATTAGGTGGGATTTTAGGAAATGCTTCAGAAATTTCAAGAGATTCTGTTATTAAGGATTTTGGTAAATTAATTGCAAGTGGAGAAAGTATTGAAAAAGCATATAAGCTTATAAGAGATACGATTATTTTTACAGATAGAAGGCTTATAATGGTAGATGTTCAAGGTGCTACTGGAAAAAAGATAGAGTATCATAGTATACCTTATAAAAGTATAACTCATTTTTCAGTAGAATCATCAGGACATTTTGATTTAGACTCAGAACTTAAAATATGGATTTCAAGTACAGCAGAGCCTATACAAAAGCAATTTACTAAAGGCGTAGACATATATGAAATACAAGCTATTTTAGCACAAGCAGTTTGTAGATAGAAAAAGATGGTGATTAAATAATCGCCATCTTTTTGTTTTATCTAAAAGAATGTACTGATGCATCCGATGGCATTCTAAGGTCGCCACGAGGACTTAATGATATTGTTCCAACTTTTGGACCATCAGGAAGGGCACTTCTTTTAAATTGTTGAGAGAAGAATCTCCATAAGAATTTATCAAGCCATTTTTCAATTGTTTCTTTTGAATAATCATCCTTAAAAGCATGCTCTGCTAAGAAAAGGATTCTTTCTTTTGAAGAACCATGTTTCATGAAATGATATAAGAAGAAGTCATGTAATTCATATGGACCAACTATATCTTCAGTCTTTTGAGTTATTTCTCCAGTAGTTTCATCTTTTGGAAGAAGCTCTGGACTTACAGGTGTATCTAAGATATCAAGTAAAGTTTCTTTTACTATTTCAGTAGATTCATTTTGAGCTACATAATTTACTAGATATCTAACAAGAGTTTTTGGAATAGATGGATTAACAGCATACATGGACATATGGTCACCATTATAAGTACACCAGCCAAGTGCAAGTTCTGATAAATCACCAGTACCAACTAAAATACCACCTTCTTTATTTGCTATATCCATAAGAATTTGAGTTCTTTCTCTTGCTTGAACATTTTCATACGTAACATCATGAATATCTTTATCGTGACCAATATCTTCAAAATGTTGAAGAGCAGACTTTACTATATTTATTTCTCTTAAATCACAACCAAGTTCTTTGCAAAGAGTTAGCGCATTATTATATGTCCTATCTGTAGTACCGAATCCTGGCATTGTTATTGCTACTATATTTTTGTTATCGATACCTAAAAGTTTATAAGTTTTAACTATTACAAGTAAAGCTAGAGTGGAATCAAGGCCACCTGATATGCCTATAACAGTTTTATTAAGATTTACATGTTCAAGTCTTTTAGCTAATGCTGAAGCTTGTATATTAAATATTTCTTTACATCTCGCTTCCATTTCATTTTCCTTTGAAGGAACAAAAGGATGTTTATCTATGTATCTATCAAAAGAAGTAATTTCTGTACTATCAAAATCGAAATCTATTACTCTTACATTAAAAGGTGCAAACTTTGATGCATCTCTAAAGCTTAGATTTTTCATTCTTTCGGACCTTAATCTAAAAGTATCAATATCCGCATATATAATCTCGTTTTCTCTTTGGAATCTTTCATTTTCTTTTAATATAGTTCCATTTTCACTAATTAGTAAGTGTCCACTAAATAAAAGATCTGTTGAGGACTCATGAACTCCAGCAGATGAATATATATATGCACAAATTGAACGAGCGCTTTGATTAGATATTAAACTTTTTCTATAATCAGCCTTTGAAACTAGTTCATTTGATGCGGATAAATTAAATATAATATTTGCTCCTAGTAGTGAAAGATAAGAACTTGGGGGGATAGTTACCCAAAGGTCTTCGCAAATTTCAGCTCCAAAGGTGAAATTATCAGATGAAAAGATTAAATCTGTTCCAAATGGAATATCTCTTTGGAATGGAAGATCAACTTTTTGATTAACAATTCCTATACCTTCAGAGAACCATCTTTTTTCATAGAATTCACTATAATTCGGTATATATGATTTTGGAACTATTCCAAGAATTTTTCCTTTAAATAAAATGAAAGCACAGTTATATAGAGTACATCCTTTTAAAAGAGGTGCTCCAACTGCAATTAACATATCCATACTTGATGTTTCAAGCATTATTGATACTAAACCTTTTAATGATTCATTTATTAATCTATCTTGAAGAAAAAGATCACCACAAGTATATGAAGTTATACATAACTCAGGGAAAACGATAGCCTTAGCATCTTTATTTGTAGCCTCTTTAATACATTTTAGAATTTCATTTACATTATATTCAATATCAGCAACTTTTGTCTTAGGACAAGCTGATGCAACCTTTATAAAATCCATATTTATCATCTCCATTTAATAGTATGTCGTAATTAGTATTACTAGTTTTTAGCCTATATATAACAATAATAAAATGAAAATATTAGAAAATCAATGAAAATAAGAGAAAAGATTATAAAAGCCTTATTAAAAGTTATTAAATAACCTTTAAAGGGTTTAAAAAGAAATTGTAAAAAGATAATTATAAATATATAATGAAATTATAAAGTTTAAGTATCATTACACATTTTAATGATATAATGGTAATATGTAGTAAATGAAAGGAGGGTAAAAAAATGCTTTTAACACTACTTTGGATTATAGTTGCTATAGCAATGGTAGGTATTGATTTAGCTACTAGCGCATTCTTATTTTCTTGGATTGGTCTTGGCGCAATAGTAGCTATGTTTGCAAATTTACTTGCATTAAGTTTTTTAACACAAGTAATAATATTCGGTATTGTAAGTTTAATTGCAATTGGAATAGGATATCCTTGGGCAAAGAAAAAATTTAAAGCTAGTATAAGGACAACTCCATTAATGGAAGAGACTTATATAGGTATGATATTTGATTCAGAGGAAAGAATAGAAGATACAGCGCGAATAAAAGTTTCAGGAATATACTGGGCAGCAGTTAATGAGGGTAAGACAATTGAAAAAGGTGATAAATTTATTATCACAGGAATACAAGGTAATAAATTTACAATAAATAAATATAAAGGGGAGGATTAATAATGGTAGGACTTATAATTACAATAGTACTAATAGTACTAATATTAATCATTATTTTATCATCAATAAAAATTGTTAACACAGGATATCTATATGTAGTAGAAAGGTTTGGTCAATTCCATAGAGTACTGGAACCAGGATGGCATGTTACAATTCCATTTGCTGATTTTGTAAGAAAGAAGGTTTCAACAAAACAACAAATAATTGATGTACCACCACAAACTGTTATTACAAAGGATAATGTTAATATATCAGTAGATAATGTTATATTCTACAAGCTTTTAAATGCTCAAGATGCAGTATACAATATTGAAGATTATAGAGCAGGTATAGTGTATTCCGCAACAACTAACATAAGAAATATAATAGGTAATATGACTCTAGATGAAGTTTTATCAGGAAGAGATAAGATAAATCAAGAATTGCTTATTATAATTGATGAAATAACAGATGCATATGGAATAAAAATACTTTCAGTAGAAATTAAAAATATTATTCCACCAGCTGAAATACAAAATGCCATGGAAAAGCAAATGAAAGCTGAAAGAGATAAGAGAGCTATGATCCTTCAAGCAGAAGGTGGTAGACAATCTCAAATTGAAAAAGCTGAAGGGGAAAAGCAAGCTAGAATATTAGAAGCAGAAGCTCAAAAAGAAGCTCAAATTAGAAAAGCAGAAGGTTTAAAAGAATCTCAACTTCTAGAAGCAGAAGGTAAAGCTAAAGCAATAGAAGCAATAGCACTTGCAGAAGCAGAGGCTGTAAGAATGATAAATGCAGCAATTATAGAATCAGGCACTGATGAAAGGGTTATTGCATTAAAGCAAGTTGAAGCTTTAAAAGAAATGGCAGCAAACCCTGCAAATAAATTAATATTACCAAATGAAACATTATCATCACTTGGAAGTATTGCAGCAATTGGGGAAATGTTAAAAGATAGTAAAAACTAAGATGGACCTCTAGGAAATTAATTTCCTAGAGGTTTTTTATATTAACATTGTGTAAAAGTTTTTGAATAGGGTTGAAAACTTGGGAAATAAAATCATAAAATAGTTATATCTTGTGTTATAAGGAGGTATGTATGAAGAAGAAAATAGTTTTAGGTCTATTTGTGGTATTACTAACAATGATGTTTACTGGTTGCGCAGGAGATAATAAAGTAGAAGTAAAAAATTCTTCCAAGGATAGTAGAGAAATAAAAGATCCAGATAAGAATCTTTCATTAAATCTAGATCTATCTGGTATAGATGATATGAAAAAAAGTGCAAGTGGAATGGATGAATTAATAGAGGGATATAAAAACATTAAAAGTGGTTTAGATAAAAGTAAAGAAGATATAGAAGATGAAATAGATAAGAATGATAAATCAGTAAAGAATAATACTGTTCTTGGGCATGAAGATAAGGTTACTGGGACCTTAAAAGAATTACTTAATAAATAAATTTAGAACTTCAAGAAAATTAAATCTTGGAGTTTATTTTTATTTATTGACTTTATTACTTTAGCGTGATAAAGTAATAAAGTGAGGAGGGGAATAAATGAAAAAAATAGTTTTTAATTTATTAATTTGGATTATGGTTATTATTGCTGGTTATGGATTAGTACATTTCTTAAATCAAAATAATAAAAAGAAGAGTGAAAATGTAATTATAGTAGGTTATGATGATACATTTGTACCTATGGGATTTATAAATAATGATGGACAAGTAGTAGGATTTGATATAGATTTAGCAAAAGCAGTAGGAAAAAAGATACATAAAGAGATAAAATTTCAACCAATAGATTGGACAATGAAAGAAACAGAACTTAGAAATGGAGATATAGATTTAATTTGGAATGGATACTCAGTTACAAAGGAAAGAGAAAAGCAAGTAGATTTTTCAAATCCCTATATTAGTGACCGTCAAGTAATAATAGTTAGATCTAATTCAGATATAAAAAACAAAGAAGATTTTAGAAATAAAAAAATAGGAGTTCAAGCAGCATCAAGTGCTTCAGATGCAGTGATGAAAGATACTTCTTTTGTAAACTCTTTAAGTGGAGGTAAATTCATATCATATCAATCTAATAATGATGCATTAATGGATTTAGATGCAGGAAGAATAGATGGAGTAGTAGCAGATGAAGTTCTTGCAAGATACTATATGAATGCACGTGGTAATGATAAGTATAAAGTTTTAAATGATAATTTTGGAAGTGAAGATTTTGCTGTAGGGATTAAAAAAGGAAATGAAAAGTTAAAAGATGAGATAAATTTAGGGCTAAAAGAAGTAATAAGCGATGGAACGGCAAAGAAAATATCAGAAAAGTGGTTTGGAAAAGATATCGTAATTAAGGAAGGAGAATAATGATGAATTTCGAAATATTAATAGATCAATTAATGGGTGGACTTAAGATTACTCTTTTAGTATTCATATTAACATTAATACTTTCTATACCTATAGGAGTTATAGTTGCTATATTAAGAGTTAAAGGAAATAAGTTAACTAAGAGAATTATAGATTTATATATTTTAATTATGCGAGGAACACCTTTGTTATTACAAATAATATTTATATTCTTTGGACTTCCTTTGGTTGGAATTAGATTTGGAAGATTTACTGCTGCAATAGTAGCATTTGTATTAAATTATGGGGCATATTTTGCTGAGATATTTAGAGCTGGTATTGAAGGTGTTGATGAAGGCCAATTAGAAGCTTGCGAAATGCTTGGACTTTCAGAGTTTGATATTTATATTAGAATAATACTTCCACAAGCCTTTAAGAAAGTAATTCCTCCAGTTGGAAATGAAGTTATAAGCTTGATTAAAGATACAGCCCTTGTGTATATAGTAGGATTACAAGACATATTAATGGTTGGAAAAATAGCAACTAATAGAGAAGCATCATTATTTCCATTAGTTATGGTTGGAGTTATATATCTTCTATTAGTTATGGTATTGACTAATATATTTAAAAAGTTAGAAAAGAAATATAATTACTATAAATAGGAGGGGAGTATATGTTAGAAGTTAAAGGTATTAAAAAGAGTTTTGGGAAAAATGATATATTTAAAGATTTAAATTTAACAATAGATAAAGGTGAAACTGTTGTAGTTGTAGGAAGATCAGGAGAAGGTAAAACTACATTACTAAGATGTATAACAGGTCTTGAAAAGTGTGATGATGGAAGTATAAAAATAAATGATAAAGTGTTTTGTAATAATGGTAAATATGCTGAGGGAAAGGCGTTAAAGGAAGTTAGGAAAGATATAGGTGTTGTATTTCAAAATTTTAATTTATTTCCTCATATGACAGTTTTGGAAAATATAATTGAAGCGCCTATAAGAGTTTTAAAAGAAAATAAAGAAATTACAATTAAAAAGGCAAGGAATATATTAAAAAGTCTTTCTATGGAAGATAAAGAAAATAATTATCCTTTTGAATTATCAGGAGGACAAAAGCAAAGAGTTGCTATAGCAAGAGCTCTTGCAATGGAGCCAAAAGTTTTATGTTTTGATGAACCAACATCAGCTCTTGACCCTAAAACAACAATAGAGGTTGGAGAAATTATAAAAAAGCTAAATGAAGAAGGAATAACAATAATGATAATTACCCATGATATTAGTTTTGCAAATATGGTTGCAAAAAGAGTATTAAAGATGGAAAAAGGAAAGCTTCAATAATAATTTTATTGAAGCTTTTCTTGACTTTAAAATAAATCAGAGTAAAATGATAAGAATTTTTCCAAAATCTATTGACTTTAATTATCATTAGAGGTATATTATTAACAAATAAATATTATTGGTTGGAAAGAGGAGAGAAATTATGAAAATTAATATTATATATCATTCATCAACAGGAAATACAGAAGAGATGGCAAACTTAATTGCAAAAGGTGCAAGAGAAGAAGGTGCTGAAGTAAACCTAATTACAATGGACGCAGCATCAATAGATGATGTAAAAGATTGCGATATCGTATTACTTGGATCACCAGCAATGGGAGCAGAAAATTTAGAAGAAACAGAAGTGGAACCATTTGTTGAATCAATAGAAGGTGATGTTTCAGGAAAGAAAATGATTTTATTTGGATCATTTGGATGGGGCGGGGGAGCCTTCATGACAGAATGGGAAGATAGAATGTTAGATACAGGGGCAGAACTTTTAGAAAGAGAAGTTGTAGTTAAAGAATTACCAGAAGGCGAAGATGCAGATAAGCTAGTTGAATTAGGTAAGAGAATAGCAAAATAACAACAAAATAATAGAATATATTAAGACACTTTTATAGTTGATATAAAGGTGTCTTTTTATTTTCCTATATATTTAGTAAATGAATTTATAAATATGATATTGACAAGGTTTAGAAATGATAATATACTACTAATAAATAATGATAATCAATATCAATTGAAGAGAGGATGATATTTATGAAAATTAATATTATTTATTGGACAGGAACAGGAAATACAGAAGAAATGGCAAATTTAATTGCAAAAGGTGCTAGAGAAGAAGGCGCTGAAGTAAACATAAAAACTGTCGATAGCGCATCAATTGATGATGTGAAAAATTGTGATGTTGTTATGCTTGGATCACCAGCAATGGGAGCGGAAGTTATAGAAGAATGTGAAATGGAACCATTCATTGAATTAATAGAAGGAGAAGTTTCAGGAAAGAACATGGTTCTATTTGGATCTTATGGATGGGGAACTGGAGAATGGATGACATCATGGGAAGATAGAATGCTAGATGCAGGGGCTGACCTTTTAGAAAGAGAAGTAATAGCAAATGAATTTCCGGAAGGAGAATCTGCGAATAAATTAATTGAAATTGGTAAAAATATAGCTAAAAGATAATTAAGGAGTGTTGAAGATGGAGATGAAAATTAAGCAATTTATGAATAAATTAAAGGATATGAATAATATTGAGTATTTTGATAAATATATGTTATTTTTATTAGCACCAGTAGTTGGTGGTTTAAAGCCATCTTCAACAATAACTTTAAAAAAGAACAGCAAAGAATATTTTATATGGAATAACTATAAAGAAATATTTTTAAATAAGATAAATTTAAAATATATATTACTAAGAGAAGATGATAAAGCTATAATTTTACTAATTTATTCAGAAGAAAAGTTAGGGAATTTTATAAATAATAAAGAAACAAAAGAGTTTTTATTAAAGCTTGGATATGATCTTCAAGATAATTTAGATAATATTTTAGATAAATTAGTACAAAGATATAATAAATTCCATTGTCCTCATGAACTTGGAGTATTTTTGGGGATTCCTCTGGAAGATGTTATAGATTTCATGGAGTGTACTACTAAAAAATGCTTACTATGTGGTTATTGGAAGGTGTTTAATAACTCCGATAATGCATTAGAAATATTTAATAATTATAATAGATCTAAAGAAATTGTTTTAGATTATGTGATTTCAGAAGTCAAATCAGAAGAAATAATATTGTCACTACAAAATGAATTTAAAGTTGTAAGTTAAAAGGGCTATTATAGCTCTTTTTTTATTATATAAGATATTAATACAAAATTATTATTTAATTAATAAAAAATTCAAAAAATAAAAATGAATAATTGAGGGATTTAAAGAAATTGATAAATAATCAAAGAAAATTTAATATAATTAACTTAAAATAAACAAAAATGAACCATGAAAAGATATTATAGGTTAATAATTGTTTTCTAATAAATTAAATAAGATATATAATAATAAGTAGACTGTATTTAAGGGGGAAGTATAATGAAGATAAAAAAAGAAGGAGTTAGTGATATTTTTCCCCATAGAAATAATTTGAAAATTAGATTAATATGGGAATCAGCACTTATAGGATTAATAACAGGATTAATTGTTGTTGCAAATAGAGTGTTAGTCGAAAAATTATCTCCTTTGCTTAGTAATTTTTACACTTATTCAAAAGGTCATCCATTAACAATAGTATTAGTTTTTATAGTTCTTGGTATAATGGGATTGTTTGTTGGATATTTAGTAAAAGGTGATCCTATGATTTCAGGTAGTGGGATACCTCAAGTTGAGGGCATACTTATGAAAAGACTTGATGCTAACTGGCTAAGAGTTCTAGTGTATAAATTTGTAGGTGGAACTATGGCACTAGTTGCGGGCTTATCTGTAGGACGTGAAGGTCCATCAGTGCAGATGGGAGCTTCTATAGGACAAGGTTTCTCAAAGGTATGTAAAAGACTAAATATTGAAGATAAATTTTTAATGACAAGTGGTGCTAGCGCAGGTCTTGCAGCAGCATTCAACGCACCTTTATCAGGTGTTGTTTTTGCGTTAGAGGAAGTTCATAAAAACTTTTCTCCATTAGTACTTTTATCTGCAATGTCATCTTCAATTGCAGCAGATTTTATGTGTAAGAATTTTTTAGGGCTTGGACCAGCACTTGGATTTTCAAATGTTAGTGTATTTCCACTAAAATATTATTGGGCACTAATACTTTTAGGAGTTGCTGTTGGAATTACCGGAGTAGCTTTTAGCAGGGGGATATTAAAAACTCAAGATATATATGCAAAATTTACAAAGATTCCAGTACAAGTTAAAGTTATGATACCATTTTTATGTGCAGGGTTAGTTGGACTTACGGCACCTATTCTCTTAGGGGGAGGACATTCTCTTATAATGAGTTTAGTTGATGGTGGATTTACAATAAAGGTATTATTAGTATTTTTAGTAGTCAAATATTTATTTACTTTCATAAGTTTTGGATCAAATGCGCCAGGAGGAATTTTCTTTCCTTTACTTGTATTAGGAGCGATAGTTGGAAACATATTTGGAGTCGTTGTTTGTAAAACAGCCAATGTTCCAGGTATATATATTATTAACTTTATAATATTTGCAATGGCAGGACATTTTGCATCAATAGTAAAAGCGCCAATTACAGGGATAGTTTTAATTACTGAAATGTCAGGATCTTTTGAACACTTACTAGCGCTTACTATAGTAGTAATAGTTTCATATGTTACATCAGATATTTTAAAATCAGAACCAATATATGAAAGTTTACTTGAGAAGAGACTTAAGAAGTGCGATGGTACTGAGTGTGGACCAGATTGCAAAGCATATGTAAAGAAAACACTTTTAGAATTATCTGTATTTATGGGTAGCGAAGTTGAAGGAAAGCTAATTAAAAATATAAGTTGGCCAAAAGAATGTCTTTTAGTTGCTATTAAAAGAGGTGGAAAAGAAATAATTCCAAAGGGTGGAACACAAATAATAGCAGGAGATTTATTGGTTGTTCTTGTAGACGAGGATAAAGCAGCAGAGGCATTATCAAAATTACAAGTATTATCTTCGGAAATAGAGGTAAAACAAGAATTATAATATAATATTTTGTATATACTAAAAGGGCTAGGAAAACTTCCTAGCCCTTTTAGTATTAATTTAAGAAAAAGGTGTGATTAAGTGGCTATTTTAGTTGATATGAAGAATCTTAAACATAAAAAGCACGAGAAAAATAAATTCGAATTAAATAAGTTATTATCTATTATAGTGTTTATAATAAGTATATTTATTGTAAACTTGATTTCTGAAATCATAGATAGCATGATTGATATATCTAGTTTTTTTGGTGAATTCTATGATTTAGCAATAATATTAGTATCATTATTAGTAACATATATTTATTTAAAGAGAAAATACATAAATAAAGATCATAATGATAAAGGTTTTAGTAAATTGAAAATAAATAGAGATGAAAATTTAGATGGAACTGTACCTAAAATACTAACTAAATTAGATAATAGTAACTATATATTAAAAAATTTAAGCTTCAATAACAGAAAAGGTGTAAATCATATCGATACACTTGTTATAAATAAATCAGGTATTTTCATAATATATATAAGGTATGATAAAGGAAGAATTAATGGAAATGAAGAGGATAATAAATGGATGCTATCTAATGGTAAAGAGGATAAAAAAATAAATAATCCAATAATTATAGTGAATAAACAAAAAGATAGATTAAAAGAATATTTAAAAGAATTAGGATACTATATAGATGTAAAATCTATAATATATTATTCAGATAGCGATTTAAAATTAAACGTAAGATATAATCTATCTAATGTTCACATATTTGATGAGGTATATAAAAATGAATTTGTAAAGTATATAGAACATTATAAAGGTAAAATTAAAATAGATCCTGAAAATTTAATAGATATACTTCTTAAAATAAAATAGAGCGTGAAATTTAAAGGGATGACTTGGTCATCCCCTTTAGTTTAAAATGGTATATCTGCATTTGAAACTAACTCTAAATCGTCTTCCTTAGAATTCTTTTTAGTATTGAACCCTATAAATTCAAAACTTTCTGCAATTATATCTGTATTGTAGATTGTATTTGATTCATCCTTATTAAAAGCACTTCTTTTAATATATCCAGTAATCCCAATTTTACTACCTTTTTTACCATACTCACAAAGAACTTCAGCACCTTTATCAAATATTATAAAAGGTATAAAATGAGTAGTCTTACCTATTCTATCATCTACAGCTAAAATACAACGAGAATATGGAAGCCCTTTATCTTTAGAATAATTAACTTCAGGGTCTCTTATTAAATTTCCAACTAATAAAACTTTGTTCATAAAAATCACTCCTTAATGTTTTGGTTCATTAAGAAGTATTATCACTTTTTACAATATATATACGAACTAATGTTTGCATTTAAAAAGTTTTTTTAATTTTTATTAGTATCAACACCTTAATGAAATTTAATAAAAAATAAATAAACAGTTAATAAAATATTAATTAGATATTTATAAAGCATTAG
The DNA here is from genome assembly GCA_040144665.1 of Clostridium perfringens. Lineage (GTDB taxonomy): Bacteria > Bacillota > Clostridia > Clostridiales > Clostridiaceae > Clostridium > Clostridium perfringens_A. Next base: position 23,240 of record JBBVGE010000482.1, read on the forward strand.
AATATAGTGAATTTATATTCAAGAAAATAAGCTAAAAAGGTAAAAGTTGATAAAATAAGAAAATTAAATATTTCATTAGTAAAACTTGCAGATGTATTCTTAGAAAAATCAAATGTATCATAACAAAATACATTAAAAAATTTACGAATTAATAAAAAATAAATAAAAAAACAATATTTTTTTGATAAATTAATAATTATAATAGGGTTTAAATAGATAAATTCTATTAAAATATTAATTATATTAAAAAAAATCTATAAATGACTTGAATTCACTTTCATAAAATGGTATGATTTTTTCATAAGCAAATTTTATTTGAAAGAAATTTTGTTGAAGTTAAGTTGCAAAATTTAAAGAATGACATAAACGAATGAAAAGGGGAATTTTTATGACAACATCAAATACATCTGTTAATAAGAGTAGGGTAAAGCATCCACCAGGTCTATATCTATTGTTCTTAACAGAAATGTGGGAGAGATTTAGTTACTATGGATTAAGATCACTTTTAATGCTTTATTTAACAGTAAGCTTTGTACAAGGTGGTTTAGGATTTAGCGTAAGTTCAGGAGCTCTTATATACGCAGTATATACAGGTTTTACATATTTTACTCCAATAATTGGAGGTTGGATTGCAGATAATTTCTTAGGTCAAAAGAAATCAATAGTAATTGGTGCATCTATAATGGCAATAGGTAACTTTATGTTATTTATAGATAATACTAGAATAGGTATGTACATAGGACTAGCGTTATTAATAGTAGGTAATGGTTTCTTTAAGCCAAATATATCAACAGTAGTTGGTCAACTTTATGATCAAGGTGATAAACGTAAAGATTCAGCATTTACAATATTCTATATGGGCATAAATGTAGGATCATTAATAGCACCTTTAATATGTGGGTTATTAGCAGAAGACATCTTTGCAAAGACAGCAAATGGGGCAATTATAGAATATGGATTTAAATATGGTTTCTTAGCAGCGGCTATAGGAATGGTACTTGGACAAATAATATTTATGATATTCTCACCTAAGTATTTAGCACATGTAGGTGAAGCACCAAAGGAAAGAACAAAAGAGCAAAAACAAGTTAGTAATGAACCTTTAACTAAGCAAGAAAAGAGAAGAGTAGCTTCTATATTTATATTAGCATTCTTTGTTATTTTCTTCTGGACAGGATTTGAGCAAGCAGGAAGTTCATTAACAATGTTTACTCAAAAATTAACTAATAGAGACTTCTTTGGAATGACAATTCCAGTTGCATGGTTCCAATCAATTAATCCAGTGTTTGTACTTATCCTTTCACCAATATTAGCTAAACTATGGTTTAGATTAGCTAATAGAGAAAAAGGTGATCTATCAGTACCTGTTAAAATGGCAATGGGGATGATTATCTTAGGTATCGGATTCTTGTTCATGGTAGGAGCATGTATATCAATTGGAGGAGCAGAGAATCCAGTAGCAAAAGCTAGTATGTGGTGGGTAGTATTAACATACTTCTGTAACACAACTGGAGAATTATGCTTATCACCAATAGGATTATCAATGGTATCTAAGCTTGCACCTGTTAAATATGCATCATTATTAATGGGTATGTGGCTTGCAGCATCAGGAGTAGCTAATCTATTAGCAGGTGTTGTTGCATCAAGAATGGAAGCTCTTGGACCTATGGAGATATTCGGTTCAATATCAGCTGTATGTATAGTATTAGGATTAGTATTATTACTATGCAGTAAAAAGATTACAAAATTAATGGAATAGGATGAAATTTTGGCTATCTTCAATATTGAAGATAGCCTTTTTATTGTATTTAGAAAACCACTTGCTATGCAAGTGT
>JBBVGE010000483.1:0-205 GCA_040144665.1 Clostridium perfringens
TTTCAACATCTTTAATCTCTATACCTAATAATCTTGCCATCTCTCCTGGATGAGGTGTTAATACTATGTCCCCTTTAAATTCTTTTAAAATGGATTTTTTTCTCTCTAATACATTTATTCCATCTGCATCTATGACAAGAGTTCCACTATAAAGATTGCATATATTATTTAACACTTCAAATGTTAAATCATTATTCCCCATACC
>JBBVGE010000484.1:0-315 GCA_040144665.1 Clostridium perfringens
ACCACAAACTTGCTAAAGTAATTTCAGAAGCAAGTTGGTCAGAATTTAGAAGAATGCTAGAATACAAGGCTGAATGGTATGGTAGAGAAATAGTAATTGCTCCACCAGACTATGCAAGCTCTCAACTATGTTCTGAATGTGGCTATAAGAATATAGAAGTTAAAAACCTAGGTCTAAGAGAATGGGTATGTCCCGAATGTGGAACACACCATCAAAGAGACCTTAATGCTTCAATAAACTTGGAAAAGCTGATAGCTTAAACTATTGGTATCCAACGAGGTCGGAACGCCCTTGTTAGCTTGGTTAATCTCACAC
>JBBVGE010000485.1:0-11796 GCA_040144665.1 Clostridium perfringens
GTAAAACATGAGATTTAAATCTCATGTTTTACTTTTACTATTTTATATCTATAACCTTAAAACTATCTTTATATAAACCAATTACATCTCTCTTATTTTTTATATAGCTATTAACAATATCTACAACATCTTGTGTAATTTTTTCTCCCTGACAAACTAATGGTATACCAGGTGGATATGGTATTATAGCTTCTTTAGCTATAAGTCCGATTGATTCTTCAATTTTGCAAAGCCTTCCAGACTTTTTAAAAACCTCATAAGGTTCTAGAACTTTCTCCGGTGTAATCTCAAAAAATTTACAATGCCCCTCTTCTTTAATATCATCAATCTTTAATTTTTCTATAGAATAATATATCTTTTTAAAATCATCATCTTTATTAAATGGTGATAATATTAGAACTACACCTCTTAAAAAACTCATTTCAGCTTGAATTTTTTCACTTCTTAGATAATCATGAAGCTTATGTCCACTATACCCTTTAGGAAGCAACAATAAATATCTACTTAAATCAAATTCATATCCTTCTTTTAAATCTTCTCTTGAAAATATATGAACCTTTTTAAGATTATTTATTTTTTCTCTCCAAACCTCTGCCCTATCTATAAGTTCCTCATAATCTAAATTTCCGTATTCATCTAAATAATATCTTGCATAATCTAAAGATGCCATTAAAAGATATGATGGAGAAGTAGTAAGTAATGCATTTTTATAAAACTCTACATCTCCTTCTTTGTCATTTACAATTAAATATCCACCTTGTGTCAATGCAGGTATTGTCTTATGAGCACTTAAAATTGTGTAATCTGCAACTTGTGTAATACCTTTAGGTAATCTTTCATTTATCCCAAAATGAGCTCCATGTGCTGCATCAATTACAACTTTCAAGCCTTTATTTTTTAATTCTTTAATTATATCTTCTAATGGATAACTTATACCAAAATAATTTGGATAAGTTAAGATTATTCCTTTTGGATTATTGCTCTTATTTAATGCTTCATAAATTTTATTCTTATCTGGTGGCAAGAATATATCTCTTTCTTTATCTATTACTGGTTCTATATAGGTAACTTTAAGTTTTCTTAATATTAATCCATTATATATGGATTTGTGACAATTTCTCTCAACAATTACCTCATCACCTTCATTAAAAGCACTAAATATAGAAATTATATTTCCACCTGAACTTCCATTAACCATAAAGTATCCTTTTTTTCCGTTATAAGTTTTTGCTAGAAGTTCTTCTGCCTCTTTTATTATTCCCTCTGGGTGCTGAAGATTGTCTAAAGGATCATTTTCTGTTATATCTAAAAAACCAAGTCTATTTGCAAATTCTTTTCCTATATCATCCTTTAAAAATCCTATACCACACTTATTTCCAGGCATTGATAGAATTAAGTTATTTTCATTATGATAATCTAATAGTGTTTGTAATATTGGTATTTTTCTACTCATAGTGCTTCTCCTTATTCTTAATAATAAGTTTTTTCTTTTAATTTATAGTATTCTAATTAAGCTCTTTATTCTCCCTTAAAGCCTATATTTAAAACAATTTAATATATTAATACTATAAATATAATATATATTTAACTATATTAATTATACAAGGTTATAATCTAATTTTTAATATTTATATAAGTAAAAAGTTGCCTTAAATTAATAAGGCAACTTTTTTATTTAATAATTTGAACTAATTTATTTTTGAATACTTTATCTAAAGTCTCTATTATAAAATCTATATCAATATCATCTATATCTTCCGTTTCATCAATATAAACTCTATAATCATTAAACATAGTCTCATAAGTAGATAATTCTTTAGCTAAAACAATACTTTGTTCTTCTCTAAATAATCTTTTAATCTTAAAACTCTTTTTCCACTTTAAAAGTTCAACTTCACTATTTGTATTTTTAAGATTTTTAATTTCATAAACACATTCATCTATTAAAGATATTGCTCTATCCACATTTTCTTTTGCTGTACTAAATGTAATTTTATAAAATTTTATCCCATTTTCATGACAAACTCTCGTTAATACATCATATACTAATCCATTTTTAGTTCTTAATGTATCAAAAAGTTTAGAGTTTATACCTTCCCCAAAATATTCATTAAATATTCTAAGAGCTCTTACTTCTTTTTCTGAAAGTTTATCAATAGGATAATTTATTTGTATTTTGCTAGTTTTTATATCATCTTTTATATCTTCAAAGACTTTTGAATAAGGAGTTTCATAAGTTATCTCTTCTGTAATATCTAATGTACTACTCCAATCTCCAAAATACCTTTTTACTATATCTAATACTATATCGAAATCTAATGAAGTAACAACTGCAATTTTAGTATTCCTTGAGAAATATGTTTTTTTATAAAATTCCTTAATATCTTCTAAGCTTATAGTTTCTAAACTATCAAATGTACCTATTATAGGATACTTTATTCTTCTACTTTTAAATGCATTTAAAAATAGTTTATCTTCTAAATACTGCTCTAAGTCTTCATCCCACTCTTTTAATTCTTCAATTATTACATTCATCTCTTCTTCAAAACCATCATTTCTAAAAGAAGGATTTATAATAATATCTGAAAAGAGCTCTATTCCTTTTTTTAAATCTTCACCTAAAAGAGTTCCATAATATATTACATACGGATAATTTGTCATAGCATTTTGGAATCCAAAAATTTCACTAAGCTCTTTATTTATATCTTCTTCACTTCTATTTTTTGTTCCTTTATAAACCATATGCTCCGTGGCATGTGCTATTCCATACTTTTTTCCATCTCTTAAAGCTCCAGCATCTAAAGATATACATATTGAAGTAAGATCTGATATATTTTTTTTATATATTAACTTCACTCCATTTTCAAGGATATACTCTTTCAAACTTTATCACTCCAAAATATTTTAAATTTTATTCTGCTGCCTTTAATGCAATTGCACACTCAATTCTCTTCTTTTGCATTTTACATCCTATTTCATAAGGAACATGTAGATCACCATTAAAGTTTATATTGTTTGCTTGACATCCCCCACTACAGTAGAATCTTGCCCAGCAATCTTTACATTTTGGCTTATTATATATATGAGCTTTCTTAAACTTTCTTCCAAGTTCCTTATCATAGCTATCATCAAATATTGTTCCTAATTTATATTCTTCCTTACCAACAAATTGATGACATGGATATACATCTCCTTGAGGAGTTATTGCCACATATTCAAATCCAGCTCCACAGCCTGAAATTCTCTTATAAACACATGGACCTCCATTTAGATCTACATTGAAGTGGTAGAATCTAAATTCATCCCCTTCTCTCTTTCTTCTAACCATTTCATCATAAAGCTTATCATAGTTTTCAAAGATAGTATCTAAATCTTCTTCTCTTAATGAAAGAGGGTGTTCTCCTGGTAATACAACTGGTTCTATTGATATTTCTCTAAAGCCTTCTTTAGCCATTTCCATAACATCTTCATAGAAATCAGTGTTTGCTCTTGTAAATGTTCCTCTTACGTAGAACATTTTATCTTTATTTCTTCTTTCAACCATCTTTTTGATGTTTGGAAGTATATCGTCATATGATCCTGAACCATCAACTTTAATTCTTACATTATCATTTACTTCTTTTCTTCCATCTAATGAAAGTATTATGTTGCCCATCTCTTTATCCATAAACTCCATCATTTCATCATTTAAAAGAGTTGCATTAGTTGTCATAGTAAATCTTATATTTTTATTCCACGCTTTTTCATTCTCTCTTGCATACTTTATTATTTCTTTAATAGTATCCATTATAAGAGTTGGTTCTCCACCAAAAAGATCTATCTCTATATTTTTTCTAGGACCACTTCTCTTTACAACATAATCTATTGCTTTCTTTGCAGTTTCTATATCCATAACACCTTTGTGACCATTATATTCACCTTCATCTGCAAAACAATATTTACATCTTAAATTACATCCATGAATAATGTTTAGGCATACAGCCTTTATATAATCTCTATCATCCATTGAGCTATGGGCTATATCTTCATACATATCTTTTGTATAAAGCATGTCCTCATCAACTAATTGTTTTATTTCATCATAAGCTTCACTAAGTTCTTTTTCATCATATTTTGATTTTAATTCATTTATAAGTGTGTTCTTATCTCTTAATCCATTGTCATCTACTAAGTCATAAACTAGTTCGTCAACAACGTGAACTGCTCCTGTATTAACATCTAAGACAAAATAATTGTCTCCTTGTTTAAATTTATGTATTAATGCCATTTTAAAAACTCCTCCTAAATTACATTAATAATTAAGCAGTAACTTAAGTTTAAGTTACTGCTTATTTATTAGTTTTCGCACTCTAAGTTTGCAACTGTGCATGAAGTTTTACATGCTGATTGACATGAATTTGCACATTCTTTGCATCCTGGTTTCTTTAAACTGTTCTTGATGTTTGTTTTATTAATTGTTTTTATGTGTTTCATATACTTACTCCTCCATTATTAAAGAATAACATGAAAATTATAACACAAACAGCTTATATCTTCTATAGTTATTAGATAGTTACTAAGTATTTATTTTAGATTTTACAAAGTTTTTAATAATATCTTCCTCTTTATAGTAATATTTTACTTTTTTTATATCTTCAATAGTCTCGCACCCTAAACATGCCATAAGTATTTTAGTGTTTTCTCTTAGTGAATTTATATATTCTATAACATTATTGATTCCACCATTCAAATATTTATATAGTATAGGTCCTGATATACCACTTATATTCGCACCAAGCATTATAGACTTTATTATATGACTTCCTTGACTTATTCCTCCAGATGATATTATATTTAAATCTAATTTTGCAAGCTTACAAAAAAGAATCGATTGAGGTGTAGGTATTTCAATCTCCTCTATCTCTTCAAATATTTCACTAGTTTTTCTTAATGATTCAATTTTAATAAAGCTTGTTCCACCTTTTCCACCAACATCAACATACTCTACACCAGCATTTATTAATTTAGTGCAAGCATCAAAGCTAATTCCACTTCCGACTTCCTTCACAATAACTGGAACATCTATATTTTTTATTATATTCTCTATATTTTTTAGCATTCCCTTAAAATTTCTATCTCCTTCGGTCATAACCAGTTCCTGAGCTGGATTTAAATGAAGCTGAATTCCATCTGCTTCTATTAAATCTATTGCCCTTTTTACATTTTCTAAAGAACTAAGTGCACTTAAATTAGAGAGAATAATACCATTTTTATTATTCTCTCTAGCTACCTTAAAAGTGCCTTCTAATTCTTTATCCTTAAACATTATAGCTTGTGATCCAACTGCCATAGGAACATTAAATTCTTTTGCTATAATACTTAAATCTCTATTTATTTCAAAGCTTAAATCTGTTCCACCGGTCATGGCATTTATCATAATTGGCATATCTATCTTTTTATCTAAAAAATTACATCTAAGATCTATTTCATCATAATTTATTTCTGGTACAGAATTATTAAAAATCTTTATATCTTTAAAATAATCTTCTTTAGAATAGGCTTCCATAGCATATTTTATATGCTCTAACTTTCTACTCTTACTCTTTTCTAAATCTTTCATTTATTCTCCTTTATATAAAATCCATTTAAATACTTATCTTTATCATACAAGATTGTAGTATTATCACATGCTTTTTCAGAATATTCATCTAACACAAACTTTATTCCATCTATATTAAATACATTATCATCTTCCCTCTTAAAATCAGTAAATAATTCATAATAAGAAGCTCCACAAGAAAGTGTTGCTTTTATTCTAACATATTCATCTTGTGAATTTGCACCTAAATTTATTAATGCTTCTTTTGCTTTTTCATCTATATTTATATTCATAAAATCATCTCCTAAATTTTTATATACTTAGGATTATCATTTTACTAAAATAAAATTCTATTTTTAATATATAAAAATTTAATAAAATAAACAATAAGACCATCATATTATAATGATGGTCTTACATATTTAACTTTATTTTCTTATTCGTTATTTAGAACTGGTGCTAAGGAATTATCTTGGAAGAATGTATTTGCATTATAAAGATATAATAAATCTGTTATTCCTTCATTTTTAACTAAACTTTCAATATCATAATAATAATATCTAGGATCAACCATTATAATCTCACTATAATGAGTAGTTAAAAATTGTATAAAGCTATTAGCATATGAATCTTTTATTAGTAATAATTTTTTATCACTCTTTGAAGTTGTATTTATTTTTACAATAGGATGGTTTCCCTCTAAGAATACTGTGTATTTATCCTTCTTTTTAAGGCTATCACTATTATATAAAGTTCCTTCTTTTTTCTTTTCTTCAACATAGTTTACTATTACTTCATCATCACTCCTTTTAGGAATATATACATCTATACTATCCGGCTCATCAACAGCAAATGCACTCTTTGAAGATAATGTTCCATAAAAATCATTAGTAACTCTTTCTATAGAATAGCTATCTTTAGTATTTGGCTTTAGATTCATAGTCTTACATGCTTCTAAGTATGAATAATACGCTCCTAAAGTTGTCCAGTGGTGATCTGTCCTATAATATAAATATTCATTCCTATGATTATTTAACGTATCAAAAGTATCAATAAATTTAATATCTGAACTTAATTTATTTTTAAAATTATTTATGTAGTCTCTTTGATTTAATGATGGTGCAAATTTAGGTAGTTTATCTTTAACTATACTTATAGCATTGGGCACAACCATTATATAACTCTTAATATTCTTATGTATTTTTGAGAACTTATTTATAGCATTTATATTTTTATTTACATAATCAGTATTAGGCACCTTAAAATTCTCTATAAGATAATCATCATCTGATAAATAAACTCCGTTATTCTCTTTTTTCCAACTTACTCTATCAATTGTTGATTTAATGTTTATCCACGAGCTCCTAAACGCAAATTGATCACTTTTATATTTTTCATATTTTTTTATAAATCTTCCTTCAAGTAGCCTGTCTATTGAAAATTTAGGAACCTGAGCTAACATTCTATTTTCTGATTCTGAAAACTTTTTTGGTTTAATTATAAGGTTTAAACATACTAAGATTATTAGAAAAAGTAGAAAACTAACTGCTAATAATCTCTGATATCTAATTTTATTTATATTAGATTTTTTATACATACCATACTCATCTACTTTCTTTTCTAAAATCTAAAGTATAAAAATGGATTATAAGTCGCATTAACTAAATAAGCAACACTTAGTAATAATATAATAATCTGTATTAATAATGCTATTATTAGCCCTTTAGAATTATATCTTTCTTTTATTCTATTAAATATTTTCTTTATAATTGGAGTCGAGCATAATATTAAAATTATAAATATTAATATATTAGTGTATATATAATATACTGATGTTCCATCTATAAATTTATTACCAGATAGACCAAACATTACTTTTATATATTGTATTGACTCATCTAATGTATTCATAGAAAATAAGACCCAACCTACCATAACTATTATCATTGTATAAATACGCCTTATTGCCACTGGAAATTTTTCTAATAAATTCTTCATAAATATTTTCTCTATAAGAACAAAGAACCCATAATATAATCCCCATGCTATAAAGTTCCAGCTTGCACCATGCCATAATCCAGTTAAAAGCCATACAATAAAAATATTTCTGCATTGTTTGCTTATACCTATACGATTTCCTCCAAGAGGTATGTATATATAATCCCTAAACCATGAACCAAGTGATATATGCCACCTTCTCCAAAATTCTGTTACACTCTTTGATATATATGGATAATTAAAATTTTCTATAAAATCAAAGCCAAACATCTTACCAAGTCCAATTGCCATATCCGAGTATCCACTAAAATCAAAATATATTTGAAATGTATATGCAGCTATTCCTATCCATGAAGAAATTACAGAAATATTTGCTATATTCATACTTGATATAGCAGTCCATACCATTCCTATATTATTAGCAAGTAATACCTTTTTACCTAATCCCTCTATAAACCTCTCTACACCTTCGCCAAACTTATCTATATTTTCATTTCTATTTTCCAACTGTTTATTTATATCAGAATATTGAACGATTGGTCCTGCAACTAATTGTGGAAACATTGTTATATAAAGTGAAAAATTTATAAAATTCTTTTGCACATTAACTTTCTTCATATAAACATCTACTATATATGATAATGTTTGAAATGTATAAAATGATATCCCTACTGGTAATGGAAGAGACTCATATTCAATATGTGTAGAAAATAAACTATTTATATTTTCTACAATAAATCCAAAATATTTAAAAAATCCAAGTATTGCTATATTCATTATTATAGTAAATATAAAAATCCATCTAGATTTTTTTCTATTACTTAAGTTTTTACTTATTAATAAGGCTGCAAAGTAATCAAAAATTATAGTAAGTATCATTAAAAATATGTATTTAGGTTCTCCCCATGCATAAAAAATCAAGCTAGCTATTAATAACGTTATATTTTTTATATTCCTTGGGGATATGTAATATAAAATTAATGTAATAGGTAAAAATGTAAAGATAAAAATTATACTGCTAAATACCACGTCTATTACCTCTTTCTATTTTATTACTTCTTTAAATTTGTCTTTTATTTCTTCAGCATCTTTTGATATTACAAAAATTACATAGTTACCTCTTACAGCAATTTCATTGTTTTCTATTAAATTTGCCTGTTCTGGTGCATAATCTTTAAAGCCCTCTAATTGTTTATTAGCCCTCTCATCCATACTATCTTCTATTGATTCAATTTGTTTTTTATTCTTCACCTTTACTATAAGTATTTCATCTACATCCATAGTTGATGAAGGTAAGTATAAACAAAACTCTTCTAAATCATTTGAATTTAATCCATAATATCTTTTTAATGATTTACTATCTCCTTTTCTCATAGATGATAAATCATATGATACTTCTATTTCTTTTACTATATTATTAACTGGTATATTTTTTGTATCTGAAAAAGTTGCACACCCTTTAAATATTATTACTAAAAATATCACTAATAGTAATTTTACACATGATCTTTTATTGGTATCTTTCATAATAGCCTCCTTTTATTTATTAATTTTTTTATTTATCTCCTCTAACCATTTAGGATAAAAGTTTGCTATTAAATGAATTCCATCAGGCTCATATAACTTACTATTATTTTTAACTAAAGAACTTACATCTATATAATTAATTTTTAGTTCATTACACATATCTTTTAATGCGTTATTAAATTCAGTTATTCTCTCTGGCGTAAAATTCTTATCATTTAACCAAACCTTTTCTTGAGTTTTAAAAATATTATTTATATATATTTTTGTTTCAGGTAATTGCTTTCTTATATTTTCTATTAATTCTTTATATTTATTTATAAAATCATTTTTGTATTTAAACATATTAAGATCATTCATTCCATATAGCATTACAATTTTTCTAGGTTTTAAATTTGTTACTGAACTTACATCCTTTTCATTGGCTGTTATAACATTTCTTCCTTTAGTTGCAACTACTGATGAAGATGATAGAAAATTGTATTCCTCCAAAGGTTCTACTAAAGAGTCTCCCATAAAAACAGTATTTTCAAATATTTCTTTATAATTTCTATTCTTATTCTCATTTATATTACTTTTTTCATTCTTTTTTATGCTTTCTTTATTTTTCTTATTTAGTTCATCTATTTTATCTTGTTTTATTTTTTCTATCTTTCTTTGAATATCTGATACATCCTTATTTTCTAGATCTTTAATAGCTAGTACACCATCTTCAACCATATCAATCCTCTCTAATTTTTCTTTAATATGTGTACATAATCTATAAGAACCCCAAAATATAAATATTATAACTATTAACGATAAAATTCCTAATACATAATGATTTCGTTTCCTTCTTTTTTTTCTTGATATTTCTTTTTTATAAGTACTATTATCTCTTTTAAACATCTGTGATCTCAATATACCCACTCTTCCCTCTTACAAATTATGTATTAATGGTATCATTCATCTTTTTTAATATCGTTAAAATTTGATTAAAATTTTATTACATTAACATGTTATATATATAAATTAGCATATTCTTTTTAATTTTTTTATTATTACTTTAATTTTTATTAATTATTTATTCACTTTAATTCAAAATATATATTAGCTAAAAAAAAAGAACCTATCACATTCATGATAGGTTCTTAAATATATTATTTTACTTCATATTATAGAGCTTTAAGTGCTACTGAATTTAATAAACTCCATGGTTTATTAAAGTGTGGTTGGAAGAAGAAATCAGTCATTGCAAGTTCTTCTACAGTCATATCATTTTGAATTACTACTGATAGTGTATTCATAAATTGAGTTAAATCAGCCTTTGAAATAATTTGACCACCTAAAATTCTTCTTGAATTTTTATCAAATACAATTTTAACCATTGCCTTTTCATATGTTGGCATAAATTCTGGTCTATAATTTTCTTCAATTGTTGCAGTTTCAACTTCTAATCCAGCAAGTTTAGCACCTTCTTCTGTTAATCCTGTTGATGCTATACATTCTTCATAAATTTTAATACCTGATGTACCTTGAGTGCCCATGTATTTAATTGTAGGACCATTGATATTTCTAGCAACTAAAGTTCCCATTCTTACTGCATTTGTAGCTAGTGGAATATATCTTTCTTCTTTAGTTGGATTAAATTTAACAACACAACAATCTCCCGCTGCAAATACATCTTCTCTGCTTGTTCTCATGTATTCGTCAATCATTATTGCACCATTTGGAAGAGTATCAAGCTTTCCATTTACTAATGCTGTATTTGGTCTAAATCCAATACATAATACTACTAAATCGCCAGCATAAGTACCGTTATCAGTTACTACAGTTTGTACCTTTCCATTTTCTCCTTCAAAATGCTTAACTTTTTCACCAAGAACTAAATTAACTCCATGTTCTTTAAATGATTTTTCTGCTATATCTGTAAATTCCTTATCTAAATACTTAGGCATTATTCTTTCTTCTGCATCGATTAATGTTACATTCTTACCTAACATTTCAAATGCTTCTGCAAGCTCAACACCAATATATCCTGCTCCAATAATAACTACATTCTTAGCTGTCTTACCCTTTTCAGTGATAGCCTTTGCTTGATTATAGTTTTTGCATAAAACTATATTTTCTAAATCTCCACCTTCGAAGTTTGGAACTATTGGCCATGAACCAACTGTTAACACTAATTTATCATAGTTATCTTCAAATATTTCTTCTGTTACTAAATTCTTAACTCTAACCTTTTTATTGTCAAAATCTATATCTAATACATCATGTTTCATATTTGTTTTAACACCAAGTTCAGCTAATGCTTCTGGTGAACTATAAAACATATCATTTAAATCCTTAACAACATCTCCAACATGAAGTGCTATACCACATGATAAGAATGAAATATTATCATTTCTTTCGTATATAGTTACTTCACTATCTGGATATAACGCCTTTAAATTTACTACTGTTGCTGTACCTGCATGTGTACACCCTATAACAAGAACTTTCATGATTAACTCCTCCTAATGTATATTAATTCTTAATTAATAATTTTTATTTTATAATTTTTATAATTAAATCATACTTCTTTAAGATTTATTTGTAAATAGTTTTTTTGTTAAAATTTATACATATTTATTAAAATGATATAAAATAAAGTAATTAACTAAAAAAACTAATAATTTTTTATAAATAAAAATCCACCAGCTTAGCTGGTGGTATTT
>JBBVGE010000486.1:0-2616 GCA_040144665.1 Clostridium perfringens
ATACGTGAAGTAATTTTGCGTTAATTAAAAATAAATTAGTCTTTTTTTATGCAAATAGAATGAAATGAGCAACAGGAATTTATAAAGCTAAAAATAGAAAGGATTGATGATTAAGGGATTATTTAAGAGTAAATGAAGACGCGATTATCTTATAGGAATTTTAAGAAATTTAAAAAAAGGCGGGATTACATGAGTATTAAAAGGAAAGAATTTTTTGTCTTTCTATCATTAGTTGTTGTAATTAATATGATTACTAGTATGTTTTTGCCTACTGCATCAGTTTTTGCAGCTACAAGTTCAACCAAAAAATCTAGTTTGGAGGTTAATATAACTAGTGATAAAAACAAAGTAGAATCAGGTGAGCAAATTACATTCAACTTAGAATATAAAGTTGTTGGTGGACAGGGTGCTATAAAGGAAGGTGATATATTAGAGTTTACACTACCTAATGAATTTAGTAATGTGAAACCTAAATATCCACCAGAGCATTTTAAAGATGTAAAAGTACAAGGAAATACCGTAAAAGCTATATTTAGTAAAGGTGCTTCAACTGCTATTGCTGGATACATGTCAATAAAAGCAACTGCAAATAAAGTAAACAGTGATACTCCAGCAAGAGTTTGTGTAAATGTAAATGGTACAACAAAATATTTAGATGTAGAGGTAATTCCAAAGCCAGAAAGTCCAGATCCAAACCCAAATCCAGGAGTGATAGATAGACAGTTAATAAAGACAGTTGAAAACTCTATTGGATATGAAGGAAATAAATTATTAGCTAACATAGCTAAACCAGTGGTTGGGAAGAGTACAAGATATACTATATACATAAATGAAAAGTATGCACAAATGCATAATGTAATATTAGATGATAATATGCCAGAAGGTACAGAATTATTAAAGGATTCTATAAAAATTTATGAGATAGCATATGGTGGATTAGCAAAAGATGTAACTAAAGAAATGATTGGAAAAATAAATATAAGTCCTAATAGACTATATTGGTATTTAAATTATACAGATAAGCAATATAGAATAGAGTATTCAGTAAAGTATAACAAGGAATATCCTGAATATATAAATACAGCTAAGCTTTCACAATATGGAAAAGATACTATAAATAGTTCAACTATTGTTAGGCCTATAGAAGATAAGAATATGATTTCTAAAAACTATAAAAGTGAAAATGAAGTTGAAAATAAAGATGGAAGTCATTCTTTTGTTGTAAGTAAAGTAGGAGATATAGTAGATTATTCAGTTGAAGTAAATCCTAATAATGCAAGTATAAGCAATGCAATATTTGAGGATAACTTTCCAAAGGGAATGCAGCTTGTTGATGGTAGTATACAGGTTGGAGAAAAAGATATAAGTGGAAACTTCAAATGGATAACAAATAATATTAAAGATAATATAACTACAACTAATAATAAAATGACTATAAAGCTTGGAAATACAAACAAACATTATTACATATACTACAAACTTAAAGTAACTGATAGATATAAAGAATATAACAATAATGCAAAGATATCTTATGATGGAACATCACAGGATGTAAATTCAGAGATTAATTATGAAATGAATGCAGGTGCTATAAATGCACAAAAATTAGTTGATAAAACAGAACTTAAGAAAGGTGACAATCAAATAGTTACCTATACAATAAACTTTGATTGTTATGGATACTTTAATCAAAATTATTTAAGTTTAGTTGATAACTTAGATAGTAGATTAAAAATTGTAGGTATTGATGTACCAAAAGAATTTACAGCTAAAGTTTCAGATGGAAATAAGATTACTGTAGTAAATGATAAAGGTTCAATAGAATATGGAGAAAAACTTCAGGTAAAAATAAAAGCTGATTTTAGTAATGTACCAGATGGGACAACAATAAGTAATGTAGCTAAAATAGATAAAGCTACAACAAATGAAGTTACTACTAAAAAAGGATATGGTTTTGAAGCCCAAAAGATTGATAGTTATACAAAGGAAGCTTTAAGCGGAGCTAAATTTGAACTTTTAGATAGTAATAAAAAACTAATTGATACTTTAACAAGTGATGCTTCAGGAAATATAAAACATAATCTTGATGCTGCAGGGGATTATTATCTTAAAGAGATAGAGGCTCCAAAGGGATATGTTTTAGATAATTCTGAAAAGAAGTTTACTATAAAGGATAGCGATCTAGGAACAGTTGTTAATATAGGAAATTTAGAAAATAACATAAAGACTGGAACTGTAAATCTTACTAAAGAGGATAGTGAAACAGGAAGTAAACTTAAAGGAGCTGAATTTAAGTTATATTCAAATGATAATAAGGAACTTGGAACTTATACTACTTTAGATAATGGAACAATAACAGTAAATAATTTAAGACCAGGAGATTATTATTTTGTAGAAACAAAAGCACCAGAAGGATATGATTTAGAAAGTTCAAAGCATGAATTTACTATAGAATTAGGCAAAACAGATACACCTATAGAAATAACAGTTAAAAATACTGCTAAAAAAGGTGAGGCTATATTAGTTAAAGAAGATATAGAAACAGGTGCTAAACTTCAAGGTGCTATATATGGACTATATGACTCATCAGATAAACTTATAGAAAAAGTAACAACA
>JBBVGE010000487.1:0-232 GCA_040144665.1 Clostridium perfringens
AAAACAATATTTTAAAAAAGTTTACATAAATGTACAGGAGGTCATTATGAGCAACAAGATACAAGAGTTAAAAAGCATGTCTAAGGTTATAAGAAAAGACATAGTAACTATGCTTACTGAGTCAGCATCAGGACATCCAGGTGGATCTTTATCAATCGCAGATATAGTAACAATTTTATACTTCGATGAAATGAATATTGATCCAAAAAATCCAAAGGATCCAAATAGAGAT
>JBBVGE010000488.1:0-442 GCA_040144665.1 Clostridium perfringens
TTAATTGTCTGTTTTTGTTCACTGTGTCCACCTCCTCACAGTTTAGTTAACTGCTTTATATAATAAGAAAAGTCTTCCCGTAGACATAGGAAGACTATTATATACACTATAATTGCCCTCGGTAGGTTGTTCTACGTTATGCCTTTCAGCACCTACTGTCTACGGAAACTTTCATTCACTTTTTCAACAAAAATTATTTTAACATGCACTTAAACTTATGTCAAGCACTTTATTAAAATTAATCTAAAACTTTAGCTGGGTTAACTTTAGCTCCAGGTCCCATAGTAGCTGAAACTGAAACTGATTTTAAGTATTGTCCTTTAGCAGCAGCTGGTTTAGCTTTTACTAAAGCGTCCATTAAAGCTTTGAAGTTTTCAACTAATTTCTCAGTTCCGAAAGATTTCTTTCCTATTGGGCAGTGAACTATAGCAGTCTTATCTAC
>JBBVGE010000489.1:0-209 GCA_040144665.1 Clostridium perfringens
ACTCAGTACCATATATGTGGGGAACAGTTGGAATAATATATAATACAAAGAGAGTTAGTGATCCTGTAGATAGTTGGAATATCCTTTGGAATCCTAAATATAAGGATCAAGTTATAATGCCAGATAGTGTTAGAGATGCTATGGCTGTTGCAGAAAAAAAATTAGGATATTCATTAAATACTGAAAACTTAGATCAAATAGAAGCTGCT
>JBBVGE010000490.1:0-213 GCA_040144665.1 Clostridium perfringens
ACAGTTAGGGAAGCTTTAAAGGAATTAAATATTGACTTAGAAGAACTAGAAGAGTTTGAAAGTGATCAGGGGTTAGGTAATGGTGGATTAGGTAGATTAGCAGCATGCTTTCTAGATTCAATGGCATCTTTAAATATAGCTGGACATGGATGTGGCATAAGATATAAATATGGATTTTTCAATCAAAAAATAATTGATGGATCACAGGTAGAA
>JBBVGE010000491.1:0-228 GCA_040144665.1 Clostridium perfringens
TGCTAGTCCTCCGATTGCAATAACTGCTGCTTTAATAAGTAATTTAAAGCTAGCTTTACCAGTATATCCTTTAGCTTTTATTGAACCTAATATTATTGAAGAGAATATAACAGCTGCAATTGCATCCATTGTTTGATATCCTTGAGTAATCCCAGTCATAAATAACTTACCTGAATTAACCTTTTCTAAGTCTCCAATAGGATTTATAATCCCCTTTATTATTAATAC
>JBBVGE010000492.1:0-234 GCA_040144665.1 Clostridium perfringens
AGCGGCTGAGGAAGCAATATTCTTAACTAGATTTGCATCAAAGGTAACTGTAATAGCTAGAGAACCAGAATTTACTTGTGCAAAATCTATAGCAGATAAGGTTCTTTCTAACCCTAAAATTGAGGTGAAATTTAATACTGAAATAATTGAAGCTAAGGGCAAAGACATGGTAAACTATGCTAAGTTCAAGAATAATGTAACAGGAGAAATTTTTGAATACAGAGCAAAAAAAGA
>JBBVGE010000493.1:0-241 GCA_040144665.1 Clostridium perfringens
GCTTAGAAGATGACGGGTTAAAGCCTAAAATGCAAGGTAAAGTTACTAATGCTTCTGTTCTTAATGTGAGAGAGAGTCCAAGCACTTCAGGAAGAATAGTACATAAATTAAATAGAAATCAAGTGGTAGGAATATATGAAGAGTTAAATGGATGGTACAAAATTGACTATATAGATGGAGTTAAAAAGAAGTATGGATATGTAAGTAAGGATTATATATCAATAATTAATGAAAATCCTGA
>JBBVGE010000494.1:0-2104 GCA_040144665.1 Clostridium perfringens
AAAAAAGACTAGAATTAATTCTAGTCTTTTTTATATACTTATATATACATTGTACAAATATTCACTTATTTATATTTAATTTATATAAATTATAATCTATATTAATATTACTATTTTATAACCTTTTTTTCTTTTACATTATACTTGTATCCATTCTCTTTCAAATATTTACTTAATGCTTTTATCATTTCATAATTATGTATAACATCTATGTTTACAAAATACTTGACATCACTTTCTGATAATCTTATATCATAATCTATTTTTTTACTATCATTCTCATCATCTTTTGCTTGTACATTTTTTCCATACTGTACTGTTTTTTCTGCTTTTAATATTGTTTCCGCTCTATCCTGTATCTCTTTTAATATTTTATCTAAGGACCATCCTAATTCTATATAATGTATAAAATCATTTATAGTAAGTTTAGTTTTTATATCTCTATTAACTGAATTTATTGCATTTTTTATTGCTACCTCAAATATTGATCTTTTCTCTTTATCATCTTCTTGTTGTTTTTCTAATATTGAAGCTCTCATTTCAATATCATCTTTTATACTCTTTAAAGTTCCACTAAGATTTAAATACTGATCTTTTATAGTTAACTTAGATGCATACTCTTCTTTTAATCTATGATTTCTTATACTTTCCTTTATGTATTCAATAGCTTTAAGTCTTTTTTCTTCTCTACGTTTATCATCATATATTTTAATTCCATCCTTTATTGGCTTCTCTACTTCTGATACTAATTTTATAAGTTCTCTACATTGAGATTCAAATTCTTTTATTGGTTTTTCCATTTCCTTTTTTAAATTTTTTCTATAACTATCTATATTAATTCTAAGTTTAGCTAACTCTTTTTGAGTTGCTTTACACTTTTTTAAACTGTCCTCTGTAACTACTATACCTTTATATTTATCCATTATATCATTTAATGATACTTTAACTTCATCAAAATTCATTAATATAATTGGTAATTGTTTCTTTATTTCTATTTCTTTCATAGGATTTTCCTCCTAAAATTCAAAATCTTCTTCTGTATGTTCTTCTGTATGTTTTTCTAACTTCTCTTGAGACTCTTCTTGCTGCTTCTTTGTTTCAATATCTTTTTTCTTTTTGTTAAGCATTTGAATACATATGTTTAAAGCTGAATTAGGTATATCTTCAACTTTATTTACTCCAGCCCATGATAAAAATTTTCTCTTATCTACTCCAGTTTCATCTATTAAATTATTTATAGTCATTACACTTGCTCTATTTATTTTTTGTTTTCCAGCTTCTGCATCTGCATCAACAGCTCCTCCATCTATAACATCTGTTTCAGCTATCTCAAAAGCCATCATATATAAGTATCTTCTTGAAAAACTTTGAGTACCTCCTATATTTTGTATTGCACTACATCCTTTTAAAGTTGCAATTTCCACAGGTGTTGACCATTCTCTAAATATCTCTGGATTATCAATATCTCTAATATATAACCAAGCTTGTTGCGGCGTAAATTTAAACTCTGTATATAATCCAAGCTTTAAACAAACATCATTTATATGAGGTAAAAAATCTCCTAATTCAAAGTACTTATAGTTTGCAAATTTATTATATCCTGTTTTCTTGAGTTCTCTATTTTGCAGTTCAACTCTAGCTTGTTGAATTTTTTGATATATATTTAATTTATTTGATTCCAAATTATCTAGTAAATTATTAATATCAATATTTATATTATCAAATAAATCTGATACTTTATCAAAGCTATTAGTTGCATCTATTATATCTATCTCATCATCTTCATTTAATCTTATATTTTTGATATTACTTCCTAATTTTCTTATTTCTTTATTAATTTCTTCAATTTCTTTTTTTATTTCAATAAAATCATCCATAATAATCCTCCTATAGTAAAAACCTTATTTAATTATTATCTATAAGTTTTATTTTATATAAATTATTATTTGCAAATTTAATTGACATTACTCGCTGATTTTTGTTTAATATTAATTTAATTTTCTTTTTACATATGGGTAAATATAAATTATTTAGATGCAAATGCATTAAAAATCCCATTCAATTTCACACTAATATAAAAAGGACTAGAAATTAATCTAGTCCT
>JBBVGE010000495.1:0-260 GCA_040144665.1 Clostridium perfringens
ATAGGTCAAGCTACAAAGGGCGCATGGTGAATGCCTTGGCATCAGGAGCCGATGAAGGACGTGATAAGCTGCGATAAGCTTCGGGTAGGCGCACATAGCCAGAGATCCGAAGATTTCCGAATGAGGAAACTCACATGGGTTAACCCCATGTATCGTATAGTGAATACATAGCTATATGAAGGTAACCTAGGGAACTGAAACATCTAAGTACCTAGAGGAAGAGAAAGAAAAATCGATTTTCTTAGTAGCGGCGAGCGAAA
>JBBVGE010000496.1:0-217 GCA_040144665.1 Clostridium perfringens
TTCTTCCTCAGCAAAAGTTCTAGTATTTCTAGCATATTTTTCTTCTCTTGCTCTTTGTTCTCTTTCTAAAGCATACTTTTGCTTACGAGTTAATTGTTTATATTTATTTTCTGACTTTGTCATTTTGTTCTCTCCTTAAAAATTCCTATTTTCCAAGATATAATGTTCTCATCTCTTTAAGCTTTCCACAACACATTTTTCCTTCAGGACATGGACC
>JBBVGE010000497.1:0-282 GCA_040144665.1 Clostridium perfringens
AGTAGAAGAGGGGCAAGTAGCCATGCTCAAAATCCTTTCATGGCCCTATGTAGTAAGGATGCCAATGAGGAATATGGAGAAGTTTATGGCTTTAGCTTAGTTTATAGTGGAAACTTCTTAGCAAATGTGGAAGTTGATATGTATAGAAATGCAAGAGCTCAAATAGGAATAAATCCTTTCGATTTTAAATGGTTACTTGAGTCAAAAGAAGAGTTTCAAGCACCAGAGGTAGTTTTAGTTTATTCCTCAAAGGGACTAAATGGAATGTCTCAAATTTATCAT
>JBBVGE010000498.1:0-2055 GCA_040144665.1 Clostridium perfringens
TAATCAGGGTGTCCCGGGTTCGAATCCCTGATGACGCACCATTTAAAAAGATCTAGAATTATCTAGATCTTTTTTTGTTATCTAAAAAAGATGCGTTTAATTTATACAGTATAAATTCCATTAAATCAAGGAAATATAATAAATATTAAATTATGTAGGAGATTTATATGGAATTAGATTGGATTTGGAAAGTAGTAATTATATTTTTTATAGGAACGTTTATATTAAGAGTTGGTGGTAGAAAATCAATTTCTCAAATGACCATATCACAAACTATAGTGATGATTGGGTTAGGATCACTACTAGTGCAGCCCCTTGCAGGAAAAGGGCTTGTTACAACTCTTTTATCAGCATTTTTTATTACATTAGTAATGGTTATAACAGAATATGTAGAAATTAAATTTAATTTTTTAGAAAATTTATTTATAGGTAAATCTATAATAGTTATAAAAGATGGAAACATAGATTTGGATAATTTAAAGAAGATTAGATTATCAATAGATATGCTAGAAACAAGATTAAGGCAAGTGGGAATAAGTTCTATAGATGATGTGAAATATGCAACTATAGAGGTAAGCGGACAATTAGGATATGAGTTAAAAGAAAATAAAAAACCAATTACAAAAGGAGATCTTCAAAAACTTTCTAATGATATTTATGAATTAAAAAAATGTGTATCTCATAATTTGATATTACAGTCAGATAGTAAGAACAATATATTTACTGAAATAGAAACTAAAAAATTTGAAGGAAATGAAAATGAGCCTTAACATAAAATAATTAAAATAGTGGTTAAATTGTGATTTATCGTTTTAAATATTTTACTATATAGTATTAATATAGTAAAATAAATTATTATGGATAAAATCTAAAGAGAAATGAGGAAAATATAATATGGGAATTAAAAATACTAAAGTAGCAATAGTTGGTACAGGTTTAGTTGGATCTAGTACTGCATTTAGCTTGGTTACACAAGGTGTATGCGATGAAGTTCTTATGATTGATATAAACAATGAAAGAGCTGTAGGAGAAGCAATGGATTTAAATCACTCAATAGAGTATTTAAATAGAAACACTAAGGTTAGAGCTGCATCATATGATGAGTGTGGAGATGTAGATGTTATAGTAATAACTGCAGGAGCACCACCAAAGCCTGGTCAGACAAGATTAGATACATTAGATTTAAGTGCAAAGATTGTTGAAACAATCGTAAATCCTATTATGGAGTCAGGATTTAAAGGATATTTTATAATAGTTTCAAATCCAGCAGATATTATAGCATATCATGTATATAAGTTATCTGGATTACCAAAGAGTCATGTATTAAGTACAGGAACATCGGTAGATACTGCAAGATTAAAGAACTTTATTGGAGAACTTGTAGATGTAGATCCTAGATGCGTACAAGGATATTCAATGGGTGAACATGGAGATTCTCAAATGGTACCTTGGTCACATGTAACTGTAGGAGGGAAATCATTTATAAAGGTATTAGAGGATAATAAAGGTAGATTTCCTAATGTAGATCTTGATAAATTAGTTCAGGATACTGCACAAGCAGGATGGGAAGTATATAAGAGAAAAGGAACTACATACTATGCAATTGCTAGTGCAACGGTAGGAATTATAAAAGCAATCTTATATAATGAAAACAAAATAATACCAGTATCAACTCTTTTAGAAGGAGAATATGGGGTATCTGATGTGTTTGCAGGGGTACCAGTAATATTAAATTCAGAAGGTGTTAAAGAAATTGTAGAAATACATATGAGTGATGAAGAAAAAAATAAATTCCAAAATTCAATAAATGTTATTAAAGAATATATAAAAAAGCTAGGTTATTAAAGAAAAAAAGTTACAAATAAAACTAATATAACCCTTGAAGTATAAGGCTTTGAGGGTTATTACTATTTTTGGGAATAAAAAATAATAAAAAAAATGCAGAAAGTTGTTGACAAAAGATAGCTAGGTCTATATAATAAGTAATTGTTGAGCCACTAATTGAGGCGAAACGGCAAAGCAAATCTGGTGATGATGGCATAGAGGAAACACTCC
>JBBVGE010000499.1:0-353 GCA_040144665.1 Clostridium perfringens
TAACTATATCCTCTTTAGTAACTTCGTTTAACTTTCCTCCACTTATTCTAGGATCAACAAAGGTATTTAATCCTACATGAGTTATAGTTCCAACTCTCTTACCAGCTATATCTCTAAATAATTGAGCTAAAGTTCCCTGCGGCAAATTATATGCCTCTATTTCATTTTCAACAGCCATTTTTCCAAGCTTTGGAGCCATGTTCCAATGACCTGCTATTACTCTTTTTGTCATTCCTTTGTGAGCAAAGTGATCTGCTCCACTTCCATCTCTATTTCCTTGTGCTGCAGAATACATCAAAGTTAAATTTCTTGGATGACCAGTTTCTAAAAAACGTTTTTCTAAAGCCTTAGTC
>JBBVGE010000500.1:0-225 GCA_040144665.1 Clostridium perfringens
GAAAGCAGGAAAGATTCTTGGAGAGACACTTAACCTGCTTAAGGAGAAAGTAAGACCTGGTATTACTACTACGGAATTAGATAGAATAGCTGAAGAGTTTATAACTAAGCATGGAGCTACACCATCCTTCAAAGGATTGTATGGTTTCCCAGCTTCATTATGTATATCTGTTAATAATCAAGTAATTCATGGTTTCCCAGGAAGTTATGAATTAAAGGATGGAGA
>JBBVGE010000501.1:0-287 GCA_040144665.1 Clostridium perfringens
TTTAGAAGGAGAGGCCACAGATATTTTATATGATGGTGAAAACTTTACTCCTGTATTAAATGTAGATGATAATACAAAGGCTATAAGCAATGATGCTTTCCCTGTTACTAAAGCTAGATATGTTAGATTAAATATTATTCAGCCAACTCAAGGTGCAGACTCTGCAGCTAGAATATACGAGGTTGCTGTAAAGGGATTAGATGGAAATGTGGATTTACCACCTGTAATAAACCCTGATGATTCAAATAAACCAGTTGATCCTGATAAGCCAGTAAATCCAGACAAAC
>JBBVGE010000502.1:0-224 GCA_040144665.1 Clostridium perfringens
GCTTTAGAAGATTATATAAGCTTTGCTAAAGATACAATAGGAATATCTTTAGAAGGATTAAGAGTAGCTTTAGATTGTGCAAATGGTGCATCTCACGAAGCTGCTGTTAGAGCTTTCAGAGAATTAGGAGCAGAAATATTTGTAATAAATGATAATCCAGATGGAACTAATATAAATGAAAATTGTGGATCAACTCATCCAGAAGAATTAATGGAGTATGTTGT
>JBBVGE010000503.1:0-263 GCA_040144665.1 Clostridium perfringens
ATATTAAGAAATCCTGAAACAGGAGAAATATTAAGCTCACCATTTATGAACTCAATAGTTGTTTCTATCGCATTTGTATTCTTACTAGCAGGTGTTGGATATGGAATAGGTGAAGGAAAAATAAAGAGTGATAAAGATATAATTGGTGAAATGGGCAAGACAATGTCTACAATGGGATCATATATAGTATTAGTATTCTTTGCAGCTCAATTTGTAGCTTACTTTGGAAAAACTAATTTAGGTACTGTAATCGCAGTTAAGGG
>JBBVGE010000504.1:0-437 GCA_040144665.1 Clostridium perfringens
ACCAAAAGCACTCATAGAAATATGGGTGTTTTTTATTTTGAAAGAAGGTGAAGTAATGAAGTGGCTAGAGCACCAAATGAAAAAGTAAATAAAGCTTATGAGCTATATAAGCAAGGATACATGTTAAAAGATATAGCGAGTAAATTAGATGTTGCAGAAGGAACGGTTAGAAGCTGGAAGAAAAGATATAATTGGGAAAGTGCAACGCAACGTAAAAACAAATGCAACGTTGCAAAAGAAAATAAGAAAAATAATAGTATAAAAAAAGATATTAAAGAGCCTATTGAAGATGAAGTAAAAGAGGTGTTAGATAATACTGAACTTACTGATAAGCAAAGGCTCTTTTGTATTTATTATATAAACTGCTTTAATGCTACAAAGGCATATCAAAAAGCTTATGAGTGTAGTTATATAGTTGCTAATGTAGAAGGCTATAG
>JBBVGE010000505.1:0-269 GCA_040144665.1 Clostridium perfringens
CATTTCTTAACGAATTTTCCAGCCCATGGAGTTACTTCTTCTACAAAGTTACCACTTAAATCAACTAAGTTTAAGAATGCTAATCCATTTTGCTTTCCTATTAAGTTATCGTCCTCACCATAAGCAGGAGCTATATGAACTATACCAGTACCATCTGATAAAGTTACATAGTCACCATGAACAACTACGAAAGCTTTTCCTTCAGTTGGAGTTACAAATGGTAATAATTGCTCGTATTCCATACCTAATAACTCTTCACCTTTGAACTC
>JBBVGE010000506.1:0-6542 GCA_040144665.1 Clostridium perfringens
CCTGTTGCTCCTGTTTCTCCTGTTGCTCCTGTTTCTCCTGTTGGCCCTGTTGGTCCTGTTGGTCCTGTTGCTCCTGTTGGTCCTGTTGGTCCTGTTGGACATTTACATTTATGTCCACATCCACAATTGCAACAACAACATTCATTTATTATCTTAATGCACTCTTCATCAAAATTAGATCCTCCGGTGCTACATCTATCTTCACTTCTTCTTCTATTTTTATTACTATAATACATAATACACTCTCCCGCATATTTTAATATTTAATAAAGCATTATAAACAGAAAAGAGTCTACTCTTTACATGTTATGCTTAAATTTGAAAAATGGATCCTTATTATGTCTTATTTTATTGATTGATAAAGATATTAATTAATTTTTCCGACTCTTAATTTCCATATACTTCTTATTAAAGTGCTTTTTAATATACTTTTATAAAAAATTAAGAGAAGAGATATAAAATATCTCTTCCCTTATAAAAATGTATAGCAAACTTACTTTACAAACCTTTTAAATATATTAACTAATAACTTACTACCACTTTATATAAACTTAAATATATCATTATTTATAAAATTCTTGTGTTGCATATACCTTATTTCCAGCTTTATAAACACCTACACCAATTCCTGAGAAATTACTTGATAGTATATTCTTTCTATGACCTGATGAATTCATCCAGTTAGTCATAAATTGATTTGCTAAAGCATCAGCATCAGATACTCCACCAATATATGCAATATTTTCTCCCCAAGCTCTATAACTTACTCCGTCCTTTTTCATTTTAGCAGTTATAAGATTTCCTTCTGGATCTTTATGATCAAAATATCCTCTATCTCCCATATCTTGAGATTTTATTCTAGCATATTTCTCCATAGTTTTATTATATGATAATGCAGGAACTCCTGCTTTTGATCTTTCTGCATTAACTTTCTCAAATATTTTTTGTTCTACTTGAGCCATAAATTTATCACTAGCTGTTGATACTTGTCCACCTTTGTTACTTGAAGTATTTTTATTATCTGAAACTGTTTTTTTATTAGATGACGAACCTGTTTTTTCTTGATTATTTGTAGTGTTAGTAGCTTCTTTTTTCTTTTCTACATTTTTACTAGCTTTTGATTCACCACTTTTTGCATTATTTGAAACTTTTTCTTTCTTATAAGTAATCTTATTTGAACTATCCTTTGAATCTTCTTTTACTACTTTTTTAATTTGTGGACTACATAATTCTGTAGCTTTAATATTGCTATCACTATTAGCTTGAAGGATTTCATCTTGATATCCTTTTGTTGCTTGTGTTTGTGCAACTTCATTTTTTGCACCTTGTCCAATTGTTGCATAAGCGCTTGCACCAACACCTCCTAATAATGTAGCTGTTACTAACATAGCAATTAGTTTGTTTTTCATCTGTACCACTCCTTTTTATTTTTTTGGCCTCTTACATTGAGCCCAATATCTTATTAGTTAAAGTACTTTTTACTTTTTCTAATGCTAACACTTAAAGTTATAACACACTTTTGCTATCTTATTCATGGTAAATCATTGTTATTGATTGATATATACTACTTTACAATAAAATTTATCCTGTTTTTCCAAGCTTAAATTTTATACACTTTGGCTGTATAGCTACCCCCTAATAGGTTTTCTAGTATATAACATGGATAAAATTACTATACGCCTTTTTAATATTTTTTATTGCTTTTTTATATTTTTAGGTTCTAAATATTCAAAATAAAAAGCACTAATGTAATAATTAGTGCTTAAATAAGATTATCTTTTTATTTATTATAAAGTTTTAATGTCTACTCCTTGAGTATAGACCAAAAGCTTAATACTTTTTCTTCTTCAAATCCTCTTTGCTTATACATATTATAAGCTATTTCATTTATTTCAATAACTATTAAATAGATTTTGTATATATCTTTCTTTTCTAAAAAATCTATAGCAGTTTCTAATAATTGTTTTCCGTATCCACACCCCCTATATTCCTCACTTAATCCAATATCAAAAGTCCCCTTATTACCATTAATTGTAATATTTAATACTCCTAAGTTTTCATTTTCATTTGAAACTATAAAATAATAATTACTTTGATGAGTGTTATTTAAAAATTCATTTAATTCCTCCTCATCTAATGAAGCTCCATGTGGCATATTATTAAATGCATTATTATAAAGTCTCATGTATTCAAGTTTATTATCTTCATTAAGACTTTCAATATGAAGAATTTTATTTTTTTTCCTCATATCTTTCAAATACATTATTTTAGCTTCATAATCTACACCAAAATTTAATTCATTTAATAATTCTAAAGTTTCCTTTTTTCTAAAGCCTAATAGTATTTTTGTAGCTCCACACTCCTCACATTTACTATATAGTCTATTTATTAGCTTTCTTATTATATCTTTTTTATTACCTACTTCATCTAATACATCTAAAAAATGTATATATGCACTCCCATATATAGGTATCTCTTGTAAGACAGCTCTCCCCATCCCTACTACAACATTATTATTGAATATTATAATAATCCCATTTCCATAATTATAAATTTTATTATTAAACATCTTTTCCATTTCTGAAAAACAAGTGTTACAATCTTTTCTATCTATAAATAAAAGAACTTTATCTTTTTCATAGTCATTTAATTCACTAAAACTCTTAATAACCATTTAATTCCTCCAATTTTATATTACTAATTATGTAAAATTATAAAATAACTATTATAGTCAAGTTATTTTAAAATGCTTATTATATGAACTTAAAATAACTTCTTTATAAGTTTACTACATTTAAATAACTAGTAAAATGCATTCAACCTATTTGTTAAAATTTCCCATTTGATTATACCATACTTATCCCTATAAAAAACACTAAGCTTAAAGTTAAGATTAAACTCTCCTTCTAAACTTAGTATAGTTTATATTTATTATATATTAAATGTTAAATATACTATTATATATATCTTTTCTCTAGTTTATATTTTCTTTGTATAATATTCTTTTACATAAGCTCTCATATTAACTTTATAATTCTTATCTATACTATTTCTTATAATATAATTCCCTACTTTATTTTCTAAGGTTTTCCCATTTGATTTTGATAAGTAATTTGAGCAATTCTATTCTCTTTTTTTACTTTTACATATAATTAATCTATATACATAATCCCCATACTCCAGCGGTCATAATTAAATAACATATTCCAAAATCTCATTTGCTTTTCTTTATTTTCTTTAAAATCTTTTTTATTTTTCATATCTTATGCCTCCTATAAATTAGGTACTACCCCATTAAATCCTGTTATATATTTTTCTACTTGTCCCATTGATACAGACTCTATTTCTACTTCTTTATTGTATCTTTCTAGTGCATTTATAACTTGTTTTTGTCTCTTTTTTGCAAGTCCATTATTTTTACTTAACGCATATAAACTAGGTGCTTGAGGTAATCCTGCCAAAAGTGTAGCTTCATCAAAAGTCAAATTGCTAGCATCTTTTCCAAAATAACCATTTGCAGCTTCACCTATTCCAACATAGCCATCTCCAAAGGATATTGAATTTACGTATAACTCTAAAATTTCATCTTTTGTATATTGCCTCTCTAATTGTATTGCAAAAAATAATTCTTTAAATTTTCTTTTAAAACTTCTTTCATTTGATAAATACAAGTTTTTAGCTAATTGCTGAGTTATAGTGCTTCCACCTTCTACTACTCTTCTAGCTTTTATGTTATTTAAAGTCGCTCTTGCAATTGAAATAAAGTCAAGAGCTCCATGATTGTAAAATCTATGATCTTCAATAGCCATCATTGATTTTAAAAATTTTTTATCTATATTTTCTATCTTTACATAGTTTTTATTTTTTCTAATCATATTCACTCTTCCCTCCACTAATTTATTATTTATTGTTAAATTCTGATTATATTGTCCTAAAGCTATAATTAATAAAAATATTAAAATTATAATTCCAAAAAGCATTCTTGTTCTGTCTATAATGAAATATTTCATAGAACATCTCTCCTTAAGTTTGTTTACTTGTCGCTTTCTATACTATTATTATAGATTTGACAAAGTAAATCTCATATTTAACTTCATTACGTTATCCTTTCATTTATGTAAGAAAAAAGAGACACCAAAATGATGTCTCTAAATATATTTAAGATATATTTTTATTTATATTTTTTCTAATCTACTCTTTCCAAATCCTTTTAATGATTTATATAAAGCAATATTAAATATAATTAGTATGCTTGATATTATTGCTAAATATATATTTACATTACTTATATTAAACCAGTAATAGACAAATGAAGGTATTGCAATACTTAATCCACCTATTAATAAGGCTATAACCACTGAAGCACTTCTTTTTACAACAACTACTTCTGAGGTCCATATCATCATTGGAAATATAAGATTTATTATAAGTCCCATTTGAGATATATAAAATACAACTAATATTGGTATAAATAACAGCCACATCCCTTCCATGATACTTAAATTTAATTTAATTATAAGCATTGGTGCACCTATTAAAATTGGTATTATTGTAATAGCAATATTTAAAAGTATCTTAGATTTAAATATATCCATTGGATCTATTGGTAGTGACTTCAAAATCCAAAAATTATCTCCTTCTAAAGATATAGATGATGATGTTGTGTTTGATAATGCAACAAGTAAGGATATAGCTACTATTAATATTAATGGTATTAATTCTTTTGTTGTATCAATCTCGAAAATCATTCCTATAAAACTATCTCCTACAAATAATACTCCTATTGTCATTATTAGATATAAAACCATACCTATTGATGTATTTAATACAACAATTGGTTTTGAAATATATCTAATTACCTCTTTATTTAATAGTGTTCTTACTATACCATGCTCTTTTAGTTCCTTCATTTTAAAGTTATTCTTTTTATAACTTTCTAAAAGATTTGAATTTATTTTTACAAATACTTTGTTCAATAAAATGATGAATAATATGAATATACCAATTGATATAGCACTAAATTTTAAAACTCCACTAAAACTTATATTTACTATTCCATCTAAATAATATTTTACAGTTGGATATATCCTATTTAAAATATCATTTATACTTGTTGCATTCTTAATTATATAACTTATTATAGATTCCGTATTTGAAGATATAAAAAGTATTGCTGGAATTATAATAAAGACTGATATTATAGAAAAAATATTTTTATGCTTTACTTTTGATGAAATATAAGTGAATATAAATCCAAATATACTAGCAATTGCTATTGGAATTAATGGAATAAAAAGATACATTATGAAAGCATTTAATATCATAATAAATGTAACTTTAGTATTTATAAAATAGACTATTAATGCTGGTATCAGTGAAATTGCCATAAATACATAGTTTACTAATATTAAATTAATAAGCTTTACAGATAGTATTATCCATGGCTTTATAGGAAGTGATATTAGTGTATCATAATCTTTTATTCCAAATATCAATCCTGGAGCTTTGTATATTGATGTTCCAAGTATTATAAATACTGACATTATAAAGCCTTGAGCTACTATGATATTAAGCATATTCATACTCTTTAAAGGCTCCACCATAAAATTAAAATACATAAAAACTGTAGATCCAAAAGCTCCTACTCCAACTATCATTAAGATTATAAAAGCTAAAGTTTTATAAAACTTTTTCTTGTCTCCTCTATTTAATATAGAATTAAGCTCATAAGAATTTATTAAATCATATTTTAAAAGAATACCTAAATTACTCATTATCAATCAACTCCATAAATAAATCTTCTAAAGAATTATCCCCTTTAACTTTATCTATATCTCCCTTCGCTACAATTTCTCCATCCTTAATTATAGCAATCTTATTACATAACTTTTCAGCTACTTCTAATACATGTGTTGAGAAAAATATTGCTCCACCATCTTTACATATATCTTTCATTATCTGCTTTAATGTATGCGCCGCCTTTGGATCTAACCCAACAAAAGGTTCATCTAATACAAGTAGTCTTGGTTTATGAATAAGTGCAGATATAATAGCAAGTTTTTGCTTCATTCCATGTGAATATGATGATATTAAATCCCCTAAAGATTTTGTAATTTCAAAAGTATCTGCATATAACTTTATAAGCTCTTCTCTATCTCTTTTAGAGACTTTATATATATCTCCAATAAAAGTTAAATACTGTATTCCCGTAAGTGAATTATAAAGATCTGGATTATCTGGTATATATGCAATTCTCTTTTTGCATTCCATTGGATTTCCTTTAATTGATATACCGTCTATAAGTATTTCCCCCTCTTCAAAATCAAGTATCCCAACAATCGATTTTATAGTAGTCGTCTTTCCTGCACCATTATGACCAATAAATCCAAATATATCTCCACTTTTTATTTCTAAAGATAAATTTTTCACCGCTGGTTTATTACTCTTATAGTATTTATAAAATTTTTTTATAGTTAACATATATAAATCCCCCTATAATATTCTATTTGTTATATATAATATATAACAAATAGAATAAAGTT
>JBBVGE010000507.1:0-693 GCA_040144665.1 Clostridium perfringens
TTCATCTTTACACATTTCATGAACTGTATCATGGATTGCATCTAAGTTTAATTGTTTAGCTAAAGTTGCTAAATCTTTCTTTCCTTGGCAAGCTCCAAATTCTGCATCTACTCTCTTTTGTAAGTTTGTCTTTGTGTCAGCATCAACAACTTCTCCTAAAAGCTCTGCGAATTTTGCAGCATGTTCTGCTTCTTCAAATGCTATTCTTTGATAAGCTTCTGCAACTTCTGGGAATCCTTCTCTATCTGCTTGTCTTGACATTGCAAGATACATTCCAACTTCTGTACATTCTCCCATGAAGTTTGCTTGTAATCCTTCTACAACTCTTGGATCTACATCTTTTCCAGCTCCGATTCTGTGTTCATCAGCCCAAGCCATTTCTCCAACTTGTTCCTTGAATTTATCAGCACCTACTCCACATACTGGACACTTTTCTGGTGCAGTTTCTCCTTCATGGATATATCCACATACTAAACATACAAATTTCTTCATTATTAATCTCTCCTCTATTCTCTCTATTTAATTCACACACAATTTTACTTTTGTTATAGGGTTTGTATAGGTGTTTTATTTGTTTTATTTTCTATAGTCATTATTATATAATAATAATTATCCATTGTAAATAGTTTTTTTAAATTTATAATTTAAATTTTTCTATAAAATCATGACCACCCGTAAAACGGGTGGTTTGCT
>JBBVGE010000508.1:0-295 GCA_040144665.1 Clostridium perfringens
ACTTAATCCTTCTTCAGCACTATTTGTCCAAGAATCTGCACAAGGTACTAAAGCATCTATTAATGTTTTATCACCAACTACAGCTCCTCTTCCAAATGAACGCTCTCCAGTTTTTTGAATTCCTAATACTGCTTCTTGCATCATTTCTGCAAAATCTTTAACTGTTAATTCATCTTTGTTTATAACATTTTTACTTGCTGCTCTGAAAGCTGATCCCCATATTGGACCTGATGCTCCACCACAGTGCTCCATTATAACTAATGAACAAGCATTTAAGAACTCTGATATATTTAAG
>JBBVGE010000509.1:0-10413 GCA_040144665.1 Clostridium perfringens
GAACCAAAACCAGAGGAACCAAAACCAGAGGAACCAAAACCGGAGGAGCCAAAGCCTGAAGAGCCAAAACCAGAAGAAACAAAACCTAATGGGGGGAATTCAGATAAAAATGAATCAAATAAAAAACCACAAAGTTCTATAAATGAAGTTGAAAATAATAATTCTAAGATACCATCAACTGGAAAAGATGGAGTTGCATCGATATTTGGAGCAATTAGTTTAATGGGGGGCTTAATCATATTAACTAAGAAGAAATTATAATATTTTAATTAACTGTGGATAATGTTAAATATGACGTTATCTACAGTTTTTAATTTTAAAAAAATTTTAAGAGTGTTATTATATAAAATATAATAAAAAATATACGTAAAAAAGATAAAAAATTAATTAGGAGGTATATAATGAAGGAAAATTGTAATTGTCATGGCTGCAATCAAGGTGAACCAATATGTGCAAGACATATATCAATATTCTCAGCATTATCAGATTCAGAGCTACAGAATATAATTAAAATGGTAATTAGAAGAGAGTATATAAAAGGAGAAGTACTTTGTAGGGAAGGTGAGGTATCTGATAATTTATTTCTTATAAGAGATGGAAAAGTTAAACTTTCAAAAATGACGAGAGATGGAAAAGAACAAATACTGCATATATTAACTAAAGGAGATTTCTTTGGTGAAACAAATTTATTTGATGATATAGCAAGCAGTTTTACAGCAACTGCAATAAATAATGCAAAGATATGCACATTATCAAGAGCTAATTTAGAAGGTATATTAAACCAAAATCCTGGAATATCAATGAAAATATTAAAGGAGTTAGCACATAGGCTTGCAGAGACAGAGGATTTAGCAAAGGTACTTGCAACAAAGGATATAGAAGCAAGAATAGCAAGTATGCTTTTAGAATTTTCAGAGAAGTACGGAAAACTAGTTGATGATAATATACATATAGAACTTCCTATAAACAGAGAGGATATGGCTAACTATTGTGGTGTTACTAGAGAAACGATAAGTAGAAAACTTTCTAAATTTGAAAGTGAAGATATAATAAGTTTAAAGGGAAATAAAATAATAATAGTAAAAGATATAGATATACTGAAAGATTTATCAGAATAAAATTCTTGTTTTTAATAATACTATTAATGAAGAAATTAGATTAATTTAATCTAATTTCTTTTTTATATACTTTATTTTTAAAATTTAAAAACATAAAAATTAAAAAATAAAAATTTTTGATTCAAATCATATTAAATTAATAAGAATTAAATTAGAATTTAATCATTGTGAGACGAAAAATAATAAGTTAGGAAGTAAGGAGAGGTTTTGATGAATAAGTTAAATAAAGAACAAAAATTAGGTGAAATAGTAGCTGAATTCCCAGGTGCTGCAAGGATTTTTAATAAAGAGGGTATAGATTATTGCTGTCATGGAGATATAACACTTGAGAATGCATTATCAGAAAAAGAAATAGAAGCAATAGGATTTTTAAATAAAATAAATGAAGCATATGATGAATTTTTAAATTCAAAGGAAGCATATATAGATTGGAGAAAAGAAGATCCAAATAAATTAATAGAGAATATAGTTGATATACATCATGCTTTTACATATAGAGAACTTATAGAAATAGACCAATTATTATTAAAGATATTAAAAGTACATTATCATCATAGCGGAGAAGAATTAAAAACAGTGCATAGACTATTTGGAGCATTAAAAATAGAACTTGAGGAACATTTAATTAAGGAAGAGGAAGAGTTATTCCCTATGATGAAGGAATACTTTAAAAATCCATCTCAAGAGTTAAGAGATTCAATAATGAAGTTTGTTGGAGTAATTGAAAAGGAACATACAGGGGCAGGACATATACTTCAAGATCTTTATAGAGAAACAAATGGATATAAGGCACCAGCAGGAGCTTGTACTACATTCAACTTAGTATATAGAAAGATAGACGAATTAGAAAAAGATTTATTTATCCATATACACAAGGAAAATAGTATTTTATTTAAGATAATTTAAGATTGACTAATAGTAGAGATATAAATATATAAGAAATAAGGCTATTTAAAATAAGGAGGTTAATAAAATGAAACAAGAAAGAATCAATGAATTAACAGCGGTTTTAAGAAAATTAAATACAGGAAATATATCACCTGAGTTAAGAAAAGAAGCATTAGAAATAGTTAAAAATATAGATCCTATAGAATTATCTATAGCAGAACAAAATTTAATTGATGAAGGGATGAATCCTAGTGATTTAAGACACTTATGTGATATACATATGGAAGTCTTAAAAGATGAGCTTGAAAAGATAAAAAGTAAATTAGAAGTTGGGCATGTTATTAATACACTTATTGTTGAACATGATAAAATATTAGAATTCTTAACTAGATTAGAAGAGTTAAATAGTGAAGTTCAAAAGTTAGATTCTATAAGGGATCATGAAAATTATATAGATGAGTTAAAAGTTGTTATAGATAATATATTAGATGCTGAGTTCCATCATAAGAGAGAAGAAGATGTTTTATTTGTTGAATTAGAGAGTGATGGCATTACTGGTCCAACTAGAATTATGAGAATGGAACACGATGATTTAAGAGGTAAGAAGAGGGCTATTAAAGAGTTATTAAATTGTGTAGAGTATATACCATTTGATGACTTTAAAGAAAGATTACAAGAGTTAACAGCTTACCTAATATTTAATTTAAGAGACCATATATTTAAAGAAAATACAATATTATATCCTACAGCAATAGATAGTATAAATGACTCTAAGCTTTGGGATGATATGAAAAAGAGATGTGATGAAATAGGATACTGTAGCTTCACACCAAAGGATATTATTTAGAAAACATGTAAATTAAATGAAAAGTATTAGGTAAATTTTAAAAAGTTTTAAATAGTAACTAATGTTACAGAAGAATTTATATCTTAGTAGTATACTCAGTATTGTAAGCGAGTTGCTTACAATACTAAGTAACATAAACATAAGAATCATCTAGAAATTAAATATAAATATAAAATTTAAGAGTTAAAAAGAGGAGGAAATTAGAATGTCAATGTTTTGTTTTCAATGTCAAGAAACAGCAGGTTGCAAAGGCTGTACTGTAAGAGGTGTCTGCGGTAAGACTGAAGATGTAGCAAAAATTCAAGACCTTTTAGTATTCGTAACAAAGGGACTAGCTACAGTAGCAAATGAAGGAAGAAAAGTAGGAGTTATCGATAATAAGGTTGATAAATACATAACAGAAAACTTATTTATTACAATAACAAATGCTAACTTTGACTTTAAAGCAATCGAAAAGAGAGTTAAAGAAACTTTAGTATTAAGAGAAGAATTAAAAGAAAAGGTACAAGCTGCTGGTGGAAATCCTGTAGGAGATGACTTCCACGGATGTGCAACTTGGACTGCAACTACAGAAGAAGAAATGATGGACAAGGCTTCAAGCGTAGGAGTACTTGCTACAGAAAATGAAGATGTAAGAAGTTTAAGAGAACTTATAGTATATGGATTAAAAGGTATGTCAGCTTACATGAAGCATGCTATGAACTTAGGATATGATAAAGAAGAAATACATGCATTTATGGCAAGAGCATTAGTTCAAACTTTAAATGATTCATTAACAGCTGATGAACTAACAGCGTTAGCTTTAGAAGCAGGTAAGTTTGGTGTTGATGGAATGGCTCTATTAGATGCTGCAAACACAGGAACTTATGGACATCCAGAAATAACTAAGGTTGATATCGGAGTTAGAAATAACCCTGGTATATTAATCTCAGGTCATGATTTAAAAGACTTAGAAATGTTATTAGAACAAACTAAGGGAACTGGAGTAGATGTTTATACTCACGGTGAAATGCTTGCTGGACAATACTATCCAGAATTTAAGAAATATGATCATTTCGCAGGAAACTACGGAAATGCTTGGTGGTTACAAAACAAAGAATTTGCTTCATTTAATGGACCAATACTTATGACAACTAACTGTATTACACCAGTTCAAGATTCATACAGAGGTAGAATATTTACAACTGGAGCAGTTGGATATGAAGGATGTGCTCATATAGAAGCAGATAAAGATGGTAAGAAGGATTTCTCACAAATCATAGAACTTGCTAAGAAATGTGAAGCTCCAACTCAAATAGAAAAAGGAGAAATCGTTGGTGGATTCGCTCATAACCAAGTTTTAGCTTTAGCTGATCAAGTTGTTGATGCTGTTAAAACTGGAGCAATCAAGAGATTCTTCGTAATGGCAGGATGTGATGGTAGAGCTAAATCAAGAAACTACTACACTGAATTTGCAGAAAAATTACCAAAGGATGCTGTAATATTAACAGCAGGATGTGCTAAATACAAATACAACAAATTAGACCTTGGAGATATAAACGGAATTCCAAGAGTATTAGATGCAGGACAATGTAATGACTCATACTCATTAGTAGTAATAGCATTAAAGCTTGCTGAAGTATTTGGATTAGACGATGTAAATAAATTACCAATATCATATAACATAGCTTGGTATGAACAAAAAGCTGTAATAGTATTATTATCATTATTACACTTAGGTGTTAAGAACATACACTTAGGACCAACATTACCAGCATTCCTTTCACCAAATGTAGCTAAGGTATTAGTTGAAAACTTTGGTATAGGAGGAATTACAAACGTAGAAGACGACATGAAGATGTTCTACGAAATGTAATTTAATTATAACTAATTAATTAATTCATCTAAACAACCACACACATTAAAAGATAGCATGTATCCCTAACATGCTATCTTTTTTTAATTTATATCTATATTTTTTCTATTATTAATTGTTGATTTCCTATTATAGAAGGAAAGCTATCACTTATAGGCAATTTATGCAAAGAGGATTTAGAATCTAATACTCTTTGCTGTACTGAATACTTTGTGTTATCTACCTTTATATAAATTTTAAAGGTACTAGACTTATCAAGAATTTTAACTTTGTGTTTAAGCTTTTGAAAAAAATCCATACAATAATTTTCAATATCACATTTTGTTTTTAAACTTGTATCTGGTTCTAGTAAATAATAATTTTTAAGCATATTAGTACACCTCCAAAGGAAATTATAAATAAACTTATTTTTAATAATAGTAACTCATTTAAATTTTTAATAAAGATGTATATATAAATATGTACTAAAATCTAACAAAAAATATAACTAAAAAATATTAACATAACTAATTAAAACTAAATATTATATCTTAGCATTGATTATATAAACAAAATAATTTTACGATTATATAATAAAAGTAGAAGTTGATTTAAGTGAGGGATAAATATGAGTTTTTTAGATAGTATGAAAGAATTAGCTGATACTGCTACAAAAAATATAACATCACTATCAAAGAGTACTGCATTAAAGATAGAAACTAATATGAAAATAAGAGATTTAAAAGATGAGATTGATGATCTTAATAGAAATATTAGAAAAAATAATGAAAAAATTGGAGTTATGTTTGTAGAAGAATTTAAAAATGAAATATCAATGGATGATGAGAAAGTTAAAAACTTAATTTTAGATATAGATGATTGTATGGATAAAATAACAGAGATAAATATTAAAATTAAAGAGATAGAAAAAGACTTTCAAGAGAAGTTAGATGAAATAGAAAGAGAAAAATATGAAGATTAAATGTAATTAATATAAATTATAGCATTGTATATTTATATTAAAAGGGCAGTGTGCAGAATTAAGTATGTACACTGCTCTGTAGTATTTATAATTAGTTATATTTATTATTTTTACACTGAAGGAGGAAGTATTTGAATATATTATTCATATCCTTATTTTTATCAAACATCATTTCTGGATGCCACTGAATTCCAAGTTTAAAGGAACCATCTACATTCTCAATTGCTTCTATAACATTATCAGCAGACATTGCTGCTATTCTAAAACCTGTTCCAAGTTTTTTTATAGATTGATGATGATATGAATTTACTAAAATATTTTTTCCAAGTATCCTGCTTAATTTACTACTATCTTCTATAGTTACTCTATGAGTTCCATCATATTCAAAGGCATCTTGATCATGTTTAATAAAGCTTCCTTTTATTAATGATATATCTTGATATATTGTTCCACCATGGGCCACATTTAATATTTGACTTCCTCTACAAATACCAAGTATAGGTTTATTTAAATTTTCAAATTCGTTTATTAGTTTAATTTCAAAGTCATCTCTTTCATTTAGTATTTTACC
The DNA here is from genome assembly GCA_040144665.1 of Clostridium perfringens. Taxonomy (GTDB): domain Bacteria; phylum Bacillota; class Clostridia; order Clostridiales; family Clostridiaceae; genus Clostridium; species Clostridium perfringens_A. The sequence continues at coordinate 6,241 of JBBVGE010000509.1, forward strand.
AAGTTTAAAATTAGGATCTTCAAAGTAGTTTAGAGGATTAACATCATAACCACCAGAAAGAAGTAGACCATCTAGAAGTTTAGCATAGTTTTTTATAATGTTTATATCATTAGTTATTGGCAGAACAAAAGGTATTCCTCCTGAATATAAAATTGCATTAATATAACTTTCACTTAGTGAAACAATTCTACGACCGGGCATTTTTTCTGAAGTATCAATAATTAAAGATGCAGATATACCAACAAGTGGATTAATATTCATTTTGTACTCCTCCTTAGTTAGTGCTATTACTATATTTAATATGTAAGTAGTATATGTTTTGCTATATTTATATAACAATTTTAAAAAGCTTATTAGATATAATCTATAATAAATATAGTATTTACAAAACATATAGAATTTACAAAGGATATAAAATCTAATTTAGATAAATATAATTATATTATTAAAACTAACTTTACATAATGTAAGACTAATATGTTAACAAATAGTAAAATAATTTATAAATTTTACGATTAAATTGAAAAGTATTATATCCAAGGTTACAATCGATTTAAGTATAACTTTTATTTAAAGAAAGGTGGACTATGCTTGAAGAGAATAGAAAAAATCTATAGTTACCTAAATGAAGTTTGTTTAGGATACACAAAAGAAGATCTTAACGAAAATATAGGAATAAGTGCACAAGACATAGGGGATAAACTTAATATATTAAGAAACAATGTAAGTAAAGAACTAAATGAGCTTTGCAGAAATAAAAAGGTAATAAAGATTAAATGTAGGCCAGTTAAATACTTTGATAGAGAAATTTTTCAAAAGATATTTGATGTAAGACTTTCTGAAGATATTATAGAAATTGATGATATAAAATCATTAATTTCTAAGACAGTAGAGAAAGAAGAGGAAAAGTCACCTTTTGATTACCTTATAGGATATGATACTAGCTTAAAGACACAAATTGAACAAGCAAAGGCTGCTATAATTTATCCTCCAAATGGATTACATACATTAATATTAGGACCAACCGGAGTTGGTAAAAGCTTGTTTGCAAATAGAATGTATAGCTATGCAAAATATATAGGTAGATTGAAGGAAGATTCACCATTTATAGTGTTCAATTGTGCAGATTATTACAATAATCCACAACTATTGTTATCACATATATTTGGACATGTTAAAGGCGCTTTTACGGGAGCTGATACTGAAAAAGATGGTATAGTTCAAAAGGCAGATGGTGGAATTCTATTTTTAGATGAAATACATAGATTACCTCCTGAGGGACAAGAAATGGTATTTTATTTTATGGATACAGGTACATATAATAAGCTAGGAGAGACTGAAAGAAAAAGAAAAGCGAATGTATTAATTATTGGAGCTACAACTGAAGATCCATCATCAGCACTTCTTAATACATTTGTTAGAAGAATTCCAATGACGGTTAGAATACCAAGTTTTGAAGAGAGATCTGTTAGAGATAAGATAGATATAATAAAGCATTTATTACATAATGAGGCTGTTAGAGTAAATAAGCCAATAAAAATATCTGTTGAAGGAATAAAGGCTCTTATAGGTAGTACAACCTTTGGTAATATAGGACAATTAAAATCTAATATACAACTTTTATGTGCTAAAGGATTTTTAAACAGTATAAATAAGGATGGATATATTGATATTAATTTGAAAATGATGCCAAACAACATACAAAGTGGACTTATTGGAGTAAGCTCTAAAATAAAAGAAAAAGAAGAGATATTAAATATAATACCATCAGAACTTATAATAAACCCAGAAAAAAACATAATAAAACTTGAAGAATATAGTAATTATGAGCCACCATTTAATTTATATAAGATAATAGAGGATAAGGCCTCTATACTTAGAGAAGAAGGTATGGATGAAGATGCAATAAATAAATTTATTACAACTGATATAACAGTTCATATAAGATGCTTCTATGATAAATTAAAAAATGATAAATATTCAAGACAGGGTTTATTAAAAATAGTTGATGAAAATATAATAGCTTTTGTTGAGCAAATTAAAGATTTAGCTGAAGAGAGGCTTGGAAGAAAATATAATGAAAGATTTATTTATGCTATGAGCCTGCATATGAGTGCATTTTTTAATAGATTAAATAAAAATGTAGAGCCGGATTATGAACAGATGGAGGAACTTATAGCAGATTATCCAAAAGAATATGAATTATCAAAAGAGATATGCCAAAGGGCATCGCAATATTTTAAGACTACAATTCCAACTGGAGAGGTTACATATATAACTTTACTATTAACATCAATAGAAGAAACTGATGTTAATGGAAAGATTGGTATTGTAGTTGCATCTCATGGAAGTAGTACTGCAAGTAGTATGGTAAATGTAGCTATAAAATTATTTGATAGCGAAAATATACTTGCTGTTGATATGCCCCTTGAAATAAGTCCTAAGGAAACGTTGGAATTGGTTACTCAAAAAGTTAAAGAAATTGATAGAGGAAAGGGAGTAATGCTACTTGTTGATATGGGATCTCTTAATAGTTTTGGTAACATAATTTATCAAAATACAGGTATAAAAATAAGAACGTTAGATATGGTATCAACGCCTACTGTATTAGAAGCTGCAAGAAAGTCATCATTAAATGATGTTGATTTAGAAGGACTATATAGATATCTAAAATCATTTAAGGGATACAGTGTTAATAATAAGGAAAACAGTAATGATGAATCTAAAGGTGTAATAGTGACAATATGCTCTAGTGGTAAAGGTACTGCAATTAAATTGAAGAAATTAGTTGAAGATGTTGTCCATAATATATCTGAGGAAAAGATCGAAGTTATCCCAATAGGTATAAAGGATCATGAAAATAAAATAAATAATATATCTAAGAATAATAAAGTTCTAGCTGTGGTTGGAGTTATTGATCCTAAAATGGATATTCCGTTTATATCACTTGAAAGTTTGATATCAGGAACAGGAGAAAAAATAATAGAAAATATATTTAAAGGTGAAAGCATTAGTATAGAAGAGAGTATTCATGATGACATTGTATTAAATAATTTATGTTATGATAGCTTAAAAGAAACTATTACTTATCTAAATCCAGATAAAATTATTAATCTTCTTTTAGAGTTTATAGAAATGCTAGAGAGTGGCTTGGATAGAGACTTTACTAATTCAATGAAACTTAGGATAGTTCTTCATACAGCTTGTGCATTAGAGAGAGTACTTCTTAAGGATGAATTAGAATATATAGATGATAGAGATAAATTTGATTATAATATAGTAAATAAAATTAGAAATGCTTGTTTAATATTCAAAGAATCATTAAATTTAGAGATAAGTGAAGATGAGATATATTACATTACAGAGATGGTATTATTATAGTATCAAAAAATATAAGAAGTATATTAATATAGTATTAGAACTGTATCAGAAATATAAATAAGAGTATCAATGAGAAATTTGTACAAATTTTTTATAGCCAAATTATAAGGCTTATAGTTAGTTTGTGCAAATTTTTTGCTTTCTGATAAACTTTGGCATGAGTTTTGCTATTAAAATAGGTATAAGAATTAAGAAATACTGAGGAGGATGATTTATAATGAAAATAGTTTTAGCAAGAATAGACGATAGATTGATACATGGACAAGTAGCTGCAATTTGGAGCAAACAAACAGGTTGTAATAGAATAATAGTTTGTAATGATGAGGTTGCAAATGATGAAATAAGAAAGACTTTATTAACCCAAGTAGCACCTCCAGGAATAAAGGTACACGTTGTTGGGGTTGATAAAGCAATAAGAGTATACAACGATTCTAAATATGTAGATGATAAGATATTATTCCTTTTCACAAATCCAACAGATGTTTTGAGAATGGTAGATCAAGGTGTTGATATTAATAGTGTTAATATAGGGGGAATGTCATTTAAATATGGTAAAAAACAAATTACAAATGCAGTATCAGTAGATGAACAAGATATAGAAGCATTTAAGAAATTACATGATAAAGGAATTGAGTTAGAGATAAGAAAAGTAGTTTCAGATTCAAAACAAGATATCATGCCATTATTAGAAAAACTATATAGTAAAAGTTCGAAAAAAGGTTATCAAAAATATAGAATTAGTTTTCCAAAATAAAAAAATCTCTCTATAAAGTAATATTACTTTATAGAGAG
>JBBVGE010000510.1:0-216 GCA_040144665.1 Clostridium perfringens
AAATATAGATGCAGTTATAACAACTAGAGAGTTAGCTAGAATGATAAAAGCTGCTAAAATAGATTTTGCTAAATTAGAAGACAGTGAAGTAGATCCAGCTATGGGTGAGTACACTGGAGCAGGTGTTATATTTGGAGCTACTGGTGGAGTTATGGAAGCTGCTTTAAGAACAGCTAAAGATTTCATGGAAAATGATAACTTAGACAATGTAGATTA
>JBBVGE010000511.1:0-210 GCA_040144665.1 Clostridium perfringens
TTCCTGCTATTATACAAGCCATCTCTGTGCCATGTCCTACCTCATCTTTAGATTGAACTATGGTATATGGATCTCCGCCACTATTATTAAGTTCTATTGCTTGATTGATTTCTTCTTCACTATACTCAGTTCCATAAAACATATCTTTAGGATACTTATCTGTTTTTAATGATTGATCCCATATTTTTAATATTCTAGTCTTTCCATTAC